>CAJOMC010000007.1 GCA_905235635.1 uncultured Bacilli bacterium | reverse complement strand
TTAAACAAAAAAGATAATCATTTATTATAGCAAATTTAAACTATAACATTTGATTATCTTTTTCTTTTTTATAATACGTGTTGAATTTTGACGTATACATCATAGTAGTCCCTTAACCTTGATAAAGTATATGTTCGATACAATAAAATAACAAAAAAATGCTAATATTCTGGTAAAAACCATTGTATTAGCATACTTGTTGTTATGTGGTAGCTCAAACGGGATTCGAACCCATGAATGCTGCCTTGAGAGGGCAGTGAGTTAACCGCTTCTCCATTGAGCCACTTTATTAAGCATATTTATTTAAGCATTTTTTCTTGATTAAATCAAGAGAAACTAAACCCAAGTAAAGTTATCTTTTCCTGCGGCTATTTCGAAATTGCATTTTACTATGCCTTTATCGAATAAAGAGAAAGGCCCAGGAAACGATTTTATAGACACAGTATTTTGATTTATTAGTTCAATATAGAACTTCTGTTGGTTTAAAGCGGTTGGCGCAAGAAGCGCAGCTTTAACTCCTTCTTTAAACCAATAAGGAGATAATTCAGTTATATTAGATACATCAGTTGGACTCTTACTTCTTCTTGGCTTAAGTTCAGTAAAGTCCCATAGGCCAAAAGCTATAAGAATAAAGATTTTTTCATCTTTATTCTTTTTTATCTTCACGTCAAACTTTGAATAAGATGCCCCGACAAAACAAGTTCCTACCCCAAGTGTTTCAAGGTATAAGACTAATTGTTCGCTAAAGTAGCCTAGAGTATCTTCTTTATAGGTTTTTGGGGCTACTACCGCAATATAGTTACTTGCGTTTTTGAACGCACCAAAAGTAACTAGAGGATTAAAAACTCCTTTTACGTCAAACTGAGGGATAAATTTAGCGCGTGAAAGTTCACCTAGCTTTTCACATCTTTTGATGATCTTTTCTCTAGTTTCTAAAGAGATAGGTTCTCCATTATATTTTCTTATTGATCTTCTAACCTTTATGGCCTCAAGTAATGTCATCTTATTTATCAATCGTTCTTATTCTAAAGTTACCTACTGTACCCATACATGGAAGCACAGATATGAAACAATCTGGATCTATTTGTTTAATCTCTTTGATATAGTAGTTAGATTCATAGTTATTGATTACTGCGTTTAATATCCATTTTTCATTATGAGAGTATGCACCATAACCTTTTGTGATAGTGATACCATGTTGGAACTTCTCGAGGAGAGCGTTTGTCACCAGTTCCCCTTTTTCTGTGATGATTTCCATCTTTACTTTATTATATATAGTATTAACTAAGTCTATTACTACGTTATCTAATGTGAAGCAGATAAGTGTATATAATGCGGTTGAAATAGCGGCGCCTATCGCAATATTTGAATCTACTTGAGAGAAATAGTTAACTGTCGCACCAAGAAGCATAATAGCGGTTGATACTACAAGGTTAATTGAACCAACTGATTTTCCTTTTTTAAGATTTAAATATTGACATAAAGTGATAAATCCACCTGATGTAGCGCCTCTTCTCATAAGCAATCCATTACATGCACCACCAATAACTGCGGCTACTACTACACAGGCTAAAATATTATATTCACCTTGTGCATCTCTAAATATACCGAGATTAATTAAAGGTGCAGAAAAGGCAAGCACAATAGATTGAACCACAGATGATATTAATGTATAGATAGCATATTTCTTGGATAGTTTTACCCAAGCTAAGATATCAAATGGTAGTAAGAATATAAAGTTTAATATACCAAGATATCCAATATAATCATTCCATCCACCTGATCCGTGTGCGATAACACCCACAGTGTGAAGAATGATTTGGGCTATACCTGTAACACCACCCGCATATAATTCACATGGATTTAAGAATACTGCGGTTGATAGCGCAAGCATAGCTGATGCGAGTATTACTATAATAACGGATGTGATAGTTGATTTTAGTTTTTCATTATCTCTTAAATGAATTTGATGTGCTTTCATATTAATATTCCTTATTAATTTCTACTGCCATTTCTTCTATAATTTCTTCTTTAGCTTTTAAAGGGTCTTTTTCCCTAGGGAATAAATTAACCTCTAACTTCTTAGAATTATATAACTCTTTATTAAAGAATGTTAGATGTAATAAATCTTTTTCTTCATTATTTAAGGAAAGAGCTTCAAAAATCTTTGGAGTAGATTCTATTAAATAAGGAACATATAAAATACTTATTATTCTAATAGACTCAAGTAAGTGATAAATAACTGCCTCAAGTTCATCTAGTTTTTCTTCTTTAAAGAGAGCCCAAGGTGCTGTTTCATCGATCACTTTATTTGTTCTTGAGACTAAAGCATTAACCTCAGCTAGCGCTTTATCAACTCTAAATTCATTCATATATGAATGATAGTTTTCTACTGTCTTCTTCGCAACATCTTCTAAATCTTTCAAGAATTCGTTGTTGGTTTTGGTGTTATGAACTAATCCATTAAAATATTTTTCTGACATCGCAAGCGATCTAGATACAAGATTTCCAAAATCATTCACGAGATCTGCGTTATATCTTAGGATATAATCCTCTGGTGTACAAGTTAAATCATCACCGAATGGAAATTCTCTTAATATATAGTATCTAAAGGAATCAAGTCCATATCTATTAATAAATGTTTCAGGATAGATGACATTTCCTTTAGATTTACTCATCTTTTCACCATACATAAGTACCCAACTATGACAAATTAGTTTAAAGTTAACTGGTAAATCTAAACTCATTAAGAATACTGGCCAGAATATCGCATGGAATCTTAATATATCTTTTGCGACAACATGGATGCATTCACCATTTAACCAGTATTTTTCATATAATGATTTATCTTCTCCATAAACATTTAATCCTGATAAATAGTTAAATAAGGCATCAAGCCACACATATATAACGTGTTTAGGGTTAGAAAGAATTGGGATACCCCAAGAGAAAGTGCATCTTGAAACTGATAAATCTTCAAGACCACCCTTTATAAAGGCAACCACTTCTTTTTTCTTTCCTTCAGGTTGAATAAATAAAGGATTATCTTCAATAAACTTAAGTAATCTATCTTGATATTTAGATAATCTAAAGAAATACGATTTCTCCTTAACTTTAGATACCTTTTGTCCACATGATGGACAGATTCCATTTTCACCTACCTCAGATTGAGTGAGGTATGTTTCACATGATACACAATAGTTACCATCATATTCGCCTAAATAGATATCTCCTTTTTCAAGCATCTTTTCAAAAGCTTTTTGAACCTGTCTAACATGTGATTCATCAGTTGTCCTAATGAAGTAGTCATAGTCACAACCAAGTTTGCGCCAAAGTTCTTTAGCGTTTACTGCTAGATTATCCACAAATTCTTGTGGTGTAATACCTTTTGCCTCAGCCTTCTTTTCTACTTTTTGACCGTGTTCATCAAGACCTGTCATAAAACGAGTATCATAACCCATTTGTTTCTTATATCTTTTTATTGAATCACAAAAACATGTGGATGACGCAGATCCAATATGAAGTCTTCCAGATGCATAATAAATAGGAGTTGTGATATAAAAATTCTTCTTCATATTATTTATTCCTCTATAAGAATAGTCTTTTTAACTCTTAAAGACTCTTCTTCACTAATTAAATATTTTATTATTTCAAGACCGAATGGTGTAACGTATGCCACACTTCTTGATGTGATAATGTTTTTATCTTTTACTACACCCTCTTTATGGTAAATCCCTTTTTTTATTTCATCCTCAAATCCGTCGTAACACGTAAAGTTAATGCCATCCATTACACCTGCCTTATTTAATACAGCAGGTCCTGCACAAATAGAGAAGAGTGGTTTACCTCTTTTATTATATTCACTAATTAATTTAAGGAGGTCTTTATTGCTCTTCATAGTATCAACGCCTCTTTTACCACCAGGAATAAATATAGCGTCATAGTTTAAGAGTTCCTTTATACTTAAGTCTTTAAGCATATTATCACATACGATAGTATTACCGTGACTTCCCTTAAGAGTTAAAGTATCTTCCACAGAAATAAGATATCTTTCAACACCCGCTCTTTTGATTAAGGATAGGGTACCTATTAATTCAGAATCCTCTGTGCCATTTGCCATAAAAGCTAATATTTTCATTTTTGCCTCCTCATATATTCATCATATATTTCCTTTCTTTTTAAGGAATAAAGTGATGCGACTATCTTAGATGCCTCATTGATTGAATATCCATCTTTGAGTAGTTTGTCCATCGCTTTAGTATATATTTTTGTTTTATCATCATTAGATGTGGTTTTTCCTTCAACCACAAGAACCATCTCACCCTTTATGTCATCTTCAAGTGATTCGTACTCAGATAGATTAAGATAGATAGTTTCTTCATACATTTTGGTTAATTCTCTTGAAATAGATGCTTTTCTTTCCCCAAACACACTATAAATGTCCTTAAGAGTTTTCTTAATTCTTAAAGGTGATTCATAAAAGATAATAGTGAACGGATAGGATTCAAGTTTTTCAAGTTCTTCTATCTTCTTTGAATCTTGTTTATCTAGAAAACCATAGAAGAGATATGGACGTGGTGGAAGAGACGAAAGACATAGTGCACTTAATCCTGCGCTTGAACCAGGTATATGATATACCTTAAAATTTGATTCAACCGCTCTTTTCACCAGTTCATATCCTGGGTCGGAAATGATAGGAGATCCCGCATCACTCACAAGACCTACTACTTTTCCTGATTCAAGAAGAGATAATATTTTATCTTCTTTTTCTAACTTAGAAAAGTCATGGTATGAATCAAGAGGAAGATTAATAGAAAAGTGGCTTAAAAGTTTAGATGTAACTCTTGTATCCTCACAAAATAATATATCTAGTGATTTTAATGTTTCAAGAGCTCTTTCTGAAATATCTTTTAAGTTGCCTATTGGGGTAGATATTAAATATAAAATTCCACTTTTTTTAAATTCACTTGTTTTCTTCATTTTCTTCCTTAAAGTGATAATAAGAGAGGATTTCTTTAGAGTATTCACCACTTTCATCATAGATATAAAGTGGTTCGTATATCTTAAGACCATCCTTAGATACATTCTTTGATGCATCGAGTAAGAATATATAAGAATCTTGATTCTTTTTAGAATAGACGAATCTTAACCTTTTTGGATATAGCCTATACTTGCTCAATAGTTCTATTGTTTCAAGTAGTCTATCAGTTGATTGGACCATTGTGAATGAACCACCATCTTTAAGTAAGATAGAGGCTTCTTTTATAATATCTTCCATCGTAATTAAGACCTCATGTCTTGAGATAGATTTTGATTCAAACTTATTAATAAGAGACTCTTTATTGACTTTAAAATATGGGGGGTTAGACAAAATGAGTCCATATTTTGAGTGTCCTATTTTTTTATGGATATCTTTAATATCCTCGTTTAATACTGTGATTTGATTCTCTAAGTGATTTAGACTAATAGATTTGTTTAATAAATCACATAAATTAGATTGAATCTCTACCGCATCTATCGGTAGTTTAGTCATTAAAGATAGTGTTAAGGGAATAATACCGGTCCCTGAACCTAAATCAATAATGCGTCCTGTCTTCGATTTTATCTCTGCGAAGAAAGATAGGATAGTTGAATCAACTGAAAAAGGAAAAGATTCTTTATTTTGAACAATTTTAGGAGACGTAGGGTACGCTAAAATTGTATGGATTTCTTCCATTAGTTTTTCTCCACTAATTCAGCAATTTCTATAACATCTAAAGAATTATCAGGGTATTTCACGGTGATTGTTTCATCTAGAATAGATATTTGAGTTACTATAGCCTCACCTTTTTCGGTTGTGATAGAGTCTCCAATTTCAGGAATTAAATCTCTAATTCTTTGGTAGAAATCATCTTCATATGAGATACAGCATAGAAGCTTCCCACAAAGGCCTGATATGGCATTTGGGTTCAGTGATAAATTTTGATTCTTCGCCATCTTAATAGTGACATTTTGAATATCACCTAAGAATTTCTTGCAGCATAACTCCTTCCCACATATGCCAATTCCACCAATTATCTTAGAGGCATCTCTTGGGCCTATTTGTCTTAATTCAATTCTTGTCTTATAGATAGATGCAAGTATTCTAACTAGTTCCCTAAAATCTATTCTATCTTCAGCGGTAAAATAGATGATTAGTTTCGATCTATCGAGGGTATATTCTACATCTAATACTTTCATTTCAAGGCCAGCGATTGATACCTTTTCTTTCACGGTTTCAATAATAGATGGCGCAAGTTCTTCGTTTTCTTTTATAGCTTTAAGATCCTCTTCATTCGCTACTCTAACCACTGGCTTAAGCTCGCCAATTATTTTACTATCATCTACTTCTTTTAAAGGAACAACGACTTTTCCAACTTCTTTTCCTTTAACTGTCTCGACAACTACATAATCACCTACTTTTAAGCCTTCAAAGGCTTTAAAGTAGTATGATTTATGATTATTTTTAAACATAATTGTAGTAACTTTTGTCATATTAATTACTCCTAAAACTTAGTTCAGTATCAAGCATTAAAAGATCTATGTTCGCTCTAAAGTTGATACTACTATTTAGTCTTTTCTTTATTTCAAGAGCTTCTTTTATAATAAAAGAAAGCCTTTCTTTTTCAATATAAGAAGATAGATTTATGATTCTATCTTTTGAATTTTTAAAAATGAATTCTTCTTTCTTAAGCATCTTATAGTTTAAGATGTCCATTAGATATAGTACAAATAATGATAAGAAGAATTCCTCTTTTTTTAAGTCTCTATCTAAGAGGTTAAAATAGTCTTTCATATACAGAACCATTGAACCATTAGATTCTACTTCTTCAATAAATAGTTCTTCTACTAGACTAATGATTCTTAACATTTCATCGTCTTTTGATAACTTTCTTATATCATCTATCCTTGTGGTATATTCAGATAGGATAGATAAGGTATTTTCATCTATTTCATCCTTTTAACCACGTCTTTTGAAAGTGGTTTAAAAGATAAAATAGCACATCTTGATTTAATAGTTTGTAGCATTGATTCAGGATTATCTACTAAAAGGATGATGTAGATATCATTTTCTGGTTCTTCTATAAACTTTAAAAGACTATTAGAACTACTATCATTCAGTCTATCTGCATCTTTAAAGATAAAAAACTTAGGTCCATCTTCTAGAGATGATTTAGATGCTTCTAGAATAATCTCTGAGATTTGAGCCTTCTTTATTGCACTACCTACTGGTTCAATAATAAAGAGATTAGTGAGAGAATTATCATCCACTCTCTTATTTAATATTTCATCATCTACTCGGATATTTAATTCTTTTGAATAAATAAGTTTTACTAGATGAAGAGCCATTTCCAATTTAGATGTTGATTTGTCGCCATAGAAAATAAGAGCGTGAGGAACTTGAAGTTTCTCACACATATTAGATAATGCTTGATATACTATTGGCTGTTCAAGATCTAAATATTCATCCATTATAAAAGGTCCTTAATCAGTTTGAAACAATCCATTGAGACCGCTTTAATGTTTCTTTCTCCGTCAACACTTTTAATTCTTTCAGGGAATAATTTCACAAGTTCAAGATAACCTTCATATGTTTTCTTATGGAATTCTGATGGTTCTCTATCCAACCTATTGAATTCATGAGTAGATTGATGTTCAAGGATACGTTTAATACCTATCTCTGGTTTAACATTAATGAAGATAGTTAAATCTGGATATACTCCATCTACCGCAAAATCATTAATAGCTTTAACCTTATCAATACCGATTCCTCTTGCGTAGCCTTGGTATGCAAGAGATGAGTCAATATATCTATCACATAAAACTATTTTACCTTCATCAAGTAATGGTAAAACTTTTTGAACTAAATGTTGTCTTCTTGATGCAGCATAAAGATATGCCTCACAAATTGGATCCATTTCAGTATTTTGAACATCATGGATGACGTTTCTTACTTGTTCCGCTATAGATACTCCACCTGGTTCTCTTGTGATTACCACATCATAACCCGCAACTTTTAAATATCTTTCTACTTCTTTAATCACAGATGTCTTACCGCTTCCATCTGTACCTTCAAAACTAATGAACATTCCTTTCATTTTTATCACCTCGGTCTATAAATATTATTACACAAAGAGAATTCTTTTCAAAAGAATTCTAAAGAATTAATAAGAAATGGACATAAGATATAGCCCCTCTGGGGGAGCTAAATGTGGTGTCAGGTTATTGTCTTTACTATCGAGGATTGCCTTAAGGCTGCCTACACCTTTTTTATCTATTTCAAGAACACTACCTACAATTAGTCTAATCATATTATGAAGAAAACCACTTGAGGTGAATGTAAACACAAGCTTATTTTCTGATAAATGAATAGATGCGTCATACATTGTCCTAATTGAGTTATCCTTATGTCCTTTCGAGAAAGCACTAAAATCATGAGTTCCAATTAGGCATTTTAGTTCTTCTCTTATCTTTGAAATATTGTTTACCTTATGGAAGAAACAATAATTTCTTTTAAAGAGATCATATTCACCCATATCCACTATATATTGGTATGTTTTCTTTATAACGTCATATCTTGCGTTAAATAATTGGCTTCTATTATATGCATCCTTAATTCTTATGCTTGGGGGAAGAATATTATTTAACGCATATTTATACTTTTCTGGAGGGATAGAGTGTGAATCAAAAGAAATCACTTGGCCTAAAGCGTGAACACCTCTATCAGTTCTAGATGACATAATAATAGGTATATCAAAACCAGTCATTGTGGTGATAGCTTTTTCTATTGTTTCCTGAATTGTAGATAATCCCTTATCGGTGGATTGCTTTTGCGCACCATAAAATAGCGATCCATCATAAGATAAAACAAGAACCATAGTGTGGTAGTCTTTAAGATATATTTCTTCTACCAAACTGTTTATTTTGCCCTTACCATCAAATCTTACTTTTACGATATGAGTTAAAGAATTTAAGTCATAGAATAAAAGGATATGTGAATCTTCATTCTCATATCTAATATTTGAAATATCCTTAAGTATTCTTTTATAGTATGAAAGTGCTAAAGCGCTTGACTCAAGTATAGTTTTATCTTTTGTTCTAAGACCTTTAAAATCACTAGAAAAGAAGTCCTCTTTTGTATGTTCACCCTTTAAGAAGTACACAAAATTATCTATAGAAGAATGTATATACATATGGATCCTCCAAGAATAAGTAAAGAGAATATAACTACCAGTAAATCGCTAAATCTAAACATTAACTGGTGGTAGTGAGTTTTTGGTCTACCAGGCACAAAATTACGTGATAACATCGCGTCCGCAAGTTCATCACTACGCTCAAACGATATCACAAACATTGGCACAAGGAGTGATACTATTTGTTTAATTTTCTTAAAAAAAATGCTTTCTTTAAAGTCTACACCACGGGAAGCTTGCGCATCCATAATCTTAAATGCTTCATCACGGATGGTCGGAATATATCTTAGAGCTATCGTGAAAATTAAAGCTATTTCTTCAGAATTAATTTTAAATATCTTAAGTGGTCTAAATATCCACTCAAACGCAAGTGTTAAATCGCTTGGTGTGGTTGAGATGGTTAGTATGGTACTAAGTAATACAATTGATACTAGTCTTATAAGGACATAAAGAGATGTCATTAGCCCGTCTTTATAGACTCTAAAGTTGAATAACTTAATAATATTTGGAATGCCAGGGACAAATCTAAATGATAGGTATATTAAGAATAGAATAATAAATAGTAATATTATCTTAGTTTTAATATATCTAAGTAACATGAAATAAGCGAGTACTAGTAATACTGCTATTCCGATAGATAATAGGGATAGTGTCATTTCTTTATCCAGGACAATAGGCCCATTCATATTAATTAATATTTGAATAAAGAAGATAAATATCATTAGTAGAAGTAATGGTCTAATACCTTTAATCGCTTTAATAACTGATATTCTTGCGGTTAAAAGTATTAAGATTACAAAAGCCATAAATAATAAAATGGCCACTATACTCTTTAGGAAAAAGACAGATACCATAAGAATGAGTATTGATATAATCTTTACTCTAGGATCTATTTTATAGATATAACTATCTCCTTTTACATATTGACCTATAACGAAGTTCTTATTCATGTTTAAGCTCCTTATAGATCAAATCTATGTTATCTAAATATTTGAGATTAAGGCCACATCTGGCGTTTATCTCATCGGTTATCCTTACCACATCTGGCAACATTAAAGAAGCGCTAAGAGCTAGATCTTTATGTCTTGTGAATAACTCTTTAGAGTCTCCATCATAAATAATATGTCCTTCTTTTAAGACAATAGTTCTCTTTGAATACTCGTATGATATATTCATATCATGGGTTATTATGATGATAGTTTTATGATATTCTTTATTTAATTTGGTGAGTAATTCTAGGAGTTCTTTCCTTAAGAAAGGATCAAGACCTGCGGTTGGTTCATCAAGAATAAATATTTCTGGATCAGAAGATAAAATACCAGCGATAGATGCCATCTTCTTCTCACCACCAGATAATTCAAAAGGACTTTTATTATATAATTCTTTCTTAAGGCCTACTAGTTTTAAAGCTTTTAAGGCTTCATCTTTGGCTTCATTCTCTTTTAGGCCAAAATTCATTGGTCCAAACATTACATCTTTTAAGACAGTTTCTTCAAACAACTGATAGTCAGGAAATTGAAATACAAGTCCAATTCTTTTTCTTATTGGATTATATTTAATCTTTCTTGGGTGTTTTTCTTTTATTTTAATTCCATAAATAAATGCGTCACCAGATGTCGGATACTTAAGCGCGTTAAACATACTCACAAGAGACGATTTACCTGAACCAGTTTTACCCACTATCGTAATAAAATCATCTCTTTGAGAGATTTCTAGATTAATATCTTTAAGGGCGAAGTTCACCTTCTTTCTCTTTGAGTCATAGGATAGCGCTACATCTTTAAAGTTAATTGCCATAAAGCATCAAGCACCTCCTTATTATCATATCCTTCTTCTTTTAATTTATTGAAAAGGTAAAGTACCCTTGGTGATTCAAGATTAGATAGAGTTAATACACTAGTATCAGTTAGTACTTTTTCTGGGATATCATCTTTAATAATTTTACCTTTAGATAAAACTATACATCTATCAGACATAAGGGCTTCAGCCATATCATGAGTAATCATAATTATGGTTTTACCATCGCGTTTTAACTCTTTAATTAAAGATATAATTTCATCTCTTGAATATGGGTCAAGCATAGACGTTGACTCATCAAAGATAATTGTATCAAGATTCATCGCAAGGATTGAGGAAATGGCTATTTTTTGCCTTTCACCACCTGATAGGCTTGAGACATCTCTTTCTTTAAAGTTAGTCATAGAGACCTTAGCTAATGCATCATCAATAATTGAATCCATCTTATTTGATTCAATACATAAATTCTCAAGACCAAATGCAATATCATCTTTCACAATTGTGGAGACAAATTGGTTATCAGGGTTTTGATGTACTATACCGATATGGCGTCTTATGTCATACATATTGTCTTCAGTTAGATCATATGAAAACATATTTACGTCACCAGATTTCTTTTCTAGTATTCCCATAAGTATCTTAGCTAAGGTGGATTTACCACTACCATTATGCCCTATAATAGATACCCATTCATTATCGTTTATTGTAAAAGAGATGCCATCAATGGCATTAGTGCGTGAATCTTCATATTTGAATACTAAATCTTTTACTATTATAGACATTATAATAATTATATCATAAATAATAAGGGCTGCATAAGCAGCCCTCATATATTATTTTGTAAATCTAATTAAAGCCATTGGAGCCCCATCGCCTTGACGAGGTGCAAGATGGAATACTTGAGTATAACCACCATTTACATCTTTATATCTTGGAGCTATTTCATCAAAGAGAACTTGAATAGCATATTTACCATCTTCATTCTTTTGGAATCTAACGGTTTCAGCTACTTGTCTTCTTGCGGCTAGTGTTCCTTCTTTAGCTTTAGTAACGAGCTTTTCAACAACACCTTGAAGAAGTTTAGCTTTCTTTAATGTAGTTTTAATTTCTCCTCTAAGAATAAGGGCAGTAGTAAGATCTCTTATTAAAGCCTTTCTAGAAGACATATCTCTATTTAATTGGGTAAATTGATTTGACATTTCTATCTCCTTTTAACGTTTTGCGAAGCTAAGGCCAAGTTCGTTTAACTTAACCTTAATTTCTTGGATTGATTTAGAACCAAGGTTTCTAATTCTAATCATATCGTCTTCAGACATTTGAGTTAATTCTCTTAGAGTTTTAATACCAGCACGTTTAAGACAGTTAAATGGTCTAGTATTTAAATCAAGTTCCTCAATTGGTCTATCAGCAGGAGTAACTACTGTCTCGATTTGTTTATCGATTAAGTGGTCTTTTTCACCTGCAGTTTCAGATAGTGTTACCACAACTGATAATTGATCATTTAAAATCTTAGCAGCTGTCGCAATAGCATCATCTGGATTAACACCACCATTAGTGGTTACCTCCATTACAAGCTCTTCATAATTAGGGTTATCTTCTACACGGAATTTATTTACGTGATATGCAACCTTAGTTACTGGAGTATATAATGAGTCAATTGCGATTAAACCTTGTTCTGCCTCATTGTATAGAGTCTTAGAGAGAAGTTCGCGGTTTTCATCAGCGGATACATAACCTCTACCTCTTCTGGCAGTGATTTGAATTCTGATATGACCAGCGTTTAATCTACAGATATATTGATTAGGGTTAATAATCTCAACTCTTTCATCATGTCTAATATTCTCAGCTGTAATAGTTAATGGTTTATCAGTAACTTCTTCATCTATTTCTAGTTTAGATTCATTTAAACCATCAACTAAGAATTTTAGTACAACACCTTTAAGGTTAAGCACGATAGATGTTACATCTTCAACTACTCCTGGAACTGATGAGAATTCATGCATTACAGGATTTAAGTCACCATCAACTCCACCTTCAACTCTAATAGATACAATAGCGGCTCCAGAAAGTGATGAGAGAAGTACTCTTCTTAGCGCATTACCAATAGTAACGCCATAACCTCTTTCTAGTGGTCTCATTATGAATGTACCAGTATAGAGTTCATTTGGATCACTTGATCTTTCGAATAAAGTTTTTGGTTTAAAGAATTTTAAGTTGTCAGATGAAGCATCGCTTGAGAATGATGATAGATTATTTAATTGTTCTTGAAGATTATTATTGAAGAAATCATCCATATCTTGTAGCCTCACTAATTAAACTCTACGTCTCTTTGGTGGACGACAACCATTATGTGGGATTGGAGTTACGTCATAAATTGCAGTAACTTCAAGACCAGCAACAGCGAGTGATTTAATAGCTGTTTCTCTTCCAGGTCCTGGACCTTTAACAGCTACTTCTACTTTCTTCATACCACAATCCATTGCTTTTCTAGCTGCGCTTTCACTTGCCATACCAGCTGCATAAGGTGTAGATTTCTTAGAACCTTTATTACCTACTGCACCAGCACTTGACCATGATACAACATTACCAGCTAAATCGGTAATAGTGACAATAGTATTATTGAAAGTTGCATGAATATGTACTATACCTACAGGTATATTCTTTTTAACTTTACGTCCTCTTGATTTTGGTTTTGCCATATTATCACCTACTACTTCTTCTTATTAGTAACGGTCTTTTTCTTACCCTTACGAGTACGCGCATTATTTCTAGTGTTTTGTCCTCTTACAGGTAGGCCTTTTTTATGACGGATACCTCTATAGCATCCGATATCCTTAAGACGAGTGATATCTTCTCTAATTCTAGAGTCTAATTCACCCTCAGTAAGGTACTTACTAGCTTCTTGTCTGATTCTAGTAAACTCTTCATCTGTTAAATTCTTAACTCTGATTTCTTCAGATACATTAGCATCTTTTAAAATCTTTTGAGAAGTTGATAAGCCAATTCCTCTAACTTTAGTTAAGGCATTAACAATTCTCATATTGTTATCAATTTCTACGCCATTTACACGTGCCATAATATTCTAATCTCCCTATTTGCCTTGTCTTTGTTTGTGTTTAGGGTTTTCACAGATTACCATAACAACGCCGTGACGTTTGATTACCTTGCATTTGTCGCAAATCTTTTTGACTGAAGGTCTGGTTTTCATGTTTTACTCCTTAAAAATTTTTATATCTCCACGTAATTCTGCCACGTGATACATCGTAAGTTGAAACCTCAACCTTAACTTTATTTCCTAGCAAAATACTAATCTTCTCTTTGCGTGTTTTGCCAGATACGTAGGCACGGATACGGAAACCGTTCTCAAGTTCAACGATGAATTCATAGTTAGGTAGAACCTCAACAACAGTTCCATCAAATACAATTATATCGTCTTTCAAATTCCTTTTACTCCTATCTTAAATCTTGGAGATGATAGACCCAAGATATTAGTTACACTTGGCAAGAATGCCAGTGATTTCTTCAAATACAACATCACTATCAGCTCTACCATCAACCTTATATAAGAGCTTTCTTTCTTTGTAGTAGTTGATTAGTGGTTCTGTATCTCTTTCATAAACCTTTAATCGGTTCGTAATAGACTCAACAGAGTCATCTTTCCTCTGAATAACAGGAGAGTGACATTCATCACATACTCCAGGAATCTTTGGATTGTGATTTCTGGTGTTATAAATAGCGCCACACTCTGAACACACTCTTCTTGAAGATAATCTTTCAATCACGAGTGAGTCTTCACATTCTAAGTCGAATACTCCCATAATTTTAAGATTATGTCTTTTAACTGCCTCATCTAAGAAAATAGCTTGAGGAATAGTTCTTGGATAACCATCAAGGAGAAGGTCTTCTTTACCATTTGCCTTAAGATAATTTTCCACGATACTATTAGTGATTTCGTCTGGAACTAAATTTCCACCTTTAATATAGGAATCAGCGAGGAGACCTAGTTCAGTTTTCTCAGCAATTTCTTTTCTAAAGATATTGCCTGTAGAAACGTGTTTGAAACTAGACCTCTCACTAAATACTTCCGCAACGGATCCTTTGCCTGATCCAGGCTTTCCAAATACTAGTATAATCATTTTATCCTAGATGAATCCTGCGTAACGTTGATCCTGTACATCTGTAGATATTTGGTTGCATGTTTCAATTGCCACACCAACAACAATCATAATTGAAGTACCACCAATTTCAATTGCACTTGAGGCACCAATTAATGCTGCGAGGGTTGGAAGTGAAGCTACTACTACTAAGTAGATAGCACCAAATAATGTTGTGTTAAATAATACTTTTGTGATGTATTGTTCTGTTTCATAACCGGCTCTGATAGCTGGGATGAATGCATTCTTATTCTTTAAGTCTTCCGCAACCTTTTGAGGGTTGATTTGGAGGAATGTATAGAATATTGAGAAGAAGAATATTAACACAACATATACTACATATCCAATTACTGCGCTTGACGAGAAGATTTGATATAACCAGTTGTATAAACCAACATGGCTTGATTGAAGTCCTACATAACTAATAATAGTTAAAGGAATACCCATAAGTGTCGCAGCGAAGATTACTGGAATAACTCCTGCAGAGTTAAGTTTGATTGGGAATGATGAATCGCTTTGACCTCTAAATTTATATTCAGTAGGTCTATTAGAATATTGAAGTTTAATATTTCTAGTAGAACCTTCCATAAATACTACACCAATTAGTATTACGAAGAATAGTAAGAGTGTAAGTCCTGCGACTATATAGTCTTTTGCTACTACACTCTCAGCACCAAGTCCGCTAAATAATGCAGATACTTGTTCTGGGAATGAAATAATAATACCAATAGTGATTAAAAGTGATGCACCATTTCCAACACCAAATTGTGTAATTAAATCAGCGAGCCACATAATGAAGGCTGCGCCAGCTGTAAGTGTTAAAGATACAGCCATAAGACCTAGGAATGAAGTTCTACCATAATTGAAGATAGTTGAGCTCATACCGAATGTCATTGCTACAGATTGAACGAGCGCAATAACGATAGCTAAATATCTTGTTAATTGTGATAGTTTCTTCTTTCCTTCTTCACCCTCATCTCTCCATTCAGCGAGAGTTGGGATGATGTCCATTTCTAAAAGTTGAACAATGATAGATGAAGTAATGTATGGACCAATTCCAAGCGCTACTATTGAATAGCTACGGAGTGAGTCACCTGAGAATGAGTTGATAATACCAATAAATCCAGTTGAGTCACTTGATGAGAATAATTCTACACCAGGTACCGCAGGTATCATTGTACAAATTTTATATACGAGGAAGATAAGAAGGGTGAATAATATCTTCTTTAATTCCTCTTTGTTTTGGAAGACTCTTTTTAAAGTCTCCAATTAGATCACCTCTACTGTGCCGCCTGCTTGCTCTATCTTAGCTTTAGCGCTTGCACTTACTTTAGAAGCTTTAACAGTAAGTTTAACGGTTAATTCACCATCACCTAAAACTTTTACGCCAGCATATTTTTTGTTGATTAATCCTGCATTTCTTAATGCTGCTTCATCAACTACATCGCCGTCTTTGAATGCGTTTAAAGAAGAGATATTAACGATAGCGTATTCAACTCTTTGAACATGAGTGAATCCTCTTTTAGCAATTCTCTTGTAGAGTGGAGTTTGTCCACCAGCGAATCCAGGTCTAACACCGCCGCCAGCTCTAGCGCCTTGGCCTTTTTGACCTCTTCCTGATGTTTTACCATTTCCGCAAGAATAGCCTCTTCCCTTTACCTTTTTAGAATGAATCGAACCTTGTGTAGGTTGTAAGTATTCAAGTCCCATATTAAGCCTCCACTTCTTCTACTTTTACAAGGTGTTTTACCTTTTCAATCATTCCTCTAATTTGAGGAGTGTCGTTTTTAACTACTACACTGTTTAACTTGTTTAAGCCTAACGCTTTAACAGTTTTCTTTTGTCCTGGAATATGAGCAATTGTACTCTTAACTAATGTAATCTTTAACATCATTTTAATACCTTCTTTGCTTCAATTCCTCTCATTTCAGCAACTTGTTCAACGCTTCTTAATTGTTTTAGACCTTCAAATGTAGCTCTTACAACGTTAATACGAGTGTTAGAACCTAAACATTTAGTTAATACGTCTTCAACACCAGCGAGTTCCATAACAGTTCTAACTGGACCACCAGCAGAGATACCTGTACCAGGTACTGCAGGTTTCATTAAAACTCTACCAGAACCATAATGACCAATTACTTCATGAGGAATAGTTGTTCTATAGATTGGAACTCTTACAAGATTCTTTTCAGCATCCTTAGTAGCTTTGTTTACAGCATCAGCAACTTCTTTTGCTTTACCAGTTCCAAATCCAACGAGTCCTTTACCATCGCCAACAATAACAACGGCATTGAATCTCATTCTTCTACCACCTTTAACTACTTTGATGATACGACCGATAGATACAGTTCTTGCTTCATAAGGAGATTTCTCTCTTTCAACTCTTTCTCTTCTTGGACGGTCAGATCTTCTTTGTGGTCTTCTTTCTTCCTTAGCTTCAACTTTTACTTCTAATTCTTCTGACATTATAAGCCTCCTAGAATTCAAGTCCAGCTTCTCTTGCTGCATCAGCAAGGGCCTTAACTCTTCCGTGGTAGATATAACCACCTCTGTCGAATACGACTTTAGTGATTCCTTTTTCTTTAGCAGCTAAAGCAACTAGTTTGCCTACTTCTTTAGCGCCATTAACATTTCCTCCGTTTTCAAGTTTTAAACTTGATGCAGAGCATAATGTTGTTTGATTTACATCATCAATAATTTGAGCGTAGATATTTTTATTAGAACGGAATACGCATAATCTTGGACGACTCTCTGTACCAGATACAGTCTTTCTTACACGTGCATGTCTTTTTAATCTTTGTGCGTTTGAATCGAATGTCTTGATCATAATTACTTAGCAGACTTGCCCTCCTTTCTTCTAATTCTTTCGCCCTTATACATAATACCTTTGCCTTTATATGGCTCTGGAGGTCTTATGCCTCTAATGTGGGCTGCGAATTGACCAACTTGTTGTTTGTCGAATCCGTTAACTACAATATCAGTTTGAGTAGGAAGTTCAATAGTTAATCCTTTTGGAACATCTACTACTACTGGGTTAGAATAACCAGCTAAAACTGTTAGTTTTGTACCGGCGAGTGAAGCACGGTAACCTGTACCTTTAATTTCAAGAGCAATCTTGAAACCTTCACTACAGCCATGAACCATATTGTTTAGGAGTGCTCTTGCAGTTCCATGATATACAGGACTAAATGCTGTAGGATTTTCTGGTAGAGTAACTAGTACTTCTTTTTCGCTTACATTAATGACAACGTCATTTTTAAATTGATGGGATAACTCGCCTTTTGGTCCTTTTACAGTAACAAAATTGTTTTCACAAGTTACAGTAGTACCAGCTGGAATAGCGATAGCTTTCTTACCTATTCTACTCATAATTATCACCATACATAGGCAACAACTTCGCCGCCTAAATTTGCTTTTCTTGCTTGTTTATCACTCATCATACCATGTGATGTAGAGATAACAGCTACTCCAAGACCATTTAATACTTTAGGTAGATTATCACTTTGAGCATATACTCTTAGTCCTGGTTTAGAGATTCTCTTTAATCCTTTGATTACTCTATCCTTATTAGATAAGTATTTAAGAGTAACTTCGATTTGAGATCTATTAGTTTTAGGATCTTTCTTAACTTCAGCTTTTTCAATATATCCTTCTTCAGTTAAAACTCTTAATACTTCGAGTTTAACTTTAGATGCAGGAACAAGAACAGTCTTGTATTTCATTGCATTAGCATTTCTGATACGAGTTAACATATCAGCTATAGGATCTGTCATCATAATACTTCTTTCCTCCTACCAACTTGATTTTGTTACTCCAGGAATTTTTCCTTCTGAAGCAAGCTCTCTAAAACATACTCTGCAGAGATGGAACTTTCTATAAACAGCGTGTGGACGTCCACATCTTTCACATCTTGTATATTCTCTAGTTGAGAATTTAGCTTTTCTATTGCATTTTGCGACTAGTGATTTTTTTGCCATCTTAGTTCTCCTTACGTACGAATGGAACACCCATTAACTTTAATAGTTCAAATGCTTCTTCGTCTGTTCTTGCAGTTGTAACAACAACGATATCAAGACCTCTAACCTTAGAAACCTTATCAAGAGCGATTTCAGGGAAGATTGTTTGTTCTTTAATACCGAATGTGTAATTTCCTCTACCATCAAAGGCTTTATCAGATACACCTCTAAAGTCTCTAACACGTGGAAGAATGATAGATACTAATTTATCTAGGAAGTCATACATTCTTTCGCCTCTTAGAGTAACCTTAGCACCAATCTTCATACCTTCTCTTAATTTGAAGTTAGCGATTGATTTCTTAGCTTTAGTTACAATAGGCTTTTGACCTGTGATTTGTGTTAAGTCAGATACGGCTTCGTCTAATGCTTTTGAGTTAACGATTGCATCGCCTACACCCATATTTAGAACGATTTTATCTACTTTTGGACACATCATAGGAGTTGAATAATTGTACTTAGCGATTAATGCTGGTTTGATTTCTGAATTATATCTTTCTTTAAGTCTATTCATATCCCACCACCTAGTCTAGAGTTTCTCCAGTTTTCTTAGCAAATCTAACTTTTCTAGTTTCTTCTGGAGCTCCCTTTTTCTTTGATTTTTCAGTTACTGTCTTGTAACCGATTTTAGTTTTAACTTTTTCTTTACCAGTAACGAGCATAACGTTTGATGCATCAATCTTAGTTGCTTTATCAACGATGCCGCCATCTGGATTTTCATTTGATGGTTTAGAGTGTTTTTTATTTACTCTAAAGCCTTCACCTTCTAGAACGACTCTATTTTCTTTTTCAAGGATAGCAACGATCTTGCCGGTTTTGCCTTTATCTACGCCGTTTAAAACGATAACTTCATCACCTTTTCTAAATCTCATATCTCTCTCCTATAATACTTCTGGTGCAAGTGATACGATCTTAGTGAATTGTTTTTCACGGAGTTCTCTTGCAACAGGACCGAAAATACGTGTTCCTTTAGGATTCTTTTCTGCATCAATAATTACTGCAGCGTTATCATCAAATTTAATTGATGATCCATCAGGTCTTTGGATGCTTCTCTTTGTTCTAACAATAACAGCTTTAACGATATCAGATGTATGAACTGTACCATCTGCAGTTGCTGTTTTAACTGCAGCAACAATGATATCTCCAACATGTGCAAATCTTCTATGAGTACCACCTAATACTTTGATACACATAATAGTTTTAGCGCCTGAGTTGTCAGCTACTTTTAATCTCGAAAATGTTTGAATCATAGTAGCCTCCTATTACTTAACTTTCTTTTCTAGTACTTTAACGAGACGGAATCTCTTAGTACGTGAAAGTGGTCTGCATTCCATGATTTCTACTAAATCGCCTTCTTCAGCAACGTTTAGTTCATCATGTGCTCTAAATACTTTAGTAGAAGACACTCTCTTAGAGTAAAGAGGATGTTTCTTGTCAGTTTTAACGAGTACAGAGATAGTCTTGTCGTTTAATGCAGATTTAACTGTACCAACGAAAGTTCTTCTATTGTTTCTTTCTTCCATGATCGTCCTCCTTATCTTCTTTCGCTTAAGACTGTTTCAAGTCTTGCGATTGTCTTTCTAGTCTTGCTTAATTCAGCAGTGTTAGTTAATTTACCTGTAGCTTGATCGAATCTAAGGTCAAATAACTTTCTCTTTAATGTTTGAACTTCTTTCTTGATGTCTTCAGATGACATCTTTCTTAACTCTTCCATATTATTCATTCTTAGAATCCTCTCTCTTAATGAATTTTGTGAGTACTGGAAGTTTAGCAGCACCTAATCTGAATGCTTCACGAGCTTTATCCTCAGGAACGCCCGCAACTTCAAATAAGATTACTCCTTTTTTAACTACAGCTACATATCCTTCAACATTACCTTTACCAGAACCCATACGAACTTCGAGTGGTTTCTTAGTTTTAGCTAGATGAGGGAAGATTTTGATCCATACTTGACCAGTTCTATCTAGGTATCTTGTGATCGCAACACGGGCAGCTTCAATTTGATTTGCGGTTACCCATGCGCCTTCTTTTGAAACGAGGCCATAATCACCGAAAGCGAGTTCAGTACCGCCCTTAGCGTGTCCTTCAAAAGAGATACGATGTGGTCTTCTATATTTAGTTCTCTTAGGTGTTAACATTTCTATGCCTCCTCTTTCTTTTGAGGTCTTCTTTGAGGACGAGACATACCAGCTTTTCTTTGTGCTGATTTGTCTTGGTTCTCAAGATCCTCAACTCTACCAGAGAGGATTTCACCCTTATTAATCCATACTTTAACGCCTAGGCAACCATAAGTTGTATGAGCTGTCGCAGTAGCGTAATCGATATTAGCTCTTAAAGTATGTAGAGGGATATTTCCTTCAGAGTATCCTTCTTTTCTAGCCATTTCTACACCACCGAGTCTGCCTGATACACTAGTTTTGCAACCGAGTGCGCCATATTTTAATGCTTCTCTGATAGCGAGTTTTTGTACCTTTCTGAAGTTTCCTCTATTCTCTAGTTGAGTAGCGATTGATTGTGCAACAAGTGCTGCTTCAATCTTTGGTTTTTCTACAGTATTAACGTTTAGGAATACCTTAACTTTACTGTTGTTTAATAATTTAGTGAGTTTTTCAACGGCTTGTTTCTTGTTTATGCCTTCTGTACCGATAACCATACCAGGTTTAGCTGAGAATACAGTTATAACTAGACGGTTATTGTTTCTTTCGATAACAGTTTTAGCGATATCAGCGTTCTTATAATATTCAGAGATGAACTTTCTAATCTTTAAGTCTTCTTGTAGTAAAGAAGCAACTTCTTTCTTAGGAGCATACCATCTTGAATCCCAAGTTCTGATAATACCTACTCTTAGTCCATTAGGATTAACTTTTTGTCCCATATCTATTCCTCACTTTCTGTAGCTCTTTCAGCGAGTGCTACATAGATTTTTGATGTTCTCTTAAGGATAGGGAAGCCTTGTCCCTTAGCATGAGGTTGCATTCTCTTAAGAGTTGGTCCTTCGTTGGCATATGTTTCATAAACATATAATTTGTCAACGTCCATATTGTAGTTGTGGATAGCGTTAGCTTTAGCACTTTCTACAACTTTATAGATTGTTCTTGCTGCGCCTCTATTAACGTTTAATAGGATAGCTTCAGCTTCTTTTAGATCTTTGCCTCTAACGAGATCAAGAACTAATCTAACCTTTCTAGGTGCGATACGTACAAGAGTTAAATAAGCCTTTGATAATTTTACTTCTGCCATCTTATCTACCACCTTTGTCATCACCAGATGTATGTCCTGTGAACTTTCTTGTTGGGGCAAATTCACCTAATTTGTGTCCAACCATATCTTCTTGGATATATACTGGAATATGTTTTTGACCGTTGTAAACTGCGATAGTAAGTCCAATCATCTCAGGGAGAATCATTGAACGTCTTGACCAAGTTTGGATTGCTTTTTTAGAATTTGTTTTTCTAGCCTCTAGGACTTTCTTTAATAAATGATCGTCACAGAATGGGCCTTTTGATACTGATCTTGGCATATCTTCACCTACTACTTAGTCCTTCTTGTAACAATGAACTTGTTAGAAGGATTCTTCTTACTTCTTGTCTTAACTCCAAGAGCTTTCTTGCCCCAAGGAGTCATTGGAGATGGATGACCAATAGGTTGTTTACCTTCACCACCACCATGTGCATGGTCAACAGGGTTCATAACACTACCTCTAACATAAGGTCTAATACCTCTATGGATGTTTTTACCTGCTTTACCAAGGTTAACTAATAATAATTCTTTGTTAGATACTTCACCGATTGTAGCTCTACAATTTTCTTTGAATCTTCTTGTTTCTGTAGAAGATAATCTTACAGTTACATATCCACCATCTTTACCTAGTATTTGTGCAGAAGCACCTGCAGCTCTTACTAGTTGTCCTCCTCTTCCTGGGATTAACTCTAAGTTATGAATCTTAGTTCCATCAGGGATGTTTTTAAGAGGGAGGTTGTTTCCTATTCTAATATCAACATTTTCGCCACTTACGACTTTCATTCCTACTGTTAAGCCATCTGGTGCGATGATGTATCTCTTTTCTCCATCTGGATAGTAGATTAATGCGATATTAGCATTTCTATTAGGATCGTATTCGATTTGTTTAACGTTACCAACGATACCGTCTTTATTTCTCTTGAAATCAATTATTCTGTATCTTCTTTTTTCTCCACCACCATGATGTCTAACAGTGATTTTACCTTGGTTGTTTCTTCCACCTTTCTTGTTTAATGCGACTGTTAGAGACTTTTCTGGTTTAGAAGTAGTGATTTCTTTGTAGTCAAGAGTTTGCATTCCTCTTGTACCAGGAGTCATTGGTCTAAATTTCTTAATTCCCATAATCAATTCTCCTACTTAGAATAGGTATCAATCTTACTACCCTTTTCAAGAGTAACGATTGCCTTATATACAGCTTTAGTTTGACCAGAGTATCTACCGACTCTCTTGGCTTTCTTCATACCGTTTATAATGTTTACGCTTTTAACTTCAACTTTGAAGAGTTCTTCAACTGCTTCTTTGATTTCAGTTTTAGTTGCGTTCTTATTTACTTCGAAAGTGTATTTGTTTTGTTCAACAAGTTTATAACTCTTTTCTGTAAATATTGGACGAATAATAATATCGTAACTATTCATTTAGTGCCTCCTCAAGATTCTTGATTGAGTCTACTGTAACAACTAGTGTTTTAGAACATAGAATGTCATAAACAGATACATGTGAATCTAATGTAATTGCAGCTGTAGGGATATTTCTTAAAGATAATTCGAAGTTATCGTTGATTTCATTAACGAGAACTAAAGTTTTACCTTCTGCCTTAACAGCTTCTAAGAACTTAGCTGCATTCTTAGTTTTAACTTCTTCGCATACTACTTTATCAAGAACGATTAATGATCCGTTTTTAAACTTTTCAGATAAAGCGATTCTTAATGCTTGTCTCTTAACCTTTCTATTAAGAGTGAAGCTGTAGTCTCTTGGATGAAGTTCGAACACATGTCCGCCACCTCTATATTGAGGAGCTCTAATTGTTCCTTGACGTGCATGTCCAGTACCTTTTTGTCTATAAGGCTTTCTTCCGCCACCAGATACCATTGCACGATTCTTTGTTTGGCTTGAGCCATGACGCATTGCAGCTTGTTGTGCTTTAACTACGTCATAAATTATTTGGTCATTCCACTCTTGGGCAAATACCTCTTTAGATAGTGATAGAGATGAAACGACTTCGCCTTGCATATTTAATACATTGATTTTTGAAGATTTTGCCATTTTCTTTCTCTCCTACTTCTTAATTGCTGACTTAACGAATACTAAGCCTCTCTTAGGTCCAGGTACATTACCTTTTACTAGAATGACATCTTTATCAGCGATAACATCCACTACTGTTAAGTTTTGAACAGTTCTTGTCCAAGCACCCATATGTGATGGAAGTCTCTTTCCTTTAAAGACTCTGTTTGGAGCGATAGCGCCCATTGAACCAATTCCTCTATGATATTTAGAACCGTGAGCCATAGGTCCTCTATGTTGTCCATTTAATTTGATAGGACCAGCATATCCTTTACCTTTACTTGTGGCTTTAACGTCTACATAATCACCTTTTTGGAATGTATCAACTTTAACAACATCTCCAACGTTTAATGTGATATCATCTGATCTAACTTCAGCTACAAAGCGTTTTGGTGTAGTATTAGCTTTCTTAGCATGAGCGATCTCTGATTTTGTTGAAACTCTTTCTTTCTTAGTTTCAAATCCTAATTGATATGCAGAATAACCATCATTTTCTAATGTCTTAACTTGAAGTACTGTGTTTCCTTCAACAGCTTGAAGTACAGTTACTGGACAAATTGTTCCATCTTCTAAGAAAATTTGTGTCATTCCTACTTTTCTGACTAATAATCCTTTTCTCATCATTATCACCTATTACTTGTTGTGTTGATCGAGTTGGATATCAACGCCAGATGGAAGATCTAATCTGTATAATGTGTCTACTGTTGCTTTAGTAGGACGAGATATAACGATTAGTCTTTTGTGAGTTCTTCTTTCGAACTGTTCCCTTGAATCCTTGTTGACATGTGGAGATCTTAATACTGTGAAGACTTCCTTATCAGTAGGTAGAGGGATTGGACCAGACACTACTGCGCCTGTTCTTTTGGCTGCATCAACGATTCTTTGTGCACAGAGATCTAACATCTTAGCATCGTATGACTTTAGCCT
This sequence comes from uncultured Bacilli bacterium, assembly GCA_905235635.1. Classification (GTDB taxonomy): domain Bacteria; phylum Bacillota_I; class Bacilli_A; order Izemoplasmatales; family UBA1188; genus UBA1188. The sequence goes on along the minus strand of CAJOMC010000007.1, from coordinate 114,527 downwards.
AATTCTGAATGCAATTTTTTCTGCCATGTGTTGCTCCTTTCCTTTTTGGATATATTCTTGTTGGTAGTGGAGTTCCCTGCTAGCATAACAACACCTTCTTGCGTAGCAGCAACATCCCTATCAAGTGTCGTGCGAACTCGCACGCTTGTTTATTATATTATAATAATATAGATAAATCAACAAAAATTTTTAGAACTTTTTTATTATATATACTTTGTATATATAATAAGTTTATTTTTTGATATTGTGGGGTGCGTTGTTAATATTTTAGGTAAAATAAAACCAACCACGGGGGTTGGTTTTATATTTAATCAAGTATTAATTACTTAATTTCTACAGATGCGCCAGCTTCTTCAAGTTGTTTCTTGATTGCTTCAGCTTCATCCATTTGGATGTGTTCTTTAACAGCTTTTGGAGCTGCATCAACGATAGCTTTAGCTTCAACAAGTCCAAGACCTAATACAGTTCTTACAACTTTAATTACTGGGATTTTAGATGCGCCAGCGTCAGTTAAGATAACGCTAACTTCTTTTGGTCCTTCTTCTTCAGCTGGAGCAGCTGCTGCTTGAGCAGGTCCTGCAACTGCAACTGCAGTAGGGTCAACGCCGAAAGCTTCCTTCATTGCGTCAACTAATTCTTTAACTTCAAGTAATGTCATTTCTTGAAGAGCTTCGATAAATTGTTCTTTAGTTAATTTTGCCATTTTTTAAAAACTCCTTTAAATTATGCTGCAACTTCAGTTGCTTTTTTTGTGCCCTCGCCGTTTGCAATCATATTAAGGCCAAGAGCTAATTGTTGTAGAGGTTGATATAATCCACCAGCTACCATAGCGAGTAATACTTGTTTTGAAGGTAATTGAGCGATTTGAGCCATTTGTTTCTTGTCAAAATATTGTCTATCAACTACACCATCTTTAACAACAAGTTGTTTGTTCTTCTTAGCGAATTGAGATAGAATTCTAGGTCCATCTACTGATTCACCATAAGACATAACGATACATGAAGGTCCTTCAGTATCTTTTAATTGATCAAAGCCGTCTTTAGCAGATGCTCTCTTGATGGTATTGTTTGTTGCGACCTTTAACACACAATTTTCTTTTCTTAAGATTGCTCTTAATTCTTCCATCTTTTGAACAGTAAGTCCTGCGTACTCGCATAGAACGTAAGACTTAGCTTCTGCCATCTTCTTAGCAAGATCATCTACGGCTTCAGACTTTAAATTAATATACTTTTGATTAGCCATATAATCTCCTAAATAATAATAAAACCTCTTTCATCTCGCGAGAAAGAGGCTAAAAATTAAACATTTTATCCTTGACTTCTCAGCGGGAAATTAAGTGCTTAAGCACACCAGCTATCTTAGAATAAATATTCGATTTTGAGTTTCCTAACCTTGGATCTTTACACCAGGACCCATAGTAGAGGAAATAGTAATGTTTTTGACAAATGTACCTTTAACAGTTGTTGGTTTAAGTTTTGAGATGTAGTCAACTGCGAACGCAATGTTTTCAACTAACTTTTCATCTGAGAAAGAAACTTTTCCAACTCCCATTAAAATATTACCAACTTTGTCAACACGGTATTCAACCTTACCAGCTTTTACGTCAGCGATAGCTTTTGCTACATCGTTTGTAACTGTACCAGTTTTAGGGTTTGGCATGAGTCCTCTAGGACCAAGAACACGACCTAGTCTACCGATAACGCCCATCATATCAGGGGTAGCGATAACAGTATCGAAATCCATCCAGCCATCAGCTATCTTTTGAACATAATCTTGTTCACCAACATAATCAGCGCCAGCGTTCTTAGCAGCTTCAGCTGCATCACCCTTAGCGAATACTAGTACTTTCTTAGTTTTACCAGTTCCGTTAGGAAGAACGAATGCACCTCTTAAGTTTTGTTCAGCTTTACGAGGGTCTAGGTTGAGGCGGAATGCTAATTCCACTGTAGCATCAAACTTTTCGTAATGAACTTTCTTAACTAAAGCAACAGCTTCTTCAATAGAGTATACCTTAGTAGAATCAACTTGAGCTTGAGCTTCTAAATACTTTTTGCCTTTCTTCATAATCTTTCTCCTTTGTGGTAATAACGGTTAATCCTTCCACTCATTTTTACTAACTAGCCTTCTACCTTGATTCCCATCTGACGGGCAGAGCCCTCGATGATTTTCATAGCAGCTTCGACGTCATTAGCATTGAGATCAGGCATTTTCTTTTCAGCGATCTCTTTTAATTGAGCACGAGTAATAGTACCTACTGTTTCTTTACTAGGGTTATGAGCACCCTTTTCAATTCCTGCAGCTTTTCTTAATAGGTCGCTTGCTGGAGGAGTTTTAGTAATGAAAGTGAAAGTTCTATCATCATAAACGCTGATAACAACAGGGATAGTCCAACCAATCATGTCTTTAGTTCTATCATTGAACTGTTGAACGAATTGACCGGCATTAACGCCCGCTGGTCCAAGTGCAGGTCCTACAGGTGGAGCTGGTGTAGCTTTTCCACCAGGAAGTTGCAACTTGATAATAGTTTTAACTTGTTTTGCCATGATGAATGCCTCCTTATCATGTTGTGGTCACTGAACCTTTGGTTCTCCCACACGCATTATAAAACACGCTCTATTATTCTATAATATGGGTTTATATTAGTCAAGCGATTTTTTTACTAATTTTTCAATGAATTTAATTGAGTCAGAATTCATCTCTAAAAAATAGTAATCTGCGCTTTCTTTTATACGCTCTTGATGTTTAATTGATGGAACATCAAAAAGTCCAATCGTGATAAAGCCTTTCTTTTTTGATGATTCTATTCCATAGGGCAAATCTTCAAAGACAAGAGTTTTATTGTACGGAATATTGAAGTGGTTTGCACAACCTTCATAAACTAGTGGTGATGATTTAGCTTCACCAACCTCACCACAGGTTAATATGAAAGAGAAATATTTATCTAAACCAGTCTTCTTAAGTACCTTTTCAACTAGGTATTTATCTGTTTGAGTTGCGATGGCCAATTTGACATTTTCCTTATCCAACATCTCTATCAAATCAAACATGCCTTTTTTAACATTTATATCTCTTACATAATGGACTTCCATGATAGAGTCTATCTCAGACATAATTGAATCAATAGTATCTTCTAGATGGTACTTTTCTTTAAAGTACTTAGAGAAAGAAAATAGCGACATTGATAAAAATGTGTCGCTTAATTTCTCTTCAGGTTCAATGTTTTTTCTTAAGGAAAACTCTATTGGGGCTTTTTCCCAATAGGACATTGAATCTACTAGTGTGCCATCAAGATCAAATATTGCACACTTTATCATATTAGAATAATGCTATATTGAGAGGATAAATGTCTTGTCCGCCATCTACCTCACTAATTTCAACATATGGTAGGGCATTTTTGACATTTTCTACTACTTGATTTCTAGTATCTGTACTACAATCTTTTCCGTATATTAGGATAACGCCATCAACAGCTTTGTTTTCCTTTAATACATTAAGTGATTTAGATAAACAATCAACTAGTGATTTATCACATGCAACTAAACTGTGATCTAAAATACCAATGAATTGATCCTTATATACTTTTATATTATTTATAGTAGTGCTTCTTGTGGCTGTGGTTAACTCAAGCGAAGAAACATTTTCTATTGCGGAATATATATTCTCTTGAACTTCATCATATGTTAATCCATCAAGGAGGAACATGTTAGCAGCAAGGAAGCCTTGAGCTACTGATTTTGTTTTAATAACCATAACTTTTATGTTAGGGTTTTTTTCTTCAAATATTTGAGCGGCTTGTTCAGCAGCCATAATTATATTTGAGTTATTAGGAAGTACAACAATGTTGTCACAATTCATTTTTTCAAAGCATTTGATAAAATCTTCGCTTGATGGATTCATAGTTTGTCCGCCATCAATAATTTTATCAACACCAACTTCTTTAAAAGCTGCCTTTATTCCCTCGCCTTGACATACGGCAACAGAGCCATATTCTTTGTGGGTCATCTTTTCATCAAGTTCAGCCTTCTCTTTTGCGACCACATTATTGTGTTGGAGAGACATATTTTCAATTTTTACTGTTAAAAATTCACCCCAACGTCTTACGTAAGATAAAACAGCACCTGGATCTTTTGTATGAACATGTGTTTTAATGATTGAACCATCCTTGAAACATACAATAGAATCACCTTGAGTTTCTAGATAATCTATTACTGTTTGTTCATTAAATTCACTAACGTTACCAACTTTTGAGGTTTGTAGTTGAATCATAAATTCTGTACAGTATCCATAGTCAAGAACCGAATCTTCATTAAATAAAGATAGATCAAGTTGAGTAGTTTTTTCATGAGGGGTTGCCTCATCATATACACTCATGCCTGGCTTATCTATTTCATCAATTGTCATATCATTAAAATAGAACATAAAACCTTGAATGATGTAGTAATATCCTGCACCACCTGAGTCAATCACTCCGGCTTCTTTTAAAACATCCATCATATCAATAGTTTTATCAAGAGTAATCTTGGCTTGATCTACTAAGTTCTTTAGATATTGAGCTACAGTACATGTGGTATTTCTACCTGCGGCTTTAACTGATTCTCTTAAAACAGTTAAAATTGTACCTTCTACAGGGTTGTTCACAGACGAGTAAGCTTTTTTAACTGCAGCTCTTAAAGCAATGTTTAATCCCGGGACAGTTAAAATCTTCTTACATCCAACACCATATGAAAAACCTCTAAATATTTGAGATAATATAACACCAGAGTTACCACGGGCACCAAGCAATGCACCTTTAGCCATCATAGATGCAGCTTCTGAAACGTTACTTCCTTCATATGTTTGAATAGCATCGTATCCTGTTTCTATAGTTCTTCTCATGTTAATTCCAGTATCTCCATCAGGCACTGGGAAAACGTTTAAATCATTCACTTCTTGATAGTGTTTTTTAAGATTTAAGACGCCATATTCTATCATTTTGATAAAATTTTTAGCATCTATTGTCTTAAGCTCTGAAAGCTTTTTTTGCATAATGCACCTCACATAAAAAAGACCCCTATCAGAGAGTGGTCTTTATTAATTAATTAGTTAGCTTCTACTTCATCAATACCAACAGTAATTGGTGTTGATTTTCCGAAGAAGTCGATAATAACAGTTACAGACTTGTTTTCAAAATTAATATCGTCAACAGTTCCTGTTCTATCCTTAAAGTTACCCTCAGTAATAGTTACGCTATCGCCAATTTGGAAATTAATTGTATCAACAATCTTGCCAGCTCTTCTTAGCACATTTTCCATTTCACCTTCATCTACTGGAACAGGTCTAGTTTTATTACCTGATGATCCAAGGAATCCGGTTACATTTGGAGTGTTTCTGACTACCCACCATGAATCTGATGTATCAATCATTTCAACAAATACATATCCAGGGTATTCTTTAGTTCTTTTTTCAACTGTAGTCTTAGTTCCGTTTTTCTTATCTACTTTTTCAACAAGTTCAATTGAATCTGGGCTAAAAGCATCAAAGATATAGTTATCTTGGTCTAAAGAGTGTGCACGTGACATGATGTCTCTTGCGACAACATCTTCTTTCCCAGATGAGGTTTGAACGATGTACCAACGTTTTTTATTGTTTGCCATAATAATTAAGCTCCAAAGATTAGATTATAAAGTGGTACAAGGCCAAAGTTGAATAGATAGAATAATCCAGTTAAGAAACCAATGAATAGTAAAACAATTAAAGAGTTCTTAAATAAAGTTTTTTTGTCAGTCCATTTAACGTTCTTCAATTCTTTGAATGAAGGTGTGAAAATAGGCCATAAACAAAAAACAATAACACCAACTGATAAAGCAACAATAAGAGAGGAAATAAGAATAACTTTCCAAGTAGCATCAAATATAGCCCAGCCAGAATCTGAGATATTAAAATATGTGTCAGCAAATGAATTATTATCTGATGCTGCAGCGATTAAGATGTAAAGTGAAATAACTAAAAGTACAGTGGCAAGTACAAGAAGTAACCAGTTTTCAAAAGGATGGTCTTCTTTAACGAACTGCCAAACACGTTTAGATGCAGTTAATTCTTTTTCTTTTCTAGCTTTTGTAGAAGTATCTTTCTCCATAACTATTCCTCACTATTTGCTTTCTTTATGTAGAGTGCGTTTGCCACAAACGCGGCAATATTTTACTAATTCAAATCTATCTTTGTTTGCTGTATTTTTGAATATAGTGTAGTTTCTTGAGTTACACTCAGAGCACACTAATATGATTTTAATTCTCATATTCTTTACACTCCACTAGATAATTATTTTATAAATATAAACTAATTATGTCAAGAAAATGTTTTTTTATAAATCAAATTAATCGTTTTCTTCACATAATCTACTTCTAAGTTTTACCTTGGCTGTATGAATTGTTGAATAGATATTTCTAATATTAACACCATAGATTTCAGCAATTTCTTTAGGGCTCTTGCCTTCAATGTATCTTAATTCAAGTATTTTCCTCTGTTTTGTATTTAGTATTGATAAAGGCAAAGTCAATTCTCTTTCGTAATCTAGTTCTGTTTCTTCTTTGAAAATAGGAAGATTGTAATCTGATTCATATGTGATGAAAGAATTACTATATTTCTTTTTAAAATCTATTAGTCTGTTTCTTAAACTCTTTTTAAAATACGAGTAAAAAGGATATTTTGAATTTATATCATATTTCAAAAAAGCATCATAAAGAAGAATTAAAGATTCTTGATATGCATCATCATATTCATTTCGTATATGAAAATCACATATCATTTTGGATATGAAGATAGAGTATTTTTTTATAATTAAATCAAGTGCGATAGAGTCTCTCTCTTTCGCTAGATAAAATAATTCAAAGTCGTTTAGTTCAAATAAATTTAAAATGGTAGTTATCTCCTTGAAATTATATTTGCGAGTATAATTGCAAGGGAAACGGACGCATTCATAGAATTAATCTTACCTTTCATCGGTATTCTAATAAGATAATCACAATTCTCTCTAACAAGCCTTGAAATGCCATATCCTTCAGAACCTATAACTATAGCTAAAGGAACTGATACATCCATCTTGGAGTAATCAATTTCTCCATCCATATCAGCACCAGCTACCCAAAAACCATTTTCTTTTAGGATTTTAATGGCATTAGATAAATTAGATACTTCAACAACTTTCACATAATTAAATGCACCACAAGATACTTTACAAGCCGTTTCGTTCACAGAAACGCTTTTAGATTTAGGAATAATAATGAAATCTGCACCTAACGTTTCAACAGTTCTCATAATATTTCCTAAATTTTCAGGATCAGTAATAGAGTCCAAAATAGCGACTAAAGTAGGCTTAGGTTCTGACAATAATAATTCATTAAGAGAATAATATTTATAATCATCAGTATAAATAACTATGCCTTGTGCATGTTTGTATAAATTGTCAAATTTATGTTCATCCATAAAAGAATAAGGGATTTTATTCTCTTTTACATAAGAAACAATATCATCACTGAAGCCTTTTCTAAAAATTACTTTTTCGACCGGTCTTTTGGCTAGGATGGTTTCTTTACATGCATTCTTTCCTTTTAGAATCATATTCGCACCTCTATTATAGCAAGAATTTCGCGTTTTTTGGCGATTTTATTTTTTTAGAAAATTTATAGAAATATCAATAATTTCGTTTAATCTTTCTATATTTTTATTCAAATATAAGTATCCAATTAGGGATTCAAAACCTGTGGCTTTTATATAATCTTTAAGGGTTGCAGATTTAGGTTTATGAGATATTGTAGCGTTTCTACCTCTTTTATAGTATTCAACTTCTTCTTCAGTTAATATGTCAAAAATATGGTCTATAACTCTAGATTGAGATATCGCACTCGTAAAATTAATTGCGTTTTGATGAAGGCTATTTACACTTGTTATACCTTCATTTATCAAATACTCCCTTATCTTTAATTCATATACTGCATCACCAATATATGCGAGAGTAAGTCCGGGCTCGTTAATCATAACTCAATTCCTTTATCTGTGAGGACTTTTCTATAATAATCGGCTTTTTCAAAATCTTTAGTGCTTCTCGCGTTAACCCATGCATCATATTCTAGCCTTGTTTCAGAGCCCATTCTTTCAAGGTTAATATCAAGTCCATATACGTGAAGCATAACTGTTAAAACATTATAAAGAGATGAAAGTGATTCTTTATCTTTTGTTGACCTAAGAATTTGATTAACATTCTTTAATGCTTCATAGATTGCGGTTACACCATTTGGTGTATTCATATCGTTTTCATTTGCTTCGATAAACTTATCTAAGATACTACTAGATATGCCTGTTTTACTATCTTTATTAAATGCATCATTGACGTCTAAAAAATAAAATAGTTTAGTGTATGATTGTCTTATTTTTTCAAACTCTTTGCTGAACTGGAGTTGTAGTTCATCAGTATAAGAAATGATATTTCTATATGGGTATGATAAAACAAGAAGTCTATAGGCACGTGGATCACAAGTTAAATCCTTAACCCATACTACATTGCCAAGTGATTTAGACATCTTCTCATCACCGAAGTTAATTCTCGCATTATGAACCCAAAAGTTTGCGAGTCTATTATGGTGTAAAGCTTCATTTTGGGCGATTTCATTCTCGTGGTGAGGGAACACTAAATCTGAGCCACCACCATGAATATCAATTAAACCTTTAAAGATATTGTTGATCATAACACAGCATTCTGTGTGCCATCCAGGGCGACCCTTTCCCCATGGTGAATCATATACAATTCCTTCGTCAAATTTCTTCCATAATGCAAAATCTAGACCTGATTCTTTTAAATCAGATACTTCTACTCTTGCACCTTGGATTAATTCATCAGTTTTTCTATTCGAAAGTGCGCCATAATTTTTAACACTTGAAACTCTAAAATATACATCAGCATTAGATTCATATGCGCTTCCTTTATCTATTAATCCTTGAATAAATTCAATTATTTCAGGAATACATTCTGTTACTCTTGGTTTTATGTAAGAATCATCCGCGTTAACGGCTCTTACGTTATCAAGGTATGCTTCTATATATTTATCCGCAACCTCCATTTCACTAATTCCTTCTATTTTAGATTGATTTAAGATCTTTTCATTAAGGTCTGTGAAATTAGAGGCCATAATTACCTTTAATCCTTTAAACTCTAAATATTTTTTTAAAGTATCAAAAAATACTATAGGTCTTGCATTGCCTATATGAATATAGTTATATACTGTAGGTCCACAGTAATATATAGTTACTACTCCTTCTTTTAATGGCTTAAATTCTTCAATTTTATTAGTATAAGTATTATAGAGTTTCATGATTATATACCTCGTATATAAAGTATACCATAAATGATACTAATTAAATAAACAGGCTCTACTATGAGAGCCTGAATATTTTAATATTCTTATAGTTTAAAATTTAATCCTTCAGAATAAACGTGTTGAACAGTTGGGAGAAGCACCCTAAATGATTCAGCAAGTTCTTTGCCCGATCTTTTGCCATCAAGAAATGCTTTTAATTTAATCATTTCAACGAGCATTAGACCTTCCCCAACCATTTGAGACTTATGTAACATTAAAGCACCAACTTGTTTTTCTAAATCAGAAATTCTTATCTCTTCAAAGACGTTTGGTTCGTCAGTAAAATAATATGCAAGAACAAGACCATCTTTAAGTGGATTTAATCCTTCTAGATTAATATTATGTCTTCTTAATGCTTCTGGATATTGGACAAGTTGAGCTAGCGCTCTTACTCCTTTACCAACTTTTAAGTGATCACTATGACATTCTGTCTTAAGGTTTGGATCTGGGGCGAAGATAATATCTGGTTGATATTTGAGTACATATGGCGCAACAAGACGGGTAACATCCTCGCTTTCAAATAATCCACCATCCTCAAGACCAATAAAGTCTAAGGTGTCTGCGCCAAGAAGTATTGATGCCTCTTTTGCCTCATTCATTCTTATCTCTTCTAGTTTTTTAGGAGGAAGGGCGGGATCAAGTGTTCCTGCAGCCCCATCAGTAACTATAAGAAAATGGATACTTGCACCATTCTCCTTAAGTTTACTAATTAAACCGCCACAGCCAAATTCAATATCATCAGGATGAGGTCCCACAAAAAGAGCGTTTTTAAACGATACTAGTGGGGGAACTTCTAAGAGTTTTAGCAATGTATCCATTTCGTTATTCATATTATATTTCCTTTATTATTCTTGAACAGGTTCAACAGGTTTATTAGCGTATTCCTTATAAACTCTGAATCTTTCCTTAGCGTGTTCGATGTTTGCGGCTAAAAGCTCTTCTGCAGCGCTAGGGTTGATTGAAGATAATGTTGAATATCTTCTTTCATTCATTAGGAAATCGTTATATTTAGAGAAATCTGGGTTCTTAGAATCAAGTTGGAATGGATTCTTTCCTTGCTCTTTGAGTCTTGGATCAAATCTAAATAATGGGAAGTATCCACATTCTGTTGCAAGCTTAGCTTCAAGTTGAGAATTACCCATACCACCCTTAACACCATGTGCGATACATGGAGCGTAAGCGATAATAAGTGATGGTCCTGGATAACTTTCAGCTTCTTTTAGTGCTTTAACCATTTGGTTAGGGTCAGCACCATGAGATACTGTAGCAACATATACATGACCATATGATACTGCAATCATAGCAAGGTCTTTCTTCTTACCTAGTTTACCAGCGGCAGTAAACTTAGCAATTGAACCGGTTCTTGATGATTTAGAAGATTGTCCACCAGTATTTGAGTAAACTTCTGTATCAACGATTAAGAAGTTAACATCTTCGTTATTAGCGATAACGTGGTCAAGTCCACCATAACCAATATCATAAGCCCATCCGTCACCACCAAAGATCCAGTTAGATTGTTTAACATAGAATTGTTTTTCGGCTAGTAAAGCTTTAGCTTCAGCGCTTTCCTCATGTTTTAAAGCTTCTTCCATCTTAGGAGCAAGTTCTAATGTCTTTTCGCCATTATCTCTATTTTCTTTCCATTCTTTGAGTAAAGCCCAAGTTTCATCAGATACTTTGCCTTCACATGCATCAAGTAATTGTTCTACTTTATCACGTAAAGCTCTATTACCAACAGTTAAACCATATCCAAATTCGGCGTTATCCTCAAATAATGAGTTAGCCCAAGCTGGTCCACGACCGTCTTTATTAACTGTATATGGAGCAGTAGGGAATGAACCACCATAAATTGATGAACATCCAGTTGCATTAGCAATAACCATTCTTTCACCAAATAATTGAGTTACATTCTTAACATATGGAGTTTCACCACAACCAGCACATGCACCACTAAATTCAAATAGTGGTTGAGCAAATTGGAGGTTCTTAGCATTGTTTCTACCAACTAGTTCACTCTTATATGATACTTCATTGAAGAAGTAATGTCCGAGTTCAACTTCAGGAGAATGAAGTGCTTCATGAATAGGTACAAACTTAAGTGCCTTTTTCTTGATTGGTTTGCCGTTTTCATCTTTCATAGGTCTACCGTTTTCATCTTTTACAGTATTACCAGGACACTGATTTAGACAAACACCACAACCTGTACAGTCTTCAACTGATACTTGGATTCTAAAGTCATATTCTTCAAGTCCTTTACCTACAGCTTTTAAATATTCAGCTTCATGAGGAGCTTTAGCTTTTTCATCTTTAGATACTAGGAATGGACGAATAGCAGCATGAGGACATGCGAATGCACATTGGTTACATTGGATACAATACATTGGATCCCATACAGGAACATCAGATGCGATTGATCTCTTTTCATATTGAGTTGTACCTGATGGCATATAGCCATCAACGATATCTTTAAATGCTGATACAGGGAGGTCATAACCTTTAATTAAGTTAACAGGATCAGCAATATTCTTTACATAATCTGGTCTTGATGAATCTGCCTTAACTTCTTCATCTTTTAAGTTCTTCCATTCAGGTTTAACAGCAACTTCTCTTAATCCTGTTGCGCCAATATCGATAGCATTATAGTTCATTTGAACAATAGCATCACCCTTACGAGCGAATGTCTTATGAACATAATACTTCATTAATTCTTGTGCTTTTTCATAAGGAATAATTTGTTCATTTAGCTTGAAGAATGCTGATTCCATTACAGTATTAGTCTTGCCTTTAAGACCTACTGATTCAGCAAGTTTAGATGCATCAATAACGAAGAATTTAGCTTCTCTTTCAGCTAAAATTCTCTTAACCTTATTAGGCATGAACTTTTCAAGTTCTTCATCAGAATATGATGTATTAAGTAAGAATGTACCTTTCTTCTTTAATCCACCGATTAAATCATATTTAGCAAGATATGAATCTTGTGTACATGATACGAAGTCTGGAGTATTAACTAAATATGTAGATTTAATTGGATTCTTTCCGAATCTTAAATGCATTCTAGTAACACCACCACTCTTCTTAGAGTCGTATGATGAATATGCTTGAGCATAAAGTGGAGTATTATCACCAATTAATTTAATAGCATCTTTACATGCACCTACAGTACCATCTGAACCAAGTCCAAAGAATAATAATTCAGTAGTTGATGGATCTGCGGTAGCAATTTCTTCACCGAGTGGGAGAGATAATTTAGTAACGTCATCTTCAATACCTACTGTGAAATGATCTTTAGGTTTCTTTTGAGATAGATTCTTAAATACAGAGATTAATTGTCTTGGAGATACGTCTTTAGAAGATAAACCATATCTACCACCAACAATTACTGGAGCATCAGCTTTGCCAAAGTATGCATTCTTAACATCTAGATATAATGGTTCGCCTTCAGCACCTGGTTCTTTAGTTCTATCAAGAACTGCCATCTTTTTAACTGTCTTAGGAACAGCTTTGAATAAATATTTAGAAGAGAATGGTCTGTATAGATGAACTTCTACTACACCAACTTTCTTTCCGTGTTGATTTAGATAATCTACTACTTCTTCAGCACATTGAGATGCACTACCCATGAGTACGATTACTTCAGTAGCATCACTTGCACCATAGTAGTTAAATGGTTCGTAATTTCTTCCTGTAATCTTAGATATCTTCTTTAGATATTTAGCAACTACATCTGGTACATTATCATAGTATGTATTTGATGCTTCTCTTGCTTGGAAGAAAACGTCATCATTTTGAGCTGTACCACGAATAACAGGTCTCGCACTATCAAGTGCTCTTTTTCTAAATTCAGCTACCTTTTCTTTGTTTAAAAGTTTATCAAATTCTTCATATGGCATAACCTCAATCTTATTAACTTCATGAGATGTTCTGAAACCATCAAAGAAATGTAGGAATGGAACACTAGTTTCAATTGCAGCTAAATGTGCAACACCAGCTAAATCCATTACTTCTTGAACTGATCCAGATACAAGCATAGCCCATCCTGTTTGACGTGTAGCCATAACATCTGAATGATCACCAAATATTGATAATGCGTGAGATGCAATAGTTCTTGCGGCAACATGCATAACACATGGGAGTAATTCACCTGCAATCTTATACATATTAGGTATCTTTAATAAGAGACCTTGAGATGCAGTAAATGTTGTTGTCATAGCACCACTTAATAGTGATCCATGAACTGAGCCGGCAGCACCAGCTTCTGATTCCATTTCAACAACTTTTACAGTTGTTCCAAATAGATTTTTTCTTCCTTGAGAAGACCATAAGTCAACGAACTCTGGCATCGGAGATGATGGAGTAATAGGATAAATACCAGCTACTTCAGTAAAAGCATATGCGCAATGTGCAGCTGCTGTATTTCCATCCATTGACTGAAAGACTTTTTTAGACATTTAAAACCTCCGTACTAAAAAATTATTTTTTTGAAATAACAATAAAATTATATTCTATTGAAATATATATTTCAAGATTCTAAACAAAGAACAATCCTATATAATTTTTATATATTAATTACATATTAAAAAACTAACCACTAATATGCACGTTACATAAGAACGATTTTACAAAAAACTATCTCGATTAATTTCTAGGTAGTTTTTTACTTTTTTAGTCAAAATAAATGCGCCTTTGATTTAATCGCTGGCGCATAAATTTTTATACAATATTATAACTATTAATTCCAAAATAAATTACTACATCATAAACAAAATATTATTAAAATTATTAATAATAATTCAATCCGTTTTAAATATTAGTGATACAATGCATAAAGGTTACTATAAAAGAGGATTTAAATATGAACTTCGTATTATTTCTTGGAATATTATTAATATTAGGACTGATGTCCACTAGAATTGTAAAAATATTAAAACTGCCTAATGTCACAGGATATTTGGTTGTTGGGCTGATCGCAGCGATCCTATGTTTGATACTAGATAATTCAATCAACACTAATTTAAAAGAAAGTTTGAATAGAATGAATAATTTTATCTCAATGATTGCGCTTGGATTTATCGCACTTTCAATCGGAGAGGAATTCAAGCTATCAAAGATAAAAGAATATGGATCAAAAATAATATTAATCACTGTTCTTCAAGCTCTTCTTGCGGTAATTTTAGTAGATGTAACACTAATTATCATTTGTCTAGTAATGCATCTTGATTTATCAATCGCAATATGCTTAGGCGCTATCGCAACCGCTACAGCACCTGCGGCGACCTTGATGGTAATTCACCAATATAACGCCAAAGGTCCTTTAGTAGATATATTACTTCCTGTTGTCGCATTTGATGATGCGATTGGATTAATTGTATTTAGTATTTCAGTTTCACTAAGTGAATCAATCGCGTTAAACACTCCACTATCTTTTGTTTCATTTATTTTAGTTCCATTAATTGAAATAATTGGTTCTTTACTTGTTGGAGCATTATTAGGCTTATTAATGCATCTAGTTATTAAATTCTTTAAATCTAGAAATAATCATGCGATTGTGATAATTGCGTTCACTCTATTAGGCGTTGGAATCTGTGAAGCATTAAATCATATCGCAATTAATTCAAGAAATTTAGAATTCTCAAATCTACTTTGTTGTATGATGGTTGGAGCTGTATATATTAATATCGCTAAAGAGAATGAACTTCCTATCGTAAATAGAGATGTAGAATTAATTGATAGATGGACTCCATTCTTATTTATGTTATTCTTTGTTTTATCAGGAGCGCATCTTGGAATTGCGAGCGAAGAAATAATCGCTTCAAATAATTCTAAATCAGTGTTACCGATAATCTTAGTATTTGTATGTTATATAGTAATGAGATCTCTTGGTAAATATACTGGTGCTTATATTGGATGTAAGATTACTAAGAGAGAGAAACATATCACAAATTATTTAGGTATCACTCTATTGCCACAAGCTGGTGTTGCAATTGGAATGGCGAACCAAGTATCTAAAATGGCTTCCTTCCAACATGATAATATTGGAAATATTATAGTCGCAGTAGCATTATGCGCTACACTAGTATATGAAATAGTTGGACCACTTCTAACTAAGTTGAGCTTAGAAAAGGCAGGAGAAATTCCTGATAAAGATGGATTATATCCGTTTGAACTCGCAAATAATATTTAATAAAAAACGACTTTCAATGGCTAGATTTAATAGTATTGTTGGAATTGAATACTATCAAAATAATGTATAATAAAACTATGAAGAAAATTAATTATGCTTATGTGATTATACAAGTTTTAATATTTGTTGTATCTACTATTCTATTTTTTGCGGAAGTAAACGTTAATAATCTTATTTTCAACTTGGTGTCATCTATACTTGCGTTATTATTTGTGTTAATAACACAAAAGAAAAAAGAAGATTTACTTTATACATTTTTACCTGTTTTATTAATTGTTGTTAGTTCATTATTCCTACTTCTATCACTTAAAGGCATTTCAAATATAATCGCGTTCTTGGCTTATGCTATAGTAGGCATACTATTATTAGTTAAAACTTTAAAGAATAACAGTAAAAGATTATGGATTAAAGTTGGAGTTACAGTAGCGTTATATGGAATAGCCATTGCTGCATTTAGAGTATTTACTGTTGAGTTCTTAATCCTATATGTATCTATGGCCACATTTGCTCTCGTATTTGCATTATCAATTAATGAATATACAAACGAAGAAAATATTAAGAAACCTAACCTATTCTATCTTGGTTCAGCCGCATTCTTCCTATTGCTTTACACAGTATTGTTTGGGATATCACTTATCGCAGAAGATGGCGCACTACTTCAAACACTTAATATGTTTATAGTACTGCTTAATATTCCATCTATTGTCCTACTTAGTATTACACATCTTAATTATTTAGAAAGAAAATGAGAGTCGTTAATTCTTTTCAACGACTCTCATTTTTGCAGAATGACTCCTATTATTTCTTTCGATTTCTTCATCGCTTGGAATAATAGGTTTTTTTGTTATACGTTTAAGAAGCGGTTCACCAAGGCTTACGGGAAGCCCTTTGATGTTTTCCTCTCTATAGTATTTTTTAAAGACTTTCTGAACTATTTTATCTTCAAGTGGTTCAAAATCAATTACCACAATTCTTGCGCCTTTATTAAGAAGGGAAACCGCACTTTCTAGAGATTTTTCAAGATTATTTAATTCATCATTAACTTCAATTCTTAATGCTTGGAAAGTCTTTTTTGCGGGATGCCCTTTTGAATGTAGGAACTTTTCTGGAATAGATCTTTTAATGATATCTACAAGTTCAAACGTAGTTTCAATTGGTTTTTGTTTCCTTTCTTCTATTATCCTTTTTGCGATTTGACGAGAGAATTTTTCATCCGAATATTGATAGATAATATTCGCAAGTTTTTGTTCTGGATAATTGTTTACTATATAATAAGCATCTCTCTTTAGGGTTTTATCCATCCTCATATCGAGTCTTGCATCACTATTGTATGAGAAGCCTCTTTCTTTATCATCAAAATCAAATGATGAGACGCCTAGGTCATAGAGGATTCCGTCTACCTTTTCAATTCCAAGGTTGTATAACTCTTCTTTGATATTAGAGAAATTAGATTTTACTATTGTGTAGTTACTATATTTATCTAATTTTTCTTTAGCAAAAGATATAGATTCATCATCAACATCAAAAGAGTATAGATGACCAGTACTATTTAATATGCTTAAAATCTTAGATGAGTGTCCTCCACCACCTAAGGTCATATCAACATATATTCCATTTGGTTTAATATTGAGGTATTCAATTGCCTCATTTAATAGTACTGGTATATGTTCCATATCTCCACCTAAAGAAAAAGCACCTTTAGTGCTTGTTTCTTAAGAAATTACTTTTCTTTCTTTTCTTTTACTTCAACTACTTGTTCACCCTTATAGTTGCCTTGAGCATCTACTTGGTGTTGAACACGGTATTCTCCAGTATTAGGATCTTTAACGAGAGCAGGACTCTTTAAGCCCTTAGAGCCTCTTCTAATTCTTTTTACCGATTTACTAGTTTTTCTAAAAGGAACAGCCATTTGTCATCCTCCTCTAATTATCATCGTCTAATTTAAGATTCGCGAATGGATTATCATCATCAAAATATACATTGTCAGAATCATCAAATACTGCGCCTTCTTTAATAACTCTAGATGGTATATTCATGAAGATTTCTCCCCAAATCTCTTCATCGAGAACAATCTTATTTCCTTCAATAGGAAATGCATCGTCGTCGGTCACTTTAAAAGTATAAATCAAATCAGTATCAAAATCAACAAGAAAATTAACTGGTTCTAGGGTATATGCGCAAGCTTTTGTGACACTTATTTGAAGATGTAAATTAAAAATCCATCCATCTCTTCTTGAATCATATGAATAAGCACCATCAACTTTGCATTTTGATAGTTCTAAAATGTCATCCTTTATTTTAGATGAGAAGTCGATTTCGCCTTCGATACTATTATTCTTATCTACGTTATTTTTTAAATCAAAAATATAATATTCCATAGTTTAATTATAGATTACTTTTGATAATTATTATATAATTTTCATATGAAAGTTGCAGGATTCGTTGCGGAATTTAATCCATTTCACGAAGGACACAAATACTTAATCGATTATATAAGGAAAGATGGTGATTATGATTTGATTATAGTTGCTATGAGTCCTAATTTTGTTATGAGGGGTGAACCCGCTATTTTTGATAAATTTTCAAGAACTAAAGTTGCGATAAAGAATGGAATCAACTTAGTCTTAGAGATACCAACCGTATACGCAATTGAGGCAGCAGATATATATGCTAAGTATGCCATTGAAATATTATACAAGGCTGGAGTTACTGACTTATACTTTGGGTCAGAATCAAATGATATAGACGCTCTTGAAAAAATAGCTTCATTAACCCAAAAAGAAGATTATAAAACTCTTCTCAAAAAATATTTAGATGGTGGAGATAGTTTTAATAATTCGTCAAAAAAAGCCATTATAAATTTGGATCAAAACGCTAAAGATATTTTATCATCACCAAATGATTTACTAGGTATTGAATATATCAAAACTATAAACAATAATTCATATAATATAAACAAACACCTTGTTAAAAGAGTATCCACTGGATACTATAGCGATTTAAAAGAAGGGTGTGTTATCCAGAGCGCAAGCGCTATTAGAAACGACTTAATACAAGGTTTAAATAAATATAAATTTTCTTATGATATTTCAAATCTTCAAAAACATGTGAAAGATGACTATTTTGATTTAATCAAATATAGAATTTTATCTTCTTCTTTGGATGAACTAAAAGATATATTACTCATATCTGATGGTTTTGAAAACAGACTTAAATCTTTGAAGAATGTTTTAAATTATGAAGCATTAGTAAATAAATTAATATCTAAAAGAGATAGGGAGACTAAAGTTAATAGAGTGCTTATGGCACTCCTTCTTGGGATTAAGAAAAGTGACGTTAAAGATTCTCTAGACTATTTAAGGGTGCTTGGTTTTGATCAGAAAGGAAGATCCTACCTTAAAAATATGAGAAATAGTTTAGTTCCTTTTATAACTGAAATCAAAAGAGAAATAAATAAAGACGTATATAAAGAACTAACCTATACTAAAATATATTCTCTACCTCATAGTGAGGATGGACTATACTTAAGTGAGTACAGTCCTATAATCGAATAGTCCTTTCTACATGCATTCTCTTTTTTAATTCTTCCATCTTTTTTGTGATTAGATAGACTTGTTTATACTGACATTTAGATAATAGATAATCTCGCTCAAGTTTCAGTAAGTCAATTTTTCTATAGTAAGAAGAATCATCATATAAACTTACATATTCCATCGAATTGAAGAAAGATCTAGATAATCTTTCTGTTTTGTATAATATGAAGTATCTAATATACGGATCATGACTATAAGAATATGTATTATAAACGTCTTGAAGATAGTCAAGCCCATTTTCCGCAAGTAGATACTTTTCTTGAATACAATATCTAAAATATGGGGAAGTAATTTGTATTTTATCTAGGTATTCTTTCGCACTAATATCCTTTTCTAATTTAAAATATGATAGACCTAAAACCAGCAGGAAACGTTCATCTATGGCGATATCTTGGAGCTCTTTAGTATTTTCTATTATAGATATAGCTTGCTCATACTCGCCTTCAAAATACAACATCTCTGCGAATGAATATTTAAGTTCTAGAATTCTTCTAACATTGGGGTGTTTTGCGTAATACCTTGATAGGATTAAATAATAATATGCCGCAAGTGTGCTTCTACCCGATAATATAGAAACATTAAATAACAAATCATTAATTATGGGTTCAAAATGGATCATTGATCCATAATTTTTGATTTGTGTAATAATCTCATACGCATCTATGTAGTTACCGGTCCTACATAGATAATGTGATAGGAAAATAGAAAATACTGTAATTTGTGTTTCGTCTAAGCTGGTTGCAATCTGGATTAGTTTTACCGCAAAGTTATTAGCCATATTCAGTTGGCCTGTGATAGTATAGTATCCAAAAATAATGATATCTGCATTAGTATTATTTTCTATTCCCCTTATGTCATCATATAAGCTCTCAAAACTATCATTATCATAATTATAAAGATAGTCTATCGACTCAATTAAAAGTTCATGGGCGTTTTCTAGTAAGTATATTTCATTCTTTGATATTTTAACGTTCTCCATAAGACACGCAAGAAATGATTCGTTAGGCTTAATTTCATTTCTTTCTATCTTTGAAAGGTCTACATGTATCTTTAGCAACTTCCTTTAATGTTAGGTTTAGTGAGAGTCTTTTCTTTTTTAATAACTCACCTATTCCAGATTCTTTTTCTTCCCTATTTTTTGTTTCATTAATTTTAGCTATGCTTCTAAGCAAAGGTTTAATATTCATATGTCTCTCCTTTACTTGCTATTCTATTAATGAAATATGTTAAGTTTCAAGATTTATAATTTTCTAAAAAAAGAACAAATTGTAACGAAATATATTAAAAAATGGAGTGAAAATAACAATTATTTTCCAACTCCATTTTTGCAATAATCTTTTAGTTTACATTCACTACATTTAGGGCTTTGCGCAGTGCATTTATCTCTTCCAAAGGCAATCATCATATGGTGAAACTTTTTTGATGAATAGCCTTCTAAATACTTAAGCAACTTTATCTCAATTTTAAGTGGGTCGTCAGTTTCAGAAGCCAAGTATAATCTTTTTGCCAGTCTACCCAAATGAGTGTCAATTCCTAGAGTGTTCTCGTTATAATATTCAGATAAAAATACGTTAGTAGTTTTTCTACCTACTCCTGGTAACTTTAGTAAATAATCAAAGTTGTTTGGGACTATACTATATCCATCATTACAAAGCATTTTTGCGAGTTCAATAATATTTTTTGATTTATTTTTGTAGAGTCCAATGCTCCTAATTATTTTTTCAACAGTTTCTAGATCAGCATTACTTAAATCTTTGATTGTTGGGTATTTTTCAAAAAGAAATGGTGTTACCTTATTAACTGAATCGTCAGTAGTTTGTGCGGATAAAACTATAGAAACGAGTAATTCATAATCGTTTCTAAAGTTAAGTCTGCACTTAGCATTATTATATAAACTTTCAAGATAGGATATAAGGTAATCCCTATCTACTACTTTTTCCATTTATCACTTAATTCTTTTATAATTTTATTTGTTGCCTCATATTCTGGATTGTTTTCTTCTTGAACCTTCTTCTTTAGAAGTTTAGAGTCAACATAATTTAGGGTATATTTACCTACTTTTGCCGCATCTAGAATAGCATTTTTAATTTCTTCATAGGAAAATTGATTTGTGGATGCCCATCTAGAGATTATTTCTGCATCCCTTATAGTCATTTGTTTATTAAATGTTTTTTCATAAAGAAGTGAAACTTTTTCCTCAAATGTATGAGGCAATTTATCGCTTTCTTTTTTAATCATATCCAAATACAAATACACAATTCTATCATATAAGCCATCTAGGTAAAAATATTCAGACTCTTTCCCGGTTTTAGGGTTTACATCTTTTTTAATGGTTAAATATTCTTTTTCAGTTAGATTGCTTAATGATTCAAAGAATGCATCCTCAGGAATTTTTGTTCTTGCTTTAAGCTTTTCAAGAATAAATACATTATCTTTTTTAGTAAGTTGTCTAGTAAGTGATGATAAAACAAAAATATCCTTTTCCGTTAAAGAGAGCTCTGAATAATATTTCATTAATATGGCATTAAAGTTAACCATATCATCTTCTACTAACTTCTTAAATAATTCTTTTTCTTGCATATTACACCGCCAATTTTTCTAGAGCATTCTTTGCAGCTTCTTGTTCCGCATGAATATGAGATGAACCCATTCCTTCTCCAAGAACAATATCTTCATCCATAATAACCCTAACTTTAAAGGTTTTGTTGTGAGGTTGACCAGATTCTCCGACAACCTCATATTTTAAGAAACTCTTAAATGATTGAACGTGTTCCTGAAGAATAGACTTATAGTCGATTGTATCCTCATATACATGTTCTATATTTGGTATTACCACTTTTTCAATTACTTTTTTGCATGATTCAATTCCTTGATCAATATAGATAGCGCCCACAAATGCTTCAAAAGCATCAGATTTAACCGCATCTTTTTCTCTTCCACCGGTTTTTTCTTCACCCTTTCCTAGGTAAAGATAATCTTCAAGATGAAATAAAGATGCGAAATATGATAGAGACTTTTCGCAAACAATATTTGCACGCTTTTTAGTTAGAACGCCTTCTTGTGAAGATAGTGTTTTATATAGGTATTCACCTACAAGTAAATCAACTACCGCATCACCCACATACTCAAGCCTTTCATTGCTTTCGCAATTATTTTCGTTCGCATATGACGAGTGGGATAGGGCTGTATGAAGTAGTTTTTTATCATTAAACTCAATCTCAAAGAACTGTTCTAGTGGATGAAGATCACTCATTTTTAATTTCACCTTCTTCTTTTAGGAGTTGCGCTACCTTATTTATTACATCTCCTCTTACCATATCAGATGTTTTACCAATACCATAAGAGAATGTGATTGCGGTTGATGAACCATGAGGTTTAACTAGTGGGTGTTTAACACCTATAACCATAGCCCCACCATTATTATCAGGATTAATTTCTTGTTTAAATCTATTTAGATTCTTCATTGAAAGAAGGGCACCAATTTTACCAAAGAATCCTCTTTTTAGATTTGATTTAAGTATCTTGCCTATTGATTTAGCAGTTCCTTCTACAGTTTTTACAACCATATTAGTTGTGAAAGCATCTGATAAAAGAATGTCACATGGTGGTTCAAGGATTTGTTTTGTTTCAACATTTCCAACAAAGTTTAGCCCACTTTCCTTTAATAGTTTATAACATTCATTTTCAAACTCTCTTCCTTTTCCTTCTTCAGTACCTATATTTAAAAGACCCACTTTTGGATCTTCCCTATGCAATACTTCTTTGCAGTATGTGACCGCAAACTTAGCTTGTTGGACAAGATGTTCTGGTTTAATATCTAAGTTTCCACCACAATCTAAAATCAAAGTACCATCTGTTGTAAGAGATGGAATTGTTGGGACAAGTGCGGGACGCATAAATCCTTCCATTCTTCTAACAACAAGTAGTGCACCAACGATTAATGCTTGTGTTGGGCCACTTGTACACATACAATCATTCTTTCCTTCAACAAGAGACATCATAGCTCTTGTCATAGAAGAATCTTTCATACCCCTAATTGCGCCTCTTGGGTCATGTGTATCCATAGGAATAACTTCTCTACAATCTTCAATAGTTATTCTTGTAGAATCAGTTAGGTATTTTTCTATTTCTTCTTTTTTACCATATAGGGTTATTTCTATATCATCATATCTTTTAATTGCCAGCATTGCGCCTTTAACTTGCTCTTCAGGCGCAAAATCACCGCCCATTGCGTCAACTGCAACTCTAATCATTTTAATACCTCACTTTTAATCAAAATTATCATTATATAAATGATCTTGATAGTACTCTAATATTGTATCATCTTTGATAAGTTCTTTTGAATCCAATAATGCATTTTTAAAAATATTATCATCTTTAAATAAATTTGCATATTTAAACTTAATACTACCTGATTGGTCCCTCCCAAGATAATCGCCTGGGCCTCTTTGTCTTAAGTCCTCTTCGCTAATTCTAAAACCATCTTGTGTTTCTTCAAGTATCTTAAGTTTTTCTCTTTCATCACTATTTGAAACCATAAGGAAGCAATACCCATAATCAGTACCACGTCCAACCCTACCTCTAAGTTGATGTAGAGAAGATAAACCAAAGTTGTGCGCATCTATTATAACCATAACTGATGCGTTAGGGTTATTAATTCCTACCTCAATAACTGATGTTGATACAAGAATATCAATTTCCTTATTTTTAAATGTATTTATTATTTCGTCTTTTTCTATAGAAGATAGCCTTCCATGTAGTAACCCAACTCTTAAATCTTTAAAATATGTTTTTAAATCTCTTTCTATTCTAATAACGCTTGTGATATCAGTAGAATCATTTTCATCAATTAGAGGTGAAACAAAATAAGCTTGTCTTCCTTCACTTATTTCTTTTTTCACAAAAGATAGAACACTCCCAACGTAATCCCTATATGAATATATTTCTGTCTTTATAGGTTTACGCCCCAAAGGCATAGTTTTAATAGTTTCAAGTTTCATATCACCGAATAGTGTTAATGATAGGGTCCTTGGGATTGGAGTTGCAGTCATATAGAGAACGTCTGGATTTATTCCTTTTTCTCTAATGGTCTTTCTTTGATTAACTCCAAATTTATGTTGCTCGTCACAAACAATAAAACCAAGGTTTTTAAATATTACTTCTTTAGATAATAGGGAATGTGTGCCAATTATGATATCAATGGAACCATTTTTTAAATCTTCTAAGATAATATTCCTATTTTTAGATGATACTGACGCAGTAAGAAGTGCAACGTTTACACCAAATTCATTAAATATAGATTTAAAAGTATTATAGTGTTGCCTCGCAAGAGCCTCAGTTGGCGCAATGATAAGCGACTGCATACCTGATAGATAAGACATATACGAAGATATTATTGAAACAATTGTTTTACCTGATCCTACATCCCCTTCTAGTAACATATTTAGTGGATGATTAGATTTCATCCCAAGATAAATATCGTTAACCGCATTCTTTTGATCTAAAGTTAGTTCAAAGGTAATAGCTTTACTAATAAATTCTTTTAATTTAGACAAATCAATATTCTTAGGTTCTTTAATTGTTTCTTCAAGATTCTTTCTAATAGTAGACATCCTTAGGGTAAAATCAAGTAATTCTAGATACTTAAGTGATGAAAGAGCGTTCTCATAATCTTCTTTGCTTTTTGGAAAGTGAATCGCAAGAAATAGCGATTTCCCTGTAGGATAATTGTATTTATTTAAATATGAAGATGGAATAATAGAGTATTCCTCTTCATAATACTCAAGACCTTCCTTGATAATTCTTTGAATAGTTGTATTATTTATATTATCAAAATTGTATTCAGGGAATATTCCTTCTTTATATAAAGGTGCTGGAATAATTTTTGTAGCTTCAATAGTTCTAAACCTCGCATCAAACTTCCCTACAATTACTACTTCACTACCTATATGAATTATATTTTTTAAGTAGTTTTGATTAAATAAAACTACTTTAATAATTAATCCTTCAACCGATGCACTAAACGATACTTTTGTAACGTTTTTCAATTTCATTATATTTACTGTATCTGTAACTATTGCTTTAACGTTCACAACTATATCTGGAATAAGCCTGGTTAATCTATATTCTTTATAAGATGTAGGAAGGTTATACAAAAGAGAAGGAATATCCTTAATTCCTTTACTTAAGAGAGCGTTATAAGTTTTTTCTCCTACTCCTTTTAAATTCTTTAGTTCCATCATTTTACTATTATCTATTATATATAATATATAAATATTATACTTAATTTTATTATAAGTCTAATTCTTCTAAAACTTAATCTTGAAATAATAATAAAGGTGCTATATAATACGTATTAGCACTTAAGGAGGTGTTAGAATGAAAGCATGCTACGTAACTGGCGTTAAGTCAATGAAAGGCAATTCAAGATCACACTCTCTTCATGCTACTAATAAGACTTGGAAAGCTAACCTTCAAAAAGTTACTATTATTAACGAAAAAGGTGAGCCTGAGAGAGTTTATGTTTCAGCAAGAGCCCTCAAAAGAGGAACAAAGAGAGGCACGATCAAGAGAGCATAATCTCTTATAAAAAAACAAACCGCGGGTTTGTTTTTTTATTTCTATTTATATCATTACATACACATTTTCATAAGTTCAGCATATTTCATAAATGGTTTTTCTGCCTTAGTAATAGATGAACCTATGACACACATATCAGCATATTCTTTAACAAGTGGAATAGTTTCTTCATTTATTCCACCATCCACCGATATAACATAAGATAAATTGTTCTTGTGTTTATATTCCGATAACTCTTTAAGTTTATCTATTGATTCTTGGATAAACTTTTGACCACCTCTTCCTGGCCATACACTCATTACAAGCACTAAATCAATATCTTTTAAATATGGAAGTAAATCACTTACTGGAGTTGATGGATTTAGTGATAATCCAACCTTCACTCCGAGATCTTTTAGATATTTAATGGTTTCTTTAGTTTTGCCCACTTCTACATGGAATGTGATATAATCAGCACCTGCTTCTTTATATCTTAGAAAATAATCTTCAGGGTTTTCAACCATTAAGTGAACATCTACAATAGCTTGAGGGCATGCTTCATGTGCTCTTTTAACCACTTCCTCATTAAAAGATGTTTCTTTAACAAACTTGCCATCCATAATATCCATATGAATAACTGGCGCGTAAGATAGTGGTGGGTATAAAAATAGATTTTCTATATGGTCTAAATCAGCATTTAATATTGACAATGATATTAACATAATCTTTCTATCACTCCTTAGGTTTATCTTTATTCGTTAATACTTTGACGTAGAAGTCGTATCTTTCTTTAGATGCTTTACCAGATTCAACCAACTCTTTTACTTTGCATCCCGGTTCAGCAAGATGAGCACAATCATTGAATTTACAATCATCTCTATCTTTAAATTCAGGAAAGCAATCAATAATTGGCCTCATTTTCTTAGATAAGGTTAAATCAATACTAGAAAAACCGGGTGAATCCGCTATATACATATGGTCAACATTATAGATAGTAACTTCTCTTGTGGTATGTTTACCACGTCCTAATGCCTTACTAATTTCTTGAGTCGCAAGTTTAAGTTCAGGTGAAATCCTATTAAGTAAAAAACTTTTCCCGGCGCCTGTTTGACCAGTAAACACACTAATTTTATCTTTTAAAATAGACTTAAATACATCAAGTTTCTCTGTTTCTTTTTTAGACGAGTAGAATACTTTATAGTATCTTTCATAATAACTTAGTGTTTCTTTTATTTTATTTAATTCACTTTCATCAACTAAATCACATTTAGATACCACAATAATAGGTTCTACATATTCTCTTTCAATCACGAATAATAAATTATTTAATAAATCAATTGAAAACTTAGGATATACTGGAGTGATTATTATTGCATAGTCTATATTTGCGACTTTAGGTCTTATAAATTCATTTTTTCTATCAATTATTTTAAGGATCATTTCTGAATCAAAAAGAACATTGTCTCCTACAATAGGAGAAATGTTTTGATGTCTAAATGAACCTCTAGCACGTACTTTACACGCTATATTTGATTCATCATCAATAACAGTATAAAGACCGCCAGTTAAATTGATAATTTTTCCTTGCATTAGTCTCCGAAATAAATTCCCATAGCTTTTGCGGCAATTAAAAGATCAGAATCTTGTGTTACGTTATGACGTCCACCCTTAGATGTTTCGCCAGTTGGGCCATCTCCAACTACATCTACTAAATCTACTAATTTAATCTTGTTTCCTCTTAGAGAAACCATCTTACCAAATTCATTATCGAGGATCGCTCTAACTGCGCTAGAGCCATATTTATATCCTAAAACAATATCAAATGAATTAGTGTCGCCACCTCTTTGAATATATGCGAGGTTTGTGCTTCTAACTTCTTGGCCAGTAACTGGGGCAACTAAATCTTCAAGTTCTTTAGCAAGTAAAGCGCCTACACCACCGAGCTTAACTGAATCTGGGTATTTATGATTAATTTGAGCTGTGATTTCACCACCACGTGGTTTAGCACCTTCAGATACACAAAGGATAGTAGATTTTTCACCTTTCTTATATCTTTCAATTAAGAATTCTCTTAGTTTAACAATATCATATTCAATTTCTGGGATGAGAATTGCGTCAGCACATGCAGAAAGACCGCCTTCAAGTGCGAGCCAGCCAGCACCACGACCCATAACTTCAAGAATCATAATTCTATTATGTGATTCACCAGTAGTTCTAATAGCACGAAGAGCATCACGTATTCTATCAACGGCAGTAGCATAACCAAAAGATTGGTCAGTTGATGGTACATCGTTATCTATAGTCTTAGGAACGCATACTACATTTACACCGGCTCTCATAAAGTCACGTGCAGATGTCATTGAACCATCTCCACCAACAATTACCATCGCATCTATTTCATCTTTCTTTAGGTTTTCAAGTGCTTTTTCATGAACATCTATCTTCTTGATTGATCCGTCACTTTGAACAGTAATATAGTTGAAAAGATTAGTTTTATTTGAGTTACCTAAAATAGAACCACCTTTTTCACCAATTAAATCTGTGTTTTTAGAATCTAATACCATATAGTCATTGGAATATAGTCCATCATATCCCATCTTAAAACCATATACTTCAATTCCGTTTTCGTTTGCGGTTTTAACTACAGACTCAATTACTGCGTTTAATCCAGAGCAATCTCCACCACTTGTTAAAATACCAATTCTTTTAATCATTTTCGTTATCCTCCGATTTATTGTGTTGACTTCTAAGCTGGCCACATGCGGCACTTATGTCATCACCCATTTTCTTTCTTATTGTTACGTTTATGCCTTCTTTCTTTAATTTATCATAAAAGAGTTCTACTTGTGTATCTAACGAAGGCATAAAGTCAAATTCTTTAACTCTATTATATGGGATTAAATTGACATAAGCATTTAATCCTCTTATTAGATTTGCGAGTTCTTCTGCACACTTAAGTGAATCATTAATATCTTTAAGAAGAAGATATTCAAAGGTAATTCTCCTACCTGTTGTATCAAAATAATCACTCACTGCCTTAATCAGTTTATCTAGGGGATAGGCTTTATTTATAGGCATAAGTCTATTTCTTATTTCATTATTAGGGGCATGAAGGGAAATCGCTAAGTTTAGCGGTATTTTCTTTTCTGCCAGTTCATATATTTTAGGGACAATACCACATGTTGAGACAGTAATATGTCTTATTCCTATTTCAAGTCCAATCTTATTATTAATAATATTAATAAATTTTAGGACATTGTCTAGGTTATCAAGTGGTTCACCAGTACCCATTACTACCACATGTGATACTTTCTCACCACACTCTTCTTCAACTTTTAGGATTTGAGAGACCATTTCATATGCTTCAAGGCTTCTTTCTTTTTTAAGTAACCCAGAAGCACAGAATGCACATCCCATATTACACCCAGCCTCACTTGTTACACATAAAGACGTACCATAATTATGATGCATAAGCACACATTCAACTTTAAGTCCGTCTATAAGTGTTAGTAGTAATTTTACAGTACCATCTTTTGAAACTTCTTTTTTGGCTATGCCAGGTAGACTAAATGAATAGTTTTCTTTAAGATATTGTCTTAACTCTTTCTTTATATTTAACATTTCATCAGGATTAAATACTTTTTTTCTATAAACCCAATCAAAAAGTTGATCACTTGTGTATTTTGAATATCCAAGAGATAAAAGTATTTCTTTTAGTTCATCTGATGAATAGTTAAAGAAGGAATTCATTAGGCTCTTAGTTTCATTCCTTTAGCGTCTAGCTTACTTATAATTTCATTTATTGTAGAATCTACTTCTTGTGCTTCAAGTGTTCTATTCATATCAGAGAATGTTAAAGATAGGGCAATTTGTTTCTTGTCTTTACCTATATTTTCTCCTCTATATAGATCAAATACCTTAATTCCACTTAGTTGTCTTTTTGCGATTTTTTCAATCTCTGATACAAGATCTTCTGATGAAACACTTTCATCTACTACAAACGCTAAATCTCTTACTATTGATGGATATTTAGATATTTGTTTAACTGATTTAATTGGATGAGCCTGTTCGAAGAGAGTATCTAGTTCAAGTTCAAGCACATATGTTTCTTTAACCTCAAACTTCTTTGCTGTTTCAGGATGAAGTTTACCAAAGTATCCAAGACGGGTATTTTTGCCAGCAACTATTTGAGCGGAAACCCCTGGATGTAGCCCTTTCAGTGGATTTTCTGGTAATTCAATACGATAATTCTTGATGAATAATGAATCGAATAGATTAGTTAATAATCCTTTTAGGTAGTAGAAATCTACTACTTCTTTTTGGCCTTTCCAGAGTGTACTAGATATAGTTCCAGATAGTGCCATAGAAAGAATTGGTTTTTCTCCTTCTAAAGTATACCTTCTTCCAATTTCATAGATTAATACATCATCATTCTTTCTATTTTGATTGTATTTGATTACTGATAAAAGTGACGGAATGAGAGAGTGTCTCATTGTAGTTCTATCATCAGTTAAAGGATTTAAAACTTTAACTAATGAATATTCAGCATTATCAAATGCGGTAGCGTATTCATCAGATACCATTGAATAGGTGATAACTTCATTGAGTGAAGAAGATAGATTGTGTCTAATCTTTCTAATGAATGCTTGATAAGGACTTAGTTTACCTTGAGATGTTGATTCAGGAATGGTTGTTGGAATCTTATCATATCCAGAAATTCTCACAACTTCTTCAATTAAATCCTGATATGTAGAAATATCAGGTCTTCTTCCTGGAACCATTACTTTAAATACACCATTAGAGTATTCGTTCTCAAACGATAAGCCATCAAATACTTGTTTAACTTCTTCTACTAAGAAATCTCTTCCAAGTACTTGATTAATTTGATTTAGCGAAACAGATACTTCTTTTGATTCATGCTTAACGTTATCAAAATATGACGGATTAGATAGAACCTTACCATTTGCGAGTTCTTTAAGCATCTTAGTCGCAAGATCTAATGCGTATTTAGTTAAATCAGGGTTAATTCCTTTTTCAAATCTTAAAGATGATTCGCTTTGAAGACCCAGCCTTCTAGATGTATTTTTAATATTTTGTGGATTAAATGATGCAGCTTCAAGGAAGATGTTTTTTGTAGAATCTTTCACTTCACTATAAAGTCCACCCATTACACCGCCAAGACAAAGCGATGTATTTCCATCAGTTATAACTATATCATTTTCGTTTAAATCTCTTTCTTTTTCATCAAGTGTGACAAACTTTTCGCCTTCTTTTGCCATCTTAACTACAATTTTCTTACTCTTTATATCATCATAATCAAAAGCATGAAGAGGTTGACCTGTGAGCATAAGAACATAGTTAGTAATATCAACTACATTATTAATAGGTCTTATGTTCATCTTCATAAGAGAGCCCTTAAGCCACGCTGGAGATTCTTTTATTTCAACATCCTTAATTACATTAGAGTAATATGCATAACAGTTTTCTGTTTCAGTTGAAACTTTGATGTCAGATTTTTCGCTAATAGTTGGATATGACACATCTTCTAAATGCATTTTAGAATTAAGCATAGCTTTAGTATCATATGCAACACCAATAATAGATAATAGGTCTTGTCTATTAGGAGTTAATTCTATTTCGAGAACGTTGTCATTTAGATGAAGATATTCTAGTGGATCTGATCCAATAACTGCATCATCATCTAAATAATAGATTCCTTCATATCCTTGGTACTTATGGTCAATTCCAAGTTCATCAAGAGCACAGTTCATACCATTAGATGCAACACCTCTAATGATGGCTTTCTTCATCTCACCACCAGGTAGTTTTACACCAACTTTTGCGACTATAACTTTTCTTCCAACTTCAACATTTGGTGCACCACATACAATATCATCAACCATATCACCCATATCAACGGTAGTAATATGAAGATGATTTGAATCTGGATGGTCCTTTATCGCAAGGATTTTCCCCACAACTAGGCCTTTAACATCACAAAGCTTAGCGAAAGAATCAACTTCTGCGCTCTTTAAAGAGAAGTTTTTAACAAACTCTTCATCATTAATATTTATATCAACAATCTTCTTTAATAATTCCATAGGGATAAGCATTTCTCTTTCCTCCTAAGCCTTGAATTGTTTTAATAATCTTAAATCATTAGCATAAAGCGATCTAATATCATCAATTCCATATTTGAGCATCGCGATTCTTTCAACACCAACACCAAAGGCAAAACCTTGATACTTCTTTGGATCATATCCACACATTGATAAAACGTTGTTGTTTACCATACCTGCGCCAAGAATTTCAATCCAACCTGTATCTTTACACATAGAACAACCTTTTCCGTGGCATTTAAAACAAGAAACATCAACTTCAATAGATGGTTCAGTAAATGGGAAATATGATGGACGAAGTCTTATTTCTCTATCTTCGCCAAATAATGATTGGGCCATTTTAAGAAGTGTTCCTTTAAGATCTGACATAGTCACATCTTTTGTAACCACAAGTCCCTCAATTTGAGTGAATTGATGAGAGTGAGTTGCATCATCTTCATCTCTTCTATATGCTTTACCTGGACAAATAATCCTTACATCTTTATTCCCACCATATTCAAGCATAGTGTGTGCTTGAGCGGCACTTGTCTGAGTCCTAAGTAGTCTCTCAACGTCTACATAGAAAGTATCCTGCATAGCACGTGCTGGGTGATCTTTTGGGATATTTAATAATCTAAAGTTATATTCATCATATTCAACTTCAGGGCCATCTTTGACCTCATAACCCATACCGATAAATAAATCTTCTACTTCTTCAATAACTTTTGAGAGTACGTGTATTGAACCAGTATTAACTTCTTTGCCAGGAAGTGTGATATCTATTCTTTCTTTTTCTAGCTTTTCTTGAACCTGTCTTTCTTCAAGTTCCTTCTTCTTTGATTCAATTAAATCGCTAACTAGAGTCTTAAGGGCATTAATCTTTTGGCCGAAAGATGGTTTTTCCTCAGGTGAAAGATTCTTCATTTCACCCATTAATTCTTGAATAGGGCCCTTCTTTCCTAAGTATTCTTGTCTTAACTCTTGAAGTGATTGAAGAGTAAGTGACGTATTGCTTAACTTAGCTTCTAGTTTTTGTTTAAGATCCTCATAAGCCTCTAAAGCTTTAAATTTGTCTGACATATAATGCCTCCCTTTATTTAAAACTCCCATTTACTAGGGATGAGATAGTTTTACTTGATTCTATCTAATTACTATGTGTTATTTTACACTAATCACAAATAATCTTCAATGATTATTTGCGCGTGTGAAATAGGGCATAAATAATCTCTATAGGTGAATAGATATCAGATTGAACCATACCTAATGCCATATTATTGGTGAGGGAATAGTCACCACATTCCTGGTATTCTTTTCTCGCAAACTCAAAATATACCACCGAATAGAAACTATTTATTAGGGCAAAAAGTACAGAAATAATGGTATTTAGTATAGTTTTTGAACTTAATACAGAACTAAATCTTATCGCAGTTATGACCGCAAGAATAATGATTGAGAAAAGCAAAACAAACAAGAAACTAGTTTTAAAATCCCTAATGGTTTTACCAAAAGATAGATAATATACACTGGTAAAAAATGGCACAATAAGCACACTAAATGCGGCACTTATAAAGAATGAAGTTACCACATCATAAGACATATTAATAATATCTAAATATAGTTTCAACATATGAGAAAAACTCATAATGGTGGCGCCTTTAAAGATAGAGAATAGTAAACATACAATAAAATTATTGTCTCTTTTCTTTAGCACTAAAATATATAGGAAAACGCTAATAATAGCAAAAAACCCAAAAATACTAAGTTTAATTATTCTATCAAATTGAATATTAAATATAAAATATACTATAGAACCCGTTATAAGAGATGATAAAGAAAAAACTAAAGCATTAAGTCTAGCTTCTACTAGGCTTAATGCTTTATTATCTAGGTCAACATAATTGAGTAATCTATTAAAAATATTCATCATTCTAAATCATCAAAATTGAACGATAGCTGGTCATCCTCTTGGAGGCCTTTAAATACACCAAGTTCCGCAAGTCTATTTTTAATAGTTTTAGAAGTTTGAGTTCTTTGCATAAAGTCCGCTTGTGTATCAAAAGGTTTTTCCGCTCTCGCTGCAAGTATTGAATCAGCGCAAGCTTTTCCTAAAGAATCTATCGCCATAAATGGTATATAGAGTGATTTATGGTCGTCAGATACTCTAAAGTTTCTTGCGTCACTCTTATATAGGTTAACATTTAAGAAGGTATATCCTCTAACACACATTTCAAGACATAATTCAAGTGTTTTAATTAAATCTTCATCTTTTTTCTTTTTCATAGCGGTTGGGATATTTTTAAGACGACCTAATTCCTCTCTTATGCCTTCAGTCCCTTTTAGCATTGTTTCAACGTCAAATGCATCCAATTTCTTTGATAATATTGCGCTATAGAAGAATATAGGCTGATACATTTTAAACCAACCCATTCTAAGCGCATTAATAACATAGGCAGTGGCATGTGCTTTAGGGAAAAGGTATGCAATCTTTGCGCAATCATCAAAATACCATTTAGGTATATCATAACTTGAAAGCCCTGCGACAATACTTGCCCATTTTTCTGGTTTATCTGGGGCGTTACCTTTTCTTACGAATTCCATAGTGTTAAAGGCATCAAGCGCAGGAACACCATAAGATATTAAATCAACCATAATATCGTCACGGCAACCGATGATTTGTTTGAAAGGAACTTTGATACCATTTGTGCCAAGGAGAAGATCTTCTGCATTTCCTTTCCATACGTCTGTACCATGAGATAAACCTGATACTTTTAGTAATTCACCAAAAGTAGTTGGTTTAGCTTCTTCTAATAATTCACGCACAAATGGTGTACCAAACTCCGGAATACCAAATGATGCTACTTTAGAATCTAGGTCTTCTGGCGCACAGCCAATACATTCAGTATTATTCATAAGTTGGAATAATTTGTGGTCATTTACTGGGATATCCTTCGCTTCTTTAAAAGGGAATAATTCAGGTTCAGCCTTTACAAATTCCATTAAATATTTAAGACAAGTTGGGTCATCATGGCCTAATACATCTAACTTAAATAGATTCTTTTCAAATGTATGATAATCAAAGTGAGTAGTCATCCACTCTCTACTTGATGAGTCGCCAGGATATTGAACTGGGGTTACATCATATATTTCATGGTCAACAGGTACAACAACTACTCCACCAGGGTGTTGGCCACAGGTTCTCTTGGAACCGTTTATCATATTTGAAATGCCTTCTATTTCAGCTCTTCTATGATGAACTGGTCTTTCCTCTCGTTTAATCAGTTTCTTATTAACGTTATCAAAATAATCTCTTACTATTGCATACGAGATTTTATCTTGTGACGCTTGAATTGTACCCGCCCTAAAAGCTTTAGTATATCCAAATATTTCTCTTATATAGTTGTGAATTTGACCTTGGTTTTCACTAGAGAAGTTAAGGTCAATATCTGGAGTTTTAGGGTTTTCTTTAACACCTAAGAATGTTTCAAATGGGATATCTTGGCCATCTCTATTGAGCAGCGTTCCACATATTGGGCATTTTGCATCAGGTAAGTCGTATCCACTTGTTACTTCATTTAAATTATTTTGGAATAATTCTTCATCTTTTCTTATTCCATATTTTTTCTTTTCTGATTCTGTCATCTTAAATGCGCTATATGAACATTTAGGACAATAATAGTGAGGTGGGAGTGAATTAACCTCAGTTATTTCCATAAGATATGCGACTAAAGATGAACCAACAGAACCTCTTGAACCAACTTCATAGCCATCTTCTCTTGATTTCTTAACTATTAAATGTGATATCGCATAGATTGTGGAGAATTTATTTCCAATAATTGGTTCTAGTTCGTGATCGATCCTATCTTTAACAATACCAGGAAGCAAGTCACCATATAATTTATGAGCATTTTCAAGTGTTAATTCTTTAACAAATTCCTCCGCAGATGGAATACCTAAATCTTTTAAGAAATCATCTTTTGGTGGATAAGGGTTATTATTGAATGATTGGACAAATTCACATGAATCCGCAATTAAGTTAGTATTCGTTACAACAACTTCATATGCGAGGTCTGACCCTAAATATGAGAAATCTTCTAACATTTCTCTTGTGGTCTTATAGTATGATGATGGGATTGCGATTTCCATAGGTGGCATATCATCATTTTCTCCTCCAAACATATAAAGAGGATGTCTTCTTAATTTACCAACTCTTTCAGTATTAACTAAAATGCTTCTATATAATGTTTCATCTTTATTTATTTGATGAACATCGCCAACCGCAACGACTGGAATATTATGTTTTTTAGCCATTGCGATAACTTTCTTATAGGTATGTTGGACACAGAACTCATAATCATCCATATGAAGTTGTTCATAGACAAAGTTAGATGTTGGTTCAATCTCTATGTAATCATAGAAATCAATTATCTTTTCTAATTCTTCTTCAGTCTTAGTGAATGCCACATCAAAGAAGTGGCTTACTCTATCACCTGACCCAATGAGTATTCCTTCTCTATATTTTTCTATTACTTTCTTTGTGACTATTGGATCTAATGAGAAATTCTCAGTAGATGCGATAGATAAAATATGATAAAGATTTCTTAAACCTATTTGATTTTGAACAAGTAAATCTATTGTATGAGAGATTGGGAATTTAAATGCTTCCTTAGGATCAATTAATGTATTTAATTCACTATGGTATTTAATTCCTCTTTTCTTAGCTTCTTCAAGCATTATTATAAAGATTTGGCCGGTCGCAGTTGAGTCGGCTAAAGCTCTATGGTGCTGATCAAGTCTTACGTTCAAGAACTTACACATAGGCGCAAGACCGTAAGCTCTTTTTCCTGGATATAGCGCTTTCGCAAGAATTAGTGTATCGATTAATGGGTAATTGATTCTTTCATAACCTAAATCATCAAAGTTTTTAGTTAGGTGCCCAATATCGAATGATGCATTATGCGCAACAAGCACAGTATCTTTTATAAAATCTCTAAATTGTTTTAATGCAACTTCTCTTGAAGGTGCATTCTTAACATCTTCATTTTTAATTGTAGTTAATTTTGAGACCGAATAGTGAATATTCTTTTCTGGGTTAACTAGAGTAGTAAACTGATCAACAATAACTCCATGTTTAATCTTAACTGCTGACACTTCTATAATTCTTTCAAAGTTCACAGAAATACCTGTAGTTTCTAAGTCAAATACTACATATGTCGCATCTTCTAAATTAATATCTTCAAGATTGTGTGCTATCTTGATTTCATCTTCATCAACATAATTTAATTCAACACCATATAAAGGTTTTAGAGCTTTATCTGGGTTTTTCTTAGGATCATTTACAAACTCATATAAATCATGGAAGCTTTGTACACCACCTGTATCGGTTACCGCAATAGCAGAGTGGCCAAAGTATGCTGCAGCTTCGCAATAATCTTTCATTTCATCAACACCATCAAGTGCACTCATCTTAGTATGGAGATTAAGTTCCACTCTCTTTTTAGGTTCAATATCAACTCTTGAAGTAATTGGAATCCTTGATTCAGTATGTGCACAGTTAGTGATGTTTAAACTGACATCGCCAGCAGGTGATATTCTTAAATAACCTTGAACAATAATCTTTTGGTTAACCTTTATTTCTTTGAAGAAAAATTTATCATTACCTTTTAAAGATCTGGAGCAATAGATTCTTCCTGTATCATCGCGAAGAACCATTTTAAAATTTCCCCGTTTCTTTAAGGCATCTTGATCTATATATTCCACTATGCCTTTTAACACAAAGGCAGATCTTGTTTCTTTTTGATTAAACCTATCAAACTCAACCTGATTGTCAGGTATTTCTATTGCGCTTTTTTCAGAGCCATATATTTTTTTATCAGGTAAATATTGAACCCAAACCTCCTCTTTAGTTTTTTCAAGTCTAGTTTTGGCTTCAAGAACTGAATAATCTATTTCACTACTGATAGATTTCTCTATCTCTTCCTTATCGTATTTAAGTTTTAGTTCAAGTGATAATTGAGTAAAGCCTGAATCCTTCATCAATTTTAATATTTGATTTCTCTGAACGAGGAATCCTGACTCTTTACCTGGAATTTCTACCGTTAGAGTTCCATATTCGTATTTTTTATTAAAATATAGGGCTCTGTTATCTTTATTTATTTTTCTTGAAACATAGTTAAAATAGTCGTAAATATCACTCTCATTATATTCATTAAAGGTAAATGAATAGGTAATATGATCAACATTTCTAAGCCTTAAGTTATCAAGACGTTGAGTTAGTTCTTCGTATTCAGAAATTATTATTGGTCTATCTGATTCAAAAATAATGTCAAGTGAAGCAAAAACGGGGTCTAAAACCGCCTTTTTTACGTGAAGATTTTGTGTCAAATAGTCACTATTATAGCCAATATTATCTAATAATTTCTGTATATCCATAAGCCTACCTCGTTAAAAAAATTATAGCACATTAATATTTATTAATGGCTATAATTAGTAAACATTTTTTATTCTTCTTTATCGTTATCTGAGGTATTAGATTCAAATTCAATATGAACCTTACCAGCGAGTATTTCTTCTAGTGCTTGACCAACTGGTTTATCACATTTAGCACCACCTAAGTCATCCATTAAAGTACATCCTTCGGCCTTAATTAATTTAGCACGTTTCGCAGCTGTATAAGCTAATTTATATTTTGAATCGATAACAACTAATAAATCATCTATTGATGGATAGCTTAATCCCTCTGGATTCCTATTTTCATTACTGCTCATCTTTATTTTCTCCTGTATCTCCTAATAATTCATAATACTTATATATACTTCTTCTTGTGCTTGCGTGTTCAGCACGGATAATTGCCCTAATTCTATCGGCTGCATTTTTAACATCATCATTAACAACAATGTAATCATATTGGTATGCGAGCCCAAATTCAGCATTAGCTTTCGAGATTCTCTTTTGAACTTCTTCTGGTGATTCGGTTCCTCTTCTCATAAGTCTTTGATAGAGCACATCTTTATTTGGTGGAACGATGAAGATCGTCACCGCATCAACCATTTTTTCTTTAACTTGTCTACAGCCATTAACCTCAATTTCAAGGATTAATTCCTTTCCGCTGTCTAAGGCTTCCTCAACCTGGCTTAGTGGTGTGCCATAATAATTTCCACAAAAATATGTGTATTCAAGAAGTTCTCCCGCTTCAATCTTTTTCTTAAATTCTTCTTCAGTTACAAAGAAGTAATCTTTACCTTCAATCTCGCCTTCTCTTTTAGGTCTTGTGGTCATCGAAACAGAATACGTGAAGTTTTGACCCTCGGAAGCAAAGAGGGCCTTTCTTACAGTCCCTTTCCCAACACCTGATGGTCCGCTTAATACAACAAGTAATCCTCTTTCGTTTAATTTCACGGGTCTCTTCCTCCTTTAAAATATTATATCACAACCTCTCATACATAACTCTAAAAGTTGTCAAAAAATCATTATTTAGCCTCCAAGATATTGTATAATTAAGATATGGCACTTGATGGTATATTTTTAAAACACTTAGTTTATGAACTAAATGATGAACTAAATAATGGAAGAATCGATAATATAGATGAAATTTCTAAGACAGATTATCAATTCGTAATTAGGTCAAAAGGGAGGAACAATTTCCTTTATTTATCTGTGTCATATAATAATCCCACAATCTTTCTTTCAAAGGAAAGACTAGAAAGATTAAATGAAGTGTCATCTTTCGCTATGTTTTTAAGAAAACATTTCCTGGGTTCAATAATAAGAGGGATATCTCAACTTAATAATGATAGGGTTGTGGAGATTAAAATAGAGTCAAGAGACGAATTTTATGGCTCAACAACTAAATACATCATCCTTGAGTTAATAGGGAGATTTTCTAATCTTATTGTGTTGGATGAAAACCATGTAATATTAGATGCGATTAAACAATTATCTACTATCGAAAACAACTCAAGAGGCATAATGAGAGGCCTTAAATATATTCCTCTTAAGAATGAAAAAATAGATCCTTTAAATAAAGATAATGTAAATAATTTTATATCTTCTAGTGTTGATTTACTATCGAAAGATATAGTAGATAATATCGCAGGTATTTCGCCAAAACTGGCGGAATACCTCCTAGATATTTATAGAAATAATGGAAGGGATTTTGGGGCTTTACTTATAGATACCATTAATAAACTAGAGCCAACATTATATCCTAAAGATTACTACTATTTTGATATTTTAGGTGGTGGGACTAAATATGATACTTTATCTGAGGTTTTATATCTTTATTATGATAAAACCACAAGAGAAAAGAATCTAAAAGATAATAATATAAAGATCTATCAATGTGTTAATTCAAACATTAAAAGATTAGAGAAAAAGATCCAGATACTTAATAATGAATATGATAATGACATTAACTCTGATGATTTAAGAATTAAAGGAGAACTTCTTATGTCATCATCATATCTTCCTTATACAAGAAATGATAGTATCACTCTTCTTAATTACTATAATAATGAAGAAGTAGAGATTAAACTTGATCCATCTAAATCACTAAAAGATAACGCTAATATCTATTATAAGAAATATAAGAAGGCTAAGGCTGCGATATCTCACTTAAACGAGCAACTAGAAATATCAAGTAATGAACTTGAATACTTTAAGCTTCTTCTTTACCAGTTAAAAAATGGTTCTCTTAAAGATATTGAAGAAATAAGACAAGAACTTCTCTTAGGAGGCTACCTAAGAGATAAGATTTATAGTAAAAAGAAAAAGTATATTCCAAACTTTTTAACATACAAAATTAA
Source organism: uncultured Bacilli bacterium (assembly GCA_905235635.1). Lineage (GTDB taxonomy): Bacteria > Bacillota_I > Bacilli_A > Izemoplasmatales > UBA1188 > UBA1188. The sequence goes on along the minus strand of CAJOMC010000007.1, from coordinate 73,907 downwards.
TGATTGTGTAGTTTATGTGGGAAAGAATAACCTACAGAATAATTATCTTACTAATAAACTAGCGAGAAAGGATGATTTATGGTTCCATATCAAGAATGGACATGGCTCCCATGTGATAGTAACGGGAGATAATAAGTTGACTGAGGACGTTATTAGATTTGCGTCAAATCTTGCAGCTCTTCACAGTGAAGCAAAGAGTTCTTCTTCTGTCCCTGTCGATTACACTTATGTTAAACATATAAAAAAGATCCCTGGGAAAAAGGGATGCTTCGTATCATATACTAACTATAAGACTATTTATATAGATCCTCATGACTAATAGATTACATAGTTATCTATTGTGACTATTTCTTTAAAACCCTCTTCAATAGTGGGTTTTATTATATTCTTTGAATAGTTTTCTACCACATCAAGTGGCAAGAATCTTTCACCAGGAATATTATTTCTTTTTATTACTCTGGCTAGGCTTAGTTCTAGGTTAGGAGTGAAGAAATGAGCTATTATTTCATATTCATTTCTATTTATTCCTCTTTCTTCCATTGCGGTAAAGAATCTACTTCTTACAAGTGGTGTGACATTAGTCGCATCGTAAATGACACTTTTTCCTTCTTTTAGGTAAGCCACTACTCTATCAAAGGCTAAAGTGAATACATCCATTCCTTCAAGAGTTGGGTCTTCATCCCTTATACCATCAGTTGACACAATAGGGATTCCTTCTTTTTTAGATAGTATTTTTGAATATGTAGTTTTACCAGATCCTTGTATACCAACAAGCATATGAACTTTTAACATAATATGATTATACTACATAAATATAGTAAAAGCCCCAAGAAAAATGGGGCTTTTACTATAATCCTTTTGTGATGTGATTATTCAATATCAATTGTTTTCTTTGTGATAACTTGTTGTTTTTCTTTTGGCACAGTTACGTGTAGTTCACCATTAGTAAGTTTAGCTTTAATATCTTCTTCGTTGATGTTTCCAACATAGAATGTTCTTCTAAAGCTATATGAGTGGCGTTCTTTTCTAACATATTTCTTTTCTTTTTCTTCTTTCTCTTCAGTCTTAGATACCGAGATTGTTAGATTGCCTTCCTCATATTCTAAGGTGATATTATCTTTAGCGAGTCCTGGTACATCAGCGACTATTTCATAGTCATTATCATGTTCTAGAACATCAACAGCCATATGGGCTTCTACTCTTTGAGGTCTTTTAAAGAATGGATCATCAAAGAAAGTATCAAATAAATCAAATCTTGGATCAAAAATTCTTAATTCGTTTTTCATTGTAAAACCTCCTACTTTTTTACACCAAGATTATAACATAAAAATTAGCACTTGCAAGGTGCGAGTGCTAATCTTAACAAAATCTTCACAATTCTTATTCGATAAAATTACTATCCACAAATATCTCAAAGTTATATTCAGGATATTTATCTTTTAAAAGAGTGACTAGATTTCCTTTTATTTCATCTGGGTTTATGGTATCAAACTCAAAAATAATATCAAAGTTAATATTCTTTTTGTCTTCATCAAAATAGAATCCGTGATATTGAACTATTTCTATGTTATTCTTAATAAATTCTTCTATTGTATCTTTTATTGCTTTACCAGTAGGGTTAGATACATTACTTGCATATATTCCAAGAGTAATAATTACACCAAGTTCAGCATAACAGTTTCTTGTGATTTCTCTTGAAATCCTATGAATTTCTTTTGCGGTTAGGTTATCATCTACTTCAATATGGGCTGTGCCTATTGTTTTGGTTGGACCATAACTATTTAGAATGATATCGTATACGCCTAATACTTTTTCGTTAGATTTGATGATTCTTTTAATCTTCGCAACTATTTCCTTATCTGTGCTCTTTCCAATTAAGAGTGACACTGAATTAGTAAGCACTGTAATGCCAGTTCTCACGATAAATAAACCAATTATAATACCAAGGATAGCTTCAAGGTTCCAGTTATGTGCATCTTTATAGACGAGACATATTATAGCGACAACTAGTGTTGATAAAGAAATGAATGCATCCATGAGTGAGTCAAGAGATGATGCCTTAAGGCTTTCTGACGAATACTTATTTCCTTGTGTTTTATAAAGCAACCATTGTAGTATTTTTATTACTATCGCAATAGATACTACCACTACAGTATAAACGCTATAAGATACCTCTGGTTTTGTGATAAACGTTCTTACTGATTCAAATATTGCGAGCGCACCAGTAATCACAATAATTGCGGAAATAGTTAAACTAGTAATATATTCTATTCGTCCATAACCATATGGGTACTTTCTACTAGGCTTTTTATTACTTAATTTAGTACCAATTACTGTGATAATACTCGAAATACTGTCTGATAAGTTATTTAATCCATCCGCAACAATAGAAATTGAGGACGCGATTAAACCAACTAGTATCTTTCCAACAACCAACAACATATTAGATATAATGCCTATTATTCCAACTTGAACTATCTTTTTCTCTCTTTCTTTATAACTATCCATATTACACCTATAGTATTTAAATTATACGTTATATATATTATATACTTATTAAAACGAATAGGGGCACATAAAAGAGGTTACCCATAACTAATCTTTATATTATGATAAATATAATTTCATTTGTTACAATTAAACAAAGAGAAATAAAAGAAAATTGAACTCTAAAATTATTTCTTGAAATAATTATATATTTATGAGATAATAAGCACGCTGTGTAATAAAAGGCAGCTGTACGAATTATTCAAAATAGTTTGTTCCTAAGGGTTTAATAGTAGTCTTTGCTGCTTAAGGCGAGGTTATCAAAACAAACTAAATGCATAAGGAAGTACTCCTCTTATACACAAGAATTAAAAAAGGAGGATCATATATGGCAAGATATACTGGAAGCTAGAAGATACGGTGCATCTATCCTTGAAAACGAGAAAGACCTAAGAAAGAGAACTTATGCTCCTGGCCAACATGGCAAGGCAAAGAAAAAAGTTACTGAATATGGTACACAACTCAATGAAAAACAAAAGGTTAGATACCTATATGGCTTAACTGAAAAACAATTCCGTAAAACTTTTGATGAAGCTAAAAAGATTAGAACTGGTAAACAAGGTACTAACTTCCTAATTCTTCTTGAAAGTAGATTAGATAATCTAGTTTATAGAGCTGGATTCGCATCTACAAGAAGACAAGCTAGACAACTTGTTAGCCATGGTCACGTTACTCTTGATGGGCATAAAGCTGATATCCCATCAATCAGAGTTAAAGTTGGTCAAGTTATCTCTTTAAAAGAAAAATCTAGAGATCTAACTATCGTTAAAGAAAGTTTAGAAGCTAAAGTATCTAGAGTTCCATACGTTGAATTCAATGAAGAAAAGATGGAAGCTAAATACACTAGATTACCTGAAAGACAAGAATTCTTACCAGAAATTAAAGAGAACCTAATCGTCGAATTCTACAATAGATAATAGACGGAATGAGAAAAAGAGGCGTTTGCCTCTTTTTCCATTATTTAGATTGATAATCCTTTACTTTATTATATATATAATCCGCAAGCGTATCTATTCCGTCCCCAGTCTTAGTGCTTAGAGGAAAGAAAGATACTTTATCGTTTAGTTTTTTAATATGACTCTCCGCAAGGTCTATATTAAAATCAAATATTTTGAGTGTATCTATCTTAGAAAATATACATGCATCTACCATACTAAAGATGAACGGATACTTAACTGGTTTATCATCTCCCTCAGGTATTGATAGAATCATTATATTTAGATTTGCGCCTGTATCAAATTCTGCGGGGCAAATTAAATTACCTACGTTTTCAATAAATACTAAATCTAAATCTTTATCTAGGTTATCGAGACCTTCTTTGCTCATCACCGCATCTAAGTGACAACAGCCCCCAGTATGAAGTTGGATGACATCACATCCTGTGTAATTTTTTATAGCGTGTGTGTCAACATCTGCGTCTAGGTCAGCCTCCATGACACCTATTTTTAATTTATCTTTTAGTTTATTTAATAAAGCTATAAGTAATGTGGTCTTCCCACTTCCGGGAGATGACATTAAATTAACCATATAGGTATTATTCTTTTTAAGATTATCCCTTAAAATATCAGCTCTTTTATCGTTTACCTCTGTGACAGTAGCCTTAACGTCTATTATTTTTACATCACTCATTTCATCACCATATCATATTAATCTATAATAATTGTATCACTTATATTTATTTAATAAATAAAGTGTTAAATATGAATCAATTTTACATACATACAAGAATAAATATAATTTTTTTGTCAAGATATGTCAAATCGGTTGACAAACATAACCTATATTTTTATAATCATATTAATCTTATTAAAAGGAGTGATATTATGCCAAAAGCTGTATACGACAAAATTAGTGAGGAGAGAAAACATAAATTACTAAAGCCTGCGCTTAAAGAACTATTAAGTAAGCCATTTGAAAAAGTTACAGTATTATCTTTAACTGATAGAATGCATATTTTAAGAACAGACTTCTATTACTACTTCCAAGATAAATTTGATTTATATGATGCGATTAAAGCACATATCTTTAAAGGCGTTGAAGCTAACGGATTAGTATCTCTTCTTAAAGAAATCTTTAAAAAGCACATTGCTTGTCCAAAGAGTTATAAGAGAAAGTTAGAGTTAATCGACCTAACAAGCGATTATGATCCAAGATCACTTGAATTATTCGGTGAAACTATACTAGAAAAATGTAGTATTGAACCTAGTGTAGAAAACTGTTTAGCTGTTAAACTTGCTTTATTTAAGTTTATGAATATATCTAATCTTTATTTAAACGGAAAGATAGATAGAATTAAGGCAGAAGAATTATTAGGCTAGACCTATAATTAGATATAAAAACAAGGACTTAGGGAGTCCTTGTTTTTATGTGATAAACGGCTATGTCTAGCCATTTAATATTAGTTTTTATTAATTACTCGTTTAATTCTTTTCTTTAGTTCTACTCTATCGATTAATATCTCATGGTTACATTTAAGACATTTGATGGTAGAGTCGGTTCCATTTTTTAATACAATAAATTCTTTTGATCCACATGGATGGGCTTTCTTAAGTTCATAGATATCACCTACTGATACAATTAGATTCTCATTCATCTTTATCCCTCTTTATGACAATTAAGCAATAAGATCTATCTAATACATTATAAGGAATAACGCTATCTACTTTAAGTTTGTATTTTTTGAGTATGTCTTTTGCTTCTTCTATTTCCTCGCTTGATTTTCTCATACCTTTAAGTGCGATAATAGAGCCATCCTCTTTAATATACTTATGAGAATAATTAATTATTTCTTTTAAGCTAGATAAGGCTCTTGCGACTACATAGTCATATGCTTTATATTCTTTTAGGTTTTCGATTCTTTCATGAATAGCTTTTATACCCTCAAGTTTTAATTCATCAATTACACTTTTAAGGAATATAACCTTTTTATTAACTGAATCAACCATAGTTACGTCTAACTCATTAAACACAATCTTTAAAGGTAGAGATGGAAAGCCAGCCCCTGCGCCAATATCAAGCAATTTCCCTTTTTTATTTTGAATCGCAAGAGATGTCATTAAAGAATCATAAAAATGAAGGGCATATACATCGTCTTCATCAGTTATTCTTGTGATATTATTTTTTTCATTGTATCGCACAAGCATATGAAAATACTGGTCAAACATTTGGACCATAGAGTCAGTGATATTTATGCCTTTTGTCTTTAATTCTTCTTTTAAATTAAACATGTCTTTTATATTGCTTTAAATAGATTGATAGAATCATTATATCTGATGGATTAACGCCTGATATTCTAGATGCTTGACCTAGTGTGTCAGGATTAACAGTCTTAAGTTTTTCTTTGGCCTCAGATGCGATATTATGAATATCATCATAGTTTATATCTTTTGGAATAATTGTGGATTCCATCTTTTTGAGTTCTTCCGCCTGTTTTAGCGATTTCCTGATATAACCTTCATATTTTATTGTGGTGTTTAAAGATGCAATTTCTTTATCAGTTAGTGCGACATCTTCGCCCTTTACATACATAACCTTTCTATAGTCATAGTCAGGTCTTTTAATAAGATTAAATAGAGATTCTTTACTATATACACTTGAAAGACCTAGTTCATCCATTTTACTTTTCTCAGTTTGATTACCGGTAATATATATGGTTTTAAGTCTTTCTATTTCAGTTTCAACTCTTTTAGTACTTTCTATAAATTCATTGTACAGTTCATCACTAATTAATCCTAAAGAGTGACCATAATGCATTAATCTATCTTCTGCATTATCATCTCTAAGTAATAGCCTATATTCCGCACGTGATGTCAGCATTCTATACGGTTCATCTGTACCTTTAGTCACAAGATCATCAATTAATACACCAATATATGCTTCGTCTCTTCTTAATATGAATGGTTCCATATTATCTAGTTTTCTAGAAGCATTAATGCCTGCCATAAGTCCTTGGGCTGCGGCTTCTTCATAGCCTGATGTACCATTAATCTGGCCTGCGGTAAATAGATTCTCAATTATCTTTGATTCAAGGGATCTCTTCATTTGGAGAGGGTTGATTGCGTCATACTCAATAGCGTAGGCGTACTCAATTATTTCTGCATTTTCAAATCCAGGTAAAGATTTAACCATCTTTTCTTGAATCTCTTTAGGTAGGGATGTAGAAAAGCCTTGAAGATACATCTTATTTGAGTTAAGTGATACTGGTTCTACAAAGATTTGATGAGTATCTTTTGTAGAAAATCTCACATATTTACTTTCAATTGATGGACAATATCTAGGTCCAACGCCCACTATCTCTCCATTAAGGGCTGCGGCTTCATCTAAGTTATTCATCACAATCTCTTTGGTTTTAAGGGTTGTATGTATTAAGTAACAAGATACTTGTTTATCTAGCGGCAAAAATTCTTTTGTGGTATATGAAAATCCTTTTTTATCTTGATCACCTTTTTGAACTATCATGTTTGAATAATCAATAGATGAATCAAGAATTCTTGGAGGAGTACCAGTCTTCAACCTAAATAAAGTAATTCCGTTTTCCATAAGTGATTCTGATAAATTAGAATATGTTTTTTGTCCTTCAGGTCCGCTATGGATAGCTTCTTTACCCATAAAACATATGGAATTAAGATATGTGCCTGTGGTTAATATGACTGCCTTGCCTAAAATTACTTCACCATCAATAGTTTCAATGCCTTTAACCTTTTTATCTTCAGTTAATAGTTTTCCTACATATGCTTCTTTTATCTCAAGATTTTTAGTATCTCTTAACACCTTAAGCATTTCATCGTGATACATATATTTATCTGATTGAGCACGAAGGGCTTGAACCGCAGGACCGTTTGATGCGTTTAATAGTCTCATTTGAATATATGTTTTATCGGCAATTTTAGCCATTTCCCCGCCAAGCGAATCAATCTCTCTAACCAAAATGCCCTTCGCAGGACCACCTATTGAAGGGTTACACGGCATAGATGATATATAATCTATGTTTCCAGTTATTAAAATTGTCTTCTTATTTAGCCTTGCGGATGAAAGAGCTGCCTCAACTCCAGCGTGTCCTCCACCGACCACAATTACATCATATTTATTCATCCTTAAAAATATACCATATTTTTATAATAATTATTCATTTAATGGTAGCTTTATCCCCCTTTGGTTGCGGAATAGATAAATATTTAATATAATATATGGGTAAAAGAGAGGTACCTTTATGAGCTCAAAAATACTAATTGTGGAAGACGAAACTAAGTACGCATACATATTAGAAAAATATTTCCAGAATGCCGGATATGAGGTTAGACTTGCGGATAATGGCATTAAAGCTATCCAAGAATATAAAGAATTTAACCCAGACGTAGTGGTATTAGATATTATGCTTCCAGGAATGAATGGATATGATATCGCAAAAAAGATTAGAGAATCAAATGATATACCTATTATAATGATGAGTGCCTTATCAGAGGAACAAGACATTCTAAAAGGGTATACTCTTAAAATAGATGATTACGTTACTAAGCCATTTAAGACATCTATCTTAATCGCAAAGGCAACTAACTTAATAGAAAGACATAAAGCGCTTAAGAGTAATAATGGTATGACCACAACTCTAGAATCTGGAGATGTGAAACTATATAGAGATACCATGGAATGTATCATTAAAAATAACCTAGTTAAACTCACAAGAACTGAATATAAACTTCTTGAATTCTTAATGATTAACGAAGGAAAGACTTGTACGAGAAAGAAACTAATTGAAACAGTATGGGAAGATAAGCCTACTGATGAAAGAATTATAGATACCTACATTAAAAAGGTACGTAAGACTCTTTCAAATAGTAATGTGACTATCACAACTATTTTTGGCATAGGATATAAACTTGAAATCACAGAAGAACGAACTAGAGAAGAAAATTCATAATATATCACTTCAAACACAACTATTCTTAATTTTAATAATAGTGTTTTTTGTGTTAGTAGTAGCGGAATACATTATCGTAATGTATTCTTTTAATAATCGTTACACAAGAAGTGAAATAGACGAAAGACTCGCATCTACTACTCTTCTAATTGGTGATATTAATGAGGAAGGCATAAATCACTCAAAAACTATAGAAGCTTTCGCAAATAGCACTTCTTCTTTGGTTGTGATGCTTACCAATGAAACAGGAGTATATAAACCATCAGAGTCTCAATATGATAAATATACTGTTTTGTTATCTAGTAGTGGTGAAACATATGAGGTTTTAATAGATGATTTAAGCGTTGATGTGTCTACTTCTTTCCTTGCGAGTGGCGTATTTGTGAAAGAAGGAGAGTATTATATCCCTCTATCTTTTTTTATTGGTGATAGAAAAGTTATAGATAAATCTTATATTGATTCAAGTGATCTTGTGTATCTAGAAGATGCAACAATCATAGAAGTAAGAAAACCAGTTAACCTAAATTATATCTATGGATCATGGTCAAAAGTAAAAGACTCTATTAATATAATTACCTCATCTATCACAAACTTTAAGATAGTTAAAAAAGATATCCCATATCTTGTGGGATACTATAACGATAAAGAAACATATACTTTAAATATATTATATACAACTAACGTTGAAGGAGAGTTTGTGCTAATCATCTTTGATATGGTTAACACAAGTTCTCTTGTATCTCTTATATCTCCGTATTATGGATACTTTATTCTCTTCTCTTTAGCGATAGTCTTACTAATAGCGCTCTTTATCTCAAGAGCCTTCACTAATCCAGTTAAGACAATTGAAAACGAGATGATGAAACTAGTCAATGAGGATTACACTAAATCTGACCACACATTTAGAAATAAAGAGTTAATTAGCCTCCAAGATAACTTAAACTTCGTTAAAGAGAAAACTAAAGAAAGAGTTCATGAGATTGAATCTCAAAAAGAGAGAGTAGAAAAACTCAATTCGGAACTCTTAAATGAAAACGAAATTAGAAGTTCATTCATCTCAAGATTATCCCATGAGCTTAAAACACCTATTATGGTAATAAGCGCAACAACCGAAGCTCTAAAAGATGGAATAATAGAGGGTGATGATGTATTAAAAGAATATGACAATATTCTTGAGGAAGTTGAAAAAACTAATACTATTATTAAAAATATTATTTCTACATATAGAGGATCTAAAGAAGAAGTAAAACTTAATGTCACAAGATTTAATTTAGGTAAGTTAATTGAAGAAGTTTTAAGCCCTTTATCTCCTATCGCAAGTAAAAACGAAATCATTGTGGAAACAAATATTGATAATCAGATATATATGAACGCTGATAGAAAACTAATCGGTGAAGTTATATCTAACTTTATTACTAACGCATTTAAATATACTGATAAGGGAAAGAAAGTTGAAATCAACTTGCTTGATAATAATGTGAATTATATATTTGAAGTTAAAAACTATGGGGCACATATTAATCCAGAAAATCTAGAAAAAATATGGCTACCATTTTATAGAGAAAACAATAATATTGATAAGAATTCAACTGGTATGGGTTTATACCTAGTAAGAAAGATATTATCTACGCATAATATTCCACATGAAGTAACTAACTTTAGTGATGGAGTTAAATCATATTTTATAATAGAAAAATAATCTCTTTTAGTGTACTACACTCACAAGACTTAAACCTTAGGGCTGCTTCCGTCAGGACCTGACCCAATTCACTCTAAGAACTTTGAGTGTAATACACGAAAAGAGATTATCTTTTTTCTTTAAAGAATTTTGTGAGAAGTTCACTCGCCTCCTCACTCATTATATTACCACAAACTACTACTTTTGTGCCAAGATGCTTATTGAATATATCAAGGTTAGATATGGCACCTCTTTTTTCATCTTTTGCGCCATATACTAGTCTATCCATATGTGAATCAATAATCGCATAACTACACATTGGACATGGTTCAAGCGTGGTATAGATGGTACATCCTTCAAGGATATAGGAAGAAAGATGTTTAGAAGCCTCTTTTATTGCCTCTATTTCTGCATGTGATGTGATGTCACATGTTTCTTTTCTTCTATTTCTTCCTCTACCAATAATTTCGCCATTATACGCTACAACGGCGCCTACGGGAACTTCACAATTTTGATACGAGGAACTCGCTAAGTTTAGCGCTTCTCTCATAAAATCATAATCATTCATACTTATATTTTTTATCTTTTATTTCAAAACAAGCATCGCATCTTGCCTCATAAGAATCTGTAGCGCCTACTAAGATGATAGGGTCATTATATGAAGCTGGACTATTATTGATGATACGTTGTGTACAGTTTGCATCAGCACCACATTTAACACATACGGCTCTAAGCTTTAATACTTCATCCGCAAGTGCGAGTACATTTGGCATAACGCCAAAAGGTTCTCCTCTAAAGTCTTTATCAAGACCGGATAAAACTATTCTTATGCCTCTTCTTTTAAGTGCGATGAAAGATTCGTCATCTAAAAACTGGAATTCATCAATAAAGATTGCATCTGTCTTATCAGTTACATAGTTAAACATATCAACTGACTTTTTTAAGCATACACATAAAGATTTATTCTTATTGTGTGATACTACATAACTTTCCTCATATCTTGTGTCGATATCAGGTTTAAATAGTATGACATTTTTATGAGCATATTCCATTCTTTTAAGACGTCTTAGTAATTCTTCTGTTTTACCCGCAAACATTGGGCCTACTATAGCTTCAATTCTTCCAATCTTCATATAATCTCCTTCATTTAAACAAAAAACCAGATACCTGGTTTTTGTTTGTCTTAGTCCTCGGTTTTTGAGGTTCTTCCATATTTCTTGTTGAACTTATCAACTCTACCAGCAACAGATACGAAAACTTGTTTTCCTGAATAGAATGGATGACAATTAGAACAAGTATCAACTTTTATTTCAGGTCTAGTTGAACCAGTTTTAAATGTTGTTCCGCAAGTTACGCAAGTAACAGTTGCTTCGTAGTATTTAGGATGGATTCCTTTTTTCATATATAACTCCTTCTGCCATGGCCTTATTGCCATAGAAAGTTCGTGCGTATTTATTGTATCAAATGAATATATAATATTCAAGAAATAATTAAAAAATTTTAATACTTATTTATTATTGTTTTTATATTCATTTTAATATCTATTAACTAGAGAATAAATAATGTTTACTTGAAATATATTTTTATATATAATTTCAATTAAAAGAAGAGATTATTATAAATGCCTTTCGATCCTAAAACGAATAAATTTCCATATACTGAATATACTGACGAACATTACCTAAAAGTTAAGAAAGACGATGGTACTGTTTTTGATACTAAATATAAATACGTGGATGATTCTAAAGAATTTAAAAGAAAGACTTTCTTTTTTAATCTTCTGCTTAGATATATAGTTAATCCTATGTCATATGTGAGATTTAATTTAAGGGTTAAAGGTAGAAAAAACTTAAAGAAATATAGACACGTCCTTGAAAAAGGTGCAGTAACAATCTGTAACCACGTGGCAATGTGGGATTATATATTAATCAAAAACGCTTTATGGAAATTTAATACTAGAGTAATAGTGTGGGCACCAAATATTAAGGGTGAAAATGGTAAGATGATTAGAATGATTGGTGGAGTACCATTCCCCGATTCAGAACCAAGAGTAAACGCAAAATGTTTTAATGATATAGAGCGATTTATAAATAATGGTGGATTATTTCATGTATATCCAGAAGGATCTATGTGGGAATTCTATATGCCTATAAGGCCTTTTAAAGAAGGTGCATCATATTTTAGTGTTAAATGTAATAAACCTATTCTTCCTCTTGGAATATCATATAGAGAAAACGGATTTATCAGAAAGAAAATGTTTAAAAGTCCAGCGAGTTTAACTCTTAATATTGGTGAACCAATCTATCCTAATAAAGACTTAAACGAAAAAGATGCTATAGAGGATTTAACGATTAGGTCACATGATGCAGTATGTAGGTTGGTTGGAATTGATCCTAAAGAAAATATATATGAACCAATATTTAATAAAAGTAAGCGTATAGACTATTATACAGACAAATATGGTGTAGGGTATAAGGGGTCATGGTAGTATAAAAGGATGAGAGTGAACTCATCCTTTTATATTATGTTATATCGCTATATTTAGCCGTTTACATTAACAAAAGTTTGGATAACAATATATCTCGCATCAGCTTTAGTTGATGATTAGTTATAATTCAACAAGAAACCTGTCAGCACTATATTTAGTTTCTAGATCTTCTTTAAATTCATCACCTGGATTGAGAAGTCTAGATACTACATTTTCGCCTTTAATAATATCAAGCAAAGGTATCATATAGTCGCCTTGTAAGGCCATCTCTTCTTCTCCAAATTTAAATATAATCGCTTTAATATATCTAGTGTTATCCTTCTTTCTATCCCATTCGATTTCGATGTAATCTTCGACAAGCACTATTCCTGAAATAATTTTCTCGCATACAACATTTATTTGAGAAACATCTTTTAAAGCCGAAACCGCTTCTTCACTAGAAATCTTTTTCACAGAAAACGCTGGGCGTTCATCATCTAAACTACCAAATAGCGGATAGGGGGCATAATCATAATCAATCAAAATTATCAAATTATCAAAAAATAATTCAACTCTCCCATAGACTATTTCTCCATCAAATTTGTCTAGCGGGTCATGTCTATATTTGATTAGTTTTTTTCCAATTAAACTTTTTAGAAGGTTCTTTTCTTCATTCTTTAAACAAATATCTATCATAATAATATTATCCTCCAATTTATTTATTTTGCACAAAATGTATTTTTTGATCTTTGATTCCGTATTTTGAACCTAATTTTCGGAACCTTATTTCTACTGCTGGGCTGTTATTTGAACTAGTTATTTTTCTATAAGAAACAAAAGTGCCATCTTTTAATCTTGAAATAACCCCACCTTTAATTGTATGTAAATCAAGAATACCACCTTTTGCAATTTTATTAAAGAAATCTTTTGCAGTTTCTTCGTGATTTCTAGAGTGTATTTCTCTAATTCCAAAAGAAGATCCTTTAACACCAAAGTAACCATTAGTTATTGGATACTTAGTGATAGTCGAACCTATATTTTGTTCAAGCGAATGAAACTGCTGTTTTCTTCCAACGTAATGAATTCTAACACCCGTATTATAATTTCTCCTTTCTTTTATCAAAATATACTTGTAAATCACTTTCAAAATTAATGAACGTTGTCATTGATTTATATGGATCAAAGATTTCATCAGGCATTCTTCCATAAACAATTACGTATTTTGGTCTTAGTTTTTCTAACATAATAGGTAGCCCCTTTATAAATGCGTTACGTAATTCATTATTATTTTCCCTACACGGCATAATGCAACCATGTGTGCTGATGGCAATAATATAATCTTGAGGTACACCAAGAAAACAATAATCATATGTTGATGGATCGCCCCATCTAACACAAGGAATTGCAAAAATACCGTGTTTCTGGAGGTAAAACCCTACTGCTCTAGAAAAATAAACCTGAGCTTGGTTAATTGTCCGTGACCCACCGATGGTTATTGTCGGATCAGGACATATAATTCCATCAAATATTGTTATTTCTTCAACATGTTTTTTCGTTTCAGTAATTAAATTAGAAAACTGAAAATCGTGAATGAAACAATGCAAAAATACATTAGGATTCTTTATTCTTTTTCTGGCAGTATATGGTGCTATTTTTTTAGGAATTATCACGTTATCCATCCTCATCATACATGGAATATCCGCTTCTCCATCAAAAACTGCCCCTACAACTAAATAATTTTGGAAGTCATCGTCCATTTTCATTTTTTTCACAAAATCACCTCGCAGTTTTAAATTTATTAGTTAGGATTTGGCAAAACTATTTCGCGTTCAACTACCTTTAATATAACCCCACTTTTTTAAAAAATATGTTTTTGGGTCATACGTGAAAACATAGTATATTAAAGTAATTTTCTTAGACGAGTTTACTTAAAAAACAATTTTAATAAGTTTTGTTGTTATAATTTATTTGTTTAAATAAGTAGAGGGCATATTTATGAATGAGACAAAAGAAGAAGTCGGCAAACGTATTGCCGAAATTAGAAAATCAAAAAAACTAAATCAAGAGGAGTTTAGAGAACTTATCGGGGCACCAACTGTTCAAATGATTAGTGGGTGGGAAAATGGACACTCTTTTCCATCACCAACTTACTTGATTATTATTGCAAAAAAGCCTGACATATCTTTAGATTATTTACTTTTAGGTAGGCAAAATGGTTTAGAAGATAAAAGCATTAGAACATATAAAGATGCAGCTACTTATATTCTCGAATTAGAATCGAGTGGTTTATTTAAAATTAGTGGTGGCTTTTCTGATATGTTCAACCATTATAGTACACAATTAATATCATATGATAATGCAATTGGAGAATTTAAAAGGGAGTTTGATACTCTCCTTGCTGCATCTAAAACATTGAGACCAGAACTTTTAGAGCAGGCTTATATCGATTTACTCAATAAGTATGATTTTCCTATAGGCAAAAATGAATGAAATGTTAAGATCTAATGACGGCGAACACTGAAACAGGCAAAACCCACACACCACAAAATAGGTACTAAACAATTTATTAGAATTATGATGGTTATGGAATCCAAACTATGCATGTAAACGCGAAAAGCTTGTAAATTAGTGGGAATTGACCTTAAAGAAAATATTTATGAACCAATATTTAATAAGAGCAAGCGTATTGGCTATTACACAGATAAATTGGTGTAAGGTATAAGGGGTCTTGGTAATATAAAAGGATGAGAATTGTCTCATCCTTTTATACTGTGTAATATCACTATATCTAGCAATTTCACGTAATAGTTAATTAGTATTCTATTATTTACCATTAACTAATCCGTTATATTTAGGTTCAAGAATATTTTTAAGCCTTAATTCAAAAGTTGCAATATAATACTTCTTTCTTTCAACACTCATTATTGGAATGTTATTATAAACCTCAGGAATGTTGTTGATAAAACTTATAATATCATCTTTTTTATTTATTATAAGTTTATATACACGCATTATAGACTCTTCTAAATCGACATTGTTTATAGTTAAGATGTCAAGATTTCTAATTCTATTTTCGTTCGCGTCTTCGTAAGCGGTAATACCATTCAAAGCACTACTATATAATTTTTCATTATCAGTTAATAAATTGCTAATGTGTTCCTCACTTGCCTTTCCATAAAAACAATTTCCACAATCGTAGATTGGCGATAGATAATACTCATTATTAGTTTTGTTTTTGATTACGCCCCAATTATCCTCATTTCTGTCATTATTATTAATCAACATATCAATTACAACAACATCCCAAAACCTTTCTTTTGCACCTGTTATAGTACTTAACACTGTATTATTATTAAGTTGCATAATTATTTCATTTAAACTTGATGCAGATAAGGAGTAATCTTCATCTTTATACATAACCTTAGGATTAGTATCGTTTCTTAATGCTGTGTAAGGTATAAGTAATTCGTTTCTATCATCACTGATAAAATCTTTACATGCACAAACCACTTTGTATTTAACACCATCATAGCAAATGCCAAGCTTGGTTTCGTGTACATCATATCCCAATATTTTATATATATTGCTTCCTATAAACTCACTTAAAGGAGATGTTACATATTTTAAGCTACCTACTCTTTTCATACCGAGGGTGTTTTTGGGGAATTTTAAAAACCAGAAGGTATTATTGAAGATAATGCCCTTCTTCTCACCAGCCCTACCACCATATTCAAGGTTTCTAGAACTTAAAGGATAATTTGTAAAATCAATTAATTCAATCATAAGCAATATCTCCTTACTAGTTTATTCCATTCACTTTCTCTTATGATATGATGCGTTGTTTCTTTCTTCCCTTGTGAATCAATTGCGTCTGCAAGATTCATATATAGTCCGAAGTCATTTAGAATATCAGCCTTTTCAGCTTTGTCTACAAGGTCTTGCATAGTTTTAGAGAGATCGAAATCAATCTTAACACTATCATTAATAAAATTATATTTATGTGTTTTATAAATGTCTTCTAGTATCAAATTAGTGATATATTTATTAATATTTCCAACCTCATTTATTTTTTTAATTATTATTGCGTCGTCATTACGTATTCTAATTTTTATTGACTTATAATTATTCTTAATAAATTTATTAATATATTCTTTCTGATTGAACATTTGAACCTCCACCAACAATATTATATTACATTTGCCCCCAAATGTAAAATATTTACATTAAATAATAAATATAGTAAACAAAATACGGAACAACCCGCTTGTTGTTATCCTTATTTATTGGCGTTTATTTTGCTTTTGTATTATTCTAATGTTAGAGCATTAGATTTTAGACATTTTAGAGTACAGAAGAGGAAGTTGATCCTCATATAGATATTTGATAGCTTTTACAGTAACTTCTTTAGGCTCGTCATTAATAACTACAATTTTCTTATCCCCAACTTTTACTTCTTCATCTAAAGATAAATAGTCATATAGTTTTGAACCTGGATAAAATTCAACACTTATAACCGGATATCTTTTCGCTATATCTTTAATTGTTTGGGGTAAAAAATAGCCATTTTGAAAATATTTGTCTAGTTGCATAATTATAGTCCTTTTAATTTGAGTTTTATTCTTTTTATTCAGTATTAACAAAAATTAATTTCAATTACTTGATTATACAACAAAATTAAGACAAGTCACATTCAAAGAGGTTTTGATTAGTCTATAAATAATAAAACCGGAACCAAACAAATTCCGGCTTTATTACATATTTATCTTTTTAACATTAATGGTAATAGACTTGAAATTAGACCATAAGTTGTAGTTGGGAATGAGAAAATCATTTTTGATAAATCTCTTGCGGTGAGTTTTTGGTTGATGATAATTGTTAGTAGATCAAGATATTCACCGGCCGTATCAGATAAGATAGATGCACCAACTAATTCATTTTTATTATTAAAGACAAATGTTATGTGTTCATTAACATCATTTTTATTTGCCCAAGACATTGTCTTACCTATTTCTACTTCTTCTACACGGTATCCTAATTCTTTAGCTTTATTGGTATCTACACCAACTTGGCCGATACGAGGTAGAGTGAACACAAGATTAGGAATCACTGGATAAGTAATCTTCTTCTTTAGGAAGCCTGGTAATAATATATCTAAAGCGATATAGTTAGATTCAAATTCTGCGGTTGGAGTTAATTTAGGAACATTCTTATCAATAACATCACCAGAAGCATATATATTTTTTACGCTTGTTCTTAGGTGATTATCAACTTTAATACCACGATTTGAATATTCAATGCCTAATCCTTCAAGATTTAATCCATCAGTATTAGCCTTTCTTCCTACAGCGACTAAAACATAGTTGGATTTGATTTTATCTCCTTCTTCTGTCTTTAAGATATATTCATCTTCATTAACTTTTTCTAAAGAAGTAACGTGCCTATTAAATAAGAAATTAGCACCCTGTTTTTTCATCTTTTCTACAATATAATCAACATATTTCTTATCATATTGATTTAGTGCATTTGAAGCTAAATCAACAATATTAACCTTTTTACCAAGAGATAAACAGATAGATGCAAATTCCATACCAATAATACCAGCACCAACAAAAGTAACACATTTAGGGATATTATCTAAAGACAAGAAATCGCGAGAATCCTTAAAGTATTCTTTTCCAGGGATATCAAGTGGTACATAAGTTTGGCCAGTACCGATAACAAAATAATCAGCATAATATTTTTTATTCTCTACTTCAATAGTGTGAGCATCAATTAACTTTGCAGCCCCCCTAATAATATCAAAACCGAAATTCTTAAATAAGCCATCGAGGGCACTAGGCATAAAACCAATTACATTTTTCTTGTATTGCATTAAACTGTTCCAATTAATTTCTGCCTGTTTTGAAAGACCAATATTTTGATAGCGGTCTAAAGCCTCTTTTAATTCAATTGGTGAATCAAGTAAAATCTTCGCGTCACAACCATAGTTAGTACATGTACCACCTAGTAATTCTTTTTCAACGAGAGCTACTTTTTTGCCTTGCATTTTTAGTATCAAAGCACCATGCCAACATGCGTGGCCGCTACCGATGTAAATAACATCATATTTATCCACAATTATTCTTCCTCCTTTGTTTCATTAAGAATTTTATATAGTATTTTGTAAAAGAAGATTGCTTCTTCTTCTGTTAAATTAAATTCTTTAGCTATGGAAGATGGAACTTCCACAGCTTGTTCTTTTAGTAGTTCTCCTTTTTCAGTTAAGGAGATAACAAGATTTCTTTTATCTTCTTTATTCTTATTTATTTCGATATATCCTTTTTCTTTTAATCTTTTTAATAAAGGGGCAAGGGTGTTAGTTTTTAGAAATAAAGCTTCACATAATTCTTTTTCATTAACACTCTTTTTCTCCCACACTACCATCATAGCGATATATTGGGTATAAGTTAAATCTATCTTTTCAAGGAGAGGTTTATATTTTCTTGTTATCTTATTTGAAACAGCGTAAGTTGGAAAACATAGTTGATTTTTTAATAATAAAGAATCATATTTATCCATTTATAACTGCTTCCTTAAGGAAAGCCTCTAGACGTTCAAAGTCTTCTTTATTTGGTCTTCCTTTATTAATAAAGATCCAACCAGCAACTGTATGGAATTCTTTTTCTGAAACATTTATTCCCTCTTCATCACAAACTTTCTTTACTGGTTTTATAGTGGATGCACCACTAGCAGAGCTATTGACGTTGATAAGGGTTTTAATCTTATCTTTATTATTTCTTAAAAATTGTTTAATATTTTTATCAACATCCGCTGCATACATTGCATTAACTAATAATAGTATTTCTGTTTCTTCTTCTAATGGATTAGAAACATCTAAAGCAGGAACATTAATTTTTTCTTCAATAAATTTTGCAATCCTTTCTGTATTACCTTTTTTACTTTTAGTGAAATATCTAACAGCAACTTTCATATGAGATCTCCTTCTTATATCTAAATTATATCGCACGCGACATAATTTGTAAATAAGAATATATTTAGTTTAGTAAGCTATAGAGATTATTAAATATTAAAAGCCAGAATCCCGATTTGATTCTGGCATATAATACAATTGTGTTTTGGGTGTTAAACATTCATAACACAATAAAGTGGACTAACATTAGAAAAATCATCACCTTCAAGTGGCATTCCTAATCTAAATGAATACTCATTTTCATCATCAACAAAAGTTAATATTCCACAAGCAAAAATGTAGTATTGTATTGTTTATCCTGTTCAAAATCAAAATATTTTATATCAACATTTGAAACAATTTCATCATCAAATCTAAAGTTTAATTTTCAAGAGGTACTTTTTTAGACTTATGAAGGAATATAAAGAAAAAATCACCAATCAGTAGATTGGCGATAGCAAACTTTGTGGTGGCGAGTATGGGATTTGAACCCATGAATGCAAGCGTGAAAGGCTTGTGAGTTAAACCGCTTCTCCAACTCGTCAGGCTTTATTATTTTATAATACGGAATAAATATTGTCAATAATTTTTATTTATAGACAAGAAAAAGATGGACAAGTCGTCCATCTTGGTTCTTAGATAATCTTAAAGAGTGCCAGTTCTACCTTTTATAGTTCCTTTCGCTACTGCATCAGCGTATGTTGAATACATTATAGTTTCAAATGAATTAGTTTTACCAACTACATAACTATAGTAAGCAGTTTTTGATGTTTCTTTTCCGTTTTCATCAGTAATTTTAAAGAGAATTTCATAGTAATATGTTTCTTGTAGGTGAGTAGTTCCAAGATCATAACCAAATATACTTCCATTGCTTACATCTTGTTCTTCAACGTATACCCAGTTTCCGCCTTCGAATTTTACCTTATATTCTTGGTATTCATAATACTCAAGATCTTCTTTGGCGTATTTATATCCCTTCGCACATTCACCCATTGCGCATGATACGAGTGATAATGATAGTAATATACTAGTTAATAAAAATAATACTTTTTTCATATATATAACTCCTTTTATTTCTTCTTTAATATTCTACTACATTATTATGATTATTATTTGTTTGTAGAGCCAAAACCACCTATTCTTTTAGTTTCTACATTATCATCATAGGTAACTCCATATTCAAGGAAGATTCCTTGCACAAACCTATCGCCTTTTTTAAGACTAACTACTTCATTAGAATTATTAGTAATATAAAGCATTATATGGCCTTCATTTAAGGCGTTATAATAATCTGCATCGATAACAGCTACAGTATTATCTAATGTAAGTTTATGTTTTATTCCTAAAGAACTTCTTGGAAATATCATTAAAACATAATTTTCTTCCATTTTAGCTCTTACACCAGTTAATATCTTTACTGTTTCATTAGGATTAAATGTTACATCATAAGGAAGATAAAAATCATATCCTGCGGAATTAGATGTTGATCTTTCTGGAAGCTTTATATCATCATAGAAAGCTTCCACTTCAGGAATGCAAGTTATTTTTTCAAAAGATGCAATTCTTTTTTTCATATTAGTTCTTTTCCCCTTTTTTAAGATTTAATGTTTTTATAATAAACATAAAGGAAAGCCCAACTGATACAAGCATGCCTACTATAGTACCTATAAGTAAAAATATATGCACCGGGTCTGGTGATGCACCAGAAAATACTTCTCTTAATTCAAAGACAGAGAATATACCACATAAGGCCGCAACGGCCGCAAATAAAACAATTAGAAAGATAAAAAATAATTTCTTAATCATATAAATTATTTTAACATTATATAGCTAAATATAGTATAATAAATACAAGGTGGCGACATGGATATTTTTACTAGCTCTCAAAGAGATGAATTAAAGATTTTTGCCCTAGGTGGACTATATGAGGTCGGCAAAAACATGTATTGTTTTGAATATAAGGATGAACTAATTATCGTTGATGCGGGAATATTATTCCCAGACGATGATCTTTTTGGCATTGACTATATCATTCCTAATTTTGATTATTTAAAAGAAAATGAATCTAAAATCAAAGGATTATTTATAACCCATGGTCATGAAGACCATATAGGGGGTATTCCATATCTTTTAAAACAGGTAAGGATACCAAAGATATACGCTAATGGTCTTGCGGTAGAATTAATCAAGAAAAAACTAGAAGATACAGGAACTAAAATCCATATCTATGAAATGGATGAACTTGAAAGTATTAAAACTAAATACTTTAATGTATCACTATTAAGAATAATGCATTCAATCCCTGATGCCTTTGGAATTGTTATTGGGACACCATATGGTGATATTGTAGAAACTGGTGACTTTAAATTTGACTTTACACCTATCGGAAAAGACGCAAATTATCAAAAATTATGTTCACTCGGACAAAAAGGAGTACTTCTTCTTATGTCTGATTCTACTAACTCTAAAGTTAAGGAGTTATCTACTTCTGAAAAAGTAGTCGCCGAAAACATTAAAGATTTATTTAGAGAAGTAAAAGGAAGAGTAATTATCGCAACCTTCGCCTCTAACGTCAATAGAATTAATCAGATTGTAGAATCATCTATTAAAGAAGGAAGAAAGGTATGTGTTGTTGGACGCAGTATGGAACACATCATCCAAATTGGTAGAGAAGGTGGCTATATTAATGCAGGCGACGAACACTTTATCTCAGATAAGGAATTGGGTCATTATCCTCCTGATCAAATAACTGTAATCTGTACTGGTACACAGGGTGAACCTATGGCTGCATTAACTAGAATAGCTAATGGTATGCATAAACAAATTAAGATAGAGAAAGACGATACCATCGTCTTCTCATCTAGTGCAATCCCAGGTAACTCAACAGGTATTGATGAAGTAATCAATCAGTTATGTAGACAAAATGCTAATGTAGTAGTTCAATCAACATTTAATGATGTTCATGCATCAGGACATGCAACCTCTTACGAACAAAAAATATTGCTTAAACTATTAAGGCCTAAATATTTTATGCCTATGCATGGTGAGTATTATATGCTTAAAACCCATGCGAAGTCTGCAGTAGATTGTGGTGTTAATCCTAAGAATATATTTGTCCTCCAAAACGGCAATATTCTATCTATCACAAATCTAGGCGCAAGAGTATTATCTAAAAAGATAAACGCAAAAGATGTACTTATCGATGGAACTGATATAGGTGGTATTAACGCAGAAATTATTGAAGAAAGAAGAGTATTATCTCAGCGTGGTATGGTAAGTATTGTAGCTTTCTTAAACCAAGAAGGAAAAGTATCACTTAGACCTACAGTAATTTCAAAAGGATTCCTTTTTGCGAAAGATAATGAACAAATCTTTAGAGGTATAGAAAACTACGTAATAGAATTCTTTAATGAAAATAAATTTACTAGTAAAGAAAAGGCCGAAGAAGCCTTATCAGATAGTGTATTTGAGTACATATCTAAAGAAACAAAACATAAACCACTCATATATACATCAGTTAAAAAGGTAGAGTGGGCAAAGTAAACAAAAAATCAAGCGGACACACAACTTATTAATGATGTTTTAATAACTACTAAAAGACTACTTAGAGTAAAATCTAGGTAGTTTTTATATCTAGAAATTAAAAAGACTAGAAACAATTTTCCGGTCTTTTCAAATAGTTTTCATATCTTATTTATTTTTACCAACTGCGAGCTTAACACATTCATAAGCTCCATCATATCTACCTTGAGCTTTAAGTTCATCAATTTGATCACACATATGACATAAAATTTCTTTATCACCAAGAATCTTATCTAACATTAAGTTAATTTCCTTTTCAGTTGGAAATTCAGGAGTTGAGTCTCCATACTCTCTTCCATTTATAGCGCCATATACTTCATGACCACCAATATGTCTCATAAATATTTTAGGAATTGGATAATATGCAAGTTCTGAAGGTTTAGTAATTAGTAAATCAGTAACAGGCATTAGTAGGTTAGTCGAATATACTGCTTCAAAGATGTTTTCACTATAGATAGCATAAATGCCACTCGCTTCTCCTTCTTTAATTGCTTTAGTAAGTTCTTTTAATTCACCATATTGATTAAAGAAGTTCTTTGTATTAATACTAACTTTCTTGCAAAGTTTTTCATATACATCTTTATGATCACCAAAGTTAATGAATAAAGCTACTTTATTACTTTCAACATAAGGTATTAAATGTTTAACCATAGCGAGGAACATATCAAATCCAGCACCAGCTCCACCCACAGTCATTAAAATACGAATAGGCTTATCATTATTAATTCTTTCTTTTCTTCTCTTATTATCATTTTCAAGGTCAACTAGTAATTCATGGTCAATAAAACAACCAACTTCTTTTAAAGATTCTTCAGGAATACCTTTAAGTGGAGTCTTCGCAAATCCATTTAAAGTTTTATATCCAAAATAAGCAAACTGAGTTTGAACTGCGTGAATTGCACCCTCAGATAAATGAAGACCCATAGGCCAGTTATCAGGAATTGCGTTTACTACATGTGTCATTCCTGCATGAATCGCAGCTTGTGATGGCCACACATGAGTTGCGATATATGGGATATCCTTATTAATATTTTTAAAGATTGGAACTAATAGTTCACTATTCTTTTGATCTTTTGCGTTATAAGTAATCTTTTTAAAACCTTCACTATTTAGTGGCTCCCAAACAATCTTATTAAATAATTTAGATTTTTGAGAGATTTTAGATGCGAGCGAATACATATCATTTTGTTCTCTAATCATCTTTGAACCAGTCGCATCAAATGATGCAAGATCAAGCCAATACGGTTTATAACCCAAAGCTCTTGCGGCTGATGCCATAGCGATAGATATTCTATAGTGGCCAAAACCCATACGAATATTTCCTACGATTAAGGCATTATCATCAAACTTTTGATTCTTACCTCCGAAAACTATATTGCTGGCACCAATAAAATCTAATGTACCTATATCTTTAAAAGATATTTTATAGTCGGCATTAGAGTCATCGCCATATTTCTTAATATATTTAGCTTTACTCTTTTCTGCTTTTTTTATAGTCTTTTTATCGATTTTATTTCCAAATATTATAGATGTTTTATCTAGCATTTTACTACTCCTTAACTTGTTATTTGACTCCTAAATTATATCTAACATATTTGTATAATTCAACTTTAAGCATAGGTAGAGCTCCTTTATAGGGGTGCTATTCTTTATTATGACGGGGCTAGCGAAGACAGAGCCCACACGCCTTACGTTTGAAAAATGCTGCTTTATGCTTCCTGAGAAAACATATTAGTATACAAAAAACACCCAAGCGGGTGTTTTTTGTATATAAGACTAACGCTTTGAGAATTGTGGAGCACGTCTTGCTTTCTTGAGACCGTATTTCTTTCTTTCTTTTGCTCTTGGATCTCTTGTTAAGAAACCGAGAGGTTTTAAGATTTTACGATATTCAGGATTGATTTCAAGAAGAGCTCTTGCAATACCAAGACGTAGAGCGCCAGATTGGCCAGTCATTCCACCGCCATCAATCTTTGCAGTTACATCTAGTGTAGACTCTTGTCCAACAGCTTTTAAAGGTTGCATTACATCTAGTCTTGAAAGACCATTAGTAATATATTCTTCAAAAGGACGATCGTTGATTGTGATTTGGCCTGTACCAGGAGTTAGTACTACTCTTGCTACAGAACTTTTTCTTCTACCGGTTCCATTATATCTAACTTTTTCCATAATTCCTCCTACTTAACCTCATAAGGTACTGGCTTTTGAGCCTTTTGTTCATAATCAGGGCCAGCGTATACGAAAAGCTTTCTATAAACTTGAGCACCAAGATGATTATGAGGGAGCATACCTTTAACAGCTCTTTCAAGAGCTTCAGTAGGTTTCTTCTCGAGCACAGTCTCGAGTGTTCTCACTCTAAGTCCACCAGGATATTGAGAGTGATTGTAGTAGAGTTTGTCTTGCATCTTCTTGCCTGTAACGTGGATTTTTTCGGCATTGATTACAACTACATAATCTCCACAGTCAACATGAGGAGTAAAAGTTGGTTTTCCTTTTCCCCTTAAAAGATCAGCAATTTGTGTTGCGAGTCTTCCGAGCGTTTTACCTTCTGCGTCGATTAAGTACCATTTTCTTTCGACTTCAGCTGGTTTTGCCATATAAGTATTCATTTTTGTTAATTCCTCCTATTAGTAAAATAAAAGGGCTTTGTGGGTAAACAAAATGTACCTTTGTTATAATAACATATTTATTATAAAAAGGGTAAGAAAATATTTAAAAATTTACAAATATTTTATTTAAAGAACTTTGCGAAATAGAATTCTAATAATTAATGAGAATAATACCGCCACAAGGCCTATCGCAATTGATAAAGAAAAGATAGTAATTAATACACCTGAAAACGATAAAACCCAGCCAGTTAACAAATCAAGTTTTCCAATTAAAGCGAGTATTACATCTAAAATTAAGAATATTAGTAAGACAAATATAATTCCTGATGCTGCACCTTTAATATCTGCCCCACTTAATGTCATATGAAGGCATAGAAGTGTGCTTATTAATATATAAACCCAGAATTTCCATGATCCCATATATGAGAATATTGTGGTAAATATAGCCTTAATATTATTTAGGCCAGCTTGAGGCACGCCCCTTACTAAACCAGTAATACTAGACATCATTCCGGGTAAAAATACTAATGAAAGCAGATAGAGTATTGTAGAAATGATTACTATTGGCGCAATACCAATAAAGAAGTTACCTATTCTATGATAATTGGATTATATGTATGATTAACATATCCCAGTGTTCCATGATCATCATTTGGTGCGTACAACTTTAATTCAACGATAGTATGTCCAAATAATAAGCAGAATAAGGCATGGGATAGTTCATGTACTGGCGTACCAAATACACCAGTTGCCTTACACACTGTAAGTGCCTTACTTCCAAAATTAGAGTAAAATATTTTAGTTACAATATTAATAATAAAACCAAATAGAATAATGAGTCCTATAGTAGATCCTATTTGAATTAAAAACGCAATTAATATATCTTTAATCATATATTAATTTTAGCACACAAAACTATCAAAATAATATAATATAGTAATGAGGATTTGAATATGAAAAAAATATCAATACTTATATCAATAATTACAGTCCTTATATTAACTTCCTGTGGAAATATCGCTAGTTTTTCAAAAGGCGATATAGCGATTTTATATACAAACGATGTGCACTGTGAAGTGGAAGACGGAAATATGTCTTATTCTTCTTTAAAAGCACTAAAAAATGAAATAAAAGATAAGACAGATTATGTAACACTGGTGGATAACGGTGATTATCTTCAAGGAGGATTTATTGGTTCCGCCAGTAAAGGTAAATATATAATCGATATTATGAATGAAGTTGGATATGATTATATTACACTTGGAAACCATGAATTTGATTACGGTATGGATGAATTAAAGAATAGAATAGATGAATTTAATGGTAAAGTATTATCTTGCAACATTAGATACGTTGGCGAAAAAGAGAATAAACTAAGTAGCGTAATTCCATACTATATTGAAGAATATGGCAAAACTAAAGTTGCATTTATCGGTGTCTCAACACCCGAATCCACTACTTCATCTACTCCAGCCAACTTTATGGAAGATGGTGAGTATGTTTATACATTTTTTGGTAATACTGGAGAATTAAATTCTACTGTTCAATATTACATTGATGAGGTCAAAGATAATGGCGCAGATTATGTAGTTCTTCTTACACATTTGGGCACAGTTGAATCATACGTCGAATATACCTCAACATCGCTCGTAAAGAATCTATCAGGTGTAGATGTAGTGCTTGATGCACACTCTCATTCAGTAATAAAAGGGAATAAAGCAAAAGATAAAGATGGAAATAAAGTAATCATCACATCTACAGGTACTAAATTTCAAAATGTTGGATTACTAAAAATAAAAGGGAATGGCCAAATTACGACAAATCTCATCAGTAAATACAATAAAGAAGATGAGAGTGTAAAAAGTAAAATTGATTCACTAAAAGCTGAATATAATGAACTTTTAAAAACTGTTATAGGATATACCAACTATGACTTAAAAATCACAGATAATGCGGGTATAAGAATCGTAAGACAAAGAGAAACTAACCTTGGTGATTTAATCTCTGATGCATATAGAAATCTTCTTGGTGCGGATATAGGAATTCAAAACGGTGGTGGAATTAGAACCAATATTGAAAAAGGTGATATCACTTTAAAAAATGTATTTGATGTATTGCCTTTTGGAAATAATTTATGTCTCATAGAGGCAAGCGGAAAAGAAATATTAAATGCACTAGAATTTGGTGCTAAAAACGTCACAAATAATTATGTATTGAAATTCAGTGAGTTTGGTGGTTTCCTTCATGTATCTGGTCTAAGATATACTATTGATACTAGTATTAAATCTAGTGTCAAAACAAATAATGAAGGATTACTTGAGTCAATTGATGGTGAATATAGGGTTAAGGATGTATCTATACTTATTGATGGCGAGTATGTTCTTATGGATTTAAATAAGACATATACTATCGCAACCCTTGATTATTTATGCATTAATTATGGTGATGGAAATACTGCATTTGCTAACTCTAATATATTAGTTAAAGAAGCATGTGTAGACTATGAAGCACTTATAGAGTACATAAAAACACTAGAATCTTTAGATAATTATAAAGATATCGATAATAGGATCATTATTAAATAGAAAGAACTGGGCTAATCCAGTTCTTTTCTTATCCAGTCCATTATTATAGATACAAAGTAATCTACTTCTTCTAATGTTAAATCTCTATTTTTAGGGATATTATACCATTTCTCAATACATCCTCTGCAACAGGTCGCAGTGGCATGTTCCGCAATAAAGACAGGGTGACCTTTATATGGGGTTTGCTTACCATCATTTTCAATAAATGATGGTTTTATTCTATTATTTATAAAGTCATAGGCATGACTCTTAATTATATCTATCCCTTTCACTTTTATATATTCTTTATCTTTCTGTTTTAAATGAAAACTATTCCTAAATTTAGAATGAGATAGTCTTTCAAGTATTCTAGAATTATTCTCCATCTTCTTCCTTTATAGGTTCGCTATTTTCTAGTCTTTTCTTAGTTCTTTTGAACACGTATCCTAATAAAAAATAGAATGGTGGAATCATAAGGATTGATGCGACTAGGTTTGCGATTGTGGTAATTGCCTCTTGAGAAAGAGGTGTTGCATATAACCAGATAGAGAATAGCTTACCAAAAAGGAATGTTAAAAGCCACGTGAGTCCAAATCTAATCCCAAAAGATATAATAGCTTCGATAAAAGTTCTTATATCCCTTTTATTTTGCCTATAGGTGAATTTTGCGTTCGCAAAATAACTAAAGATTGAAGCCGCTATGAAAGCTACCAAAGTAGATACTGCGGTAGATGGTGCATAAAGTGGATCAGTTGATAGAATCTCATTTCCATGTATCCAAGTAAATACACTAGAAACTAACCACACAAATAGTGCGTTGATTAGGGTATTTAAAATACCAATTATAATAAATGACAGAAATGATTTGGTAAAGAATTTATTCTTTATCCAAAGAAGAAGATTCTTCATCTACCTCCATCTCCCTTATAAAATATAAAGGCCTCTTTATTACTTCTCTTCTAACTGAGTATAAGACAAATAGTAGGAAATAAAGAACTACACTTAAAGCCGCAAATAGTAGCGGTATTAAAAGTAGTATTAAGAAACTTTCAAGCGTAAGTATTTTAAACACAAAGAGTACTACACTTGAAATTGACACAAGCATAGAGAGAATAAACGATATTATAGGAACAATAATAAAAATGTTTGAAAATTGATTTAATCCATTAACTCCATATTTAAGTAATTTCTTAAAATTCCATTTGGTCTTTCCTTTTTCCCTTTTAACGAAATCAAACTCAATAAAGCATTTCTTAAATCCAACATATGACATAATACCTTTAGTAAATCTATATTCATCGGGCATAGAAAGGAAAGCTTTTATTACTTTATTATTTATAAGCATATAATCTGTCGCGTTCTTTTCCATTTCTACATCAGCGTATTTATCAAATGTTTTATAAAATGATTTAGCGAAGAAACTATTGGATGCCTTATCACCTTTTCTGTTTGCCTTTTTACCATAGACAACATCATACCCCTCATTCATTTTTTCAAGCATTAAAGGAATTAGATATGGGGGATGTTGGAGATCTGCGTCCATCATAACTACATAATCATCATCTTTTGCCTCGGTTAAACCTGATAGAAGCGCAGCTTCTTTTCCTTGATTCTTTGAAAAAGAAATATACTGAACCCTTTTATCTTTTTTTCTTAATGCTTTGATTTCATCTAAGGTATTATCCTTAGAACCATCATCTACAAACAAGTATCTTGAAGATATTTTTAAATCTTTAAGATATTTTTCTAAAGTATTATAAAAATCTTTAATACATAGTTCTTCATTATATGCGGGGACGATTAATGTTAATCTTTTCATACAAATTCTTCTCCTTTTAATTTCTTTTTATCTCTTAATAGTTGATACATTACTAAGCTAATTGTGTAAGTGAGTATTCCAATTAGGGTTAGTCCTATTCCTTCTTTAAGCCCTTCAGGATTAAATGTAATTTCAATTAAATTATTATCTATATTATTCGGTACAATTAGTCCGATGAAACCGCCATTTATAGGGATTATCTCTTGAACCTCACCCGACACTATTTTCCACTCAGAACTATAAGTATATGGCAGCATTATTACGCTATATGTATCACTCTTATTATTGTTTGTATAAGATAGTATAATGGATGATTTTTTAGTATATATTTCTTTATTTGAAATATTATCACTATATTCATTATCGTCTTTAATACTTGAAATGGTCATTGATGGGGCTTGTTTATTAGATGCGAAAGAATCTTTAGACACATAAATATATTTAACTAAATCATAGGCGGTAAATTCACTGCTGATGATGGTATAACTACCATCCTCAAGAGCTGCGATAATTGTAGATGGATTAAATGATTCAGCAAACGAGAGTGAGATAAGTGAATCGATAGATATTTTATCCAATACATTATATCTAAAATATGCACCTAATGAATCAGATGAGTCTACTATGCGCCCTTCATATTCATCCAAATTAGAAACGTTAGGGAATATAGCTTCTACCCCAACCGTTAACCTATTTGGCGCATACGTTGATTTAAGGTAGATGCCTTTAGGGTAAGGAGCTAATCCATTATCACTCACAATAGTATATTCAGATGATCCATTTATTTTTAAATCACCATTTTGACTTCCATAGACAGGAATATGGAATGTTGATGAGTTCATGTTTCTCTTATTTATATCTTTGACTATATATCTTTCACCATTAGAAAATTCTATAATTAAAGATTCACCATCAATTATTTCATCCGCGGTAGAAATTAGGCCTCCAATGTTTATCGCGTAACTCCTTGTGGTTATATAGTTTGATTCGTCAAACGAGTAATAACTGTATTCTTCACTTTCTATTTCAACGTAGCTATCTAAATCTAGTGTTTCTTTTTGGGCTACGTTATGAGTTTTTGTGGAGCTTATGTAACTTGATACGTCGCTATATGTCATATATCTATTAATTATTTCATCCTCTTCTTTTTCGCTGACACCATAATTTAATAGGAAGTTTGTTTTCTGACTTACGGTTGATAACTTTGATTTTATAGAATTAAATGATTCTCTTGAAGAGATATTATCAAAATACAAGAATTCTTCATAGTTTTTAACTTTTAGGATGATGTATTCATTATCTGTATATATTTCTTCAAATTTATTTATGTCATAGGATGAGAATGAACTTTCTTTTGGCGCAACAATATACTTATAGCCAAGAAGAATATTTAGGGATTCTGAATATGTGTTAATCTTCTTCTTTCCTGCCTGGCCTTCTGACTTAACCCCAAAGAGTAAATCAGTTACTCCATCAGTCTTATTAGTCACAAATGAATGGAAGATATTCTGGTTTGTTCCTTTAGGCATAAACCTAGAGACATTTGTCCCTAGTATTCCTGATACAGATGGGGACAAATATATTCTATATAGACTGTCGTCATCAACTTTCTCCTCTATTAATTCAGATAAGTTGTGAGTCTTTTTATACATTGTTGCTTCACCACTATATATTACTGGAAGTCCAAATGATAGGCATGCGCTAATTATTACTTCAAGCGCAAGTACACCATATAGAATTTTCTTATTTTTAATAATTAATGCGAATGATACAAACATCATTAAAAGAAGAGTTAATATTGACAAATATTGTATCGCAAGCATACTTTCAGGGTCATATAGCGGATCTTTTATATTTAATGTAAATTCCAAAGTTGATTTATCAAAAGAATTATATTTATTAGTTAAATTGACCACAATTAATATGATCGATGCGACGAGTAAAGATGAGATTAGTGGATATGCGATAGATTTTAACTTCTTACTTCCTTTTCTAATAATATAAGCGAAGATAAAGAACACAAAGAATGATAGAAGAATCGCTCCTGCGCTCATATACATATAATTCATAAAAGATATGAGATTTTCACTGAGCCTATTTACTTCCGCTAATTCGGATAATTTTACCAGATGATGGAATGTAGATATTGCCGCAAGGTATAAGAAGATAAAGAATAGCGATATTACTCCTGCCTTATTTAAATCTTTTAAATCAGTTTCGTTTAACACATGGGCCATTATTATAATAAGCGGTATTGATAGGACGTTCATCCACCTTGTGTATAAGACCTCAAGATTCGCACTAAAGATATATGAGAAAAATGGTAAAGACATAAATAGTAGAAATACAAAAACCATGGCTTTATATACTTTACTTGTCCTATTTTTTAAGAAGAACACATATGATGCGATCAATATACCAAAACCAGTTATATAAAGAGATGCATGTTCTAGGAAGTAACTATCTAAATATCCATAGAACGCAGATGGCCATGATGGCACAAAAGTGCTTCCCATTACTCTATAGAACACTTCATCGCTAAAGAATGATGAGAATAAATTAAGATCACCTAGAGTATGTCTGGTTTTAAGAACTCTAATAAGTCCTCTTAATGTTGCGAAAGACTCGCCAATCATAAGATTATTATTAAAGAAAGATATTTGATGTTTAACTAAATTAACCAAGAGGAAATATATAGATTTAAAGAAAGCCTCAATTACTTCAATATATGATAAAAACATCATTATAAGCTTAGTAAAACTTGATCCACCATCTATTACCTGTCTTGGAGTTGAATGAAGTATATATAAAACACTAGGCAAGAATATGCACATACTCATAAGAAGCCCTAGAAGTATGAGCAGCACATAGAGTAATGTGTCTAAAATTACCCTATACCATTTTCTTCCCTTTATAATTGACATAAATATAATTGAGAAAGCCATAAAGGCAAATACTGTGTAGGCTAAATAGAAATTATAGAACACCACAATTAGTGAGAAAAGCGGAGTAAACTGCCATTTTCCACGGATGAATAACTCACCAATAATTAGTGATAGCGGAAGATATACCGCAAGGGATGTGAAGGATGGGAAACATGAAAAACATGTTATTCCACTGGATGAAAAATATACTAAACCTGCGATATGAGTATACTTAGTTTTTGTATTTTTCATCGATAAATAAATACATAAAAATACTGTGCCTACCACAAACTTTAAGAGTTCCACAATCGACATCGCAACTTCAGTTTCCATTAAAAAAGATAGAAGCAAAATTATAAGAGTGAAGAAATCAAGTGGGATATAGTAAGAATCAGAAAAGAATGATGAACCTAAATAATTTTTATAGTTAAAATATGAAAAATCACCTGATTTTATTTGATCGATGAAATCAACCATGAATGGATAATATTGAACCGTATCATCGCTAAAAGCACAATAAATATTATTTCTTAAAAAATAGACGATTAAAAAATAGGCCATAAGAACGAAAAATAGAAGAAATCCAGTATAAGCTATGGTTCTTTGCGGCGTTTTTAATATATGAGATGCAATTCTATGTATTAGTCTTTTTTTAGGAAGACTATTAGATAAACTAGTATCCATTACCTATAAATTATATCAATATATAGAAAATTATAAAAGATGAATTAATTCGTCTTTTATAAACATTATAGTACTTCTTCCTTATAGGCATTAAAGAGTTTGAAGAATTCCTCTTTAGTAGTTATTTTATTTAAAGCTGACTTAAAATATGTAGCATTAGGCATACCTTTCACATAAAAGGACGCGAAACTACGAGCTTCAAGAGTCGCAATTCTTTCTCCTTTTCTTTCAACTAAGTGATTATAGTGTTCAAGTAAAGTATCAAACTTTTCCTCAAATGAGATAGGAGTATAGTATCCTTTTTCAAGATATTCATTAATTTCTTTAAAAATAAATGGGTTACCTAGCGCGGCACGACCTATCATCACCGCATCACATCCTGTTTCATCAAGCATTCTTTTCGCATCTTCTGGCGTTTTAATATCCCCAGATCCAATTACTGGGATATGAAGATGGTTTTTTAGTTCTTTTATTTGATTCCAATCTGCCTTTCCACTAAATAAATCAGACTTAGTTCTAGGGTGGAAGATAATGGCATTAGCGCCGTTTTCTTCTGCGATTTTACCTACTTCTAAATAATTAAGAGTTTTATGGTTAATTCCGCTTCTAATCTTAATTGTGATAGGGACGTCAACTGTTTTTTTAAGTTCCTTAATGATTTCACCTATCTTACTCGGGTCTTTTAGTAGGGCTGAACCTGAACCATTCTTATATACTTTTGGTACTGAACAACCCATATTTATATCAATAATATCGGGGTGAGCTTTTTCAACTAATATCTTCGCAGCTTCGCTTAAACTCTCTTTTTCGTTTCCAAAAAGTTGAATAGAAAAAGGGTGAAGTGAATCATCAAATTTAGTTAGATTAATAGTTTTATCGTTTGAATATATTAATCCTTTATCTGAAATCATCTCGCTCGAGAGTAGGGATGCACCATACTTCTTACATACATAAAAGAAGGCTTCGTTTGTATAACCAGCCATAGGCGCAAGAAGTATTTTTCCTTTTATTTCTACATTTCCAATTTTAAAGCTCATTTTTAATTACATTACTTAAGTTAATAAATTCATCAATAGAAAGAGTTTCCGCTCTTCTTCCGGGTTCAATAGAGGCTTTTTCTAAATAGATAGCCGCTTTTTCCTTTGTGTATAATGACTGAAGATTATTTAAAATAGTCTTTCTTCTTTCTTTAAAAGATGAGTTAACTACTTTAATAAATAAATCTTCATCAAGTGGTTTTATTTCTCTATCTATCTTATCTATTTCAATTACCACCGAATCTACATTAGGTGAAGGGGTAAAAGAACCTCTTGAGACATTTAAAAGTTTTGTAACTTTACTAAAATAACTCACGATTATTGTGAAAGAATTATAGTCTTTAGTGGATACTTTAGCGCTTAATCTATCCCCAACCTCTTTTTGAACCATTAAAACCATTCTTTTTACTTTCTTTACATTATAAAGAAATAGGCTGATTATAGGAGATGTGATGTAGTAAGGGAGATTAGATACAAGTATCACATCTTCTTTAATATCCTCTAAAAAAGATAAATCTGCCTTCAAAATATCTTCATTATAAACTATGAGGTTATCGCTAAAACTCGTGTTTTTCTTGAGTATAGGGATAGCTTCATTATCTATCTCAAACGCATACACTTTTTTAGCTTTCTTTACCAAATGTTTTGTGATAGCGCCAAGACCTGGGCCTACCTCAACTACTATATCTTCTTTTTTAATATCTGCGAGTGATACAATTCTTTCACATATTCTTTCATCAGTCAAAAAACACTGACCCAGTGCCTTTTTAGTTTTAAAGTTATTATTTTTAGAATTATTATTTTTATTATCTCGCATATGGTTATTTTATCATACTTTAATAATTAGGGCTTTCTTGTTAAAATATGTGTATGATAAAAGTAATATGTTTTGATTTAGACGGAACACTTGTTGATAGTGAAGAAGTTATACTTAAATCCTTTGATAAAGTATTTGAAGTATATGCCCCAGAATATAGATTTAATAATCTTAAAGAATATCGTGTATATCTAGGACCTATTTTAAAAGATACATTTTCCCGTTTTACTTCTGATGAAGAAGAAATCAAAGATATGATTGCACTCTTTATTACTTATTATAAGTCTATAGAGAAACCATTAATTAAATTGTATCCTTCTGTTTTAGAGACAATGGAATACTTATATAATAGTGGTTATAAGATGTCTCTTGTGAGTAATAAACTTAAAACATCCACTGATCAGTCTCTTGATACACTAGGTTTAAGAAAATATTTTTCATCATATGTAACACTTGATAGAGTAGGTGTAGGTAAGCCTGACCCTAAATGTTTTAGTTTCGTTAGAGAAGACTTTAATGTTTCTCCTAGTGAAATAATTATGGTTGGGGATAATGAATGTGATATAGATGCTGCGAGTAACGCGGGTATTAAGAGTGTTCTTTGTGGATATAACGACTGGGCAAGTGATGTATTAAAGAAATCAAAACCTACCTATGTAGTTAATTCTTTTGATGAACTAATAGATGTAATAAATAAAATAAATGGAGAATAAAAAGATGTGCGTATTTTGTATGATTTCAAACCACGAAATTCCTTCTCATATAGTATATGAGAATGATAAAGTAATAGCTTTTCTAGATTTAACCCAGGCAACACGTGGTCACACTTTAGTTGTACCTAAAAAACACTTTAAAAACATCTTTGAATTAGATGAAGAATATGGAAAAGCCGTGATGGATGCGGTAAGATTTGTTTCCAACAAATTAAAAAAGGCTTTAAACCCAATAGGCTTAAACCTTATAAACAACAACGAAAGACCACTACAGTCAGTTGATCATTTCCATATCCATCTTATCCCAAGATATGAGAATGATGATTTTGATATTGATTTTAAAGATCATTCTAAAGAAGTTAATTTAAGTGAAATATTGGCCGATATTAACAAATAAGAGTTGGATTTGAGTCCAACTCTTATTTTATTATGCTTGTGGTTTCTTCTTTGGCGGAACGTTCTTACTAAATTTAAAGAGAACGCTAGATTTACCTACGGCGTACACGTGGTCACCTTCAATAAATTCATAATTCGCGCTAGGAATAGAGATTTTTCCTTTTGAATCTTTTACTGCGAATACGTTAATGTCATATTCATTTCTAATATCTAGGTCTTTAATAGATTTGCCAAGCCAAGATGTTGGGATCTCTATTTCTACAACACTATAATCTTCACTTATTTGAATATAATCAAATAAATTTGATACGTTGCATTTAATCGCAACTTTTTCAGCGCTATCTTTTTCAGGGTAGACGGTTTCATCTGCACCTGCGAGTCGTAAGAATTTAGATTGAATATCAGAAGATGCTTTCGCAATAATATGTTTTGCACCCAATTCTTTTAGATGTGATGTAATTTCAAGTGAAGCTTGGAAGTTAGATCCAGTCGCCACAACACATACATCAAAATTACTAATGCCTAATTCTTCAAGTGTAGGTAGTTGCATACAGTCTCCTACATAAGCATTACTATATTCACTTTGAATTAAGTTAATAATCTCTGGTTTTTGATCAATAACACATACTTCGTTCTTTAATTTTAACAACTTAGCGCCTAGGTGTTTGCCAAATTCACCCATACCAATAATTAATATACTTTTCATTATCCTACAATTACCCTCCCTTGCGGTTCGTCTAGAATATTTTCATTACGTTTTTTCATAAATAAGCTAAATAGTGCGAGTGCACCAAGTCTACCCGTAAACATGAGTAGAATTAATATTATCTTTGAGAATACACCGCAGAAAGCGGTAATACCTAGTGATAGTCCTACTGTACCTATTGCGGATACAACCTCAAATAATATTTCTTCGAATGTGAAGTTTTCGGCCATACTAATAAGTAGGCTCGCAAATACAATTAAAGATACATAAGCAGTAAATAAGGCACCTGATTGTTTAACTATACCATCTGCGACTCTTCTTTTAAATATTACAACTTTATCATTTCCTCTTGCGATTGAAAAGAGTGATAAAAATACTATTACAAAAGTAGTTACCTTAATACCACCTGCGGTAGAACCAGAGTTGCCACCTATAAACATTAGTATTATAGTTAATATTTTACCACCCGCAGAGAGCGCACTATTATCAAGTGCATTAAAACCTGCGGTTCTTGGGGTGATTGATAAGAAAAACGAATTTAATACTTTATCCCCAAGGCTTAAATCTGTATAGTTTCCTCGTGCACTTGAGAATTCAAAGAGGAAGAATAATAGCGCTCCCACAAGAATTAAAATAGTATTAAACACGAGAACTATCTTTGAATGAGTTTTAATCTTAGTAACATTAAATTTAGATTCAATTAAATCACTCCACACAATAAAACCTGAACCACCAATCACAATCAAACACATTATTGTGATTAACACCAAAGGATTATTATAGTATTCAGTGAGTGATCCGCCTGGTGCACCCATAATATCAAACCCTGCATTACAGAAGGCAGATATTGAGTGGAAAATACCAAAATATATCGCAGTACCTATTGGCATAGTGTTCTTAAAACCAAAGAATAATAATAGTGCACCTAAAAACTCAAAAGAGAGTGTACCAATCACTATTCTTCTAATTAAAACGTTTACTCCGGAGATATTATATGATCCCGCAGATTGCATAAGAACGGTTCTATTATAAAGACCAATACTCTTTCCAAGCATCATAAACACAAGGGTAATGATGGTCATAAAACCAACACCACCAATCTGGATTAATAGTAGAATTACTATTTGGCCAAACATAGTCCAATTTGTGAATGTATCAAAAGGAACTAAACCAGTAACACATGTCGCACTTGTAGCGGTAAATAGTGCATCAACAAAAGATGTACCACCATTTTTTGATGCGAAAGGTAAGAGGAGTAATATTGTGCCTATAAAGATTGATACTAAATACCCTAAAGAAAGTAGGGTAACAGGTTTCATTTTTGTGAACATTAGGTACCTCAACAAAAATCTAACTAATTATAGTCTTTTTAACCTGTTTTTTCAATCTAATATAAATAGAAAGCACACTCTTAAAGTGTGCTAGTTACTATTTTATAACGCTTTTTCCACCCATATAAGGTTGAAGTGCCTTTGGAATATTAATTGAACCGTCGGAATTATAGTTATTTTCTATTACCGCAATTAAGCCTCTTGGGGTAGCTAAAACAGTATTATTTAGGGTATGAAGAAGATATGTGCCATCTTCATTTTTACTTCTAATTTGAAGACGTCTTGCCTGAGCATCACCTAAAGTTGAGCAAGATCCTACTTCAAAATATTTCTTTTGTCTTGGACTCCATGCCTCAACATCACACGATTTAACCTTTAGATCAGCTAAATCTCCAGAGCAACACTCAAGAGTTCTTACTGGAACATCAAGCGATCTAAAGAATTCAACAGTATAAGACCACATCTTGTTGTACCAATCCATTGATTCTTCTGGTTTGCATAAAACAATCATTTCTTGTTTCTCGAATTGATGAACACGATATATTCCTCTTTCTTCAATACCATGAGCACCTACTTCTTTTCTAAAACAAGGGGAATAAGAAGTCAGAGTAATTGGAAGTGATTCCTCTTTAACTATTTGGCCTTTAAATCTACCAATCATAGAATGTTCGGATGTACCAATTAAGTAGAGATCTTCTCCTTCAATCTTATACATCATATTTTCCATTTCAGCAAAGCTCATTACACCATTTACTACATCCGAATGAATCATAAATGGTGGAATAGCATAGGTAAATCCTTTATCAATCATGAAATCTCTTGCGTATGAGAGCATCGCGCTATGAAGACGGGCTATATCGCCTATTAAATAATAGAATCCATTGCCAGATGTTCTTGCGGCTGCATCTTTATCTAGACCATTTAGTTTAGAAATGATATCGGCGTGGTATGGGATTTCATAATCTGGAACTGTTGGTTCACCAAATTTCTCTATTTCAACATTCTCTGTATCGTCTTTACCAAGAGGCACAGTTTTATCAATGATATTTGGGATTATAAGCATCTTTTCATAAAGATCTTTTTGAAGAACTTCGAGTTTAGGCTCTAGTTCTTCAATTCTCTTATTACCATTTGATACTTCTTCCTTTACTTTTTCAGCTTCAGATATTTTCTTTTCCCTCATTAGAAGACCTATTTGTTTAGAAAGCTCGTTTCTTTTCATTCTAAAAG
The DNA here is from genome assembly GCA_905235635.1 of uncultured Bacilli bacterium. Classification (GTDB taxonomy): domain Bacteria; phylum Bacillota_I; class Bacilli_A; order Izemoplasmatales; family UBA1188; genus UBA1188. The sequence goes on along the minus strand of CAJOMC010000007.1, from coordinate 33,937 downwards.
ATTCAATTTCTTGTTTGTAGGCTCTAATAGTTTTATCTAATTCAATAACTTCATCAACTAAAGGAAGTTTTTCATCTTGAAACTTATTCCTGATGTTTTGTTTAACTATTTCAGGATTTTCTCTTACAAACTTAATATCTAGCATACATCTCTCCTAAAATACTTCATCAGAAGCATCTTTAGCTTCTACTACTGGTTCTTCTACTTTTACTTCTTCAAATTCGTCCATATCATCTTCATCTTTTGGAAGTAAAGTAATGGTTTCAATCTTATGACCGGCTTGGATGTTCATAATTTTAACGCCTTGAGTCGCTCTACCTGATTCACTTATTTGATCAACGTGGGTTCTAATTGTCATACCCTTATTGGTAATCGCAAATAAATCTTCATCACCTGATACAGAAATTAGTTTAGCGAGATTACCTTTCTTTTCGGTTACTTGAATAGTCTTAACACCCTTACCACCACGAGTTTGGAGCCTATATTCAGATACTCTAGTTCTCTTTCCATAACCATTCTCTGTGATAACAAGAATTTGTTCATCTTCTCTTTCTGCAACACATACACCGATTACCGATTCACCTTCTTCAAGCATGATGGCTCTTACACCTGCAGCATTTCTACCCATATCTCTTGCGTCAGTTTCATTAAATCTAATAGCTTTACCGTTAGATGCACCAACGATAATGTCTTGTGAACCATTTGTAACGAGTACGTTGTGGAGTACATCGCCTTCTCGTAAAGTGATTGCTTTAATACCACTTTTATTGATGTTTTGGAAATCGGATACAGCTGTTCTCTTACATACACCATTCTTAGTCACAAAGAATAAGAACTCATTTGAATCAAAGTCGTGAATATCAATCATTGCGGTTAAATATTCACCATCAGGGATTCTAAGTAGATTAACTACTGGAATACCTTTCGAGATTCTTGAAGCTAGTGGAACCCTATAAGTTTTAAGTTTATAGACTCTACCTAAATTAGTGAAGAATAAGAGATAATCGTGAGTGTTTGCGAATAGTACTTTCTTAACCACATCATTGTCGTAAACTTTAACGCCAGTCTTACCACGTCCACCTCTATTTTGGGCACGATATTCCTCTGGTTTCATTCTCTTAACGTATCCACCTTCAGTGATTGTGACAATCATATCTTCTCTAGGGATTAAATCCTCATTATCGATATCTGCATCACCATACTCATCAATTTCAGTACGACGTTTATCACCATATTTATCTTTCATATCTTTCATTTGATTCTTAATGATATTATGTTTTTCTTCATCAGATTCAAGGACATGATTGAGATAATCAATATTCTTTTCAATCTCAGCAAGTTCTGCCTTAATCTTATCAAATTCAAGACCAGAAAGACGTCTTAAAGGTAGGGCTAAAATAGCTTTAGTCTGTTCGAGGGAAAGGCCAAATCTAGCCATTACATTGTCTTCAACGTTTTCATATGATTCTTTAATTATTTTAATTAATTCATCAATATTATTTACGGCTATAATATATCCTTCAAGGATATGTTTTCTTTGAGTGTTTTTATCTAAATCAAATTTAGTTTTATTAATTAAAACTTGGAGTTGGTGGTTATAGTAAACCTCAATTGCACGTCTTAAAGTTAAAAGTTCCGGTTGGTTATCAACAAGCGCAAGCATAATAGCGCTAAATGATGTTTGAAGTTGAGTGTATTTATATAAACTATTTAAGATAACCTCAGGCGATGAATCCCTCTTACATTCAATAACGATCTTAATATCTTCGCCAGATGATTCATCTCTTAAATCAACGATACCGTCTACTTTCTTTTCTTGACCAGGAAGAGGTTTTTCTTTAACGATATCCGCAATTCTCTTAATTAAAGATTGTTTGTTAACTGCATATGGGATTTCTCTAACGATAATTTCTTTTTTACCGTTTTCCATCTCTACGATATCTACCTTAGATCTAACTTGGACGCTTCCTCTACCTTTTGTGTAAATATCAATGATTCCACTTCTTCCAACAATAATACCACCAGTAGGGAAATCTGGGCCTTTAACATATTGCATGAGCTCTTCAGATGTAATATCAGGGTTATCAATAAATGCATCAATACCATCACATAATTCATTTAAGTTGTGTGGTGGGATGTTTGTGGCCATACCTACTGCGATACCAACTGAACCGTTCGCAAGTAGGTTAGGGAATGCGCTTGGTAAATAGAGAGGTTCTTGTTCTGTTGCATCGTAGTTATCTACAAAAGGAACAGTATTTTTATCAATATCTCTAAGCATTTCCTCAGTAATCTTATGCATCTTACATTCGGTATAACGCATTGCGGCTGCCTCATATCCATCAATTGAACCGAAGTTACCATGAGGAGCTACAAGCGGATATCTATATGAGAAATCTTGTGCCATTCTTACTGTGGCTTCATAGATAGCTGAGTCACCATGAGGGTGGAACTTACCCATAACATCACCAACAAGCCTTGCACACTTCTTAAATTGTGAGCCTGGAGTCATTCCTAGTTCACTCATATCATATAATATTCTTCTTTGTACTGGTTTAAGTCCGTCTCTTGCATCTGGGAGTGCTCTTTCAACAATTACACTCATCGCATATGAAAGGAAAGAATCTTTCATAGATGTTACTAGATCGATATCTTGAATATTTTTAACACTTAACCATTTTTCTTCGTTGTCATTAATTTTATCTGCCATTTTTTATCTCCTAGTAATCAAGGTTTTTAACGTAACCAGCATTTGTATTGATAAATTCACGTCTTGGGTCAACATCTTCACCCATAAGCATTGTGAATGTTTGATCTGCGATTTGTGCATCATCAAGTGTAATTCTAAGTAATATTCTTCTATCAGGATCTAAAGTTGTTTCCCATAGTTGACTATAGTCCATCTCACCAAGACCTTTATATCTTTGGATTGATGGCTTTCCTGGGTTTTTAGACATAATATCTTTTAATTCTTCATCAGAATAAGCATAGTGAATAGTTTTACCATATTGAGCTCTATATAGAGGTGGTTGAGCTACATATACATAACCTTTTTCAATTAAAGGCTTCATATGTCTATAGAAGAAGGTGAGAAGGAGTGTTCTAATATGTGCACCATCGACATCGGCATCGGTCATGATTACAACTTTATGGTAACGTGCTTTTTCGATATTGAAGTCATCATCAATACCTGCGCCAAACGCTTGAATCATAGAAACAAGTTCTTGGTTAGCATATACTTTATCCATTCTTACTTTTTCAACATTAAGGATTTTACCTCTTAGAGGAAGAATAGCTTGGAATTTGGAGTCTCTACCCTTTATTGCAGAACCACCGGCTGAATTACCCTCGACAATGAAGATTTCAGATTTCTCTGGTTCTTTGCTTCTACAGTCAACAAGTTTAGATGCAAGTCCGATTGAGTCAAGAGGACCTTTTCTTTGAACAAGTTCTTTTGCTTTTCTTGCGGCAATACGTGCATGTGACGCATTTATTGCCTTTTCGATGATTGCTTTCGCATCATCTGGGTTTTCATCTAAGAAACGTTGAAGTTGTTGGGTCATGATGTTAGTTACTACTGCTTTCGCATCTTGGCTACCAAGTTTACCCTTAGTTTGACCCTCAAATTGTGGATCTGGATGCTTAATTGATACAATAGCAACCATACCTTCTCTACAATCTTCACCGGTTAAAGCACCTTCTTCTTTTTTCTTAAATAAATTATGTGTTTTAGCATAAAGATTAAGTCTATAGGTTAATGTTGATTTAAATGCTTCCTCGTGTGTACCACCATCAGGGTTAACGATATTATTTGTGTAACAACCTAGTTGTGTACTATAACCAGTGTTGTATTGAACACCAATTTCAACTTGGATACCATGTTGTTCACCTTCAAAATACATCTTATGTTGGTTTACTTTAGGTTGACCACTATTTAAGAATTCAACGTAAGCATTAATTCCACCTTCGTAGCAGTAATTAATTTTTTCTTTTTGGTGTTCTTCTCTTTCATCTACCACAGAAAAACCAATATTCTTATTTAAGAAAGCTAATTGTTGGAGATGTGAACGAATAGTTTCATAATCGAATTTTGTTCCCTCGTGGAACACTTCTTTATCTGGATGGAAGATTACCATAGTACCTGTGTCTTCTTTATCCACATGATCAACTATAGTTAAATCGTTAAGAATGGTGCCTCTTGCATATTTTTGGTAATATACGTTACCATCACGTCTTACATATACTTCAAGCCAATCAGATAAAGCATTTACAACTGATGCGCCTACGCCATGTAAACCGCCTGACACTCTATACGCACCATCACTATTGAATTTTCCACCTGCGTGGAGTGTAGTAAATACACTCTCAATAGCTGGTCTATTGGTTTCTGGGTGTAAATCAATAGGAATACCTCTACCATTATCTCTTACGATAACTACATCACCCTCTTTTAAAGTGACGTCTATTTGGTTACAGTGTCCAGCTAAGGCCTCATCTACTGAGTTATCTACTATTTCCCATACTAAATGGTGTAAGCCTTGAATACCTGTAGTACCAATATACATACCAGGTCTAAGTCTTACAGCTTCAAGTCCATGAAGGATTTGTATCTGTTCACTGCCATATCCTTTATCTACTTTAGTGGACTCTTCGTCCTTACCAGTTAGTATTGCTTCATTCGCAAACTCATTAGGTTCCTCTTCTTCTAGGACAAATTCTAATTCTTTATCATCTTCCATTTGAAATCTCCTTTATATGTCCGTCTAAAACGCTGAATACCTTGCTTGATGCAATAGTGTTTTTGTTTATTTCGTTTAAGTCGGTAGTAGTTATTATTATTTGTGTGTCTCTATCAAGTGATGAGAGAAGTTTGTTTTGGTGATTCGTATCTAGTTCTGAGAATACATCGTCAAGAAGTAGTATTGGTGGATCACTCTTTTCATCTTTAATTAGCTCACATAACGCAAGTTTAATCGCTATAGACAGCATTCTTAACTCACCTTGTGAGGCAACTTTTTCAAATAAATCTTTATTTTTATAAAACTTGAGGTCGTCTCTATGACAACCATGATTTGTGGTACCAAGAATTAAGTCTTGATTATATTTATCTTTATAAAAATCAATTTCATTTTTAAAATTGGTTTCATAACCTATCTTAACTATGTCTTTAGAACCAGATATATCTTGATATTTTCTTCTCACCACTTCTTCTAATTTTTTAGTGAAATCTTCCCTTTCTTTATTGATTAATTTATTAGATTCCACAAAATTCTCAGTTAATATATCAAGCATTTCATCTTCTATCTTTCCTTTAACGTCAACTTTAGGAAGAAGATATTTAAGATATTCGTTTCTTAATTTAAGTTGTTTCTTAAAGGATTGATAGTTAGATACATAACTTTTAGATAGTTGAAGAAGAGAATAGTCTAAGAAATTTCTTCTCTCTTGAGGTCCGTTTTTAAACATTAGAATGTCGTCTGGTGAAAAAAGTACTACCCTCAAGTTTCCAATAAAGTCGGTTAATTTTTTAATTTTAACTTTATTGACTTCCGCTCTTTTACCATCTTTTGAAGCGATTAAGACAATCTCTTTGTCATCTAATGATGCGGTTACTTTAAAAAAATCTTGTCTATGTTTTATAAGATCTTCATCCTTCGCTTTATAACTTTTAGAAAAGGACATTACATATACTGACTCTAAGATGTTAGTTTTACCTGCGGCATTAGGACCTATTAAGATATTCGATTGAGGAGAAAGGTTGATAACTTCTTTTTCATAGTTCCTAAAATTTCTTAGAGATATTGAGTTAATTTTCAAGAATTATACTCTCTTTATAATAAAAAATTGAGATTTTTAAACTTTTCTACTCTTTTATCATTTATAAGAAAATTAGATAAGTTTATGGTCGCAATCTTTAAATTCATAGTCATCCCCTCAATATATTATATATTATATAATAATTGAGAACCTATTTCAAGCGAAAAATGATTATTTTTTGCGTCTAATGAAGAGTTTTAAAAGGGAAGCGTAAATAATAATAAATGCGCTAAAATCGCTTTACAAGGGGAAATTATAGCGATATTAGCGCATTATTTATAATATATTGTCAGTTAAGAGTTTTTCGAGGTAAGTTGAGACATTTTTATACATCTCAATTTTAGGTCCTCTATTTATGTATGAAATAATAATTTTGTCCGATTTATAATCAAAATCAAAATTTCTTGAGATAGATAGGGCAGCTTTAAACAATAATTCTGGATTAACTTTTTTAGAATTCTCTTGCGAAATAACCATAACTTGTCTGATTTTAGAGAACTCAACTCTCTCAAAATTACATCTATTAATCAAGTTTTCCATCAACTTAGCGTATAAGTATTCTTCTAAATCTAGGCTTAATTTACCAAATCTATCAACCATCTCACTTTTTAAAGTAGAGAGTTTCTTTAAAGACGATATATCCGCAATCTTTTCGTGGAATTCAATTAGTACATAATCATCAGAAATATATTCCTTATCTATATGCCTTGGGATAGGAAGTCTTGTTTCTTTTGCATCTGATTCTACTATCTCGCCTTTTCTCTTTTTTACTTCTTCATCCAAGAGTTTTAAATATAGTTCAACACCTACCTTATTCATAAAGCCAGATTGTCTTGCGCCTAAAATTTCTCCTGCACCTCTTGTGGTTAAATCTCTTACCGCAATCTTAAAACCAGAGCCTAGTTCGGTGAACTCTTTAATGGCGTTTAATCTTTTTGTAGCATCCTCAGATAGGTTTTTATTTTTATCATACATTAAATATGCATATGATATTTTATCTGATCTACCTACTCTACCTTTGATTTGGTAGAGTTGAGATAAACCATACCTGTCTGCATCATGAACTATTAGAGTGTTTACGTTTGGAATATCGATACCTGTCTCTATAATTGTGGTAGAAACAAGTACATCAATATCACCACTAATAAAATCATTAATGGCTGATTCTATTGTTGGTTTAGATAGTTGACCATGAATGCATGCAATGCGCGCATCAGGCACGAGTCTTTTTACATAAAGAGCTATATTTTCTATGGTTTCAACTCTATTAAATAAATAGAAAACTTGACCACCTTTTGACATTTCTCGCTCTATTGCTTCTTTAACAACATAATCATTTCTTTCAAGCACATAAGTTTGAATTGGGAACCTTCCTTTAGGTGGGGTTTCTATTAAAGATATATTTTTAATTCCTGTGATTGCCATCTGAAGAGTTCTTGGAATTGGGGTTGCGGTTAGAGTTAAAACATCAACACTGCTCTTTAGTTCTTTGATTTTTTCTTTAGCTTCTACACCAAACCTTTGTTCCTCGTCGATGATTAAAAGACCTAAATCTTTAAACGTTACATCTTTAGATAGAAGTCTATGAGTACCAATAACTATATCTGCAGTTCCGTTTTTTATTTTTCTTAGATTTTCTCTGATTTGTGTTGGCGAAACAAATCTGCTTAATAAGACTACCTCAACACCATATTTACTCATACGCTCTTTAAAAGTATAGTAGTGCTGCCTTGCGAGTATTGTGGTAGGAACTAAGTACGCCACTTGTTTAGACGAAAGGACTGCCTTGTATGCGGCCCTTAATGCAACCTCTGTTTTACCAAATCCTACATCACCGCAGACAAGTCTATCCATTAGTTTTCCAGACTCCATATCTTCCTTAGTTTCTTCTATAGCTTTTAATTGATCAGGAGTTGTTTCATATAAAAATTCACTATCAAATTCGTTCTCTAAATCTTCAAACTTGGGATACTTATATCCTTCTGTATTTTCCCTTGTAGAATAAAGATTTAATAATCTTTCGGCCAAGTTTGCGGCTTCTTTTCTAGCGCTAGATTTGGTCTTTTCCCATTCTTTTGAGTTGAGTCTGGATAGCTTTGGAATATAGCCGTCTTCACCTGCATATTTAGACAACACAGATAGGTTTTCTACAGGTATATATACAGAGTCTCCTCCGGCATATTGAACGTGGATAAAGTCGCTTGTGCCACTAGATAATGTCATAGATTTAATTTCCACAAATTGTCCAATACCGTAATCGTAGTGAACCACAAAATCACCAACTTTTAATTCAGACAAAGATTTAATTCTTTTTGATTCAATATTAGAGGCATATCTTGCGGCTCTTGTCTTATAGTATTTAAATATACACTCTTCAGTTAGTGATAATATTTCTCCTTTAATATTAAAAGGAATAAAATCACCTGTGGTTAAATTTATAGCTTTTTCTTTAACTTCATCTTCTGTGTAATAGTAATTAATGCCACTGCTTTTTAAAAAGTTTTCTATTATATCCTTACTTTTTTCTTTTAAAGATATTAGAACTGTTTCATTTTTATATGTGTTTGTTAGATCTATTTCTAATAAATCAAACCTGTTACTATATTTTGGTGGTTCAAGAGAAATAACTTGTATAGCATCCGTTCTTTTTTCGACGTCATAGTTAAAATCAACTACGTGTTCAAATTTATAAGTGTTAATATTGTTTATAAAAGGTTGAGACTCAAAATATTCACCAAAATTTGACAGATATTCATACATTTCTTTTTGAGAAAATTCGTCTTGTTTTAGTATTGAATCATAGTCTAAAAAACACACTATTTTATCATCAATATAATCAACAAATGAGTAGTTATTTTGATTAAATAAAGAGATGTATTTTTGAAGATACTCAAAATTATTTAGATTGAATCTTTCTAAATCCTCGTTGTATTTTTGAATTGATTCCTTGTTTGTGATAAGAGACAACTTATCCTTTATACAGTCTTTAGCTATACTAACTTCATCTTCAGTAAAAAATACTTCATAAGAAGGCATAATAACTATTTCTTTTATATCTTTTTTGGATGATCTTTGAGTTTCTATATCTAGTATTTTAATTTCATCTATTATATCGCCAAAAAAATCTATTCTATAGGCTTTTGTATCGTTTAGAGGGAATATATCTAGGATAGATCCTCTAAGCGCGATATCGCCTTGTTTTTCAATTGTATATACTTTTTGATACCCTGCCATAGTCGCAAGAGACAATACATCGGTTGGTTTAATGTTTTGGTTAAGTGATAGGGTAATGATTTTGGATTTGTATTCTTCTTTCTTGATTGATTTAGTTAAAAGAGTTGAAAGGTTTGTCACAAATACCTTTTGGGTATTTGAGAAAAACAACTCTTTTAACGCATTAATTCTTTCTAATTTGAATTCAAAAGACTCGGTTAAGAGTTCGGTAGAAATAAAGTCATCTTTTGGGTAAAAAACTACATTATTAGTTATAGATGACAAGTCATCATATACCTTTTGAGCTTGAAATATGGATGGTGCCACCAAAACTATATTTTTATTTTGTTTATTTAACAAAGATAGAGAAATAAGCGAGGCTAAATATCTATCTGTCTCGCTTATTTCTGTGTGATTATTTGTTTTAACTTGTGAATTTATCTTCTCGAAGATAGGTAAATTCAAAACATAGTTAAGATATGGGTTCATTTGTGTTGAATTTATTTTGAAGAGAGTAAATAGATTCTCCTTTAATAAACAAATCAATTAGTTGATTAGTTTTTTCAAACAGTTTATCTAATTTTTCCTGATCAGTTTTGGAAATCGGACCAAGAACATATCCTATTGTATCGCCTTTTGGCTCTCCAAGGCCTACTCTTAGTCTCGGAAACTCTTCTGATTTTAAAGAAGATATGATAGATTTTAGACCGTTGTGGCCACCAGCTTGGCCTTTTTCTCTGATTCTTAAAGTAGTAAAAGGTATATTAAAATCATCTGAAATTACCAACGTATCTTTTGTGTCTATGTGATAATAGTGGGCCACTTTTTGGACAGAATTACCAGATAAATTCATATAGGTTGTGGGTTTTAGCAACACAAAATCTCTAGATACATATAATTCACCCTCAAGCAAAACTCTTTTCTTAAAAGAGTAGTTTTTGGATTTTGCGTATGAATCTAGAACCATATAACCTATATTATGACGAGTGTTCGCATACTCTTTTCCTGGATTTCCAAGTCCTACAACTAATTTCATAATTATCTTGGTTTTATAACAATATGTCTTTCTTTTCCTGAACCCTCAGATTCAGTATAAACATCCTTCCAATTTGAAAGTTTTTCGTGAACAACTCTTCTTTCGTAAGAATTCATTGGATCAAGTGATACTGATACTTTAGATTCAGCAACATCCTTAGCTGTTTTGGTAGCTAGGATTTCTAGCTGTTTAATGCGTTGTTGTTTATAACCACCACAATCTACAGAGATAGTATATCTATCATCTTGATTAGGGTTTGCGACCATTTTAACCAATGTTTCGATTGATTCTAAAGTTTTTCCGCCTTTACCAATTAAAATTGGGTTTTCGTCAGATGTGATAACGTATCTAATTTCAGTTCCATGACGTCTTCTCATTTCGACCATAGCATTAATGCCTAATGTTTCAAGAACAGTTTTTAAATATTCTAAGCCTTTCATAGGGTAATCATTTAAAAGGGTTGCGGTAACGCAGTAAATTGTTTTACCTTTTACTTCTTCTTCAAAAACGTCAAATTGTAGTTGTGATTTAGTGGCTCTTAAGCCTTCTTCACATTTTCTATATGCTTCTTCTAAGTTGGTTGATTTTACAGTAATGTTATTCATAGTTATCTCCCTATTGGTCTACCTTTTTCGTGCGCTTCTTTATCAGCACGTTTTGACTCCTGAAGTTTGGTCACAAACGTTTGCATTATTTGATATAAGTTACCTACTATCCAATAGAACGCAAGACCGGCACTTCTCCACGCAAACACAACCATCATAACAGTCATAAATATCATCATAATACGCATTTGATTATTAGATTGTTGGTCTTTTTGGGTGTAGAAATTTCTCTTTTTAGCTTGAATGCTTTTTGACATAAGTGTGTTGATTTCTTGAGAACCAATCATTGTGATACCAACTATAAGCGCCAAAATCCAATCTCCTGTAACAACACCATATGTTGCGCCGAAATCTGTCCATAAAAATTTAAAATTTACACCAACTGTATAAAGAGGTGTTAGAGGGAATCTTTGTGCAACCTGATATACCGCAATAAATATTGGCATTTGAAGGAACGGTAAGAGACAACCTAATGTGCTTACGTGATTTTTCTTCATTAGCTGTTTTGTCTCCATCTGCTGCTTCATCTTAGAGTTTTGATCGGTTTTTCCTGCGTACTTAGCGTTTATTTTTTGAATCTCTGGTTGAAGAGCAGCCATCTTAGTGCTCATAGATGTTGATTTAGCATAAATAGGCCAAGCTGCAGTTCTTACGGCTACAGTAAACAACACTAGCGCAGCCCAATACGCGCCACCCAACCATTTAGTTAAAACACTCAATAAAGCGCCAAGTTGTGCTACTATCCACTGCCATGCACCTTTTTTAAAGTTTAGTTTTAAAGTAAGTGATTTAGTAGAATCGTTCCAATTTACAGTACCTGTGTTGTAGTAATATAAATCAGAATCTTGTTTTCCAACATATAGGTTTGCAGAAACATAAATTCCTGATCCTTTTTCGGTTTCTTTAACTACAGTTTCGTATAAAAGGCTATTGGTGTTGCTATCTTTATCAATTAAATCTATAGATCTTATAACAAATTCAGCACCTCGATATGAGTTCTTATATTTTCTTACATCGCTTCTTTTTGCATCAGGATTTTGTTCTACAAAATACGCTTCATCTACACTGGTACCAAAAGAAAGTTTCAACACAGTTTTGGTGTCTGATGGAGCAACAAAACTAAATGATGTTTGAACAAACTCGTTTGATGACAAATTAATGTAACCAGATTCGGCCACAACAACTAAATTGTTGTTTTCATCATATGTTCCTACATAAAATTTGACAGATTTGTTGTTTGTTTCTTCTGCAGTTTTACCGAATTCAACATTGATTGTATATGTTTCTCCGGTGGTTAAATATTTATAGTTTACCCATTTATCGTATACACCATTCGCGTTTTTTGAATATGCATAGCAATTATTGAAAGGAAAATCTATTTCGTTGATGTATCCACTATCGCCTAGAGGTAGTCTATATGTGTTAGTTGCATCGGTTTGTTGTCTTGAGGATCCACCACACCCAACAAGCACTAACGCAAGCATCATAACCACACTTAGAAACACCAATATTAATCTATTATTTTTCATTAATCCTCCAGTATTTTTGCCTCTAAAATTAACGCATTTAATTCTTTGCTAATTTCGTCAAAATTGAGATTTTTTGCTTTGGGTCTGATTATAATAAACACATCGTATTTCTTATAATTATTTTGATCTATGATAGCTCTAACCCTTCTTTTTATTTGGTTTCTTTTTACAGCGTTACCAAACTTTTTAGAGACACTTATAGCAAACCTGGTTCTACTATCGTGGTTTTCCTTTTTATATATTATAAAATTAGAACCAACGGTTGCATTTTTTGTATTTAATATATCTTGTATTTCTTTGTTGTTTTTAATAATGTTTTCTTTTTTCATTTATAAAACAAAAAAACACCTAAAAATAGAATCAGTTATCTTCAGGTGTTTCAAGTACAATAACATTAATTCGTTTTTTAGTAGTGTTAAAAATTATACAGTGAGAGATTTACGGCCTTTAGCTCTTCTAGCAGATAAAACTTTTCTGCCGCCTTTTGTTGCCATTCTAGCACGGAATCCGTGTCTAGCTACTCTCTTTTTCTTACTTGGTTGATATGTTTGACTCATACTTTCGCCCTCCTAAAACCACGCTTTATAAATTATAAATTATGGGGGTATTGATGTCAAGTTTATATTTGTTGTTTTTGACTGCGTTGTACCTATTTTAAGATTATTAAAAATATATAATGTATATACTTATATAAAAGAAACGGTGTTTTTATCACTGTGGAAAAGCGAATAAAACGCTTACATGCCTAAATCTAGCCAAATATTTTTCCACATTTTACAGTTATTGTGTGTTTTTTGAGCCGAGTTATCCACATATTTTGTGGAAAACTAATTAAAAATTAAAATATTTATCATGGTATTATTGAAATAGAGACGGGTTTAAAAGTAAAATGAACGAGAATATATTACAAATTTGGGACGAAATAAAAACACAACTAAAGAGTGAAGTTAATCCAGATGTTTACGAGAACTATTTTGCTCGCATGAACGAGATTTATAAAGTTAGCAACAACTCCGTATATTTGGTTGTAGAGAATGCTTTTTATAAAAAACGCATAAACGACGGATATTTAGATAAAATGAACTATTATTTGTCTCAGTTTTCACCCGAAAACAGGTATAAATTCATTCTTATCACGAAACAAGATAAAGAAAATGATATAAAACAAAATCAGCCAAAACACTATGATTTTGAAAAGCAGACACCCAGCGGATTAAACCCAAACCTCACTTTTTCTACGTTTGTTGTTGGTGATTCTAATAGGCTTGCACATAGAGTGGCTATGCTAGTCGCAGAACAGCTATCAGAAATCGCGAATCCTGTGTATATTTTTGGTGATGTTGGTTTGGGCAAAACTCACCTTATGCAAGCAATTGGCAACAGTATTCTTGAATACAAAGACAACAAAAACGTAGTTTATGTTAGAACTCAGGATTTTGTAGAAGATTTTGTAAACTCATCTAGAGACAACGAATTCACCAAATTCTCTAAAAAATTCAAAAATGTAGATGTGTTACTGATGGATGATATTCAATTCTTGGAAAGCAAGCAAATGTGTCAGTTGGAGTTTTTCAAAATATTTGAAAGATTATATGTGGAAAAGAAACTAATAGTTATCACATCTGATAAAAAGGCGTCAAATTTACAAAACATAATGCAACGTCTAACTTCTAGATTTGAGTGGGGAATGTCTTTAGACATTAACAAACCTAGCAAGGCACACAGAATAGAAATTTTAAAATCAAAAATTAATCAAGAACTAGCTGATCCGTCTATAGTATCAGAGGATGTAATAAATTATATTGCTGACGTGTGCACAAGCAACATTAGAGAACTTGAGGGTGCACTAACCAGAGTGTTGTTCTATTGTGACGCGTTCGAGACTGGAATAACACTAGAAAGTGCGAAAGATGCTCTTAAAAATGTAGTTAGCTCAATGAGCGCAATAGAAGATGCGGTGGTTCCGTCTCAAGATATTAGAAAGATTTTAAGTGTAGTAGCTGCATATTTCAAACTGAGTGTAGATAATTTGTTATCTAGTTCTAAAAAGAAAGAAATAGTGCTCGCAAGACAAATTTGTTGGTATATCATGAGAGGCACATACAACCTCACTTGGCAAAGGATAGGTGATATCTTTAATGGTAAAGATCACTCAACCGTTTCTTATGGTTACCAAATAATAGAAAACGGAATCAAGAATGATGAATCTATCAAAAAGAATGTGGAAAACATTCTAAGAAAACTCGGAAAAGATCCTAATGCAATTTAAAAATATTGGCTATAAATAGGCATATTTTGCTTAAGTGTATGTAGAATTCCACAATTCCACAAAGATTAATAATTATAATAATATATAAATAAAGAAGGAGAATATACGCATGAAACTCTTAATTAACAGAAATTTATTATTAAATAGTTTAGGTGTAGTTGAAAAGATAGTTAATGCTAAAAGTAGTATACCTGCGTTATCAGGTGTATTTGTAAAAATAGGAGATGATAAAATAACTCTTATCACATCCAACATGGAACAATCAATTAAATATGTTATCGAAAATGATGACTATAAAATTGAAGACGATGGAGAGTGTTTAATTCCTGGAAAAATCTTTTTTGATTTTGTGAAGAAATTAAACGGTGATCAAGTAGATTTAGAGTTAGAACAAGACAATATTCTAAGAGTGATTTCTGGCTCTTCAGATATAACAATTAATTTGTTGGATGTTCAAGACTATCCACAACCTAATTTTGAAGAAGTAGATGAACCGGTGGTTATGTCATCAGCTTTATTAAAAGAAGTTATCAAGCAAACGACATTTGCTGCATCAGAAGGTGCTGCAAACAAACCTATTTTAACTGGTGTTAATTTTAAGTTTTATGATGACAAATTATCGGCTGTATCAACGGATTCATACAGGATATCTAAAAGAGTATGCGATCTAAAAGAAAAACACCCAGAAATCAATATAATCATTCCTGCAAAGAGTTTAAACGAGTTATCAAGAGTAATAACCGATGATGCAGGTGAAGTATCTATGTTCCTTGGAAGAGGAAGAGTGCTGTTTAAGTTTGATAATATAGTATTCCAAACAAGGTTACTTGAAGGAAATTATCCTGATACCAATAGATTAATCCCTTCTGCGTTCCCTACAATTCTTAAATTTAACAAACTAGATCTTTTAGAATCGATAGATAGAGTGTCCACTATGACAAGCAACGCAAACACGTCAACAACTGTCAAATTAAGAGTTAGCGAAAATGGGACAGTTATGTTAAGTAGTAATTCTCCAGAACTCGGAACCATAAAAGATGTTATTAACCTAACAGAAGCTGTTATACCATATACAATGCAAATATCTTTCTCTGCAACACTATTTTTAGAGGCTTTAAGAGTATTCCAAAGCGAGTATGTAAGTGTTAACTTGCCAGGAGAAGTTAAGCCGTTTATACTGGAAGGAGATTCTGATCCAGGATTGATTGAGCTCATACTTCCTAAGAAAGGTGATTAATATAAAAAGTGCCTAGAGCACTTTTTATATATTGACACTATAAGAAAGTTAAAAAAGACAAAAACCCAGAATATAATTTTTATTATTTTAATTATATTCAACCAATAATAAGCGCTAGTTTTAGCCAATAAAAAGTAAATAATAAACAATTTGGTTATACATAACAAAAACACGATATACAATGACAACAATTTACGAATCTTTAGAAGAATACAGAATACATAGAAATATTATTTGCATAGATTTAAAAAGCTTCTTTGCGTCTGTAGAATGTGCCGATTTAAATCTTGATCCTTTTAAAACGCCTCTTGTTGTTGCTGATATAGAAAGAGGTACAGGAACGATTTGTTTAGCTTTGGCGCCGTACCTTAGAGAAAAAGGGTTGCCAGGGAGACTAAGGGTTTTTGAGCTACCAAGAGGTGAAGACTACATCTTTAGAAAGCCAAGAATGCGTAGATACCTTGAGATGAGTGCAAAAATAGTGAGTGTATATCTTAAATATGTGTCAAAAGATGATATCCATATTTACTCTGTTGATGAGTGTTTCCTTGATTTTACAAACTATAGAAAAATGTATTCAAATAAAAGTATGGTAGATATAGCCAAAATGATTGTTAAAAATGTTTATGATGAGACTCATATATATGCTACTGCAGGAATCGGACCAAACATGCTTCTTGCAAAACTTGCTATGGACATTGAAGCCAAAAAGAACAAATCCCAAATTGCAGAGTGGACATATAATGACGTCGAGACTAAATTATGGAACATAACACCACTATCTAAAATGTGGGGCATAGGAAGAAAACATGAAAAAAGATTAAACGACATGGGGTTTAGAAAAGTTGGTGATATTGCAAAATCGACACCAGACAGACTCAAAGCGGAATTTGGTGTTTTAGGCGAGGAATTATGGTATCACACAAACGGTATAGATCAATCACTAATACAGGATAAAAAGAAATATAAACCTGTATCTAGAAGTTTTAGTGTTGGACAAGTTTTGTTTCAAGATTACTATAGAGACACTATTCCACAAATAATACTTGAGATGTCAGATGTTTTATCTGCGAGGCTCCGTGCCACAAACAAAAAGATTACTGTTGTACACCTAGCTATAGGATATAATCACGATAGTGGATATACTAGTTTTTCTAGACAAAAAAAGCTAAACGAACCTATTAATTTAGGGAGTGACATCGCAAAAGAGTGTATGGCTATTTTTAATAAAAACTACCATGATGAACCTATAAGAAGAGTAAATGTTGCGGTGAGCGGATTAACCGAAAACGACGGGATACAACTATCTCTATTTGAGGACAACGAGAAAAAAGTTAAAGAAGAGATGTTATCTAATACATTAGATAAAATCAAAAGAAAGTATGGCAAAAATTCTGTTAGACGTGCCTCGACCGAGTTGGAGCATTCAACTGCCAAATCTAGAAACAAACAGATTGGAGGCCACAATGGGTAATTATAAAGATAGAGGTATATTAAAATGGACTCCTTTTGAGTCGTTAGATGGTAGACAAAACACTCTGGAAGATTATATTTTTAATATCGGAAAAAAAGAAATTAGCCAAATATCTAGCGATGAAGAAGAGGAAATAGACAAAAACTTAAAAATAGCACTCGCAGAGAACAAGATAGTTTCAATCACATATTATTTTGATGGGTACACTTACACCACTTTAGGTAAAATTCATAAAATCGATTTAATCAATAAAACTATATTATTAGACACAGAAGAAGTTATCAGCATGGATGATTTGTTGAGACTCAACATAATAGAGGGGTAACGAATGAAAAGATATGCATACGCAAAAGTGAATTTATTTCTTAACGTAAAAAACAAAAGAGAAGACGGATACCACAACCTAGAAATGATTAACATTTCTATAGGCCTTGCTGACGAGCTTGATTTTGAGCTAACTGATGGTGAAATTAAAATAAACACATCAACACCTCTATTAAACGCAAAAAACAACCTCTCATACAAAGTGGCTACATTTTTGAAGAAAACATACAAAGTTGACAAAGGTGTAAGCATCTATATTCAAAAAAACATTCCTCTTGGTGGAGGTTTAGGTGGTGGATCAAGTGATGCAGCATGCACCATAAGAGCGCTAAATGACCTATGGTCTTTAGGTTTAGATGAAGATAAAATGTATGAAATTTCGAAAAGGTTCGGTTCTGATACACCGTTTTGTCTATACACAAACCCCGCTATCTGTACAGGAAGAGGTGAGATAATTGAACCAATAGATGTTGATATATCTGATTTTGAAATATCTGTGTTTACCCCAAAAGCAAACATATCTACAGGTGATGTTTTTAACAAACTACAAAAATACGAAACCTATTCTTTGGAAGAGGCAAAAAAACACCTAATCAGCAGAAATTATGATGAGTTTGTTAAAGGTCTCCACAACAGTTTAACCAAGCTAGTATTTGATCTTTATCCTGAAGTAAAAGCGCAGTATGATTTTTTGGCTGATTTATATGGTGAAGAAGGTTTGTTTGTGACCGGTTCTGGCGCAACAATCATCAAAATTTCAAGAAAAGGTGAGTTTAAACCTAAAAAACACGCTCATAATTAATAAACACAAACGTGTTTATGTGCTAAAATAAGATGGTGTGTTTAGGAGGGTGTTATGGCAGTATTTCATAACGAGAAAATAAAATTATTTACACTTAATTCAAATAAAAAACTAGCAGAAGAAATATCTAACCAAATGGGTATTCCTCTTTCAGAATGTCAGGTTACCAAGTTTGCTGACGGCGAAACTAGCGTAAACATATCTGAAACAGTTAGAGGACACAAAGTATTTGTTATCCAATCTACTTCTGCACCAGTAAACGATAACTTAATGGAGTTGTTAATTTTTATTGATGCATTAAAGAGAGCTTCTGCGAGAGAAATAAATATTATTCTCCCTTATTATGGTTATTCAAGACAAGATAGAAAAGCACAAGCAAGACAACCTATATCTGCAAAACTTGTTGCTGATTTACTTACTGTTGCGGGTGCGACAAGATTAATTTGTTTAGATCTCCACGCTTCACAAATTCAAGGATTCTTCAATATTCCTATTGATAATTTAACTGCCATGCCGCTTTTTGCTTCTTACTTAAAAGAGCAAAATATCTCTAATTTTGTTGTTGTATCTCCTGACCACGGTGGCGCAAATAGAGCTAGAAAATTGGCCGAATATTTCGATGCATCAATCGCAATTATCGACAAAAGAAGGCCTAAACCTAATGTATCAGAAGTTGTTAATATCATTGGTAAAGTTAAAAACAAAAACTGTGTTATTGTAGATGACTTAATTGATACAGGTGGAACCATATATAACGGTGCTAAAGCACTTAAAAAAGCAGGCGCTAAAGATATTTATATCCTTGCAACACACGGACTTTTATCCGGTGGTGCAAGAAAGAAACTATCTAATCCAGCTTTAATTAAAAAAGTTGTGGTTACTAACTCTATTCAAATTCAAGAAAAAACTAAATTTGATACATTAGATATAGTAACTGTAGCTCCACTCATCGCACAAGCAATTATTAAGGTGTTAGATGATGCTGCGATGAGTCCTCTATTCGAATAGGAGTTTTTATGGAATTATTAAAAGATTTATTTAAAGATTGTAAAAGTTATGCTGATAAAGATGTAGTTTTATCAGGATGGCTTAGAAATAATAGAGCACAAAAAGAGTTTGGTTTCATCGACTTATCTGATGGTACTACGTTTAAAACTGTTCAAGTTGTATATGACTGTAATTTGGCTAATTTCACAGAAATCCAACACATTAGATGTGGTGCATCAATCTGTGTAAAAGGAAAATTTGTGTTAACTCCAGATGCTAAACAACCGTTTGAGATACATGCTGAAGAGGTGGTTCTACTTGGCGACTCAGGTGAGGATTATCCAATTCAACCAAAAAGACACACAAGAGAGTTTTTAAGAGAGCTCCCACACCTAAGAGTTAGGACTAATCTTTTTAATGCGGTGTTTAGAATTAGAAGCGAAGCCGCATTTGCGATACATACTTTCTTTCATGAGAAAGGCTTTACCTATGTTCATACGCCAATCATCACCTCAAACGATGGCGAAGGCGCTGGACAATTGTTCTCTGTCACAACAGCTTCTAAAAATCCGCAAACCGATTTCTTTGGTAAAAACGTCTTTTTAACAGTAACCGGTCAACTACACGTTGAACCATATGCGATGGCATTTAGAAACGTATACACATTTGGTCCTGCATTTAGAGCCGAAAACTCTAACACCCAAAAACACGCCAGTGAATTTTGGATGATAGAACCAGAGATGGCTTTTGCTGATTTAAACGATGAAATGAACATGGTTGAAGAATTGGTTAAATATATCATTGGATATGTTTTGAAGAATTGTCCAAACGAGATGGCGTTCTTTGATTCTTTTGTGGAAAAAGGATTAATTGACAGGCTAAACGCAGTACTAAACAGCAAGTCGTTCGTTAGAATTACTCACCATGATGCAATCGATTTACTTAAAAACTCAGGTGTTAAATTTGAAAATACACCAAAGTATGGCGAAGATCTTGCAACCGAACACGAAAAATATTTAACTAGCCACTTTAATGGACCAGTATTTGTCTATAACTGGCCAAAAGACATTAAAGCCTTCTACATGAGATTAAACGACGACGGCGAAACCGTGGCCGCATCAGATTTGCTTGTTCCTGAATCTGGAGAACTTGTTGGCGGATCTCAAAGAGAAGAAAGATTAGATGTTCTACTTAATAGAATGAACGAATTACATATGAAAAAAGAAACTCTTGATTGGTATGTTGACACAAGACGCTATGGTGGTTGTGTTCATTCGGGGTTCGGTCTTGGATTTGAAAGACTCATAATGTTTTTAACTGGCGTTGACAACATTAGGGATGTAGAAAGTTACCCAAGAACTCCAAACAATTGTGATTTTTAAAAAATAATTACTAATTATTTGTTGATTTAATGTAAAATAAATAATGC
The DNA here is from genome assembly GCA_905235635.1 of uncultured Bacilli bacterium. GTDB lineage: Bacteria > Bacillota_I > Bacilli_A > Izemoplasmatales > UBA1188 > UBA1188. The sequence continues at coordinate 13,215 of CAJOMC010000007.1, read as the reverse complement.
AACCCGGAGGATTATTATGGAAAATTATAAAAATTTATCCTTAGAAGAAACTGCAGTAGAAGTAATGAGAGATGTAGATTTAACTTTTGATGACCTTTGCAAGAAGGTAGCAGAGATAAAAGGTATGACTGATGAAGAAATGAGCGAAGTTAAAGCAAGTTTCTACACAGACATCACTGCATCAGGAAACTTTGTTTATTGTGGTAATGATATATGGTCGCTAAAACAAAATAAAAAACTTGATTCTAAGACTTTTGCTGAACTCTATAAAGAACATGTTTCAGAAGGAGAGGAAGAAACTTCTGAAGAAAGAAAGGCAAGACTTTTAAGAGAAAAAGAAAGAAGAGAAAAAGCTAGAAGAGCTGTTGAGGAAGAAGAATTTTTTGAAGACGATATCGAGTCTGCAGCTGAAGCTGAAGAAGAAGATCAACAATACGAAAGCGACAACTCAGCATACGAAAATCAAATGTATGTTGAAGAAGAAAGATATGATGATGAAGAAGAAGATTATGATGATCAATCTTCTGACCTCGATGATGAAGAGTATAGTGACTTCGATTTAGAAGATGACGAAGACACGTCTGATATTGAAGATTACGAAGAAGAGCTCGATAAATACGACGACTACTACGACTAATTTTTATGAACCTAGATCACGACTATAATTGCTTTATTAAAGAATCTCAATCACTTCTTTCTGAGTTAAGAGAACATGAAACTATGACGTTTGATTTATTTGTACCTGTACTTATGGTGCTTGAATATATCAAACAAAACAACTTTGAAATTGAAGATTTAACTCAGGAAGAATCAGAAGAATTATTTAGGATTGGATATACCTATTTATATGATTCAATTAATGTTATCAAGAGTTTGCTTAATGATGTGTTTGATGGTGATATAGAAGAATTAATAGAATTTGACGAAAACATCTATCTACTCACAAGAGTTAATGACTCAGAACTAAACTTTGATATATCAGATTATCTATATGATTTAACCGCTAAAAAAGTATCTATTCCTGAAGACAAGATAGAAAGCATAGAAAAAACTCTAGATGAGTTATCAGATACTGATGCGTTATACGCAACCACAGATAGGTTCGCAGATATACTAGATGCATTAGGTATTAGCTTGTTATAAGAAAAAAGTGCCGTCGGCACTTTTTTCTATTTAGTTTTCATATGAGGGAATAAGAGAACATCTCTTATTGAAGATTTTTCAGTGAAGAACATCACGAGTCTGTCTACACCGATACCTACGCCACCTGCAGGAGGCATTGCATATTCCAGTGCTTCAAGGAATGTTTCATCAATATCTCCAGCCTCATCATTTCCAGCTTCTCTTTCTCTTAATTCCTCTTCAAATCTCTTTCTTTGCTCAAAAGGATTATTTAATTCTGTATACGCATTAGCATACTCGGTTCCTGCGATATATAATTCAAATCTTTGAACAAATCTCTTATCGTTTGGATCTTCCTTAGTAAGAGGAGATATTTCGATTGGATGACCAAGAAGGAATGTTGGTTCAATTAGGTCTTCTTCACAATACTTTTCAAAGAATTCATTGATTATGTGACCTACAGTAAAATGTTTTTCAACCTTAATGTCGTGTTCTTTAGCTAGAGCTATAGCCTCATCTAACGAATAATTGTTTGATTTAAAATCGATACCGCACTTTTCTTTAATTAAATCAACCATATAAACTTTCTTAAATGGTTTAGATAAATCAATTTCGTGTCCATCACATATAAATATAGATTTATTAAATACATTATTAGAAATATACTTAATAACACCCTCAGTAATATCCATCATGCTTGACAGGTCGCCGTAAGCTTGGTATAACTCAACGCTTGTGAATTCTGGGTTATGAGTAGAATCTACGCCTTCATTTCTAAAGATACGTCCTATTTCATATACTCTTTCAAGCCCACCAACAAGCAGCTTTTTTAATGGAATTTCTGTGGCAATTCTTAAGAATAAATTAGATTGAAGAGCGTTGTGATATGTCACAAACGGTCTTGCGGTAGCACCACCACGTTGCATCTGTAGAACCGGTGTTTCAACCTCAATAAATCCGAGTGAATCAAAATAATTTTGCATAGATCTAACAATTCTTGGTCTTAAAATTGCAACTTCCATGCTTTCATCGTTGGTGATTAAATCAAGATATCTTTTTCTACGTCTTTCTTCTTCATCGGTTAAACCATGGAATTTTTCAGGAAGAGGCTTAATGGATTTAGACAAATGAGTATATTCTAAACATCTAACGGTAATCTCACCAGTATCAGTTAAAAAGATTGTGCCTGATACGCCTACTATATCACCTGTATCAGATGTTGATTTAAAGAGAGTATAGTTATCTTCACCTACATTATCTCTACTTATATATACTTGTATAAGTCCAGTTCTATCTTTAAGTGTAAAGAAACTAGCTTTACCCATTTTTCTAAGTAAAACAATACGACCTGCTATTTTTGTTTCGTTGTTTTCCGCTTCAAGTTCCTCTTTAGATTTACCTGCGTATTTAGTTTTTATATCTTTCGCAGAATCTTTTGTATCATACCTATGACCATATGGGTCAATTCCAAGTTCTACTAATTTTTCTAACTTAACACGTCTTGCCTTCTCTTGATCAGTGAGTTGTTCCATAAGAGACCTCCATAACTTGTATAATTATAACTTATAGTTATATTATTTTCAAACACTACTACACCCAAATAATTGAAAATAATATCACAATATTATAAAATTATCTAAGTAATTATTGAGTGACATCTTGTTAAAAAAACATGATTGTCATATGGCTGGTAGGTGTTTATGAAGAAAATAGTATATTTTATCACAACCTTAGTACTTGTTTTATATCTTGTGTCGTGTGGTTTAAAAATTGATTTAGAAGAAAAAATTTATGATGTAGATAGCACATGTGAAAACATTGTAATAGAAGAAGCAGTAATGAATGTGGAAATAAGACAAGATAAATCTATTCAAAACATTAAAATTACCTATTACGAAAAAGAAGATACATATTATTTATCAAACAACTATTCTAATGTAACTAAAACATATAAAGCAGAGAGAATACAACCAAATAAAAAAATGAGTTATGATTTTAGTAATGATTATTCTACTTTGATACTAGTTCCTGAAAACTTTTCGGGGGATGTCACAGTTAAGACTAGCGTTGGAAATATGACACTTTCAGGTTTTAATAGTAAAAAAATGAATTTAACTTCACATGTTGGAAATATTAATTTATCAAACGTTAACGCAGAAGACACATCTATTAAAAACAGCACAGGAAACATAAACCTTAATGGAGTTAGTGGTGAGGCATTAAACGTTAAAAACTCCACAGGTAATATCACACTATCAAGCATAAGTGTTAGTACTAACTTAACCCTTGAAAATAGTAGTGGAAATATTATAGGCGATTCCGTTAAATCAGAATCTATAGAAGCAACTAATTCACTTGGCAACATCAGCATAAGTAAACTTGAAATTAGTACTTATGCAGAATTAAAGAATGCCACAGGAGATGTTGTGTTATCACTTAAAGGATCTAAGGATTTATACACCACAGATTTATCTTCTAAAATTGGTGACGTGAAGGGTAGCACAACTGGTGGAAATATAAGAATAAAAACAGAAACTGAAGTAGGAGATATTAAAGTTTCTTACAACGCATAATATGATAGTAAAAGGCGATTTCTCGCCTTTTACTATTCTATAACCTCATACATAGATGGAGAATCTTTTTTAGAGGTATTTTTATCTAAAGATAGCACCTTAACACTTAGTGACCTAGATGCATACTTTATGGTAATTATATCTCCCTCTTTTAATTCTTTAGATGGTTTTGCGGTTTTACCATTCACTTCAATATGGTGGCTTTCCGCAACATCTTTTGCGACAGTTCTCCTTCTAATTAATTGAGATACTTTTAAATATTTATCAAGCCTCATTTTTATCTTCTTTGCTGGTTGAATCGGTTTGAAGTTCTGTGTTTCCTCCTATAGGGATTTCACTAGTTTCTGTGCTTTCAACTACAGTACCTAATTCTTCTAAATTATTATCTTTATCATCTACTCTCTTTAAATGACCAGTTTCCATAATTTCAGTAATGTCAGGTTTAGTGATTGTTTCAACAATTAAAAGATAGTGGGCTATTGCCTGAAGTTTATCTATGTTTTCTTTTAAGATTTCCATAGCTTTAGTATGACATTCATCAATAATTTGTTTTACCGCATCATCGATATCGTGTGCAACACTATCAGAGAAATTTTTGTTTGATGCATAGTCTCTTCCAAGGAATACGTATCCATCAGATTGTTCATAAGCTATTGGACCTAAAGAACTCATACCATATTTAGTGACCATAGCTCTTGCGATGCTTGTGGCTTTAACCATATCATCAGATGCACCAGTAGTAACTTCACCATAGATTAATTCCTCCGCAGACCTTCCACCTAGAAGACCAGTGATTTCTTCATATAATTGACCCTTAGTTCTAAGATATAACTCTTCCTCTTTAGGACCCATTAGATTATATCCACCAGCGTTTCCTCTTGGGATAATAGTAACTTTTTGAACTTCTCTTGCACTTCCGAGTAAGGTTCCAATTACACAATGACCAGCTTCATGGTATGCGACAATCTCTTTTTCTTTCTTAGAAATAACTCTACTCTTTTTAGCAGGGCCCATGATTACTCTATCAATAGCTTCGCCAATTAATCTTTGGTTAATTTCTTTTGCGCCCTCTCTTGCGGCAAGAAGCGCAGCTTCGTTCATTACATTTTCAAGGTCGGCACCAGTAAAGCCTGGAGTCTCTCTTGCGATTCTATCGAAATCTACATCGCTCGCAATTTTTTTATTTCTTGCGTGTACTTTAAGAATAGATGTTCTACCAACGATATCAGGAACAGATACATTAATTTGCCTATCGAATCTTCCAGGACGAAGAAGTGCAGGATCAAGAACATCTGATCTATTTGTTGCGGCGATTACTATTACGTTTGTATCAGGAGTAAAACCATCCATTTCTACAAGCAATTGATTTAGAGTTTGTTCTCTTTCATCATTTCCACCACCAAGTCCAGTACCTCTTTGTCTACCAACAGCATCTATTTCATCCATAAATAGAATTGATGGTGCTGTCTTTTTAGCGGTCTTAAACATATCTCTTACACGGCTTGCACCTACACCAACAAACATTTCAACAAGATCAGAACCAGTAGTATAGTAGAAAGGCACTCCAGCCTCTCCAGCTACCGCTCTTGCGAGAAGAGTTTTACCTGTACCAGGCATGCCATAAAGTAATACACCTTTTGGCACTCTTGCGCCCATATCTTGATATTTCTTAGGATTCTTTAAGAAATCTACTATTTCCTTTAATTCTTCTTTTTCCTCATCTAGACCAGCAACATCTTTAAATGTTGCGGTTGTACGCCTATTGAGTTGTGCTCTTGATTTAACAAAATCGAATGTTGCATCATTAGCGCCACTTGTTCTGGACATGGTTCTAAATAAAAGGAATACTATAAAACCAATACCAAGAATCATAATTCCATAATAAACAATAGTCCAAACACTTATTGTAGATCCTGGTTTATAAGTTACTTTATATCCCATCTCAATAGCAGCATCAATTATTGTGTTGTATTGTTCTGGTGATGCATAGAAATAAAATGCTTTGTTGTCACTTTTTAAAGTAATTTTAACTAAGTAACTTCCGTTTTCTGATGAATCATTAGCTGGTGTAACATTAATTTCAGCACTATTTACATATTTTGTATCGGTTGTATCAAAAAATACATCAACAGCTTCACTTATACTTATCTCAGTTGCTGTTGCATTGCATCCTCTTAAAGCAAATATAGTTATAACAACGAAAAGTATTGCAGTTAAAATAACCGCAACATTTGCAAACCCAAATTTTCTAGTGTTATCTTTTTGTGGAGTGTTTTCTTGCATCTCATACCTCCTCTTTTTTCTCTTCAATCGTAATATATAGTTTATTCGGAAGAGAATAGTCAGTTTCTTTTCTTAATATTTCCGGGATAAAGAATATCCCACTAACGTTTTCAACCACAAGAATATTGTTCCTTTCCATTTTTGGTATTTTATTATCGATTAATACACGTGATACACTCTTTGTGATTGAGTTAACGGTTATTTTATCTCCATCTTTCCTGTTTCTAATTATAATAGGAAAAATAGATTTTTCCTCATTATAACATAAACAATATGAATTTTTTTGAGGTAGATTGTTATAGTTTTGTGAGAAAATAGCGACTTTATTATTGCCTAAATCATATTCTCCAAAAGTATCTACTATTATATTTACTCTTTGAGTAATTTTCTTCTCAATTATCCTAATTTTATTATATTCAACTATTGAAATGTATTTATTTAATAGCTCAATAGTTTTAGATTCTTTGCCTTTCTCTGCTTGGCTGATAATCGCATCTATTCTTTCTCTGCTTAATTCTTTAGAATTATTTGTGAGCGAATCAAACATCAACATCAAAATTCTCTCTTTTACTATTTTGGGACACTTATTAAATACATCTCTTTCTATATAAATACCATTTTCATCGTTATGAATAAACTTAAACATATCTTTAGATATTTCATCAACAATTTCAAATGCGCTATCAATATCCTTTGAAAAATTAAGAAGAGACTCAAGCACATTTGAATTCAACTCTTTGAAAAGAGGAAGAATATGGTGCCTTACATAATTTCTTGTATATTCGTCGGTATCATTAGAAGAGTCGCTAAAATATTGAATATTATTATCTTTTTGATAACGTTCTATTACATCCCTTGGCGTATAAAGAAGAGGTCTTAAAACGGTATAATTAGGATAGGACTCTTTAGGAATCATACCCTTATAACCTTTAATACTTGTGCCCCTAATAAGCCTCATAATAATTGTTTCTGCTAAATCATCAAGTTGATGAGCGAGGACTAGATTATTAGTATGGTATTTATTTAACACATTACTAAAAAACATATATCTTTCATTCCTTGCGTTAGCTTGGAAGTTGTTTGTATAATGATTATGTAACTCATATCCCTCAAACGGGATATTTTTATTTAGGCAATACTCTTCTAAGAATTTGTATTCTGTATCTGATTCAACTCTCTTTTTGTGATTTACATGCGCTACAATAACCTTATATCCATTAGTATAAAGGTAGTTTAGTAAAGACATGGAATCTATTCCGGTTGATACCGCTACAACATATGTTTCCTTAGGATTTAGAATATCTTTTATAATAGTTTCTTCTAATTTCTTCATCGCAACTATATTTTATCATATAAAATAATCTTAATTCACATATAAGCATCTTTTTGAGTTATAATAATTAAGGTAATTATTATGGATATAGTTTTAGCATCATCATCAAAAAGAAGAATAGAGATAATGAGTGAACTATTTGAAGACTATAAAATTCAAGTAGCTGACATTAGTGAATTTGTGGACTCCTTTTCTTCGAACGAAGAATTAGTTAAGAAATTATCATATATGAAGGCCAAGGCAGTGTTTGATTCAAACGAAGACAGCCTTGTGCTTGGCTTTGATACTCTTGTATTTCATAATGGAAAAGTTATAGGAAAACCTCAAAACAGAAAAGAGTGTATTAATATGATAAATGAATTATCAGATGATACTCATGAGGTAATCACTGGTTTTACTATGTTAGCGAAAGATTATTGTGAATCTTTTTCTTCAAGGTGTTTAGTACACTTTACTAAGATACCTTATGATGAGATTGTGAACTATTCTCTAACGAGTGAACCATACGATAAGGCAGGAGGATACGCTATCCAAGGATATATCGGTAGATATATAGATAAAATAGATGGAGATTATTTCACTGTGGTAGGTTTTCCTAAAGCTTTAGTATATAATAAGGTAATTAATTACCTAAAAGATAAGAAATGATTGAATATTTAGAATATATTTTACTGGGAATACTATTCTTCCTAATTACATTAAATTTAATAATCTATAGAAACAAACCGGCTCTCACTAAATTTATTTTAGGGGTACTGGTTCTTTTAGGTTATCTACCATTTAAATTCTTTGTGCCTATTCTAACTAATTATATGATTTTATATCTATCATTAGTTTTAGTTGTGATTGTTCTTAATGCACTATTCTTTATTCCAAAGAAAGTAACTAAAAACTTAACTGAATATGATGTGCTTGAGCTAGAGAATGCGTATAAAGAAGCTGAGGAACAGGTAGATTCACTTAAAACTAATTTCTTAACTATGATAGAACTAATGAACGAGGGAACTATCCTCTATCAGGATAAGGGAAGAAAACCATTATTATCTTCAAAGGCAAAAGAACTATTTCCTAATGAAACCAAAGATACAAGTCTTAAAGATCATAGTGAAAGACTATATGTAGACGACAGGGAAATATATTTTAAAACCATCTCTAGAGTCTCATCAAAGAATCAAAAATATGAAATCAAATATCGTGTAGTTAGAGATAAAGATGTGGTATGGGTCCAAGAAACTGGACAATATGTGTTAACTAATAGTGGTGATGAAACAATTATCGCCACAGTTATGCCTCTTGATATATCAATCTTTAATAAGACGGGTTATATCATCATTGATTCAATGAAGACAAAAGACAATTTAATTACCACATTAACCGATGTCTTAAGGACGGGAAAACAATTTACTCTTGCCTTATTTGAACTAGTAAACATTGTGGAAATAAATGAAAAATATGGAAGAGAAGTAGGAAACTTGATGATTAATGAATATATTAAAGTCATTAAAAATCAATATGCCTATGATTCAAAGGAAATCTTTAGAATTAGCGGTATTAGGTTCGCTCTTATTATCACAGATGATCTAATATATGATTCCTTCCACAAAGCTGTGATTGATAATAATAGCTTAATTTATAATACTAAGATTCCAATCGCAGAAATGAAGGAAATTATAAAACCTAAATTTGGTGTAGTTAATATTTCTGGCGCAAGAACTAGTGAGCCAACAAATGTCTTAAACTACGCAGAACAACTACTTAAAGAATCAAAGGAATCAACAAGAAAGAATTATACAATCTTCGGTGAATAGGAGGTAAAAAGTGTACGACTGTGTCTTACTCGCAGCTGGTGAAGGTCAGCGCGCCGCACTCGGTTATAATAAGGTTATAAAATTAATGGTCAAGATGAGTTAATATTATTTTCGCTCAACTATTTCCTATCTGACCCTGAATGTGGAAAGATCATAATCGCTATCTCAAAAAGAGATGAACTATATTTTAAAAATTTAATTAAAAACGACAAGGTAACTTTTACCTACGGAGGCCAAACTCGTGGTGAATCGGTTAAAAATGCCTTATCTAAGGTTGAGAGTGAATATGTGGTTGTCCATGACGGCGCAAGATCTTTAGTCTATAAAGAAGACATCAAAAATCTTCTTGCGGCCGCAAAAGAAGTGGGCGGAGCATCTCTTGCATCAAAGGTATACAACACCACATGTCTTCAGGAAAATGGTTTTGTGAAAGAGTATTATTCAAGACACACCCTTGCGTCTTTAATTACCCCACAATGTTTTAACTCACAAAAATTAAAGAAAGCATATGAAACATCAACTCAAGAATTTACTGATGACTCATCGCTTTTTAAGACATACGCTGGCGACGTTAAACTAGTATATACTGACAATATTTCGATTAAAGTAACCACAACGTATGATATAAAATTAATGGAGGCTATTCATGAGAATAGGAAGCTCTATTGATTTCCATCCTTTTAAAAAAGATAGATTATTCATCTTAGGTGGTGTCACAATCAAGTCTGATTTTGGACTTGATGGTGTATCAGATGCAGACGCACTCCTTCATTCGGTAGCGGAAGCTATTCTTGGGGCACTTGCATTAGGAGATTTAGGCACATACTTTAAAGAAGAAGAATCTGAAGGCATGGACTCAAAACTAATTTTAATGAAAGTTAAGGATATGATGACATCTTATTCATATAAAATAGGTAATATTGATTCTATGATTCTCCTTGAAGAACCAAAAATATCTAAATATATACCTATGATGAGGCATGTGATCGCATCTATTTTAGATACTGATGTAAAAAAAGTATCAATAAAAGCCACCACAATGGAGGGTTGTGGAATAATTGGAAAAAAAGAAGGCTGTCTCGTTCAAACGGTTGTGCTTCTTGAGGAGGACTTCTATGATAGAAACGAAAGAAGGACTATTTGAAATAATTAAAGATGACTCAAATTCATTTGTGGTCGCTGATTTTGATAATAGGTTTATCCCATATTTAAGAAAATATGAATTTATCGTTGGGGATTATTCCCAAGGATTATTAAGATTAAAAGGATTTAATAAGGATAGCGCTAAATATATCCCTGATTATATCAATGAATATTGCGCGCTTGACCACCAATACTATATTTTAAGAAATCCAAACTTTGACATTAACTATAGGGAAGAAGAGGAAGAAAACTAATGGAAGATTATAAAGAATTTGATAACGGCGTAGAACTTGAAATAATTAACGTATTAGATAAAATACGTCCATTTATTCAACGCGATGGCGGAGATATTAGATTAATAAAGTATGAAGACGGCGTAGTTTATCTAAAAATATATGGTGCATGTGTCGGATGTGTTGCGCTTGAGGTTGATTTAAAAGAAGGAATTGAAAGTGTATTAAAAGAAGAAATACCAGAAGTAGTAAAAGTTGTAAATGTTGATGAACCAATTGCACAAACTGAACCAGATATTGAAATTAATTAATTTAGGAGAAGGGTATTATGATTAATTTGAATTTATCTAATTTAGGCGATTTCCTCACAAATGAAGAACTTGAAAATATGATGAACGAGGCAAAGAGCGCCCAAAAGAAAGTTTACGATAAATCGGGAGACGGCTCAGACTATCTAGGATGGGTTGATTATCCTTTTTCATATGATAAAGAAGAATTAAGTAGAGTTAAAAAAGCTGCGACTACAATCGCAAGATCATCTGATGTACTTGTTGTCGCAGGAATTGGTGGATCATATCTTGGCGCAAAAGCTGTGATTAGTGCTTTAACACCATATTTTGAAAAACCAGGACTTGAAATTATCTTTGCGGGTAATACTATCTCATCCACATATATGTCTAATCTTAAAGATTATTTATGGGATAAAGATTTTAGTGTAAATGTTATATCTAAATCAGGTACTACTACAGAAACCGCAATAGCTTTTAGAATCCTATTTAATATGCTTAAGAAAAAATATATGAAAGAAGAATTACTAGAACACGTTTTTGTGACTACTGATAAAGAAAAAGGCGCTTTAAAACAAATCGCAGACGAATATGAGTTTGAAACATTTGTGGTTCCATCTGATATGGGTGGAAGATATTCTGTATTATCTGCGGTAGGTCTACTCCCTATTGCTTGCGCTGGAATCGACATCGACAAAATATTAAAGGGCGCACAAGCTGTCTATAATGATTTGAAAAAAGATGATAATATTGCGCAGAAATATGCTGCAGTAAGAAATATTTTATATAAAAAGGGTTATGACATAGAAATTCTTGAAGCATATGAACCATCACTAGTTAATTTTAATGAATGGTGGAAACAATTATTCGGTGAGTCAGAAGGCAAAGAACTAAAAGGTATTTTCCCTGCATCTTGTATCTTCTCAACCGACCTTCATTCAATGGGGCAATATATTCAAGAAGGTAGAAGAAACCTTTTTGAAACAGTTATGGAAATCAAAGAACCTAAATGTAATATCGATATCCCGTTTGATAAAAATAATTTAGATAATCTTAATTATTTATCAGGAAAAGATTTAAATTATGTGAATAATACCGCACTTGAGGCCACAATTTTCGCTCATAAAGAAGGTGGAGTTCCAGAAATCAAATTAGAAATTGATGAATTAGATGAGTTCCATATTGGATATTTAGTTTACTTCTTTGAAATGTCATGCGCAATAAGTGGATATATATTAGGTATTAATCCGTTTAACCAACCAGGTGTTGAAGCATACAAATCTAAGATGTTTGAAATGTTAGGGAAACCTAAAAAATAATCACTAAACCCACACATTTTGTGGGTTTTTTAATTAATTCTACACAAATATTAAATTATATGTTATAGTATACCCCTGCCCAAAGGAGTTCAAATGTATAATAGAATATTAGAAAAAATCGAGGCCTATAATAAGATTATCGTAATCAGACACAAGAATCCTGATTATGATGCGTACGGAAGCCAAATAGGATTAACCCTTGCCTTAAAAAATAAATACCCAAATAAGACAATACTAATGGATGGTGACCAAAACTCAAACAACATCCTAAATGTTGAGATGGACCACGTTACACTAAAAGACTACAAAGAATCTTTAGTTATCTTAGTTGATCAATCATCACTTAATATGCTCACAGATGATCATATCTTATATGCCAAAGATAGCATCATCATTGATCATCATTTAACTAATCCTGATTTCGCAAGCATAACCTTAATCAATCCTGATGTATCAAGCGCATCTGAGATTATCGCTGATTTCTTAATTCAGACAAATATCCCTATCACAAAAGAAGCTGGGGAAGCGCTATTTATGGGGATTGTCGGGGATAGTTTTAGGTTCTACTATAAAGGCACTACAGATAAAACTTTTGATATCGCAAGCGCTCTTTATAAAAGTGGCACAGACATTTTTGAAGTGTATAAAAAAATGAAATCGGAAGAAACTGAAGATTTTAAGAGATTTAAAGGTTATATTATGTTTAATATGGTAGTGGAGGATAAAATAGCATATATCTTTGTACCTAAAGAAATTAGACAAAAATATAATGTGAATGTATTTGATTCCGCAAGAGGTACAGTTAACCTTTTAGGTGGTATTATAGGATGTGAAGCCTTTGTTAATTTCACAGAGGCAGACGATGATACTATAGTCACAGAAATAAGAAGTAAAGAAATTGATGTAGTAGATGTAGCTAAATATTTCGGTGGTGGAGGGCACGCACTTGCTTGTGGATGTACACTTAAAAACGAAGAGGATGTTAATATATTAATAGATTTGGTTAAAAAACAAGTTGGAGGACTTAACTATAAATAATCAAGAATAATTTTTAGTAATTTTAAAATAATGCATGTTTAAACACCACAATATTTTGTGGTAAAAAGATATTAAC
>CAJOMC010000006.1 GCA_905235635.1 uncultured Bacilli bacterium | reverse complement strand
AATATCAAAAGAAAAGGACTTAGTCCATTTGAATATAGACAAAAGTCCTTATCTTTAGTAGCATAATTTTGAGTACAACTTTTTCAGTGCACTACAAAAAGTCCCATTTTTAATGGTTCAATAAATAATGAGGTGTGTCTATTTCTTTACACTGTTACAGTAGAAACCATAAATTCATACCAGTTAGAATCATAGTCTTCAAAATAGATATAATAATATTTATTTATTTCTGCGCTAAATGTAAAATTGCCTACCACTATGTCACCCAATTCTTTTAGTTCAGAAGGTGTAATGTTGTGGTTAATTAGGACAATATCACCATCGTATACCTTGTCAATAGAATATTGTTTTACCACTATTTCAGTAAAACGAACAAAACTCATTTTAATCATTAAGTTTATGTAACAACTATCATAAATATATTCTTTCTTAAGATGCCTTTGATTATCATCAACATAATCAAACATATTTATATCATCTTTAATAAATTTACCATATGAATAATTAATACCGTTTTGATAACCATTATAACATTCTAGTGCATTTAGCCTATCTATAGTTTCTGGCTTTGTGAAACAGATTGTTGAGTAGATTAAGGCATTTGAGATTAGTGGTTTTAAACCATATAAGTCATATCCTATTAATTTAGGAACATTTTTATATATTTCTAATATCCACTCAGAACTAGGATTTGGATATAATAGCTTTGTTTTGTCATCTGTCGTTGAAATTATTATCTCGTAGAATGCATTTTTATCTTTTTTCTCTGATCCAGGATATTTAAATAATTTGTTGTCATCAAAGATATTAAGCAAATCTTGGACTTCTTCATGTGATAGTTTAATAACTTCATCATCTAAATTATTTGAAATAGACAAGTTTTTAAAATCTATGAGTACGCTAGCTGTATTTTTATATTTTGAGTAATCACCTATATAATATGTTCTATTTATTTCAATTGTGCTTATATCCTTACTATCTATGTTCCCAACATAATACTTCGAAGTGCACGATGAAAGAACAAATATCACAAACAAAATAAAGGTTAGTAATAATATGTTAATCTTTTTCATCTTTAACCTCATATCATTTAAGTACTGTTGAAATCATATATTCAAAAATACTATCAGACATATCTTCAAGATAAATATGATAATACTTGTTTGTTTCAACATTAAATAAGACATCATAAGAATACAAATTATATGGAATCATACCAGATAGCAATGAACTATGGTTTATTTCTATTTCAACCAAGCGCTCAAATGTTCCATCTAACGAATACTGCTTTACTATTATATCTCTAAATCCCACATACTTATTATTTAGTATAATCTCTGCATATGATGAATAAATATTTGAGGTTTTAGGTAAAAATAGTCTTTGTTTTCTATTAATGTACTCAATCATGTTCTGATCGTTGTTTATATAATTACCATAATTATATCTAATAGGATTTTGCGGTTCATTATAGTACAAAGGCAATTTATTATCTATTACTGGATTTTCAAGTGTTCTATAGTGAATTATAGGCTTTAGTGTGAGACTAGTTATAATATCTTCAAAATTAAATATGTCAAAACCTATTGCTTTTGATATAGAGAGAAATACATTAAAAACTTTTTCATAAAATGACCATTCGTGAGAAACGATTTTTCTTTTTTCTCCACTAAAGGTTTTTATTTCAACCGTTAAATATGGTGTTTTGATATTTTCGTTTTCGTAACAATTAAGTAATTCAGATTCGCACACTATATCAAGTATTGTTTGTACCTCTTTATCAGTTAGTTTTTTTGTACCAGAAAATCTAGTATTCGTGATTGTATTTTTATCAAAGTTTAGAACAATATCAAAATGAAGTTCTTTATACCTTCTTATGTTTGATGTATCAAAATAATTTTCAACAGTTCCTATTTTTATTTCTTTAACATCGTCTTTACCTATTCTTCTATAAACATTCCCGGATTTCGAGCATGAAGAAAGAGCAAATGAGAATACTATTAATACAAGTAACAAATAAATAATCTTATGAATTTTCATCTTCCGCTCCATTAATAAGTACAATTATTGGGTTCATCGCTGTAAAACCACATACCGTACAAACCACCAACCATATTTTAATAATAAAAACATTAAATGTTGTGGAGTTTGTAAAAAATCACTTTTTCCCGTAAAAAAATGCGAGCAACAAGACTTGAACTTGCAAGGTGTTACCCATTAGCTTCTGAGACTAACGCGTCTACCAGTTCCGCCATACTCGCATTACATAATATTATACTAGAATAATTATTCTTTATTTAATAGTTTCTTAGAAATTGCTTGGGAAGCCTTTTTACCTGCACCCATCGCAAGGATAACTGTCGCAGCTCCCGTCACTGCATCTCCACCTGCGTATACATTTTCTCTTGACGATAGGCCTGTGTCTTCATCAATCATAATACCACCCCATTTAGTGGTAGATAGACCTTCTGTCGTATTCTTGATTAATGGATTAGGTGACGTACCTAAGGACATAATTACTGCATCAGTATCTATAGTAAATTCACTATTTTCTATCACAACTGGTCTTTTTCTACCTGATTCATCAGGAGAACCTAACTCCATTTTTACACATTTAATACCTATACAATTTCCGTTTTCATCCCCAATTATTTCTATAGGGTTTGTTAAGAAGTTAAACTTAATGCCTTCCTCTAAAGCATGTTCTATCTCTTCATGCCTTGCGGGAAGTTCATCAAAGGTTCTACGATAAATAATAGTAACATCTGAACCTAATCTTTTCGCAGATCTTGCGGCATCCATTGCGACATTTCCACCACCTACTACTGCAACTTTTTTAGATTTAATAATAGGTGTATAACTATTATCTTCATAGGCCTTCATGAGGTTAATACGGGTTAAAAATTCATTCGCAGAGAATACACCTTTAAGTCCTTCGCCAGGAATATCCATAAATTTAGGTAGGCCTGCGCCTGATGCAATATAAATTGCTTCATATCCCATATTAAATAATTCATCAATTGTGAGTGTTTTACCAATTACTACATTAGTTTTAATCTCAACACCTAATGCTTTTAAGTTATCAATCTCTTTTTTCACTATTGATTTAGGTAATCTAAACTCGGGAATACCATATACAAGTACTCCACCAGGGGTGTGAAGTGCTTCAAATATTGTCACAGAAAATCCCTGTTTTTGGAGATCTCCTGCACAAGTAAGACCTGATGGTCCAGAGCCAATAATCGCAACCTTGTGGCTATTTGATTTAGGAGGTACTATAGAATTAGTACTGTTTTCGTTATGGTAGTCAGCCACAAATCTTTCTATTCTACCTATACCTACACCATCAACTTTTAGTTTTGTGTGAAGAGTACACATTGCTTCACACTGTTTTTCTTGTGGACAAACTCTTCCACACACGGCTGGAAGAGATGATGATTTAGATATAATTGCATATGCTTCATTAAAATTACCTTTTTTAACTTCCTGAATAAAATCTGGAATAGCTATATGGACAGGGCATCCTTCAATGCATGGTCTATTTTTACAGTTTAAGCACCTCTCTGCTTCAGCCACTGCAATTTCTTTAGTGTATCCAAGTGCAACTTCACAAAAATTAGTAGTACGTTCTAGAGGACCTTGAATAGGCATTTCATGTTTTTTTGGAATTAACGCCATTAGTTTTTTCCTCCTTTAGCAAGTAAGTTACACTCTTTATCGTATGCTTTTCTTTCAAAATCACTATATTGTTTGCTTCTTTGAATAGCTTCATCAAAATCGACTTCATATCCATTAAAGTCAGGACCATCTACACAGGCAAATTTCATTTCTCTTTTATTTTCTTTAATCAAAGATAATCTACAACAACCGCACATACCTGTCCCATCAATCATAATAGGATTCATAGATACAGTTACTGGAATATTAAATGGCCTTACTGTTTCAACAACATATTTCATCATAACAAGTGGACCAATTGCGATTACCATATCGTACTTTACACCTGATTCAAGTAAGTTCTTTAAAGGAATAGTGACATTCCCTTTTTCTCCATATGAGCCATCATCAGTCATCATAATAAGTGTATCTGATGCATTTTTAAATTCATCTTCTAAGATTACAAGTTCCTTATTTCTAAAGCCAACTATACTTGTGACATTTGCGCCTAATGTATGGAATTCTTCTGCGATAGGAAGCGCAATAGCGCATCCAACCCCTCCACCTACTACACATACCTTTTTAATACCTTCAGTATGAGTTGGAAGACCAAGTGGCCCCACGAAATCATGAATATTATCCCCTTCTTTTAGTTCATTTAATCTTAAAGTAGATGCACCTACTATTTGAAATATTATTTTAATAGTACCTTTATCTATATCATATCCTGCGATTGTTAAAGGGATTCTTTCTGAATCCTCGTGTGACCTAAGTATTATGAATTGGCCAGGTTTAGCCTTTTCCGCTACTAGTGGCGCAAAGACTTCCATCTCAATTACCGTATTATTAAGAACTTTTTTATTCAGTATTTTATACATAAATAATTCACCTTTTTAAGTTAGAATGTTTACTTAATTTTAACATATTATTAAAACATATGGGATGGAAGGCCATCCCATATGTTTATTCAGTTTTCTCTTGTTTTAAGACTTCGAGGATTTCTTTTAAAAGGTCAAGCTCAGTAACTTCAGGTTCTTTAGGTTCTTCTTTTACTTCCTCTTGAGCTTTTTTCTCTTCATCCTTCTTTTTATCCTTTAAGAGTTTTGCCTCAAGGTCTGCTTTAGCTTTTTCTGCTGCGGCTCTTGCGGCATTCATTGCCTTTACAATAATAAATAGAATTACTGCGGTTACAAAGAATGTGATTACGGCTCCAATTACTTCTCCCCAGTTTAATACTAGTGCTTCGGTTAATACTTTTCCGCTTTCATCTAATACCGCTGGGCGAAGCACAGTCACAAGGCCAGTACCTTTTTTACCAATAGGAATTAGATTAATTAGAGGTGTGAAGATGTATTTCACAATAGATGTAACTATAGCGGTAAAGGCTGAACCAATTATCATACCAACCGCAAGGTCAATAACGCTTCCTCTTGAGACAAATTGTTTAAATTCTTTTAATATTTTTTTCATATTCACTCCATATATAGAGATATTAGTCGAAATAATTGATTTTGTCCGATTCATCAAAATTTTTTGGAGTAGGTGTATCTTTTGGATATCCAAGATAAACCAAACCAAAAGGAATTAGATGAGAAGGAATGTTTAAGTTTTCTCTTAAAGAATCAACTCTATCTATTGCGGGATATACTCCAACCCACACAGTACCAATTCCTTCATTTGTCGCAGAAAGAAGAATATTTTCAATAGCCGCGGACATATCTTCAATATAGAAATCTTTATTGTTTTCGAGAAATTTTGTGGAATCAGCGAGGGCAAGGATTATACTTTTTGCCTCATATTTACCGTGAGGCATAAGAGATCTAATCTTATCAATATCATTTTTATTATTGTAGATATTAAATACCCAAGGGCGCTTATTTACCGCAGATGGAGCTTTCATGCCATTTTTAACTATTTTAATTAATAGTTCTTTTGAGATTTCTTTGTCGCTATATTCTCTCACGCTAGTACGTGATGAAATTACTTTATCAAAATCCATCTCTAGTGTCTTAATGCAGCGTTAACCATATAAAGGAAGTTGTCTGGGTTGAGTGATGCACCACCAATTAATGCGCCATCAATATCTTCCATAGAGAGAAGATCGTCAATATTGTCTGGTTTAACACTTCCACCATATTGAATTCTTACTGCTTCTTTAGTTTCTTCATCATATAAAGATCCAATCTTTTCTCTTATAACTTTGCATGTATCTTCAGCCATCGCTGGAGTTGCGGTTTTACCTGTACCTATAGCCCAGATTGGTTCATATGCGAATACTAAATCCTTTACTTCTTCTTTAGATAGGCCTTCAATTGCTTTTTCAACTTGATTAGATACAAATTCATTTGTGTTCCCTGCTTCTCTTATTTCAAGTGATTCACCAACACATACGATTGGTTTTAAAGAATAGGCAAGAGATTGCTTGATCTTTTTGTTTACTGATTCATCAGTTTCATTAAACATAGCACGTCTTTCAGAGTGACCAATAACTACATATGATACTCCGAGTTCTGCGAGTAAAACGGCACTAACTTCACCGGTATATGCGCCGCTGTCTGCGAAGTGAACATTTTGAGCTCCTATTTTTAGATTATCACCTTGTCTTTTAACCAAATCTCTTAAAAGAGGTGCTTGTGCACATACAACACTATCAACTAATTCTGAAGATGGTAGTTTGTCTTGTACCTGAAGAAGGAAGTAAATAGCTTCACTTCTTGTCTTAAACATTTTCCAGTTTCCTGCGATAATATATTTTCTTTTCATATAATCTCCTTAAAACATAGGTGGAGTTGACACCCATATTATTTTAGCAATTTTGTTTGATGAATTTATAAGTTGGTGGGTCTTATTGGCCTGGTAGTAGAAGGTTTCACCTCTTTTAAGTCTATAATGCTTATTATTTAATTTAAGGATAATTTCACCCTCAAGGACAAAACCAAATTCTTCTCCTTGGTGTGGTTCATCTTCTTCACTCTTACCGCCAGGAAGAATTGTGATTAGGATAGGTTCCATCTCATATTTTAATGATGATGGAACAAGCCACTCAATCTTATGTTTTAATTCATCATCTTCTTTTTCGAAAAAATCATTTCTTGAATAGGTGACAGGTTCTTGAAGATAAGGGTTATTAAAGAACTCAGATAAAGAAGAACCAAGCACTTCAAGAATATCTTTTAATGTTGAAATAGATGGAGATGTAAGGTTATTTTCAAGTTGTGAAATAAAACCTTTAGATAATTCACACCTATTTGCGAGTTCTTCTTGAGTTAACTCATTTTCCAGTCTTAAACTTCTAAGTCTCTCCCCAATATTGTCAAGTTCTGATGCCATCTTATTTATCGTTTATTGCGGCTACTCCAGGTAATACTTTACCTTCTAAATATTCCATTGATGCACCACCACCAGTAGAGATATGAGTAAATTTAGATTCAAATCCCATGTTGATTGCGGCACTTGCGCTATCACCACCACCTACGATAGTTGTGGCACCTTCAAGATTCGCAAGCATTTCACAGAGTGCTTTAGTACCTTTTGCGAAATTAGGCATTTCAAATACACCAACTGGGCCATTCCATACAACTGTTTTTGCGCCTTTTAAGATTTCCTTAAATAATTCAAGAGTCTTAGGGCCGCAGTCAACACCCATCATATCGCTTGGGATTTCATTTGAATTAACAACTTTATGGAATGCTTCATTATCAAATTTATCCGCAACTACATTATCTACTGGGAGTACTAATTTATCTTTTGCTTTTTCAAGTAACTCTCTTGCGAGATCAACTTTATCTTCTTCGCATAGTGATGTACCAATTTCATATCCTTTAGCTTTATAGAATGTGAAAGCCATACCACCACCGATAATAACTTTATCTGCCTTCCTTAATAGGTTATCAATAACGCCTATCTTATCAGAAACCTTTGCGCCACCTAAGATAGCCACAAAAGGATGTACAGGATTATCAACTGCATCGCCTATGAATCTTAATTCTTTTTCCATTAAGAATCCGGCCGCAGCTTCTTTAATATGTGATGAAATACCAACGTTAGATGCGTGAGCTCTATGGGCAGTTCCGAAAGCATCATTTACAAATACATCGCCAAGTGATGCCCAGTATGCGCCAAGTTCAGGATCATTTCCTGATTCTTTCTTACCATTAATATCTTCAAAACGAGTGTTTTCAAACATTAACACTTCGCCTTCCTTTAAAGCATTAATCTTATCCTCTAGTTCTTTGCCTCTAGTCATTGGAACGAATTCTACTTTTTGACCAAGTAATTCTTCTAATCTTTTTGCGACAGGGGCGAGTGATGCCTTTGCCTTGTCTTCTTCGGTCTTTACTCTTCCAAGGTGACTAAATAGAATTGCTTTACCACCATTATTTAATACATATTTGATTGTTGGTAAAGCTTGAACAATACGGTTATCGTTCGTAATGACCCCATCTTTCATAGGAACGTTGAAGTCTACTCTTACTAAGACTTTCTTTCCCTTAAGGTCTAAATCGGTAATTAATAATTTACTCATATAAACTCCTTCTTTGAATATCATTAATTATAATATTTTGTATATTACTAATATTATAATTCTTTTTTTGATTTTACGCCCAATAATCATATACTTTAGCAGCATTAAATATTAAATTTTTGCTTCTTTGTTTACTAATCAATAATTTTTCTTTAGTTCCATCATTAAAAAAGAGGAAAATCATTTTCTCTTTAATTAAGTAGTCTTTAATGGCTACATAATTAAAATAAATTGTTTCCTCTTTATTTAGTCTAACTTTTACAAGTAATAGATCAGAATTTATAAAAATTGGGATAGATCTTTTAATATTAAGAAGATCTGAAGTGGCTTTTCTCAAGGAAGGGATATCTACACTATTTGTCCTTGAAAGATTATTTAGGAATCTTCCGATGGTTGTATTTAGTTTTTCACCATCAACAAATAGGTTATATTTTTCTACCTTAATCCACTTTATCATCAATTTTTATTCTTCTTCTTTTTGTTCCTCTTGAGCTTTTGGTTTAGAGTCAACGCCTTCACAGATTCTAAGTTCAGTATCTACATCGAAGAAATGTGCTCTTTCCATTTCGATTGCGAGTACTAACTTATCGCCCATAGCGAGGTCGTCTCTTGCCTCAATCTTAGCTACGCATGAAGTTTCACCAAGAGTGAAGTGGAGGTTAGATTCAGAACCTAGAAGTTCAGATACTTCTACTACTACTTCTGGAGATGATTTAGGGTTCTTCTTGATATCTTCATCAAGATCTGAAATGAATTCAGGACGGATACCAAGTTTAACTTTTTCGCCAAGATAGCCTTTCTTCTTTAATAGTGAAACTTGTTCTGGTGTGAGGGCAAGTTTAACGCCTGCAGATTCAAATACACCATCTTTTGTAACAACACCATCAACGAAGTTCATTGGAGGAGTACCAATAAATCCACCTACGAATACGTTTCTTGGGAAGTCATAAATTTCTTTTGGTGATCCAACTTGTTGGATATAACCATCTCTCATAACTACGATTCTTGATGCCATAGTCATAGCTTCAATTTGGTCATGTGTTACATAGATAGTAGTAGTTCCAAGTTGTTTATGTAATTTAATTAATTCAGCTCTCATTTGTACTCTTAACTTAGCATCTAGGTTAGATAAAGGTTCATCCATTAAGAATACTTTAGCGTCTCTTACTATTGCACGGCCAAGCGCAACTCTTTGACGTTGTCCACCAGATAGATTTCTAGGTTTTCTATCGAGATATGGTGTTAAACCTAATACGTCTGCTGCATGTTTAACCTTACGGTCAATTTCTTCCTTTGGTACTTTTCTTAGCTTTAATCCAAATGCCATATTATCATATACTGTCATATGTGGGTATAGAGCGTATGATTGGAATACCATCGCAATATTTCTGTCTTTTGGTGGAACATCATTAACTAAAATGTCGTCAATGTAGAGTTCACCCGCAGAAATTTCTTCAAGACCCGCAACCATTCTAAGTGTAGTTGATTTACCACATCCTGATGGGCCTACGAATACAATAAATTCTTTGTCTGTGATTTCAAGTGTAAAACCGAAAACAGCTTGTACGCCATTTTCGTATACCTTATCAAGACCTCTAAAAGATAAAGTTGCCATAATTTTTCTCCTATATTTTTGACTTTTATGGCTACATTATAGTCCTTATTTATAAATAAATATATTGTTTATTTGCACAAATTACGAGAATAAGATAAAGAAAACAAAGGCATCTATCATATTTCTAATATTAAGTCCTGTTTTCTTATAAATGGTATCAAATCTATAATTTAATGTATTTCTATGAATATATAGTTTCTTCGATGTCTCATATATGGATGATGTCTCAATATAAGTCAACGCAGATTCAACCATTTCTTGATTAATGCTACTTAAAAAATAGTTTTTTATATATGAATCAATAGATAAATTCTTCTTAATTTGATTAATTAATATTTCGCCTATTGTATATGTATTTTGAGGTAAGTTTTTTAAGTATTCAATTAGTATTTGAAGTATATTATCTGGGATTTCAAATGGTGAGGAAATCGCCTTATATGGCAAAAATAGGTCATTAGAAAGAGAATTCAACAAATCAATAAAATCAGGTAATAATTCATCATCAAAAGATAGAGAAATATATGTTTCTTTCTCTTTAAAATTCTTCACATAATCATTTGATTTTAGATAATAAATAAAATCACTATTTGTTTTATCTTGAATAATATAAATATGTTGCATATTACCTGTATACCGCTTTAAATCTATTATTATTATTATTATTATATTACTTATATTTTATTTTTATTAATGAGATCGGGTCTTCTTTCCGCTGTTTTTTCACGAGATTTTGCTTTTCTCCACTCATCTATCTTTTTATGATCACCAGATAATAAAATATCTGGTATCTTAAGACCCATAAATTCATATGGTTTTGTATATTGAGGATACTCAAGCAAGCCATTTTCAAATGAATCAGTTGGTGCGCTTTCACCATTATGAAGCACCGATGGAATTAATCTTGATACGCTATCAATTATAGCCATCGCAGGTATTTCACCACCTGTTAACACAAAATCACCCACTGATATCTCTTTATCTACGAAGCTTCTTATTCTTTCATCAAAGCCTTCATAGTGACCACATATTAGAATAATATGGTCGTACTCTTTTAATTCTTTTGCGACACCTTGATTATATGTCATACCCTGTGGTGTAAGCAATATTTTAAGCGCTTTATCGTATCCTTCTATACTATGTATGGCATCATAGATAGGCTCACACATTAGAACCATTCCGGCGCCTCCACCATAAGGTGTATCGTCTACGTTTTTATGTTTAAGTTTAGAAAAACCCCTAAAATTAATTAGATTTACTTCAAGAAGATTATTCTCTATAGCTCTTTTGAGTATTGAATCTTCTAGGATTGGTTTAATCATTTCAGGAAAAAGTGTTAATACATCAAATCTCATAAAAGATCCTCAATTTCATTTAAATATATTGTGTCATCAGTAACGTCTTTTATATATTCATCTAGAATAGGGACAAATCTTTCTATATTATCCGTACATTTTATATTAAGATGATGACATTGTGGAAGTTCAATAATGGAAATAACTTTGCCTTTAATTTCACCAAATTGAGATATGTTCATACCTATATAATCAGAAAGAAAATGCTTATCGTTTCCTTTTAATAGCGAATAATCTTTTTCAGCGTATAACTTCTTCCCAAGTAATGGATAAAGAGATGTATCAGAATCATAACCTTCAAAATGAAGTATCTCACTTCCCTTTGAACCATTCTTTTTAGTTACTTTTAATGGTTTATATTCGTCTTTATCTAAATAATAAAGAATAGAACCTACCTTAAAACGTTCTTTACCGAAATCAGTATATGATTTGATTCTTACATCACCTCTAAAGCTATGTGCTTTAGCGATTATTCCTATTTCGTTATATTTCATATTCTATTCACCTATATTTATTATATTTCTCATTAGCAGTTTAATATACAACTTTTTTTGCGCAAATAGCCACTAATTATATACTATTAGTAATCGCTTTGTAAAGAATATACGGGATTCCCTATTTTTTGAAATGGAAAATTATATCAAAAATCCTAATTTTTAAAAACAATAATTGTGCATCAATATTTTTTTATAAAAACACCCAAACACTAAATTTATTGGGTGTAAATATTTTATAATAACTATTTTTCCCTCATGTGGGTAATGTGTTAGATAATTCATTATTATCTATAACTTTCTTTTAAAGATAGGCAAACGACTGTTTCTACTAAAGCTGTCTCCATAAAGAAATCATATGGTCTCATATAAGATACATCATATTTTTCCAGTAATTCATTTAAGTTTTTCGCGAGAGTAGATGTATTACATGAAATGTAGTAAACGGTATTTGCGCCTGATTTAAGAATAGTTTTGATTACTTGATCAGATAATCCTGACCTAGGTGGATCAAGAATAATAATATCAGGATTAATTTCTTCACCAATTAATTGAGGGAATCTATTTTCTATCTTGTCACTAAAGAATGTAATATTTTTTACCTCATTTTCTCTTGCGTTTATTCTTGCGTTTTTAATGGAGTCGCTTGAAAAATCAACTGAATAAACGTGTTTACTCTTCCTTGAAAGAAGAAGACCTAATACTCCAATTCCAGAATATCCATCAAATACTACTTTATTTTCATCTATTCCATCATATATTTCTTTATATAGTTTTTCACTTTGTACTTCGTTTAACTGATAAAAGCTTTTTGGAGATAGTTTTACTTTTAATCCTAGGATAGAACCATTAATATAGTTAACTCCTTTAATTATATTAACTTCATCACCAAATATAGATACGCTATTCTTTTTTGGGATAGTATATGCAACCGTACGGATATCGCTATTTTTCGCCATTATCTCATCGGCTATTTTCACAAATATGTCTTTATATTCTTCAAGTACAAAAGTGACTTGGGCATTACCATTTAGGTATCTTACTACCAAATATTTAAGTACTCCACCATTCTTTTTTGTTGATTGATTATATTTAATTAAAGTAGTAAGTACTTCTCTTTTTATTTGATTAACTTCATCTTTCTCAATAGGGCAATTATCAATAAACACAAATTTATTAGTAGATTCTTCGTATAATCCTAAGGATAGACCAAAATTAGTATCTCTAAAAGGCATTTGAGATTTATTACGATAAGCTATTTCGGTTGATGGAACAGTTAAATATATTTTGGTATTATCTACATCTAAGTTCTTAGTATATTTTCTAAGTGAGTTAATTAGTATATTTCTTTTAATTTTAAGTTGCATTGTGTAATCAATGTGTTGAATAGTACATGCACCACATTGATTAAAGAATTTACAGAACGGTTCAACTCTTAGTTTCGATTTCTTTTCAATAGATAAAAGGCTTGTGACAAGGTAATTATCGTGTACTTCTTTGATAGATGCATACACTACTTCTTTTTCCATGGCGCCATAAACAAAGACGGTTATATTATTAATGTATCCAATACCTTCACCATTAATTCCCATCTTTCTTATTTCTAATTTAATTTCTTGACCAACTGTATAATTATCATTCATATTATTTCTCTCACTAATATAGTTTAATCTTGTTTGATATTTAAATCAAAGAAGAATTCTACTCCATCACCTTTATTAATTACACCGAATTCGTTTCCGTAAGCTTTCATAATAGTAGATACAATGGATAAGCCAAGCCCCGATCCACCATAACTTCTTACTCTTGCTTTATCTACTTTATAGAAACTATCCCAGATTCTATCTATCTTATCAAGTGGAATTTCATCTCCTGAATTATAGATAGACATTCTATATTTATCACCTTTTCTTTCACCAGTAATTCTAATTATTCTTTCATTAGTTACATAGTGAATTGCGTTTGATAGGTAATTTTGAAGTACAGTTTCAAGCATATCAAAGTCACCTATTACATGCACGTTTTCAAAATTAGTAACTAGTTCTACTCCCTTTTCAGTAATAATTCTTTCTTCTGGTTTAAGTATTGGATCAACTAAGTCAAATAGGCTGAATTCATCACTATCAAGTTCAAGGAATCCTGATTCTATTTGAGTATACTTTATTAAATCACGAACAAGTTTATTCATTCTTTTAGATTCATCAATTATGATATCCGCGTAATCGTTAATATCATCCTGAGAAAGTCCTTCAAGCTTTAATGCTTCACTATAACCCGCAATAATAGATATTGGGGTTTTAAGTTCATGAGAAACATTGGAAATAAATTCTTCTTTAAATATATTTACTCTATCTTTAAGCTCAATATCCTCTTTGAGTTTTGTATTAACTTCTTTAAGTTCTTCAATATTTTTTTCTAGTTCTTTCGACATTTTATTTATTGATAGAGATAGCATTCCTATCTCATCAGATGTATCTACTGATACACTATCACTAAAATCAAGGTTAGAAATCTGCCTTGTAACTTTCTCCATCTCTCTTATAGGTTTCACAAAGTGATAGGAGAAAACATATGATATGGTAAGTGAGAAACTAAGTCCAAATATAGTTACTATCACAATAAAAATGTTAAAAATTCTTATTGTGGATTCAAGCGCAATTAAAGGAGTATAAGCTAGGATGTATCCTTCAATTTGATTATCCTTTATTATCTTGCCTATTACTGCAATATTAGTATTAGTTCTATTTCCTTTAATTGTGGTATCTTCGAAATAAACTATTTCGCCTTCTTCTTTAAATTTATTTTCATACTCATATTGGGTATCAATATAGTTATCATCATTCTTGTATACTTTAAAAGAAGACAAATCAATAACTTTTGAGGTATTAAGTGATTCACCATTAACATCAAAAATGAGAATTCTGATTCCCCCACTATCTGATGAATATTCAATAATTTGGTTATCACTACTTGCCTCTATTGCCCCTTCTTCTTTCACAAGAATAGAAACTTTTCCATATATAACCCAAAGATCTTTCTTTTTTGTCAATATGTAGAAATCATCTAAGAATACATTATCGAGTATCAAAAGAATCATTGAGAAAAGGATAAGTATTATAGTAAAGGCCAGTCTTAATTTCTTTGTGACCGTCATATACTAATTATCGTTTTCGTATTTAGATTCAAGTTTATATCCAACGCTTCTTACTGTGGATATATATTTAGATGCATCACCTAGTTTTTGTCTTAGTTGTTTCACGTGGGTATCTACAGTTCTTAAATCTCCATAATAGTCATAATTCCACACGTTGTTTAATATCTTATCTCTTGATAAGGCAACACCTTTATTTGAGATGAAATATAGCAATAATTCATATTCTTTAGGTGTTAAAAAGATTTCTTCACCAGATACATAAACTTCTCTTGCGAGATTGTTTACCTGGATAATTCCAAAAGTTAAAACATCTGGTGAATCACCCATCTTGCCTTTAAGAAGTTTCTCACATCTTGCGAGGAACACATTTGGACTAAATGGTTTTGTGACATAATCATCTGCGCCAAGCTTAAAGCCCTTGAGTTGGCTTTCTTCCTCAGCCTTTGCGCTAAGCATTACAACTGGTACATTTGAAGAAGATTTAATCTTTTCAAGGACATACCATCCACTATATTTAGGCATCATCACATCTAAAACAACGAGATTAATCTTATAATCTCCAGAAAAGAATATATTTAATGCCTCCTCTCCATCTTGGGCTTCAATAACTTTATATCCTAATCTTTTTTGAAAAAATTCAGATAAAAGTTTTCTAAGTCTCGCTTCATCATCAGCGATAAGGATTGTTGTTGACTTCATAATACACCTCACTAATACATATATATTATAATGTTTATGTGTTTAAAATGTGATGTTTTATTTATAATTGTTTAATTATTGTGATGTTTATAAATATCTTAGGCACTAGTGCCAAATAAAATTTTATTATTTGAATAGCCAATATTAAAAAATACTCCCACCTTTTCTAGTGGTGGGAGTATTTTGATATAACGTATAAATACTATATTTCTAACTATTCATCATCATCCCTAGACGCAAACTGAATATCTTCATCATGGAAAACAATCTTGCTTTTAGATCCTATTCTCATAAGTGGATCATTAGGAAATACAATATAGTAGATAGGAATTAATAGGAAGAGCGCCCACCAAGGATGCCATGCACCTAAAGTAAAACCTAAGATTAAATAGGTAGCTACTATAAGAAACGGGAATGATATTCTAATCCTTTCAAGTCCTAGTATAAATGGAAGTAGTAATACTAAGGAAAACGAGATAGAAGACCACGCATATGGATATGCTACTCCGCTTTCTTGGAGATAATATCCAAGGATAAAGAATATAAATAGCGAAATAAATATTGATGCACTACATAATCTTACTTTAAATTTTCTTGTCATATTATTATCCTCTCTTAAATATATTTGATACTCTTTTTGTGAGTGAGGGTGATACTAAATTATCATTGTATATAACATCACCAGATACTGATGATGATTTAATGCTGGTGATAGAACCACTAATTGTTACATCACCTGATACAGTAGAAATTGTACATTGTTTCGCAACGGCCTGTTTAATTGTTAAGTCACCTGATACTGTGGATAAAGATAACTGATCAGATTTGAGGCTTAGTACAAGGATATCGCCAGATATAGATCCAAAACCTATTTTACCTCTTGAGGACATATCTTCAATATTTATATCACCTGATACTGTCTCAAAAACGATACTATCGGCTTTTAACTCTCCACCTTTCACAATAATATCCGCAGACATGCTACTTATTCTAACTTTAGAAAGATTAACATCCTTTCCAATATAAAATCTATAAGTTATATTCTTATGTGACTCAAATTTGGCAGTTCTTGGTTGAAAAGAAAATTCTTCTTTATTATTCTCAATCTTATAGTCGTCTATATATTTCTCACTAACTTGGTAAGAAATATTTGAACCTTCCACAAACTTGATAAGGACTTCGCCTCTTCCAACTGCGATATTTAGTTTTCGTGATTCTATGTCTTTTTTATTGGCGTATAGATACGACTCCACAATATCATCAATAGAACCAAACTTATCCACAGCCTCTTCTTCACTGAATCCCGCTTCTTTTGCGAGTTCAATTCTTCTATCGTACTTTTCAAGAATAGTGTCCGCATCAAGATTTGCGTTTAAAAGAGCTTGTCTTAGTTCCTCACGATATTCGTTATACTTCATCTTGAATCTCCTTAAGCATTTCTTCTACTTCCTCAAAATCAATTGTGCCTTCTTTTAAGAGTTTAAGGATAGAAGATCTGGTCTTTGGCTCTTCATTAATAGCTTCAAAACCGAGAGCTTCAATCAAATCATCTAATGTTTTCTTAACTGTAGGGTATGAAATATTTAATTCTTTTTCGATGGATTTAATATTCCCCGCATTTTTGATAAATACTAGTGCGAATTCTTGAAGGTCTTCACTTAAATAATCAAATTTAGATAAAGAGAATTCACCCACAACCTTAGTATCACATTCCGTACACTTAAGTTCGCTTACTACTAACTTATTATCACAAACAGGACAGGTTCCAAGTAACTTTTTCTTCATTTTTATCACCTCACACCTTTATTTTAATACAAAAATTAAAAAAGTAAATAACTAACTTAATAAAATTAATTATTTACTTAATTTTTTTAATATTTTATTTAAATAAATTTATTTGTTAATATGATTATTTCTTATTTGTACTTCTCTTTAACACAATAAATGACGGAATAATTGATAAAAGAGCAACAAGGCCAGCCATTAAAAAGATAAATGAAGGTGGAAGTGGAGAT
The DNA here is from genome assembly GCA_905235635.1 of uncultured Bacilli bacterium. Taxonomy (GTDB): domain Bacteria; phylum Bacillota_I; class Bacilli_A; order Izemoplasmatales; family UBA1188; genus UBA1188. The sequence goes on along the minus strand of CAJOMC010000006.1, from coordinate 70,597 downwards.
GCTGCACCAGTTAAAGAATCAATATATTCTCCTTTAGATAGTGCATTTATGATTGCACTTCCAATAAATGGACCAGTACACATAGGAATTGCAACTTGGAAGATCATTCTAAGTCCCTGATAACTTCCTTCTTCACCTTGAGGCGTATATTCTCTTATTAAAGCATTTAAGGTTGAAGACTCAGCCATATATCCACTCATCATTAGTGTTGCAAGAGATGTGAACAAGAATACCTGTCCTTTTTTTACAAATGATAAGAGGATACAACCAGCTGCAAATATTAATACTGTAGGTATAAGCATCTTTTCAATACCTATCTTGTTTTGAAGTATTCCAAGTAGAATAGTTATAATTGAACCAAGTATAAGCGCAACACCAAGTGCTATCACGAACTCAGTTCCAGTTATTTCCATTGTATATTGAATATAAATCATAAGATAAGGCATGAATATATTACATGAAATACAATAAATTAAGAAAGCAATAAGACCTATATATAAACTTGGGTTCTTTTTTATATTTTTAGGAAGAAATCCACTAATTAGTCTTCTCATGAAACTAATATCTTCTATTTCTTCTTTTTCTTCTTTTGGAATTAAGAATAGTGAAGATACACCAGCTAAAGTAGTAATACCACCAATAATATAGAAGAATATATCCCATTTACCGTTTTCTGTGAGTGAGTTTAATCCCGCAAACACAATAAGCATTGCGATAATAGGGAAGGTTGCGAGGACACCTTGAACCTTGGATACGTTGGTTATATCTGTGGTTTTAGTCACATATGCATTAAATGCTGCATCATTAGACGTTGAACCAAAGAATGTCATAATACAGTCTAATACTATTACAAGTATCGCTGCGGTTTTTGCGGCAGATAAAGCTGATAGCGAGAATGCACTTTGAATAGTATCTACTTTAATAAATCCAAAAGCTAGTGTTGAAATACCCCAAATGATATAACCAAATGAGATAAAGAACTTTCTTTTTCCTATCTTATCAGTTAATGTACCAAGAAAGATAGTAGTTAAGACTGCGACAATCGCTGAGAGTGCGTTAGTTAAAGAAATATATGTCGAGTATGATTCACCTACTCCAAACGAGAAGATGAATGTATTTAGATACATATTTTCTATAACCCAAGCTATTTGACCAATAAGTCCAACAATGATGTAGACTAGCCACATCCTAAGTGATAGTTTTGATTCTTTCATTTTAATTACCTATTACTATACTTATATATACTGATTAAATTATTGCTTATAATAATCAATTAGTCTTCTATCGTCACCATGGAAATAAACATTTAGAGTTGTTGGGCCGGCATTAGTACCAATAATCCATCCACAGTCTGAGATTAATACATCTTTTGCGTTTGGCACTCTTTTAAGTATTTCTTCTTTAAACTTAATCGCATCATCAATGCAGTCTGCGTGGATGACAGAGATATAATATTTTTCTGGCTCTCTTATATGTTCTTTCACATAATCAGCCATAAATTCAATAGATTTTTGTCTTGTCTTAATCTTAGTTAGTGCCACATTTCTTCCAAGAGTATCAGATACAAGAATTGGTTTAATTAAGAATAAATTACCAAAGAATGTGGTAGGTGCTTTAACTCTTCCTGCATTCTTTAAATATTTAAGATCATCTACTGTACCACATTGATGGAAAAAAATATCTTTCTTCACTAAGTATGTCAGCTATCTCTTTTGCGGATAAGCCTAGGTCTCTTTGTTCTGCTGCATAAATACATTCAAGTCCTTGTGACATATCCCCAACAAGAGAATCTACAACATAAATATCCTGATTAGGGTATTCTTTTTTGAGTTCAGGAGCTACTCTTTCTGCAGCATGAAGAGATGCACTTAATCCACTTGAACAAGCGACATATACAATATCAAACCCTCTATCCAAGTATTCTCTAAATTTAGCTTCATATTGAGCTTCATTTATCATAGTTGTATATGGTTTCACCCCACTTCTCATTAAGGTATATAACTCTTTTGGAGTCATGTTATCCCACGCGAGGGATGCTTCATAGTTCTTTTCGTTTAATGTGATTATCATTCTGACATAATCAACGTCATATCTATCTAATAATTCTTTCGTTAAATCACATGCGCTGTCTGAAATTATCTTTACTTGGTTCATTTTCTCTCCTAATATTAATTATCTATTTTTTTAATAAATGTTCTGACTCTTCTATGGTCTCTCATATCAAAATGAGAAAGCATATTTATTATTGGATTATTTGTCTCAAGGGTGAGATTTGTTTCACAATAATCCACTTCTTTATTTCTTAACGCCCTTGCGGTGTTAATCATTGGTGCCCACGAAAGACCTGTCCTTAAATATTTCTTTCTTACACCAATTAGCGCAAATTCTACTACCTTAGACTTCTTCATTCTACGAATTAGTGATGGAAATATCCAGGGATAAAGTCTTCCTCCTGTCTTGTTTAAGATATCTGCGACAAACGGGAAAGATAGGCCAAACGCTGCAACTTCATCATTTTCATCAACTACTAAATAAATATATCTTTTATTTAATATTAATCTAAACGAATCAATCATAGAGTTAATTTGTTCCTCTGTGAATGGTGCAACTTGGTATAGGTCACCATATGATTCTTCTACTATATCAAAGAATGATTTTCCATATCTATCAAGTATTTTATTAGTATCGGTCTCAGGACATGGTTTCAAATTATATTTTTCAAAAGCTCTTTTAACAAACTTTTCCGCTTTATCTATATCAAACTCAGGGTTATCTCTTACTTGGTGACATATCCAATCAACATCTTTCACATATCCAAGTTTTTCAAGATGATCCTTATAGTAGGGAAAGTTATAGTTTTCAGAGAAAGTGGTAGGTTCATCAAACCCTTCAATGAGTAGACCTTCTTTTTCCATATCAGAGAATCCCATTGGGCCAAATATTTCTTCCATGCCTTTTTCTTTTGTCCACTCTTCTACCTTTTCAAGAAGAGCTTTAGATACTTCAATGTCGTCTATAACATCATATCTTGTGAACCTTACTCTCTTTTGATTCCAGTATTCATTTGCACTTTTTTGAAGAATACCGCCAATTCTTCCCACAATTTTGCCATCTTTATAGGCGTTAAAGTATATAGCCTCACACGTCTTATAATAGAAATAATTCTTTTTAAAGATGTCTTTTTCGCTTATATAAAGCGCTGGTGAATAATACTCGCATCCTTTATAAAGTTTAAGTGGAAACTTTAGAAAATCTTTCTTTTCTCTCCTAGTCTTGACCTCTCTTACCTCAATCATAGTCTATTCTCCTTCAGTTACTTTAACAGTGGTTGCCTTAGTTTTATTTTTCTTAGTTTTTAAAATTTCTTCTTTTATTTCATCACAGTCACGGATGAATTCTTCATCTGTCTCTGTTAGTTGAATACTATCTAAAATATTTTGAAGATTATATTCTTTCATTAAATATCTAATAGTTTGATTACCTAATATTAGGGTTAGTGTTGCGTTAGTTAATCCTTGGATTGATCCATCAATTAAATAAGATATAGCACTACCAAGAAGTGGAATATTTTTAACTACACCGCCCATAGTACTCACAACTCCTTGACCTATATTTACGTTGCCTACTCCATATGCGACAAGTGAATTTGTGAGGACAGTAGATAATATTTTTACTAACCTTTCATCAGATGGTCTAAAACCAAATAAAAAGACAATGTCTTTCACCATTTGAAGATTTATCGCAGCAACTATCATCGCATCAGTAGTATCTCTCTGTGATAAAGAAGAAAAAAGTGCGGATTTTAGTGAACATTTCTTAATGATATCCCTTGCGGCAGGCTTAACGTCATCTAAGTAAATGGTATTTAGTGCCGTAATAAGTTTTTTCTTATCTCTTGCCTTTTTCGCATCAAGAAGCGTTTCTATATTCTTCGAGGAATATAGGCTCGCACTACCTTCAGTCATAACATACATTTCAACAATTTGATTAGCTAGTTCTTCTCTAATTCTATCATTATGCCTTTTAGCTCTCTTTGCGGTATATGCAGTTACATCAACCTCAAATCGTCTCATTCTTTTAAGTTTAACTACTGGGGCAATAAATAGGGCAATATATAGAATAGCCGAAATGCCTATGCTTCCATATCCTAAATATTTATGTATCTCATACATCTCTTTAAAGAAAATAAGGGCACAAATGAAAAGAAATACCCCAATGAGTAAAACAACCAGGTTAAAAATAAGAGTTGATCTCTTAGATGCAACTTTAGATGAATATTTATCTTCATACTCAGATAAAGTTAAAGAATCTCTTACTTGAATCTCATATTTATTCTTCATAGTATGATTCCTCCTGTCTTAGATTAATATATTATAACATGTATAAAATAAAAGGACGAAGCTTAGGCTTCTCCTTTTATGTATATGATATCTAATTTTATGAGAGATGAATAATTATGGTTTTTCATTGAATCATAACAAAATTAACCGGTAGTGGTATTCTATACTACAATATCACAATCTTCCGTCAATTCTAGCATTTCTCTTGGCGTTAAGATATAAGGCTTATTTGGAAAGTGTTTCATATTTCCGGTTACTAAATATACATCATATAACTTTCTAGCTTTTTCGAGTGTTTCATAAAAACCACATCCGTTGTATCAATAAATACTTCGGATGTGGGTTTTTTATCAACATATATAGCTTTGCCTAACAAGTTAGCTAGCATATTATCAACATCATTTTTATCAAGTTTAAACTTATTTCTGCCAAGAACATCAAGATACTCATCCAGAATCTCGTTATTAAGTATTGGTATATATTCTTCACATATCACCCGTTGCACTACTTTATGGGGATTTGATCCTTCTTTTAAAAAAGAGGATACCAACACATTCGTATCAATGATTACGTAATATTGCATTTATTATTTTCTCGTTCTTCTCTTGCTAACCTAATTTCTTCATTAATTTCGTCTAGTGTCATTTTATCGTTTCCATTCTCTTTTGATATTACATGAGAGTGTTTTAAAGCTTTTAATGCTTTAAATATGGCTTCATCAACTTTCGTATCAAAAGGAAAACCACCAACAGCTATTGCTTTCTTTAAAAACATTCTGATTGCAGTTGATAAATCCAATCCTAGTTCATCATATAAAGCTTGAGCATCATCTTTTAAATCATCATCGACTCTAATTTGTATAATTGCCATTATCATTCCTCCTAGGTATTATTGATGAGATTTACTTTTAGCCTCTTCTCTAGCGAGTCTTATTTCTTCGTTAATCTCATCTAATGTCATATTAGAATTTCCATTTTCTTGAGATATACGGTTACATTCATTGATTTGACTCATTGCTCTTGTGTAAAAATCTACAACTTTAGTTTCAAATGGAATGCCGTGCTCAGATAATGATTTCTTTAAAAACATTCTGATTGCAGTTGATAAATCAACCCCTAGTTCATCAAACAGAGCGGTTGCCTTCTCTTTTAATTCATCATCAACTCTGACTTGTATAATAGCCATGGTTTTCACCTCCATATTATATACACATTGTATATACAATATAATATTTTGTAAATACATATTTTAAAATTAGGGAAAAGAAAAACACCTCCTTCATATTAATATACTGATTAGATGTAATATTTTTAATTATTTTTGTGATTTTTATTCCAGCAAAAAAATCTTTAGAACCAAAGACCGTAGCATTCACTTTGAAACCAATATTTTTGGTGATTTCCTATATTCGAGTATTTTATTTAAATTACAACACTGCCAAACTTCACACATTATTAATAGTGATGGTTTTATGGCATTTGAATGTAAATAATATATTCTTGTCAAAAAGATATTTCTATGATTTTTTGGTAAGTGTTTTAGAATAATCTTTAATTATTCTATTATATAGATTATAATTAAATTAATCAGATCATAACATATATAAATATTGTAAACATTTGGAGGTTATATGATTTATGTATTATTTAACTCTAAATCAAACAACTCACGTGGCGAAGAAGACGCGAGAAACTGGGCAAAATGCCTAGATACTGAGCCAGAATTTGTGAGTTTAATTGGTTTAGACTACAAAAAGTTTTTTGATGGCTTGACAAAAGATGACGAAGCCATCCTTTGTGGTGGAGATGGAACTGTTAACTATTTCGCCAATGAAATGTATGGATATAAGTTTAAATGCAAACTATCATACGTTAAGTGTGGGTCGGGAAATGACTTCTATCGTGATGTAGAAAAGTATGAAAAAGATGGAAGAGTCGAATTTACTCAGTTCTTAAAACATCTACCACTTGTTAAAGTAAATGGTATCGAAAGAAGATTCTTAAATGGTATTGGATATGGTATTGATGGTGAAACTTGTCTTAAAGGTGATTTAATAAGGGAAACTGACCCAAGTGCTGAAATCAACTATACATCCATTGCGGTTAAACTTCTTCTTGGTGGATACAAGATTAGAAAAGCTACAGTTATCGTAGATGGAAATGAAGAATCATTTAAACATGTGTGGCTTTCAAGTACGATGTTTGGAAAATTCTATGGTGGTGGTATGATGGCCGCGCCAGACCAAGATAGATTAAACAAAGAACACACTTGTACTTTAACTACTTTATCTAGTGTAGGACGTCTTAATACACTATTTAGATTCCCGACTTTCTCAAGTGGTAAACACGAGGGTAAAAAATGGATCAATCATAAAGTAGGACACAGCTTCAAAGTAACATTTGATATTCCATGCGCTATCCAAATAGATGGTGATGTAATCCCAGATGTTAAAGAATATGAGGTAATTATTAAGTAGTTGGTTGTATGAAAAAATATGATTGCGTCGTTATTGGCGCTGGAAATGGCGGACTAGCAGCTGCAGTTAAAATTCTTTTATCAGGTAAAACCTGCCTAGTATGTGAAAAGCACAACATACCAGGTGGTTTTGCGACCTCTTTTAAAAGAGGCAGATTTGAGTTTGAAGCATCACTTCATGAATTAAATGGTATAGGCAAAGGCAATCTTTTCGGCGGTACAAGAAGAATAATGGATGAACTTGGTGTTACACCATTAGTCGAATGGATACAGATTAAAAATGCCTATAGATTAATCTCTAAAAAAGAAAACATCGACTTCATTCTTCCATTTGGTATTGATAATATAATTAAAGCTTGTGATACCTTATGCGAAAATGGTGGAATTGAGGCAAAAAAGTTCTTAGATCTTTCAAAGACTGTTTATGAGGCAGTTGCATATATTGGTGAATGTAACGGAAAGCCTGATAAAGAAGTTATGCAAACTAAATATTATGATTATCTCGCGGTATCATCATATTCTGTTAACGAGGTGTTTGAATCACTTAATACACCAGAAATAATTAAAAATGTTTTAAGTGCTTATTGGTCATATCTCGGCGTAGGATTTGACAATATGAGTTTCGTTCACTTTGCGAATATGGCTTATTCTTATTTCTTAATGGGCGCAACCGTGCCTAAATCAAGAAGCCATGAAATGTCACTAGCGTTTGAAAAACGTATTCACGATTTAGGTGGAGATATTTTCTTTAACACTGAAGTAGTTAAAATCTTAACCGATGAAAATGGTCACGTTAAAGGCGTAGAACTTAAAAATGGAGATATTATTGAGACAAAGCACGTGATCGCAAACATCTCTCCTCATAAGGTATATGCAAATATGTTGGATGAAAAGGCTATACCTGAACGCGCTATTAAGTTATGCAACTTTAGAAAATTTGCGGGTCGTGGTCTTACTGTCTTCTTAGGTTTAAATAAATCTCCTGAAGAATTGGGTATCACTGAACACTCTTACTTTGTGTATAATTCTTCTGATTCTGTGGAAATGTATAAGGAAATGAGCGCTAAAGGACACTATGCAGGTCAAGCTACCTGCTGTCTTAATAATGTTAACCCAGGATGTTCGGAAGAAGGCACCACAATTCTTTATATGACATCACTATTTTTTGATGACGTGTGGAAAGATGTAGAAGAAAAAGATTACTTCAAGTATAAAAATGAGATTGCATCTCACTTTATCGATGAATTTGAGAAGGCAACTCACACAAACATTAAAGACCATATTGAGGAAATAGCTATCGCTACCCCAGTAACATACGCAAGATATGCAGGACATCCAGAAGGTGTTATATATGGCTATGAAAATACATATAAAGATAACCTTATGGCTCGTGTAATGATGGTTAATGAAGATGCATTCATCAAGGGTCTTAGATTTGGCGGAGCTTTTGGTGAAAGAGGAATAGGATATCCATCATCATACACAAGTGGCTATAATGAAGCCAGAAGAACTTTAAAAGATATGGAGGAAGACTCTAATGTTTAAAAGAGATAAAGATCCAATAGTAGATGTGAAAAAAGGCCTTATGATTCAAGATGTAAGAAGAAAAGCAATTGACGATGCGCCTAACTCACCTCTTCCTAAATCATATAAAGTAAATGAACTAGCACACGATCTTCATCCAGGTCACATTAAGGCAACACTAATTAAAAGAGAGGAAATAGGCCTTAATTCTTATCTTTTAACTTTTAGATCTCTTTCAGAAAATGAAAGGTTCCCTTATTTTGAGGCTGGACAGTTTATTTCAGTATCCGCTAAAGTTAATGAATCGATTGTCACAAGACCATATTCAATATTCTCATCTCCAATGGAAGCTCTTAAAGGAATACTATCTATAGCTGTGGGACGAGATGGCTTCTTCTCATCATATCTAATAGATATAATGGAACTAGGTACTAAAGTAATAATAGGTGATCCACTAGGTGATTTTCACTATAATAGTCTAAGAGATAAGAAAACCATCTTCGGTATTGCGGGTGGTACTGGTGTTACTCCATTTATCTCTATGATAAAGGCCATTGAAGAGGGTTCAGAAGACTTTAATTTAACACTACTTTATGGTGTAAGAACTAAAAAACATCTTCTCTATGATTTTAGAAAATTAAAGAATCCGAAAATAAAAGTTATAGTTGTATTCTCAGACGAAAGAGTACCTGGATATGAGTGTGGCTTTATAACAAAAGAATTAATTTCTAAATATATTCCTAAAGACTCAAGTATCTTTATGTGTGGACCAGATAAGATGTATAGTTTTGTGTCTAATGAATTAAGTCAACTAGGTATAGATAAAAACTTAGTAAGAATGGAACACAACTCTATTAAATCAATAGATATGGAGAATCCACATGAATTTGAACTTAAGGTACATCTAAGAGATGAAATATATACCATAAAGGCAAAAGAGAATGAAACTATTTTAACCGCATTTGAAAGGTCAGGACTATGTGTTCCATCTAAATGTAGGAGCGGAATATGTGGATTATGCCACACAAGACTTATTAGTGGTTCATATTTTGTGGATAGTAAGAATGATCACGTGAGACTTGCGGATAAGAAGTTTAGATATATTCATCCATGTGCATCATATCCAAGAAGCGATATGGAACTAGATGTTCCACCACTAGATATATTAAAGGAACTATAGTATGACTGTACCAGTAATTATCTTCACAGTAGTATATTCTTTAGTATTAGTCTCATATTTTTACACTGAAACCAGTGGAAAAATGTATTTAAGAGCGCCTAATAAAATACTTCTCGCGTTAATGTTTTTCGTTTTTGCATCAATAGTATTTACCTCAAGCAATAAATATACTATAACCTCATACCATACAATATTTATGGCGGGATTGTTCCTTGCGATGCTTGGGGATATATTCTTACTATTTGATTTTAATAGAGGTGGTGATTTCTTCCTCGCATGTAATGTATGTTTTATCATTTATGAAATATCGGTGTTAAGTGATAAAGGAATTACGTTCGATAAGTACTTCTGGTTATTTATAGTAGCTTTAGCCCTTCTAACTTTATATTACTTCCTCTTTACTAGATTTAAGAATGTATTTAAGTTAGATAAAATGATGTATCCAATGTTATTCTATCTAGCATCTATCACAACACATGGTATGATGGGTATTGCGATCATAATATTTGTGCCTGAACTACTTCTTTTAGGACTTGGATCACTTTTATTCTTCCTATCAGATGTTGTGTTAACTCTTGATAGATTTGTATTTAAAAACAATTGGAGTTTAAGAGCAAATAGTGCACTATATTTCACTGGTTTACTCCTTATGGTTTTAAGTATGGTTGTATAGTAGCTGATAATAAAAAGAACCACTATATATTGAGATATTCTCAAATAATGGTTCTTTTTTATTAATTACATAACCTTTTAATAGATATTGTTTTAGAATGAAATTAGCCCATTTTCTAAAGATTACTCCATTTTTAGATTTCACCCTATAGCCAACAGAGATGATTACATCTAGATTATAGTTTTATTCAGGCTATATATGGTGACGTCATTTTTAAACTGAAGACATATGATATCATATGTGAATATATAATCAACAGGCATTAATCAGTAGAATTCTTTTCTACTTATATATACGTATTAAAATATGTTTTTATAAAAATATTTTTAAAGGTTCAATATCATATATTATTTTTGATTATTCTCTCTAATAGATATGAACCCATCAGATGTTCATCCACTGAAGGATGTCCTCTTTTAGCTTTTGGAAGTTCCAGTTCTTCTATTAAGAAACTTTTCGATTTTAATTCTTCAACAATTATTTTGATTGAATTCTTTATTCTGTCATCTTTATTCATATATCCATAAGAACAAATAAATAAAATGTTCTTATTATATATGTTAGAGAGGCCAATAATAAAGTCTTCGTATGCTTTAATGAAATCCTTTTTGCTAAAACAGTTACCTAGTTCATCATTAGTACCAAGACCAACAACTATAACATTTGGATTATAGTTATTCATATCCCAATCAATTAAGTTTTGTGTAGACACTTTATTAAATATCTTACATACAACAACTTCTTGGTCAAGTGAACTTGCGGGATATAGACATAGGCCGCACCTAGAAAATACGCTTACATTAGCGTTAAGTCTTTTTGCAGCCAGTGTAACATATGTTTTAGTTCCATCACCAGTTCCTGGAACAACATCCAGGCTAGGTCCATCTCCAATTAAATTATCACCACCAGAAAGAATAGAGTCTCCATAGGCCTCTATACTAATTTTTCTTTCAATTGGATATAAGAGTTCGCCTTCAACAAACACTTCTTTTACAAAGAATGTTGATATTAGTGGATCATCTGTTTTTAAGATAGTTATATTATGAATAGAATTATCTAATCCGTCTGCGATTAGGATAGTTTCATAGTCATTATTTTTAACATCAATGGTTTTATAATCTTTTCCATCAATATTTAGATTAACAACTGTGTACATAGGGTAATCAGGGTTAATTCGTTCTCTAGCATAAGTTTTAGCACTAATGCTTATAGACGTCCCTTTAAAATGAATTTCTATGCCTGATGAAACATTATCAAAAGCATATGCCCCATTATCTAAATAATATCTTCCACAAAGTTTAATTTTATCATTAATATACATTATTTACTTACTAGAATAACGTCAAGTGTTGCGCTATTGTTTGTATAAAAATCAACTACTGGATGAACTATCCTTTGAACTGATTTACCATTTGTACCATAGCTAATAGTTCTATATTGAGCATTTTTATAAGTATATCCATCCAAAGAAAATTCAACATCGTATCCAGAGTTTTGGTGGTCTGATGCGGGTTCAGGGCAAATGCCTGATAAATAGTAATTTCCATTACTATCTGTGAATGTATAAATACTACCACAAATGACTTTTACTCCTTCAAGAGGATTCCCATTAGCGTCTCTAACAGTTCCTGATAAAGATGCGATTAAGTGAAGATTACATTCAAAATCTAGTAATTCACCTGATTCGTTATACCATTCAGAACGTGCGAGTCTGGTTACTGTATTATAGCCAGATTTGGAGAATTCCAGTAAATGGTCAGCAACAGTTAAGTCACCTAAAGTATACCTACCAAATTCATCAGTTTGAGTAGTTGAATTACCACATTTTACAGTTGCGCCACTTAATAAATTTCCCCATGTATCTCTTACAACACCAGATATTGATACTTTATGTGTTAGATTAATATTGATCATCGCAACTCCTTCATTAAAATCACTTTCAAGTAATTTATATCTATAATCAAAGAATCCATCTTTAGAGAAAGTAACTTTACCACCTTCACTTGATGCACCTCTAATAATATAAGATCCATCTCTCATACTATAAGCAACTTGATCACCATAAGTAATAGTTACACCACTTAATAACTCATCATTTGACTTAACAACACCCTTTAAAGTCAGTATATTATCTTCTGAATATGTTGGATCAACATAGCTTGTGACTATGTTTGTTTTAGTAACGATTGATGTTATTTCACTAATGCTTGTGACTATTTCATTACATGATGTTAGGGATAATACAAATAATAAGATTAAAAAAATGCTTAAAGTCCTTTTCATATCTTATTTCTCATACCCATCACTATAATTATTTGTGCTTAAACCATATACTGTTTCATACATCTTCTCACCAAAGCGTACACCTAGCCAGTACATCCAGTTTCCATTCCAGTGCCAATCATCAACCTTACTTGTGATTAGTAAATCACTAGTTTCAATTAAATAATTATTTGGAAGTTTGCCAACATTATTTTGTGCTTCAACAATCTTTCTAACTTCAATTACTGCCTTGCTATATTCAAAGATCTCTCCAAACACAATAGGCATTTCGCTTAAATCTTGGTTTGCGATTGTGCTTACTTCTTCTCTTATTGCATTAAAGAGTTCAGTGAGATTATGCTCATATGCATCAGCAGCATTATATACATCATTATTAAATTGAATTTCACCATCCGTTTCACCTTGCATATATACAAAGCCTCTAACAACAGGACTATATCCTGCCTCTTTTAATGCATTTAGACCATTTCTAACTGTAGATAAGAAGTTTTTATATAGATTACCAGGTGTTGCGCCATCCCATGAACCATGCCAGTTATCTTTATTGGTTGCGGTGTTATTAACTTCGGGGTTTTGGAATATTGCAGTTCCACCATAAGCAAATTTAATAAATGCAATTTTTCTCGTTTCACTTGATAATACGCTTGCCATACCAAGTTCTGGGCCAAATCCTTCACTTCCTAGTAGCGACATCGCACTTCCGGTACCTTGACCAGGATGAACATATGTTAATTTATTTTTTTCAAGACCATTACAGTCCCCGCCATTATACATTAATACATTTGGATAATCTTTCTTATATTTATCATCTAATAGACTTAGTCTTGAGAAACCAACCATATTACTTTGACCAGCCAATAAGAATACATCTATAGTTTCATTTTCACCAGCATAGCTCACGTTACTATTACCTCCAAATATGAATGTACAAACAAGAATACTAATAATACAAATTAAGTGTTTTATTTTCTTCATATCATCACCTACTTAATCTCATTAATATAAACAACATCTATGCTTCTTATTTCAAGAACTGTATTATACCCAGATGTTGGGGAACCGGTAAATCCAGCGATTATACTGAAGTTTTCGGAAACAGTATTTGGGATCTTTCCGTATACATATGTATCCATTTGATACACTTGAATTACATCTTCACCTTCAAATAAAGTATCACCTTTAAAGTAATATCCATTCTGATTTGTTGGAGTAATGTATTTACCAAGATATCCATAATTTATCCTCTTATAATCAATAATTAGATATGGGTTATTTTTATAATCTACCGTAATATAAGGAGAGATAATTCCGCCCCATCCAGCATTGCTAACTACTTCAGCATATCCATCATTCTGTCTAATAGTAGCGTTGTTCCAACCACTGAAATTACTTACTATATCTGAAGATGACCAGTGGTATGCATGAGATACACTAAATTTCTTTTCTATTGAGTATTCTGAATCGCTATTTGTGCCAATGCCATTTGTCTTAACTTTGATTGTATATGTACCATTATTTAAAGTTGCAATAGAAAAAGAACTATCTTTAACAATATATTCTATTTCTTCATTTGTTTCATTGTTTTTACAACAGACAGTAAAACCATTGATTGCTCTTTCAGCGTTCCATGTTAGTATTCCTTCTTTAAACAGCAAATCAATTGGCTTAGCGAGTTCAACTGTATACGAATAAATTATTTCATCGGTCCAAGGAGAACCTACTGTATAGAGATTCTCATTAACACAAGCTTTAACTTTAATCTTATATTCAATACCAGGGATAAAATTATACTCATATTTATTAGTTTCAGAAATTATACTTTCATCATTGATTTTAATTTCATATGAACTAGCATTTTTATTCTTTCCGAAAGAGATTACATTGTTTTCGACTTTAAGGTTTTGTGGTCTGCTAATTTCATCTCTTTTAGATGAACAAAACTGACAATAATTAGACCAATTAGATTTAACTTCACTCTCGCCTTTTGGAAGAGCGCGTATTCTAATAGAATACACACCAGGTCTATCTGTTTCTATCTCATATGGAAGACTAGATATAACGAATGATGTTTTTAATTCTTCGTCTTCATAAATTAGTTCAACTTCATAACTTGTAGAGCCAGTTGAGTTCATTGAACTAAGTATTCCATCTTCGCTCACACTTATAACAGGTGTTTCAACAATATTTTTACTAACATTTGATACAACATCTTCTTCGCTTATTTTAGTCACTATATTTGTGACAACACTAACGTTTTCACAAGATGTTAGTAATATAAGAAATAAAATGAAAAAAAATATTACTAATTTATTTTTCACATTGTTCCTCATTATTTAATAAATCTAAAATATTACTAATTTTGGTAGACGCAAGACAAATAGATTCATCACACGCTCCATAATATATGTAAAGGTTATTGCCTTTTTTAATGCATCCACAAGAGAAAACAACGTTAGGCATAAACCCGTTTCTTTCATAATCAGTTAGAGGAACCATTATAGGTTCTTTTGTCCTTTTAAGGACTATACTCGGATCATTTTTATCAAGCAAACATGCTCCTAAAGTATATACATTATTTTTTGTTGCACCATGATATATAAGAAGCCATCCTTCTTTAACCACAAATGGTACACAGCTTGCGCCTAGTCTAGATGAATCAAAGTGGTTTTCTCTTAACCTTAAAAATATTCTATGTTCTCCCCATGAAAGTAAGTCTTTTGAATAAGACATCCACATATTAGGCTTTTTAAAATACGCAGACTCAGGTCTACTTATTGCGACATATTTTTTATTAATCTTTTTTGGGAAAATAACTACATCTTTATTATCTGGCATAAAGATAGGACCTAGTTTTTCAACTGATTCAAAGTCTTTAGTTCTCGCTAGCATAGTACATATGCCATCTTTTGATACACCACTATAATTTATGTAGTAATAATCGTTTATCTTAGTGATTCTTGGGTCTTCAATTCCAAACGACTCATAATCATTATCGCCAATCATAAAGGCTTTGTTTTTTATTTTAAAATGAATACCATCTTTGCTTGTGAGAAGGGCAAAATATGATAGTGTTGTTAAATATAAATCATTACCCCTTCTTATAAGTCTTGGATCACTAAAATCACAACTACTATCTTTTTTATCAAATTCTTTTATATCGATATCACCAGTATTAGGATTATATATTGGAACACCAATGGTATTTTCTTTGTTTTCTTTTGCAAGTACCGCAACACGTGCAATTAATACTACATCACCTTTATATGTAGTAACTCCCGGATTAAAACTTAATAATACCTTTAATTTGTCATTACAAGGTATAAAATTACTAGCTTTTATTATAGGGTTATATTTACATCTTTCAAATTTCATCTTTTATACCTTTAGTAAATTGAGTTTTGTATTCTAAAGGTGTAACATCACAATACCTTTTGAATACCTTACAAAAATATGAATAATCTTCAAATCCAAAAAATTGTGCGATAGATTTAGTTGGAAGATCTGTTTGGACAAGCATTAACTTAACTCCATCCATCTTTAGCGTCATCATATATTTTATTGGTGACATATTAAGGTATTTTTTAAATAAATAATGAAGATGTGAGGTCGATACAGATGCGCTATGAGCTAATTCTTCCATCGATAAGATTCTATGTTCATTAGCTTTCATATACTCTATTACAAGATTAATAGTTGGATTACTATATTCTTGTTTATATTCTTGAATACCATATGCCTCATAATTTGTTGAGTTTAAACTAGTATTACATCTTAAAAGATTACAAAACATTTTCACAAGGGTGGATTCAAGAATTTGCCAGTACCCCAACTTTTTGTTTTGAACCTCTTTAAACATATCTTCAAATAATTTTTTGAATTCTTTTTTATTAGAATTAATAATCTGATCCTGAATATTATTAGTTAGATATGCAACCTTACCATCAATTCTATAGAAGTTACATTTTATATAATAGAAAGACACAAAGTTACTATCTGAAAATTCCTCATGTGTTTGACCTGGTTGAAGGAAGTATGTTTCTCCTTCTTTTACAGTAACATCTACTCCATTTATTTTTGGAGTAAGCGTTCCTGAAATAATATATAGTATTTCAAACTCCTCATGAATATGAGGCTTGTAATAGTAACCATTTTTACTATCTTGTCTTCCCATATTCATAAACTTACAAACTACATTTACTGATTGAGTTATAATATTTTCTCTATAAACTATGTTCTGAGTTTTCTTTGCCATCTTTTTTTACCAATCCTTTTTTATAAATGTCAGGAAAAGATTTTTGATTAATATATTTATCAAATGCACCTATAGCATTCGCCTCAAATGCTAATATTCCAAAAGCTAACCAAATTATCGTATATACAATAATCATTAGGGTTATTCCTAGTATTTTAGGTAAGAATACAACAAACAATACTGGAAGAACTAAAACTACAATACTTAATAAGTTTTGAGGTAGACGTACTATTAATAAAATAAACGAATTGAATAATAGTGATCCTATACTTTCAGTATAATAAACATTAAGAGATAGGACAAACAGGAAGAATATACTCACAAACACTATTAACACAATACCTATAATGTTCCAGATTACTGATTCATTAAAGAATAGATTACTAAATGTGATAGATGATATTGCCATAGAGTAGAATAATCCGATTAAAAGAGATGATAACCAGTTCTTTTTTACACACTCAAAATAATTAGCTGGTAGTTCAACTATATCTCTATAAAAGAACTTTCTAAATGTTCCGATCATTCCACTTAAACCAATGAATGTGATAGAGATTAATGGAACATATATAATTGCGTTAATAAGTGTTTGAGTTTTTAACTCATTATATAATTCAAGCGGTACATCATCTCCATAACTTAAGATTTCGGCGTATAGTGCACTATCTGTAATTGTGGATATATACATCCATATAATTAGAGGAATAAAGAATAAAAATGTTAAAAAACTTAAAAGCATTAAAGAACGATAATTAAACTGAACAATATCAAAAAATTGTTCAAACCTATTCTTTGGAAGTGGACCTTGATGCTTTGGATCTTTAAATATACTTAACATTTATTTTCTTTACTTCTTTTCTTTACTTTATATATTTTAATTTCTGAATAAACAATAAATACAATTAATCCTGTAAACACGATTGATAAGAATATAATTGGCCAAGTCAGGTAGTCCTTTTCTTTATATTCTCCATCATACGAATCAATCCTATAAAGTGTCGCCTTTACTGGTACATTTGATGTGGCAGTATTTCCAATGCATAACTGTGTAGCACTATTATTACCAAATGACCATACCTCACCACTATCATCAGTAATAAATACTCTCGATATACATCCACCAGCGAAATTAGAAACCTTTAATTTTATAATCACATCCTTATCTACAGGGACAGATGATAGAACTACATCACTTTCGCCATCTTCTTTCATTTTCTGAATATCGAGTGCTTTATAGAATGTAACTTTTGTTGGGACGAGGACCGTTTGTTTTCCGTTATCAATTCCCGCATTTGACTCATTATTTGCGCCAAATGAGAATAAATCGTTATCTGTTGAAATGATGAAGTTTGTGTTACCACAAGAAAGTATCTTGCTTGGGGTAACATTTATAAGGCTTTCTCCATCATAATAATTCATAATTTCTATTGGTTTAAGTGATGATGTTTCGCTATACCATTCAACACCTAACTGACTATATTGGTTTCTACCCCAAGAGTACACTTTATTATCACTTGTTAACGCAAGAGCGTTACTATCCGATGCAGAAACAGCTATAACGTTATCAATTAAACACTTGTTTAATGCACTATCATTAGGATGTTTAACTTCTGAATTAGTGCCTAATTCACCATAATAATTATCACCAAATGAATATAGTTCATTAGTATCAGTCAATGCATAAGATGTATATCCTGATGCAGCAATCATCACAATATTTTTACCCGATAAGATATCTATTTTGGTGAATGTAGAAACAACTGATGATTTAGTATAACTTGACTCAAGTCCAAGTTGACCATATTCATTGCTACCTGCACCATATACATTTCCATTATCATCGAGAATAAGTGCGAAACTATTACCGCAAACTATTTGTTTAACGTTAAAGTTTAAAGATAACTGTTCTGGATAAGAAATGTAGTTTGTATCTGAATCAGTATTATATGTGCCACCAAGACCTAGTTGGCAATGTTGGTTTTTACCCCACGCATATACATCACCGTTAAGTTTAATCGCAAATACAAATGGTCCACCGCCAACGATAACATCTTTAACATCATCCATTACATGTTGTGGATCAAAATGTGATTTTTGATTACCAATGCCTAACTGGCCTGAACCATTTTCACCTATTGAGAATAACTTATTTTCATCATTAATATAGAATGAAAATCCAGCATTACCAGCGTAATGCTTGATTTTATAACTATAGTCTTCTTTAGCGTATACTTTTACGTTTAAGAAAAGCGAAATGATTGATACGGTAACTAGAACTAGTAATAGTTTAGTTAGTGTTTTTCTCAAGGTATTCATTGAATTGTGCAATTAGGTCTCTTTGAATTATTGTTAGTGAATTTTGAAGTGAAGTATTATTTCTTAGACTATCGAGATATCCTTGCCATGAGCTAACAGGATTATTCACAAGTCCTAGTTGATATGCAGTAATATCGCTCTTTGCGGATGCGATATCAGGGTTGTTTAATGCAGTTGTAACCTCAGATGAACGTCCAACTGTAGAGAAGACAAATCCAGAATATAATTGTGGTGAATAACGTTCAATGCTATACATATATGAACTATATTCAAGTACTTTAGGATCACTTGCGTAAGGAAGTCTAATGTAGGTTGGATTCCATGTTAGTAAATATGCTGTAAAAGTATAAGGTTCAAAACCAAGTGTAGTAACTGTATTTTCTATATAATTACCATTATCATCTTTTGCTTCATCCCAGTTAACACCTTTAATACCGTATTGGAATAAATCATGATGTTCTCTTGATTCAAACAACCAATCGAAGAACTTCATTATCTTTTCAACTTTAGCTTCTGGAACGTTCTTTGGAATAGCTAGATAATTCCAAGCACGATAATCTGTTGCTTGAACGCCTTCTGATTTGTTTCTAATATCTGTATCATGAATGAATATTTCAAGTTCTGCATTACTATCTTGAGTTTTAATCGCAGCTTCATATTCATTGAAGTTATCGATACTTTGAATAACTGATCCCGCAAGACCAAGCTTGAATTTAGCATATGCTTCAGTTTCATTTGATACATCACCCATCATACCAGCTTGATTCCATCTTCTGACTATTTCATAGTTTTCTTGCCATGAAGTATCTTCACTTTGGAATTGTTGAGGGAATGAATTTCTACCATTAGTTGCGGATGGATTAAGATTACTTACATCAGCTGCAACAGCTTCGCCTGATCTTTCATCAACATAAACTTGCCCACTTAAGCCACCTGAATTGATTAAAATATCAGTTTTAATTCCATTATTATAATAATCTTTTGGAAGAACTGAACGAGCGTTTCTGCCACTTATAATTTCATATGCACTATATGAACCATCATTATTACAAATAATAGGTACTACGTTTGATGGAATAGAGCCTTCCCCCGCATGAGCTTTAACCCAATAAATATAGTATTCATATTCATTATAATTATCGATTCTATCGGCTAAATCAGATGCCTTTGTTGGGTTGTTTATTAAATCTTCTGGTTTTTCCCAAATAGTATCACTTGCACATAGTACTCTCCAATCTTTACGAATAAATGTTACCGCAATATCACCAAATGATTCAGTGATTGGAATACCATATACACCATTATTATATTTATTATTATTTATAAATTCTTCAGAGAATGCTTTCTTAAGACCTGGATAATTATCATTGTTAAAATAGCTAGATAAATCATAATAATATCCAGTTTGAGAGAATCTTTCAAGAAGAATCCACTGTGCATCAAAGACTACATCATAGGTATTCTTTTGAGCACTGAAATATAGATTTAGATTTTGCTTATAGGTATCTTGTGTTGCCTCAAATTTAAATTCGAGTTCAAGACCACCATTTTCCTTAGCATATTTTTCATTGTATTCTTTTAATACATCTTCAAATCCTGTAGGCATAAGGCCATCAGCATTCCATAGATAAAATTTAATTTTATTAGAATACTCATCAGTCTTTTTATTACATGATGCAAGGCATAAAACCATTAATAATGTAACAACTAATATAAATGTTTTCTTAAATATATTTTTCATAAATTACCTCTTCTTTATTCTTTAACACCACCAACACGTAAGCCTTTAACAAAGTACTTTTGAAGGAATGGATAAAGTAGTATTATTGGACCAACAGTGACCATCGCAGTTGCGAGTCTTATTGTATTTGCGGGCACAGATATAACTCCAGGAGGGAGTCCTGCCTGTCCAACGTTTTGGGCCGCAGATATACTATTAACCATACGTACTATAATGTATTGAAGTGTATATAATTTTTCGTCGTCAATATATAAAGAACTTGCCATCCATTCATTCCAGAATCCAAGCGCTGTGAAAAGCCCAATAGTCGCAAGCGCAGGTAGAGATAATGGAAGAACGATTCTAAAAGCAATCGTAAGTTCATTTGCCCCATCCATCTTCGCTGATTCAATGAGTGACATAGGTATTTCATTAAAGAAGTTTCTAAGTAGGAACATATTCCAAACATTAAACATTGCAGGAATGATATACACCCAAATTGAATTATCTAAATGAAGATAGTTTGTGATCAGCAAATAATATGCCACAAGTCCACCCGAGAATAGACAAGTGAAATAAAAGAATAAACTAATACCACCACGGTATTTAAGCTTCTTTCCGGATAATGCGTAAGCCGCAAGACCCGTTACAATAAGAGTAAGTACTGTACCTACAACGGTAATAAATATAGTTACTAAGTAAGCACGAGGTATTACATTATTAGAGAAAATTGTTTTGTAAGCGTCAAGTGATAACTTAGATGGGAATAGTTTATATCCTTCTCTCACAAGAGTGTTTTCATCAGTAAATGAACTAATTAATACTTGATAGAAAGGGTACAAACATAAAAGCGAGAATATTGTGATAAATATATAGAATAAGACTTCAAGTGCAATATCTCCTTTTGTTTTCTTTATACTATTTTTCTTCGTTTTCATATTAGAATAGTGACGATTCAGGGGCATATCTCTTAGTAAGTCCGTTTGCGACAAATACCATAATAAGGCCCATGATTGATTGATAAAGTCCCACAGCCATTGTTTTACTAAAATCACTTTGAGTTCTAACCGCTCTATACACATATGTATCAATAACATCAGTTGTTGAATAAAGGAGAGCGTTATCACCTATAAACGGATAAATCATTCCGAAGTCTCCGCGGAATACATTTCCAATACTCAGTAATAATTGAATAATGACTACGCTTTTTAAAAGAGGTAAGGTAATTCTAAAGATGCACTGAAGTCTACTTGCACCATCGATCTTTGCCGCCTCATATAGTTCTGGTGAAATGCCCGTGATTGAAGCTAAATATATAATAGAACCCCAACCAGCACCTTTCCAAATTCTAATTACCACAAAGGTAAATCTCCATACGGAAGGATCAGTACTAAAACTGATTGCATTACCACCCATTTTTACAATTAAACTATTGATTATTCCATCAGCTGAAAGGAATGCAACTGAGAATAAAGCTATTGACGCCCAACTCACAAAGTTAGGGAGAGTCATAAATGTTTGAGATACTTTTAAGAATATCTTTTTGTTTAATTCACTTAATACAATCGCAATAATTAGTGATGCGATTGTACCAGTAATGATAAATATAATATTTAGATATAAAGTGTTAACCGTTACTTCTAACCATTTAGAACCACTAAAGAAAAATTTAAAATTCTCAAGTCCCACAAATTTACTGCCCAGAATACCTCTTGCAGGGTCATAATCCTCAAAAGCAATAATAATTCCAATCATTGGAAGATATGCGAAAATAACTATAAAAACTATAGCCGGTAAAAGAAGTAAGTATCTACCACCATTTTTAATTAGTTCTTTTTTCGCAAGTCTTTGCTTAAAAGGAATCTTAGACTTTGAGTTTTTCATATTCAATAAATGGATCCTTTATAATTGCGCTTCCAATAGCGCTATCGCTTAATCCAGCGTAAATTTTAGCTGTCCCATCAGAGTTTCTAACTATTCCTGATGTAAATGTGATATCAGTTAGTCTTTCTTCCCTTGGTTCAAAGTAAGGAAAACAATCACGACTAATAATAATATTCATATCCGTTGTTTTATATGTTTTTGGATTAATAACGAAATATGTCCCATAGTAATGAAGGTGGTCTTTACCATCTTCATTACTATAATAACTTTTATGTCCAATTACACCAATTAGACCGTTTTTAAGAAGATATGCTGAATTGCACCCACCCCATTCTTCTTTCAAGAAGAAATCATCAAGTAGTGGTGCATTATTTATAACATCTTTATTGATGTCTTCAATTCTATCAACAATAGTAAAACCTATCTTAGCTTTATGTCCATCTGCCACATTTTTACCTAATGGTCTTGTGAAAATACCAATTTTAGAATTTTTTAATTGAACTAATCTAATATCTTTCATATGATCTGGGCCAGATGTAAAATATTCTAAATTTTGAATGCTGTCTCCAACATAGAAATCAGTTTTCCATTCAGTAAAAGTATTTATGTTATCTCCAAATGTGACATTTACACCAGAAACAACTATTTTATCATTGATAAAGGCGATAGATGGGTCCTCTAAAGGAAGAGGTTTAAAACTCTTCTCAATTACCCATTTGCTATCTTCTTTTTTAAAACAATATACCTTAGAATATTCACCTTTTCTTTCTTGGGTACGACACAAAATATATTCAGTTTCATCAATAACAAAAGGTATTGATGGGTTATAGCAGTCAAGATTTGAGTCAATCTCAAATTCTTCTAGTTTAGAATCATGAACATTTTTTGTTTTAGAAAAGATTTCAAATTGTTCTTTGATACTTGTTAATGCTTTGTGTGAGGCCATAATTATTCTCCTCTTGAATGTTTTTTTAATGTAGTAAATACAGGAATTGTTATTAATGATAATAATAAGATTACATATAATGAATGGTTTAAACCAATCTCTGAACGACAACCTTTTTTAGGAGGTGCTGGTTCAATATTTTCAGTTACAACATACTCAATTGAACTTAATTCACTATCATAGTAATTTGAGCCCCTTGAGAATACATTAACTGTATATGTATCTGGTTGAACTAAGAATGATAAATCAGTGCTTGTTGATGATACTGTCTCACTATATAATAAACCAAATTCATTGAAAATAGTAATAACATACTGTTGAGCGTTGGCAACACTATCCCAAACAACACTTTTGTCATCTACTCTTAGTACTGGAGAATTTAATTCTCCAATTATTGGTTGAATATAACCATTTGACATAGTAAATACTCTTGATTCAACTATTTCAACAGTTGGATTTACCACATCTGCAGTGCCACCTGTTACACCGAAGCAGAATCTTACTAAGTGATTACCACTTAAAGCTGATGATGGTGCTTCTCCCCTTTCTTTAAGAATACCTACTAAATCAAACCAACAAGTTTCACTTGAGAATACGTTATCTGTGATGTAGTATAGAGTACCATCTATATACATTCTCATATAGTAACCATGAGTTACTGTGCCAAAATCTACGTACCATATTGGGTTAGCACTCATATTTAAATAGAATGCTGATGTACCAACTTCACCCCAGTTACCACCAGTAGGGAGTTGAAGTAATGCTAATCCATTACTTTCAACAGTAATAAATGCATCATTATTAACTGGTGTTGCGGTAGATAATACTTTTGGAGTATAACGTGCTTCTGTTGGTGTTGCGAAGGCAAATGTCTTAGCTTCAGAACTTAAATATGCAATATCATCGCCTTGAGCGTTTATGGTTAGTGAATAGTTAAAACCAGATAAACCTATACTAGATAAATCAAGATAATTAGTAGTAATTATTTGATTTTCTAATACAATTTCATTTGTATCTACATCTTTAAGGGTAACTTTATATCCTTGGGCATTATCAACACTATTAAATCTAATATACATTCCATCATATGAAATGCTTTCGATTTTGCCTAGTGGAATGCTTTCAACATTACCTTGTTTGAAGCCTTGTTGTTGTGTATCACTTGGAAGCGATTTAGAGCTTCCTGCAGATACAACTATTCTATATATACCATCAGGTAAAAGTAGACCTGATACATCATATAGATTAGATTTATAGTTATTTATACTTAATACGTTATTATCATTTGAGTCGTAAATAGATAAACTATAGTATTCAGCACCAGGTACTCTATCCCATGATAATTCATTACCATTTACATTGATTTTACCAACTGATGCGAGTTTGTTTATGAACTTAATATAATCAAATGATACTTTACTATTAGCTCCATCTGATGCAAAGCTAAATGTTACATTTTGATTGAAATTGGTTGTATTAAATCCAGCTAAAGCTAGTCTTTCATTAACATCTATACTAATTACACCTGATGAGGTATATCCATTCTTAGGTGATAATTCATATCTTATTCCTTGGATATTTGCATATACTCTTAGAGTTCCTTTTATTTCACTAGATATTATTAATTGTGGATTTTTAGATGTAGTTAGTTTAACTTGAGGAGTTGTGATGATAGATGACCCCTTAAGATTTTCTTCTAACACCGCAACACCACCTTTAAGATACGATAAACTATTTAATGATGCATCAGCATCCCAACTTGTAATACTTCTTCCTGATAAAGATGCTCCATCTTCAAACTTAGGTGCAACTTTATTATATGATGTTTGAACCTTACGAATATCAGCGTAATTTTCACCACCAACTACCTCTACTTGGAGGTATATAGATTGAACTCCAGATAAACTAAATGATGGATCAATCGCTAATATTGCATCTAATAAGTTAACTTTCTTGTTAACATTCTTAGATGTATTTTGTGGGATTATTTCATAACGTTTGCTTAAATCTTGAAAGAATACAACACTTACAGACCACTTTCCTTTAACATCCGCTATTGAAATTGATAGTTCAGGATTTCTATCTAAATTAAGTTCAAATTTACCAGCGGCTCCACGACTACTAGTACTATTAGATTCGTTATCAGTATTAGTAATTCTATAATCCTCTTGAGCGTTACCTGTAGGTGTTATTGTACCTTTATTAAGGTCATTTACAGCACCTGACCATTCTTCAAACATTATTCCAGAAGTTGTAACACCCCAACTCGTTAGTTGATAATATGTTTTAACAAGCGATAGTTCAACATTTGAATTTGCTTCATCTAAAATAATAACTATTTTAATGTTATTCATTCCGCTCTTTACCTTTTGAGGATATAGAGCTTTCATTGTTTGCGCTATTGAAATGGTTTGTTCTTTAGCGTTTGGAATATCAGATACAAGTTCATAAATTGTTGGATCACCTTCAAATATGACACCTATTGAATATGTGCCACTAACTGAATATGGCATAACACTTATTACTGGGTTTTTGGCAATATCCGCATATACGTATGGACTTGTGATATAAGCACTCACCTTCCCGTTTTGAATAGACAACTTTTCGGTCGCATTACTTGTATATTCTAAGTTTGCGCCTGCATCAGGGAGGTTATCTTCAAAACTATCCCAAATATTAATGTATCCAGGGTTAAAGTTAAAGCCCCATTCATATTGATTTGGTTCATTTACTATTGGCGAATCATATAAGTAATAAATATAGATATCACTCACAGTAACACTACATCCAGGCTTACCCGCAGGAAGAATCCATACAGCTAGATTATGTATTCCAGTTAAATCAAATGAACGATCTTCTATTAAGATTTGTTCAATGATATTAACACTTTGTTTACCTGTTGTATCAATATCTCTTATCATATAGTAACCAGTTGCATCGCCATCTTCTATGAATACTTTTAAAGCCCAACTTGCAGTTGTTTCTTTAATATCTAACTCAAGAATTGGATTCCTTGATAAGTCAATTCTAAAGTATTCAGTGAATGATGAACCATAAGATAAAACGCTTGATGCGGTGATCTTTGTACCACTATCTACCGTTTCAACAGAACAATCAAACGGTAAAAGCACTGCATTTGGACCATTATTCCATACATCTATTGTTTTAGTAAATGATTCTGTTTGTTTATCATGACTATCAAACGAAACTGCGGTCTCAAGCCTTGATTTAGCGACCGTAATTCCTATAGAACGTTTTTCAATAGCACCATTATTTAATTTCATATTAGCGATAATTGAACCATTACCACTTCTAATTAAATCATTATTTTCAACATCTATTTCAATATAAGATGTTGGGATAGACGTAGTCTTATAAACTTCTTTCCCGTTAATTGTTACATTAATTTCTTTTAATGTAGTTGATGAATCAACTTGAGCATCTAGATAGATTCTAAGTTTGTTTCTTATAACAGCACCACTACTAATCTCACTCCAAGAGTTATCATCGTAGTGTTCAACAGTCATATTAAGGCTACTTCTTGATGATGTTACATATTTACCATCTAAATAATAAACACCACCACTTGTTTCAATATCACCATCAGCTGGTAGTTCAACAACTATTGTTGATACACCTGCTGGTGCATAGAATTTTACAGTTTCTCCACTACCAGTAGTAGTTAACCATTTTTTATTAATCGCATCATATAATCTATTTGATGCTTTTTCTTTTTTGTATTCTATTTCTTTGGCTTGATTATAAGGATTATAGAACATATATGTTGGATATGTTTCTTCTCCAAAATAATCTAGCGCATTTAAATCGATCTTTAATATTTGTGATACGTTTGTTTTGTCTATTATTGCGCCAAACATACCGACATGGCTTGAGCCATACATACCATAATCAGTGTTTCCACCCCAAGCATAGGTAAAACTATCACAACTTGCGTAAGGTGAGTGATTATAGTTAGTGAAATTAGATTTACTATTACCATCCGCATTCCAGTTGAATCCTTTTTGGTATTTACGTAAGCCCTCATAGGCTATAAATGATGCCTCAGGATCAGTTGGTGCGAAATAGTTAGAAGATTGATAGTATCCGCTCCAGTGAGTATAACTTTTTTCACCGTAGGTGTTAGTGATATATTCACCATCATCGCTACTATATTTTCCATAGTAATAACGTGATGAGTTTGATACGTTTAATATCCATTTACCAATAGAATTAGCGAAACGAGTATCGTATTTAACAGTAGGAATGAAACCCCAAGCTGCATCAAATGTATTCATAGCGAACGCATATCCGCCGCCATCAGTTAAACTACCCATTAAACCATAGGTGTGTTTCCCACCCCATGATTCATTTATCATACCCCATCCACCACGGACAGCACTTGAACCATCTAAAGTCCAATTAATATATTTTGCGATATCATAATTTTTATTATGGAAGGCATTAAGTTTAGATGCTATTGGAGGGGCGAGGAATGTTAGAACTTCATAAAATGGTGAATACTCAAGTCTATCTAGGAAGTCCATACACCACATAGCTCTTGTTAAAAATTGACTACTATATTCACCATATACTGGATCATTTTCGGTTGCTTTATATCCACCATAAAGGATATAAGCTAGGCCTGCAGCAGCATCTGGTTCTCTCCAGTTACCATATGTTTGAACACCTTTTGCAATACTATAACCATATCCACTACTAAAGTCGCAGTTAGCTCCACCTAAATCATCAACACATTTCATCCATTTTTTAGACATTTCTGCGATGATTTCTTTTAGATATGTTTCTTCTGGATAATATTCATATAAGTTTACAAATAAACATCCTGGAAGTAGTTCATACCAAAAAGATCCGCCTGTTGATGCAGATGCATTATTTAATACGACATTTTGTCCGTTTTCTGCTTGATAGAAGGCAACCATATCACGAACATAATTATGTGGTTCTTGACCGTTAACTGAATAGTTAGTCATATCAAGCCCAACCTGAGCACCTGATAATATTGCGGCTATACAGTTAATTCCTTCAACTCCACCACCTGATAGTCCTAGATATGATTTAATACCCCAAAACTTATTGCCGCTTTCATTAAAGAAAGCGTCTATATTTTTAGCAGCATTAGATTGAACTATCTTAATAGGCTTTTCTGCGAGTGAGTTTCCTTTTGCATCCATCCCATTAAATATAGATGACTCATCAAGTATATAGTTAATATAGTTTATAGTTGTTTCTTTCCAGTCTTTATACTCATAATCAGTAGCTACGCCTGGAAGGCTATCCATTCTTGGTATTGACATATTGATTGCTGCATTTACCTTATTTGTGTTCGAGATAACAACAAAAACAAAGACTGATTCTATTATAGCTAATAAGCATGTAGTTATTTTTTTAAACATAGTCATTGTATACCTCTCATTAAATATTAGAGGTGAGATGAAACCCACCTCTAATATCTATTTTATTGCGGAAATACCAATAATACGGATTGATTCAACTTCAACAGTACCATCACTTGTTGCGCCAAATCCAATCATGTAATCACGAATATATCCACCAGGGTTAGTCTTATCACCACTGAATGAATCTATCTTATTTCCATCAACGTTTTGCCATGCTGGGTGAACTAATAATTCACAAGATTTTTCATCATCATTGTGCATTACAGCCATAGTTGTTGAGTAACCATTTACACTACCTCTAACATATGCTCTTAAGCACCAACGACCAGATTGAACATTAATTCCCTTAATTACTAATATTGGGCAAGCACTTCCGGTAAACTTAGATGATTCACTATTTAATGTATTAGGTGCTTGTGGAGCAACAATACCCCAACCTTGTGCTGTAATAACAGCTTTAGTGCCATCTTGTGATAAAGATGCACCTACTGTATCGCCATCAACTTTTGCCCAAGTAGCAATATCAGCTGCAGTATAAGAATAGTAATCTGTAACTTTGAAATTAAATGTTCCATATTCAGTAGCATCAAGTGTGGTTTCGCCATCACCTAAGCATTTAACTTTAATAGTATATTCACCGGCAGCTAAATGTGCAGGACTATATTTAGTTCCGTTCTTAGTACCACTTTCAACTACTGTTTCTGTATCTTTAACATATACTGTATATTCAAAGCTTATAGCATCAGTAGTCCAAGTAATATTCATCTTGTCTGAAGTTAAAGCCATATCTGTTGCTGTTTGAACAGGATTCTTTTCTTCAGATGGTTCAACATATTCACTTAAGTAGTATACAGCTGCATTTCTTAGGTAAACTGAACATCCACTAGCACCGGTCGCACCAAATCCAACTCTCATAACATTTACACCAGAATATGAGTTTCCTTGAACATTTCCTCTAAACATACTTGTTGGGAAGACATCAGGATTTGATTGATCGGAGCGCTTGTGTTCCATCAAACGCGAATGAACAATAATTATTAGTTAGAGAAACTATATCAAAGTTAATAATTGGGTTCTTAGCAAAGTCAATTGTTAATTCTTGGCTTAATCTACCATATCCCCAACTATCATTTATTGGAGTAACTTTTGCAAATTCGCCATCCATTACTGCTTGACAATGTTCAACATTTTCAAAGCTGTCTACAAATTCTTGTGCAGTCCATGATTTAACTACAGTTATTGTAAGATCAAGTCCTTCACTGCAAGATGCAACATATTGAGTATCATTTGATACAGCAATTACATAGAATGTATAGTTTCCTGTAGGGAGAAATACTGATTTAAGTGATAATTCATTTGTATAAGATTCTGTATAAGCTAGACGTGTAGCTGTAGGTGCTTCACCAAGCGCTACAAAGATTCCTGCGTATGCTGCTGCATTTTCAACAGCATCAAACATGATACGTCCAGATTCATAACCACCTCTTATAACCATATTAGCTGGTTTAGCTAACATAGTTGTTTCAACCACTTTTGTTTGAGTTTCAAATGCTTCATTTGTAAATTCTGCAGTATAAATGACTTCACCTTTTGTTGATTCTGTTGCTTCTAGTGTTGCAGAAGAACTAGATGCAACTTTTTCTAATTCAACGTGTTCACTATTTACACTACATGTACGTGAAGCTTGGCATTTCCATACGCCTTCTTCAAATACCCATTCATAAACTGGATTTCCATAAGAATGACCACTAATTGGTAATTGTTCTGCTTCTACTGTTGTTTCATCAGTTCTATTAGCTTTAAAGACTTTTCCACATACTGAACAAGTCCAGTATTGGTTGTTCCCAGTTTCTTCACATGTAGGTGCCTTAGCAGGCATTTCTACTAATGCGTGGTCACCTATTGGAAGTAAGCCATCAGCTGCTTTCCAAGCATCAAGATCAGCTATTTCTTGAGTGTATTCAGCATCAGAGAAATATTTATGACATTCAGTACATTGCCAGTATTCTTTAGTACCTGTTGCAAGGCAAGTTGAAGGAATGGTATTAGTGTGTTCACATGAGTGTGAATCACTAACATATCCAGCGCCATTTTCAGCTTTCCAAGCTTCGATATCAGCAATTAACTTAGTTGCTGCTTCATCTTCAAAGTACTTATTGCAAGCTGTACAATGCCAATATTCTTTATGTCCAGCAACACCGTGTGCTGCAGTACCATTAACGTGTTCTAAGCTTGAACCATGATTATTAGGATTTGCTTCAGTAACTTCTGCTTCAGGAGTAGTTTCTGTAGTTTTGTCTGCTTTAAATACTTTACCGCAGTTATCACAAACCCAATATTGGTTGTGGCCTTCTGTCATACAAGTTGCAGGAACTTCTGCAACTTCTTTTAAATCATGATTATTACCACAATCTGTATATGCAGTAACGACAACAATTCTAATTGATTCGTAAGATACGATACCACTGCCATTTACACCGATACCAAATCTATATTCAGTTATACCTTGAGGATCATTAGCACTACCTGTGTTAGCATCAATCTTGTTTCCATCAACGTTAACCCATGTTCTTCTAATAATAGTAACGTTATTCCAAGTACCATTAGTATCATTTTGCATTACGATTGTCTTGCCTGCGGCATACGCTCTTGCAAGCCAGCATTCATGTTCTAGAGTAATTCCTTTAACAACTACAACTGGACGCATAGATAAATCTATAGTAGTTCCAACTAGTGGTGACCAAACACCCCAATCAGAATTGTTAGAAATAGTGACTCTATTTCCATTTAATTCTGCTGATACATTACCATCGCTTACAGCAAATAGATCAGTATTAGCAACGTCAGCTGCAGAATAGAATGCTAAATCTTTAACTGCGAAATCATATGTTGCATATTCTGAATCAAGAGATTCAACATTATCTCCTAACCCTTTAACTTTTAATGTATATCTTCCTTGAGGGAGAGATGAAACTTCTAGTGAAGCACCCTTTACTGTACCAGATTGAATTTCGTTTTCAGTTCCAAATGCATATACTACATATTCATGAGATAAAGCACTTGATGACCATCCAATTTCGCTACCGCTTGTTGTTGGAGCAAAATCTTTTGGTTTATCTAGCTGTTCTGGAGCTGCTTCTGTATATTCTTGTAGATATACAAATCTCATTCCCTTAACAGTTACTCTTGAATCATTTCCACCAACGAAACCGAGGAGGAATC
The DNA here is from genome assembly GCA_905235635.1 of uncultured Bacilli bacterium. Lineage (GTDB taxonomy): Bacteria > Bacillota_I > Bacilli_A > Izemoplasmatales > UBA1188 > UBA1188. The sequence continues at coordinate 38,365 of CAJOMC010000006.1, read as the reverse complement.
TATATTGAGCTACGCCTTGAGGGTTATCCTTATCTCCTGTTGCGCCAGGAACTAAGTTGCCATCAACATTTAGCCAAATCTTTCTGATTAGATAATCATAATGAGCATCACCAAATGTATCATTTTGCATTGCATAGATTACAGATGTTCCAAAGAATGCTCTAGCAAGCCATCCACCAGTGATATTAAGATCTTCAAATATAACTACTGGTCTCTTAGATAAATCTACTGTGACGCCTTCATTACCTACTGCACCATATGAACGATGTCCGTCAAAGTTAATTACTGCGTAGCCAGTTTCTAAATCATATTGAACAGTTGAATCAGCTTCCCAGCCGTTACCAGTAAATTGTCCAATTTGTTCTGCATTGAAGTTTGCATATTCTTTAACACTGAAATCATAACTTACAGCTTCTGAATCTGATGTTAAAGGTGCATTTCCTAAGCATTTAACAGTGATTGTATAATCACCAGCTTCTAGAGTTGCAACTTGGAATGATAATTGGTCGGTTGTTGCTTCTTTTAGAACTTCTGTTTCTCCACGTTTAGTTATCTTAACGCTATAACTTTCACATAAGCTATCGCCTTTCCACTTAATTGATGAACCATCAATACCAATACCAAATTCACTTGGATTATTTAATTTAACGTCTTGTTGTGGTGCAACATATTTTTCAATTGAGAATACTCTAACACCATTTAAGTAGATAGCAGGACCTCCACCTGTAGGACCAACAACAATATTAACAGTTTGAGTTCCAGTATAACCATTAGCTTTAATTTCTCTCATAATTGGATCACCACTTCTAGTATCGCCAATAATAGAGATTTCACTACCATCAATTAATAGTGTAGCGAAGAATGCATTATCAACTTTATTGATATCAAGTGCAAGAATTAAAGTTTTATTAAAATTAACTTGAATTTCATCACTCATTGCCTTACCCCATCCGTCAACTGGAGTTTCAATCTTAGCAACACCATTAACTAGTGATGGGATGCCGTGATCTTTATTAGCCCATTCAGCAATTACTTCAGGAGTGAATTCAGCAAATAATGTATAGGTAATATCGTATCCAGCACTGAATTCTGAATCTAAGTATCCAGTTCCTTGTGCTTTAACATACATTGTATAATCGCCTGTTTGAAGTGGTAAGAATCCCATTTCAACATAAGCATGATCAACTGTAGTTTCGCATACAGCTTGAGCACTTGCTTCTTCACCACGTGCAACAAACTTAACAACGAATGATTCTGCACCTTCAGGTACATTATCAAATCTGATTCTACCCTTTTGATCAGCATATCCAGCGATAAAGAAATTACTTGGAGTCGTAAGTTTTTCGAATGCTTGAACAACAACATTTCTAGTTACAACAAAATCATTGCCATCCTTATCTTTTAATAATTCAGTTCCATCATAAGCACCAAGAGTAACTTCATATTTTCCGTTAGCACCAGTGTTTAATGCTTCCATATTAACAATCTTTACTAGATATTCATTGAAGTCATCATCTTTAGCAATTAAACCAGCAAGAATTGCTGCTTTAATTGTATTTTCATTTGCTTCATTTAATTCAATGTATGCATCTGGAATAACTTCTGTATCATTAAAATAGAATGTGATATGGAGTTCAGGTTCAGGTTCTACAATTGAAACCTTTCTTTGAACTGTAACTTCTGTTTGTTGTGAAGATTTAACAACTCTACCGTCTTTCTTTACACCGATAGTAACATAGTAATCACCAGCTGTAGATGAATCGAGTGCATCGCTTTCCTTAACATATAAAGTAAAGCCTTCATTAACTGTTAAACCAGCTAATAAAGCATTATCATCTATTTCAGCATCAGTTAAGAATGTTAAAGTTGAATTTCCACCAATAGTAATATCAGTATAGAAATTTTCTTCAACAGTAACGCTACGTTTATAAGTTTCGCCGCTTATGACAGCGCCACTACTATCTTTAAGTCCGAGTGTAATTTCGACAGTTCCTAGGTTAGCAGTATTTAAAGCTGATTTATCCTGAACGTATACAGTGAGGGTTTCGCTTCCACGAGTAGCAGTAACACCAGCGATTAAATCGCTATCACTAACCTCAGCCCCTTGTTTCACTTTAACTGCAGTTTCATGACCACTAACAACTACTTCTACAGGTTCAGTAACAGTAGTTGTAGGCTTTTCAGCGGTAGGTGTAACAGTAGTTGTTCTACCGCAGCCAGCGAGTACTACCATAAGTGATAGTACAATAAGAGGCATAATAAAAAGTAAACTAGTACGTTTTTTGCTCATTTTTTATTCTCCTAAATTTTTTTATGAAATAAAATTATTTCTCATCAACTATATGATAGTTTTTATTAATTTCATTAACAATGTAAAAAACTATTATTTTATTGTCAAAAACTATTAATACCTATAATAATTATAATATTTATTACAAACGCTTACATAAATTGATATTTATATGTGTTTTTATCAAAAAAAATAATATAAAAAAGTGAAGTTATATTGATTATCAACATATAAATTTAAAAATACCTCTTATATAAGTCTTAAGAGGTATAAATATTAGTATTTTATTCTTTAAATAATATCATTAATCTTAAATAGTGCCCATGAGTATTGTGACATATATTCACCACGATACATTCTTATTGCGGTAGGATTATCTTTTTTATATTCATAGGCATCACAGTCAATTTTAGTAGGGTCAATGAAACATTCATTTCTTCTTTTGATGAAAACATCTTCTACACCAAGATTTTTGAGTGTAGCTTTTATATCAACAATTAAGTTTCTAGATATGATTTTTTATCTTCTTCCCATAAAATTGTATTTAATTCATTAATATTTACAGCGACACCTTCTCTATCTACAAGATAAGCAAAAAGTTCTTTGCTTTTGCTTCTTGAAAACTTAATAGGTACACCATCTTTGAATAATTCAAAATTACCAAAACATTTAACTTGTAAGTCTTTAGTTTCAGGAAGTTCGATAGGATAGCGTAATCCTTCTAGTTCTTCTTTTATTTTAGTAACATTTACTGGTTTAGTAACATAACCAGATGCATGTATCTTATATTAGGTTAATGTTCGTGTTGTATTGTTTGATAAAATTGTTTATATCTATATTAGATAATTATGATTTATTAGATGAGATAATTCTTATGTTTACTTTACCATTAACGTATTTCATTATATTTAAGGCTTTTGAATCTACATAAGGATCGACCAATAATATTTTAGTATTCGCGATTGAAACAATGCCTTCTAAATATGCGGTGGCATCAAATATCTGACCATTTACAATTAGCTTTTCTTTTTTATAGTAAAGCTCACTCCCTTCTACTTTTTTTAATCTATTATCAATTGAGTCTACTTTATTAATTAAATTAACATAGTTTTCATCTGTAATTAAGGTTCTATTTTCATTCAATACATATCCTTTTAATAGATATTCTTTTAAAACTGAATTAGCCCATTTTCTAAATATAATTCCGTTTTTAGATTTAACACGATAACCAACGGATATTATTACGTCTAGACTAAAGTGTTGGACAGGTTTATCAGAATTTGCAATTGGCAAAAAATGCACATTGCTTTTTTCTTCTAGTTCTCCTTCAATGAATATATTTCTAATGTGTTTTGATATAACACTCTTATCTCTATCAAATAATAAGGCCATTTGTTCAGTTGTTAACCAAACAGTTTCCTCGCTTGACGAGACGGCAACATCTAGTGATATATCATTATGCTTGAACACCAATAATGACTGAATTTCGCCATTTTCCTGTTTTAAATTCTTTAATACATTTAAAGCCCACTCTTTAAATTTTACAAATTTATTAGATTTTACACGATTACTTATTAAAGAAATAAACGCTAAGTTATAGTGATCAACATTATATGTTTTTCCATCGGATGCAGTATGTAAGTACGACTTACACACTGGCTCAGTTAGTAAATCGTATTTACATACTGGACCAACTTGTGCATTTAGCGTACATGTTGAATTATTGAATTCATTGTCCTGTAATACCTTTTTTACGTGATATGAAATTTCTGCCCTATTAACATTAAATAATTCTGCCATATCATTTTGTGTAAGCCAAACTGTTTGATATTCGCAATCAACTTTAATGTCTAGGCTAAAATCACCATCTTCAAATTTTACTAGGTTATACTTCTTATCTTGGGTATTCATTTAAATCTCCTCTAACTATAAATTATTAAAGGGTATATCATTCTAGAGTGGAGTAATTAGATTGCACAATCTTTTGCGACTCACCTCATAAATTTAAACCATTCTATTTATATATACATACTAAAGTACATTTTTTTGAATATTTTTATTATTTTTATATACAAAAAATGAAATATCGCAAAAATTAGCGATATTTCATTCATTAAGAAAGAAGGGATATTAATTCCCTCTTATCTTACTAATTAATTAAATTAATTAACTGTATCTCTTGTAGAATCGAATACAATATTGTCTATTGCTTTTTCCCAATGAAGATTTGCCTCAATCCATTCAGCAATTAGGTCTGCAGTCCAAATATGAGTTTGGACATTTGCGTGGCTATTTGCGCCAAGTGAAGTATTTCTACCATTTGCTGGAATTATGATTGAGAATATTCTTGGAGATTCAAGAACGGCGTTAATATCACCTGCTACAAGTTCGTTATAGTAGCCTTCTGCTTTTTTATCTATATTAGATGTATGAAGCAAGATTATCGGACAATCATATGTATTAAGTAATGTGTTATAGAATGCTTTAGTTGCATTCATATATTTCATTAATTCTTCATTAAACTTATCTTCATCTTTGATATTTTTAAGATATGCATTAAAGTCATTCATACCTAAATTAATGATAATTAGGTCATAATGATCTTTACTATAACTATAGTTAATCTTAGTTGCATTATTTGTAGATAGTATACCTGTCTTAGTAAATGCTGCTGGGATATTAGCTGAACCAGATTGAGAATTCCAACCCCATTTAACACCCCAACCAGATGCATTAATCTCAGTTATTTCTGTATCATACATTCTACTTGTTAAGTATGCAAAAGCTTTTAATCCATCAGAATTATAAGTGTTTTTTGTAACACTTGTATTCTTCGCAAGGTTACCATAACCAGTAGATCCAGATGCACCTATAACTAATATGTTCTTTTCTTTATCTTGTGGTGGTGTATCAAAATGACCATCAGTATGCAATTCTTTAAGTGCTACTGTATTATCAGATGCTTCACTTCTTTTAAGTACTTCTACAATATGTAGTTTGTTTTCTAGGTTTTCACATAGTGTATATAGTTCTTCTGCACCTTTATCTAATACTATAGTAGTACCACCATCTGGATATACTTCTCCATCAACAAGTACCACTAGTCTTGCTTCATTATTTTTATTATTATATCCAGTAGCAAATAACTTAGCTTCTAAGCTAGTTCCTGTGAATGATACTTTAAAACCAGATGCGGTGTAATAGAAATACATTCTTTCTTCTTCGGCATCATAATATGATCTTCCGCTCATATTAACATATTTACTACTAGCTAGATATTCACCTTTAATTTCTGTAAAAGATGTAATATCTATTTGTTTTATACCAATAGTAAATTCAACAGGATCACTATATGGTGATTTATTATTTCCTTTTTTAGCACATATTTGTGCAGAATAATCACCATCTTCTAATACTGATGATAAATCATCTTCTAGATTGACATTATAGTTCATAACTAGTACACCATCTTGCATTATTTTTAAAGTATAACTATCTGCATCCTCAACAGGTGTAAAAGATACAATTCCTTTATCTATTTGAAGATCTCCTGGTGTTTCTAGATTAACACTAGAACTATCAGTAGTTGGTTCAGTAGGTATTTCTGTCGTACTGGTGACATCGTTACTACAACCTATTAGAACCAAACACATAAGAGAAAAAACAGATATTAATATCTTTTTCATAGGTCTCCTTTATATTTAAAACATCTACCATTATAGGTAGTGGCATAAAAGCCACTACCTATATGGATTTTATTAATACTATTTCTTATTCAGCTACGATAGGAGCAAATACAGCATTTACAAATAAATCTTTATATGTAAATGAGCCTTCTGCAGATGTAATAGTAATGTTATGATTAGCATCAGCTTGACCATTTAATGTTAGTTGTGCACCATCATTTAAAGCATCCTTTAGTACTACAGCACCAGTTTCATTATTAATTTCAGATTTAAGCATTAATTTAACTCCTAAATCTGCACATGATAATTCAACATAGTTTTTATTATCAACAGTGCTGAGAACTACCTTTTTACCCATAATAGATGCTTCATATGCTTCTGTAGTATCAAGATCTTTTAATGTGATGTTATCTAGATAAGTATAGAAACTTCCGCTCTTTTCCTTTAGTGCAATTCTTATACCGGCAATTTCTGCTTCAGCGAATAAAAATTCATATTTAACTAAATCAGTACCAGCTGGAAGTGAATACCATTCACTTTCTCCGCCTAATAAGTAGATATTTTGTCCTTCCTTATTGATTAGGATAAGTTTCATATTAGTTGAAGTAGCACCACTATAATAGTTACCAATTTCAATAGACAAATAGTTAGCAAGTCCAAGTGAATCTCCATCACTATATGTAAATCTTGTAGGTACAGATGTTCCAACAACATTTACTACTTTTGATACTTTAGTTCTAGAGTTCATTTGTCCAGACATAACAACCCATTCTCCCTTGTTTTCAGCAGAATTCCAGTTGTATTTTTCTCTAGCCCATTTAGAACTAGTATATTCTGAATTTCCAGAACCATCTTCAAAATCTAGTGTAAGGTTAGCTTTTGTAGGTTCTGCAGGAGTTTCAGGTTCTTCTGGTTCTTCGGCTTCTACATACTTTAATTCGATGTTATCTAAATAGAGATAATAGTTACCGCTAGCGTTCTTTAAAACGATTCTGATACCAGCAATTTCTGCTTCATCAAATGAGAATTCAGATTTAACTAGAGTTTCACCAACTGGAACTGAATTCCAATCATTTTGGCTGCCAAGTAAATAAATACTATTTCCTGACTTATCAATTAAGATAAGTTTCATACTGATTGGTTGTTTTGGATCCCAGTAGTTACCCATTTCAATAGATAGATGGTTAGCAAGTCCAAGTGAATCGCCATCACTATATGTATATCTAGTAGTTACAGATGTTCCAACAACATTAGCTACTTTTGTAACTTTTGTTCTGGAATTCATTTGTCCAGACATAGATTTCCAAGCATCGTCTTGGTATTTTTCTTGAGACCATTTATCGTTGTCATATGAAGCTCCAGATACACCAGCTCCATCTTCAAAATCTATTAACAAATTAGCTTTTGTAGGTTCTGCAGGAGTTTCAGGTTCTTCTGGTTCTTGAGCAGTTGTAGGATCAGTTGCAGCAAAGTATGCAGCTTTAACAGTTATAGTAGGGTTAGTTTCATCGAATACCCAAATTACTATCTTCTTAACTTGAGTTGGATCAGAAATTACATCAGCTATTGTGTAAACAATAGTTTCTTCTCCATTAAGGGTTTTTGTTCTTTTTGCTGCAGTATCATATTTGTTTTCTGCATCATCAATCTTATATTGAATAGATGTTTTTGCATCAATAACTAAAACTAAATATTTGGCTTCAGCTGGAACGTTAAAGTTTTTCCATCCAAACCATTTTGCATTTATAGATTGAACACTATATGATCCATCTTCGTTTTTAGTCATTTGGATAGCTGAACCATCAGAATATGCTGTTGCTTTTAGTGCATTAGCTAAACATCCTTCAGGATCTGCAGGTTCTTCTGGTTCTTCGTGAGATTGTGCATTTGTTACTTCATATAGTGCGAATGATTTAACGTATACACTATTTGTAGTTGATTGTTCGCCAGTGAATTCATCAGCTTTACCTGCTTGGAATTCGAGTTCAACTACCGATACTGCTACTCCAGTAGGAGTTTGGCCAGTATATTCAAAGTCTAAAGCGAATGTCTTAAATTCTGTTCCTAAGTCACAAATTAGTTTAGCGAGGTTTTCGTTATTTGGCCAGTAGTTACCACCCACAGAAATTGCGATATCTCTTGCGGCGTCTGCCTTAGCTTCTAAAACGAATCTATAAGTTTTGCCTACTTCTAAATTAGATGTAATTGTATACTTAACCTTGTTGAATGAAGCCCATGCGCTTTCTACACTAGTTGGAGTGAGTTTTACGATTCCATCATTTTCTTCAAATGATAAGTTTTCACAAGCTGATTCAGTTGGTTTTAGTTCAGTAACTAAGGTTAGTTCAGATTGTTCCTGTTCTTTTTCTTTAACTACTTTAATAACAAATGATTCAGTTGTTGAGTTTCCAGAGTCATCAGTTGCAGTTACTCTAATAGTATATTTTCCAGGTTTTTCTACATCAAATCCACCCCAGTTGATCGAAGCGTCTTTTGCTGCCATTTCGATAGTTTCACCGTCTTTCTTATCAGTAATCTTAAGACCTAGTATAAAACCATTCTTAAGTGTTTCTGTAGAATATGGATATTCTCCTATCACAATTTCTTCTGGAAGAGCTGGTAATTGATCAGGATATGGACTTTCCCATTTAATCTCAGGAGCGATTGTATCAGCTTCATTTAATACTTCAAAATTGAGTGTTACTGAAGTAGTTTTTCCTTCAGAGTCTGTTGCAGTGAATGTTACAGGGTATGTTCCTTTCTTGCTCATATCAACTGCACCAGTAATTACTATTTCTGGTGTTCCATCTTCAACATCATATGAAGTAAAATACTTAGTTAAATCTGGAGCTTCTTCGCCTTTTACTAAAATAGTAGGAAGAGCATTGTTTCTATTAAGAACTGGAGCTTGGTTTTCGTTTGAAATGAGATATAATTCAAAACTTACGAGTACTACATCATAGATTGTATAGTATGTAGTATTACCAAATTGGAATTCCATAGCTTCGCCAGATACACCACCCTGTAGAGCTGCTTCTTCTGCAGTTACATTGTATTTAAATACATGGTAAGTAGTTGTCTCTTCTGGAGTTAAATTGAAGTAATCATATGAGAATCCACCGAATTCAACGTACCAAGGTGCAGCATCTAATGATTGACCAATTCTATAACCAACAGCTTGAGTTAATTGTTCTGATTCGCCAGGGAGGAATTTAGCAGTAAGTTTTAACATATAAGTATTACCATATGATAAGTTAGATAAATCGTACTTAATCATTTGATGTGATGCATAACCACCAGATTGCATTCCACTTAATAGAATAGTGCCATCAGCTTGTTTAGTCATGGTCATATTTCTATACATTAAGATTTGAGGGTTATTATCGTGTCCACTATCTGGTCCTTCTCCTACTGGAAGCATATCAGCTAACTTAGTTTCAGCTGCAACAACAACTTTAACTTCTTTCTTAGTTTCGTTGCCAGCTTGGTCTTTAGCGCAGAAGTATGCAGTTTGTTCTTCAGTTGAATCCCAATCAAATCCTTCTGGATATTCCATATAGCAATCTTTAGTGATGAATCCATCAGTATCATCTCTTGCTACTGCTTCAGCCATTTCAGATACGAATTGTGCAGCTAAATCTTTATGATCTTTAGAAACCATAAATGTTTGGTTGAATTCACCAGTAATAACTGGTGCAGTAATATCTGGACATCCAGCAACCATTAGTTGTACAAATGTAGCGCCTGTAAGAGTAACAGCTTGATCGGTTAAAGCTTCATCAGCTCTGACATAAGCTTCAAATTCTCCTGCTGCATCATGATGATGTGTAACTGAGTATTCGCCTAAAGCTACAGTAACATCACCTGCTTCAGTAATAGCGTATTTAACCTTGATTAATACAAATGTATAAACACCATTTAGATCTGCAGGATCGCATGTAACCTTATTTTCTTCTGATACTTCTTCGAATACGAATCTGCCTTCAGTAACTCTAACAACTCTACTTCTTTCAGCCTTGTTTCCAGCCTCGTCAGTTACAGTATATTTAAGTGTTTGTGTACCTAAATTCTTTGTATCAACTGTGCCTTCAACTTGAACTTTATCAGTTAGATCGCCATCAACAGTATCAATTGCGCTTACTCCTTGCATAGGATCAAATTCGCTTGTTACAGGAATTTCTATATCTGAAACACCAGATAAAACTGGTGCATCTTTGTCGCTTGATACTACTGTGACAGTAATAGTAACAGAAGCAGTATTTCCGTTTGAATCAGTTACACTAAATGTAGCATGATATACACCCGCTTTAGAAGTGTCAACGTCACCATTGTATACAACATCATCAGTGAGGTCGTTTCCATCAGCGTCAACAGCGCTAATTCCAGCCATTGGAATATATCTTTCATTTAATTCCAATTCAACATCATGAGCACCACTAATAGTAGGTGCGGCTTTTGTTACTACTGTTGTTGGTGTTTCAGTAGTCGTTTCTTTCCTGCAGCTTGCAAGACAGAACACGAATGCTAATGATAACAAAACAAAGTAAATTTTTTTCATGTCTTCTCCTTTTAAATGTATTTTGTTTTATTGTTTTTATTTGTAAACATTTCTGTTTAGTTAATGATTTTATTGACCCGCAATACCCGATTTATCAATACCTTCGATAAACCACCTTTGTGCTACTCCGTAAACCAAGAGTAGTGGAAGAATTGATAGTATTGTGCCAGAGAATAGTATTCCTTCATTGTATTGTTCAGCCTCTGCGCCCATACCTGTACCAGTCGTGAAAATCTTTCTATACATCTGGTCAAAAGTATTTATTGCACGCGCAAGTGGATGATATTTTGTAGGAAAATATAATGTTACTAAAGTAGTTTCATTAAAATACCATACAAATGAATATAGGAAACATATTAGGAATGCGGTTAGAGTTAGTGGCACTGCAATTTGAATGAATATTCTAATTTGACTAGCGCCATCTATTTCTGCGGCTTCTAGGAGTTCTTTTGGTATTTGTCTAAAGAACTGATAGAAGATTAGAATGAATAGTGATTGTCTAATTCCAAATCCGAAGATCGCAGGAACTATGTAGGCCAAAAGAGAATCTAGAATTCCAATTGATCTATAAAGAATAAATGTTGGAAGAGATGTGAGTACTGTAGGTACTACAAATAATGCAACTAAGATTCCAAGTATCACCTCTTTACCTTTAAAGTCATAAATTCCAAGTCCATATCCAATTAATGATGATGAGATGAGTGATACGAGCGATGGAACGACTGATACTAGGAGTGAATCTTTGAGTGATTTAAGATAATCAAGAGATTTAAATGCTTTCACGTAATTTTGGAAATATAAAGTGGACGGAAGCCAGTTTCTTTGGACATCATTTAAATCTTCGAGAGTCATAAGACTCATCGCAAGCATTCTTAAAATAGGATATAAATAGATGAAACTAATACCAATTAAGATAGCGTAAAGCGCAATCTTATAGATTAATCCGTCAGGTCTTACTGCTTTTTTAACCAATGTGTGTGCTCTCATAAAACCCTCCTCCTATTCATATTTCTTACTGCCTAGTCTTATGAATAGACAGAAAAGACCTATCTCTATAATATCGATAAAGAATAGTAACCACGCAAGGGCACTTGAATATGCCTTACCATAGTTGACTTCATCACTTTGAACACTACTGATGATGTTTATGATTGGGTTATACTCACCTAGGTTAGAATAAATGATTGTCGTATATACAATATTTATATACATAAGTGGTATAAGTTCCATAAATGTGATTTTCCAGAAACATTCCCAGCCAGATGCGCCATCGACTTTTGCGGCTTCATAGATTGATTTATCAATCTTTTGAAGACCCGCAAGGAAGATGAGTGTTTGAACACCTGATAGCCAGAGTATTAGTACTATCTTTGAAAATGCGGTTATTACTAGCGTTGAGATAAACGATGGGAAGTATGTATCAATCACACTCTCTAATGCCCCATTTGTGATAGATGGCACAGTGAGTAGATTATATGAATTAAAGTATCTAAGCATACTTCCTGAAAGCAATACTACAGGAAGGAAGAATATCGATCTAAATATACCTTTACCCTTAATATTCTGATTAAGGAGAAGGGCTAGAATTAGCGAAAATACAAGAACTACTGGAATCACTACCGCAAGGTCTAGCGCAAAGTTTCCTACCGCAAGTAAATGTTCTGGCTCCTGTGTAAATATTTTCTTAAATTGTGCAAAACCAAAACCAGTTAGAGTAAACTTTAATGTTTCAAAATCAGTCTTGCCAGATGTCGCTAGCGCAAATCTAATTGATCTAAGTAATGGATATAAACCAAAGGATAAGAAACCGATTATCCATGGTGAGACAAAGGCGAGTCCTATTAAAGACTTTTTCTTTGTGTTAGACAATCTTCTTTTAGCTTGATTTAAAGAAGTATCTTTCATTTTCTCACCTCATATGAAAGTGGATCTAGAGTCACACCTTCTAAAGTAACTTGACTATTATTGTAGTTAACATAAATGGTTACTCCGTTTGAATATGTAACCTTCGATACACCATCTAGAATTGCTTTATGGCTAATCATATTAGCGCCTAAAGTATTATTTAATGCGCCACTAATATAGCTATAAAATTCTATAATATCGCTCTCCCATAAACTAAACATTGATGTATAAAGATATTCTGAGTTTGTATATCTAAGCTTTGATGAATCTTCATTTGTGATAGTGAAATAAGGATAGATATTATATTCAATTAGTCTTAAAGCGAGTCTATCATAATCCGCCATAAAGTTGATTTCAGGAGAGAATAATTCAGTATGTCCAGATAAAATAATTGAAATAAATGGTACTGAATCAGTTAAATAGGTATATCCTGTCGCACTTGTTTCCATATTGTAAAATCTTGATAGATAATCAAATGTATAACTATTTGCGCCATTAAGTGAGATAGAATATACTTCACTTAATTTCTTAAGCTCTTCTCTTGCTTCACTGATAGCGATTTCTCTTGAATAGTTTTTACTCTTATAACGATATTGGAAGTTATTTAAAGAGTAATAACCTAGATTAATTGAACTAAATCCTAATCTTTCATAACGTTTATTATATTTAAGAACTAGTTTAGATGAATCTACTGGATTCATAAGGTATGCTTCATCAAACAGTGATGAATCCGAATATTTCTTAAATATATCTAGATTAGTTTTCTTAACTACGCCTTTCTTTGATTGATTGTATGTAGAGAGTATGTCTATACAAGACTCAATATTGTAGTTATTGGTATTCATATAGCTCATTAAGTTATTGAATGATTTAGTAGAACCAAGATTATGAGATATTCTTGGTTTATATGAATTATTGTTGTAGTAACCACCTTTATTCCAACCCACATAACTTATTGAGAAGTTTCCTACGCCCTTATTCTCTAAAATCTCAATAATTTGAGATAGTTCACTATAAGATGTCATAGAGATATATTTCTTTCCGAATAAGCCTTTCTTATAGTCTTGAGCTAAGACATTTAAGCCTAAAGGCATAACTTCTTCTTCAACCTCATTTGTAAGATTTAAATAGTTGTTACTATAGTATCTCGCAAGGCCAGAATAGTTAGCGTCATCGTTATAAAGGAATGAATATTCAACCTTATAATCATCACCATATCTATTTACTGGAAGAGTAGTTGTTGAACCTTGTTCACTTGTTGCTATTTGGATAGTGTATTGCTCTCTTGTATAGAACTTAAAGTAAGTAGTTTGAATAGTTCTATTACCATATCCAAATGGTTCAAGAATTATTTCCGCTTCTCCATCTCCTTTTGTCATAGTCGCAAGGAAAGCATTTTGGTTATAACCATGAACTACACCATATATAGGTAGTGACATTCTAATGTCATCACTTAAGTGAGAATTAAATGTTGATTGTTTCTTTATGCCCATATCATCGCCATAGATTCTCTTTGCGAGTCTAGTAGTATACTTTCTATCATATTGGAATCTTGATAAGGCGCCCGATCCATCAGGTATAAAATCATAGCCGTTGATTCTATTTTCGAAGTTAGTATTATAGCCAACACATCCAAAATATTGAAATAATGAGAATGACGCTAACGCGAAGTTATATACAGTTGTGACTTCTTGAATGATAGGATTACCATCTTCATCTCTTGCGACAGTACCATCATCATTTTTCTTAATAGATTTAACAGTCTTTGCGTATCCATTTTCTTCTATTTCTGAATCTTTTACTTCTACCTTTAATATTCCATCTTCAAGGTAAACATATACAGGTATGATGATACCTAGTTTATCAAAATCAAGGATAGCCTTAAAACCATTTTCTACTGTTTCAAAATCATATGTGAGAATAGGTTTTTGGTTCTTCTCAATACTTGTAGAATACTTACCATCAACAAGTAATGTAGAGGATACTTCAGATAAACCACCAGTAGTAATATAGGCGCTGATGTTGTAACCAAAGTAATTAGGGTCACTATAGAAGATGTAACCATTCTTTAGTTCTACTGCGATATTAAGTTTATTATTTCTTGTATCAACGTATAAGGTATTTCCATTATTTGTTGCGACCCTTCTATATCCAGTTAATACACTCTTATCAGGATTAGTTATCTTTATTTCGTCATCCTTTTGAGCGTAGTAATTACTTTTGACGTCATATGAACGTTCATGGTTAGATTCAGGTTCAATATTCACGGATTCTGCGTATACAGTTGATTTAATAGATAAACTTACTGATATGACTAAGGAGGCCATAATAAGCATCATAAATATCTTTTTAAGCATTGATGATAGCCTCCTTTATAATATCTTTGATGAATGTAACTACTTGGTATCCCATAACGTATAAGATAAGTACTAATAATATAAGTATTAGAAGCATAAATATAGTTAATAGTAAGTTAACGATAGTTTGAGGTACTGAGTAGTTATGTACTTCTTTGATTGAATAGAATAGAAGTAAGAAACTCCAGATAAACATAGCCACTATAAAGAAGTAATAAAGGAATGACTCACTTGAGGTTAAAAATCTTGAAATTAGTATCACAAATGGATAAATGACAATAATTGGAGTAAGTGAACTTATTACACTTATATAGACATGCTTAAACTTTCCTTCACCATCCATAAGTGCACTAATTAGGTAATTAGCTACTATGAACAAAATGATAGGAATAATTATCTTAATACCCTCAGTTAAGAGGATAGTTTTTTCTATGATAACGTTATTAAAGTAGAACCCAGTAACGACCATTCCAAGTAGATATAAACCAAATATTATTAATAGAATAATAGTTGATGATAAAACCGATGCTCTCTTATGGTGCTTTACTTCATAGATAGAGTCCCCTGGGTGTGATAAGAACCTAAAACTATACAAGGTCTCATTAACTAGTTTTCTCTCATATACCCACTTAAATGGTTTAGCTACTACTCTTAAGTAATGATATTTCTTGTTGGTGAGCACTACTGCTGTGATTGATGCAATAAGTAAAACTACCACAATAATCCATACAGATAAGTGTTCTATTAAATAGATATTTCTTATCTCCCAGAATGCATCAGAGTAATCAACCTTGTCGTATGCGATATAGAATTCTTTTAATGCCTCAGTATAGTTACCACTCATATAGTAGGCAAGTCCTACGCCTTTATGAGCGAGGTCAAACATAGAATTATATCTTAGAACTTCCTGCCAGATCTCAAGAGCTTCTTCGTATTTTGCATCCTTATATAAGGCAAGCGCTTCATGAACATAGTTACAATAAGTTGTAGGCACAAATACTTGAAGATTATTACGTGTTGAGTCGATAACGTATAAATTATCACTAGAGGAAACAACGATACTTGATGCACTAGAGAATAAACCGTAAACGTCTAGATTGTCACCTTTCCCACTGAATTTGAATAATAGATTTCCTTCATCATCATATTCATATATTTGACCTGATTCACTTATCGCATAGGTATTACCATATTTACCAAAATATGAATCTACAAAGTCATTAGTACCCGTCATTTGTTGAGGGAAATAGTTAGTACCACCTGTATTAACTTTCTTAAAGTTATCAGTAAAACCATCTTCATCTAGTTCTGATTTAGTAATTGTATAAACATAACCTGATCCATTAAGCATTACGTTATAAGGAGATGGGGCTATCTTTCTATTTCTATCGGCCCACTTAGTGCCTTCAAATAGGAAATACATTATCTTTTCAAGTGTAGAATAAGTAGGTGAGTTAGATGCAAAGTAAGTGATAAAGTTATTATCTGGATCTATCATTAATACTCCAGATGATGAACCTTCACTAGTAACATACATATAACCATTTTCTGATACCGCAATCTTAAGTGGTTTATAGATATATCCATCAGTTTCCAGCATCCAGCTTGATGGAGTAAAGAACTCTTTCTTAAGTGTTGCGATATTATTATCTTTATCATATTCATAAACCACAATTCTTCCTACTGCGGTACTTGAATTATAGTCAGTGATATAAATATCATCACCTAATTTATAGATTCCTCTTGGATATACAAGTGTATCTTCTCCAAAGGAATAAATAGGTGTAAGTGTGTTGTCTAATACAAGGACTCTCTTATTACCTGTATCTGCGATATAAAGATAATCGTCAGAATCAATTATCATATCTTCTGCCTTAGCGATAGAGAGATTATTATATACAACATTTATTGAGCTCTTTGGAGTATATGCTTCTTGTGTTTCAATTAATTCTCTATCTCTATTCTCAGTAAATGTTTTATATGGAGAATCCGATGCGGAAATACTCTTAGTACTTGGAAGAACTAAAAGTAAGATAGTTATTATTAAGGATAGTGAGATGATTAATTTAATCTTTTTCATCATTTCATACCCGAATAAGCCATAGTGTTCATTACTTGATTTTGAACAAGTATGAAGAAAACGATGTTTGGAAGGAACATCATAAGTGATGCAGCAGCGCTTATACCTTGATTTGCGAGTGCCGATGAACCAAGTGACATAGTAGAGAAATAATACGCGAGTGTTTTAAGCGATTCATCATCAACGAATAAGCTTGATGCTTCAGTGTTATTCCAAGCAGCTTGGAACGAAAGAATTGCGACAGTCGCAAGAGCTGGTTTAACTAGTGGAACTACTACTCTTAAATAAATTTGGAAATTGTTTGCGCCATCAATTTTAGCTGCATCAATTAATTCAAGAGGTATTTGATCCATAAATTGTTTGAGTAAGAATACCCCGACAGGCATAGCGATTAACGGAATAATTAATGAGAAATAGTTATTAATTAATCCAAGTTTATTCATAACTATATATCTTGGTACCGCAACGGCTACTGCCACAAACATAATAGCGATTTGGTTCGCGCCAAATAATATCTTCTTTCCTCTATAACTTAAGAATGAGAATGAATATGCCGCAAGAGAACCAAAGAATAGAGTAAAGAATATTACACCTACAGCTTGAATTAGTGAGTTAAATAGATATCTCACTAATGGTACGCCTGCCTGACTTGTAATCCTAAACAGCATCCTAAATGAATCAAGGGTAGGACGTCTCACAAAGAATTTTGGAGGATATGCATAAAGTTCACTAAATGGTTTAAACGCATGTGATACGATAAATATCATCGGAAGAAGCATTAATATCGCAAATGGTAAAACTATTAATAAGAACTTTATTTGAGAACGATGGAAATGGGTTGGATTAATCATCGTACCTAAGAATTTACTTCTTTTCTTTTTTCTTTTAACTTGAGTGCTCATAGTTAATCTTTCTCCGTAAATAGCTTTTTAGCTACTAAGTAGAATATACCTACAATAAGTAGTAATACTACTGATATGGCACTCGCATAACCCATTTCGTAACGTGCAAAGCCATAGTCATTCATATGATCTACTATTAACCATCCTGCGTATTGTGGTGGAGGTGTTGAACCAGATAGTGTGGTCGCAAGACCTGCAGAGTTAAATGTGCCCACAATTGACATAACCGCCCCAAATAACATTTGAGGTTTCATAGATGGGATAGTAATATAGAATATTTCTTGGAATCTTGATTTCATTCCTTCAATGTAGGCAGCTTCATATAATTCTTTATTGATATTTAAAATACCTGAAAGCATCGCAAGAAAGCCTACCGACATTGAACTCCAAAGCCCTACGAATATCATGATTCCAAAGATAAAGCCAGGACCTTGGAGAAATTGAATTGGAGTTGAGATAAATCCCCAATTTATAAGAAGTGAGTTTAAATAACCTCTTGTATCACCTGAAAATAGTACTCTCCATACAACTGTCATCATAACCGCACTAGTAAGTGATGGTGAATATAGAATAACCGCAAGAATGGTTCTTATTCTGTGTGTAAGTTGAGCGAGCACCCAGGCCATAATAAATGAGAGAAGGTATCCACATAAACCTACTATTAATGCATATTTAATAGTATTAGGTAAAGCATATTGAAGGAAGTCAGAATCTCTCGTGAATAAACTCACATAATTATCAAGACCCACAAAGTGTGGAATATTAATTGTGTCATAGTAGAAGAAAGAGAGCCCAATAGAAATAATTATTAGGAGTACTACGAATGTGAAGAATACTACTGCATAAGGAAGCGCAAATAAGAAGTTTAGTGAGACTTTCTTTTTCTTCTTATTATTCGCTTTAATACTAGTTGCCATTAAGCCACCTTCCTAAGTTTGATGAAATAGGAACTTTGTAGGAAGATGTACCATCTGGATTAATATATCCAAACTCATCTAGCTTTCTCTTAAGTTCTCTATTTATTCTTGGAACCGACTCACTTATTGCCTGTCTCACCGGCATTTTATCGATTACAACTTTATTCCATATTTGAGAGATTTCTCTTTCAACAATATATGAACCTGGGGTAACCGCTGGAGTCATTGAATATTTTTCCATTTCTAAAATGACATTCTTAATTTCATCATCCCAGACAGATTGTCTTAAAGCTTCTTTATTCGCAGGGATGACCATATATCTTTCACCAAGACTCATCTTGATGTTTTTTACATAATTCATTTGAGTAGATGCGCTATTCCACCATTTAATCAATTCCCATCCTTCTTCTTTCATATCTGAATTAGAAAACAGGATAGAACATTTTCCATATGTGGCGCTCCATCTCTCTACATCGTCAGTAGATTCATCATAAATACCTGGGATTACAGTTACACCCCATTGTCCAGCGATTTCAGGAGCCGCATACTGCATCTGAAGGTATAAATCTACAGTAGTTATTCCAATAGGCATAGTACCTGTCCTGAAATGTTCAAAGAACGATGAAACTTGACGTGGAAGATTATAGACTGTATAAAGTCCAGTTAGAAAATCAATTGCGGCTATGGTATTATCATCTTCTAGTGTTGAGGTTAAACCATCCTCACTAAAAACTTCACCATTAAATTCATAGATAAATGGTGTAACCATACCAAATGATTTATAAGAAGAATCACTACTCATTGGATGATAGAAGTTCATAGAATAGGATTGAAGTGTATAAAGCATTTCAAGTGTTTCACTCCAAGTGTTAGGTATGTCTATTCCAAGTGAGTCTAGAATATCTTTTCTATAATAAAGTAAATATACAGATGTAGTTTCAGGTATTCCATATACCCCATCCTCAAAAATGATTGGAGTAAAGTTACCATCCGCAATATCTTTTGTCACATCAAAGAACCCATCATATTTTCTTAAGTCCTCAAGTATTCCTCTTAAGGCATATGAATACGGTTCCCATGTATCAATTGAGAGTATTACATCTGGGTTATCATTAGTTGATGACGATAAGACTATCTTTGATGTCGATGGAAGTACTGAGAGCTGTACCCCAAAATCAAAGCCTGCCTCATCAATCATATTTTGCATAATATCTACATAAAGAGATGATTGTTGAACCCAAACTTCTAAAGTATTATCGTCTTTAACTCTATTTAATTTGTATCTCTTATCAAAGAATGAATAGAAGAATGATTGAATTCCAACTCCTATCTTTTGGAAGATATTAGATTTAGCTTTTGGAAGCTTAATAGTCTCTCCTACTCCCACAAGATAAACTTTATCTATATCCATTGATGAATCAGAAAGCGAAGTCACAGCTTCACCAATTAATTGATAAGCAGAACCAGATCCATCAGAAAATAGATTAAGGTTAGAATTAATCTTATTTGGTTTCCTAGATACTTTTAATAGCTGTTTATACGCAACCTCTAGGCTTGATACTTCAGGTGCACTATTTTTAACACCCTCATCAAGACTTAAAAGTGTATCATATATAGCTTTAATCCTTTCGGCATAATGAACTAAATCATCTTCAAGTGTAGGTAAATATTTAGTAATATACTGAGTGATAATTCTTGATGTTTCACCACCAGTGATAACTTTAACATTTAAACCTACCGAATTAATCCAGTCCATTATCTCATGAAGTTCATCTATGATAGATGCAGCGTATGCGATAGATGATTCAATTCTTATGGTGTGTTCAGTGCCTTTTTCAAGGTATACTTTAAGGTATTCTCCATCTTCTGTTTCAAGATAATGGTTAGTCCATTGTCTAGTTGTTGAGAAATTATATCCTTTAAGTTCTTTATATGGTATTTCACCATCTATATAAATGTTTTTACTTGCGACTACACCTAAATTAGAATCATGAAGATATTTAAGGGCGATATAGTAATAACCTGTCTTTTCTACACTAAATTTATATTCAATGAATGAACCACCTTCACCCATTGACCCACCATCTAAAATATTTAAGACAGTAGATTTGTATGAATAAGGTGTTACTCTTTTATCTTTAAAGTAAGTTTGTTTAATAGATAAATCATTTTTAAGGTAGAATGATTCAGCTTCAATAGTAGCGAGGTAACCGCTTGATTCAGAGGTTTTCTCTAAATCATACTCACTATAAGATACAGGTTCTTTTTCGTTGAATAGATAAAGGTTGGATATGTTGATATCCATATTCACAGGTTTGATGGTAATAGTGTTAATGCCTTGATTTAAGTAGAACTTATAATTTGTATCATACATACTATTATCGTCAGCTAGATAATATTTGTATGATAAAAGGAGACTACTTGATAAAGGTAGTAATTCATTACCATATCTATTATATTTATTATCTTCTTCTCTCTCTTTTACTAACCAAGAAACTTCAAGAGGAAGGCTCATACATTCATTGAACTCATATGATCCATTGATTAAGATATCTATTGTAGGATTAGTATAGAACTCACTATCCATATAGTATCCAAGTCCGATCTCATATAAGCCTTCTCTAGCAACATTAACTTCATAAACGATTTCATCCGATACTGTCACAAGACTATATGTCACATTGTCATATTCTTTTTTAGTGAAAGCGTTTTCTAAAGAGTTGAAAGATAATTCTTGGGAAAGATTAATTACTTCCTTTCCACTATTTAACCAAGCATTATATGTACGATAGAAAGTTTTATCTCTATATTCAGATGCATCATATGCTTGTGAATTATCTTTAGCTTTAATGGTTCTTGAGGTTTTACCTGAAGTATTATTCGTTAAAAGTAACGCTAGAGTTAAGAAGATAGTCAGTAATAAGGTCGTGATTAGGGCTTTCTTCATAACCACACCTCCTTTTTAACTCTTATATTTTAAAATTTAATTATCCAGCTAATAGTTCGTCTAATGCTTCTCTAAATTCGATTAATGCAGCATTTCCTAAATCGATAATAGTTTCTTTAAGGTTAGCGAATGTATCTTCACCAAAATATATTTGAGCGAAGTATGTGTTGATTGCAGCATCAGTTGCATCCCATCCAACAACTTCTTTATTACCCCAAAGCGCAGCGTTCTTAAGTGAATTAATCATTTGAGGTGATGTCATTCCAGGAACATTATTATATGGAATGTTATCCCAAACTTCATTTACACCATATTTATTGATTCCATAGTCTACAACTGGGTATGGGTAGTTGTTTGCGGATTTAAATAGGATATCGCCATAGTCTTCATATAAAGAATATCTAGTGATAAGTCCTGATTCAGAGAAACTCATCCATTTAAGGAGTTGATATGCGGCAGCCTTATGAGCACATGTTGATGAAACGCCCGCGATATCGATGTTTCCACCAGTTGATCCACCAGGTGCTGGATATACATCCCAGTCAAATCCCATAGTATCAAAATGATTCTTTGCTTCCCAAGCTGGAGAACACCAAACAGCTGAATATCCATCATATCTTGGATCAAACGTTGGGTCACCATAATAATTTGTGAGTGTTTCTTCACCATATGTTGGAGTGGCTGCATGATTGTTTAATGCTTGAGTTAATTTTTCAAATGATGCTTCAAAATATGGACTATCAAAATTGAATTTTTCTCCGTCATATGTGAATGCACTCCAAGAAGATTCACCTGATAAAATCTTTGGTAATTCTCTCCAGTAGCTTGATACTCCATATTGACCAACAGTATGAGTACTTTCGTTGTAGCATGCCTCAGCAATTGCTTCCATTTGATCCCAAGTCCAATCGTATGAAGGTGCATCAATATTATTGTTTTTAAGTATATCAAGATTTACAAACCAATAACTTGGATAAATAAATGTAGGTACTGCGTATCTTACATCTTTGTATGTACCTGCGTTCTTCACAGAATTAAAGATGTATGCAGTATCATCATCATGATTATAATATTCAGTAATATTTGCGAGTAAACCATAAGGTAGTGCTGTCTCAAGACGATAGATTAAGAATACATCTGGTAAATCGCCGACTTCAGCCAAAGCCTGCATATTAGCGTCCCATTCATAGTCTTCACCTACAATCTTCATTTCTACATGAATATTAGGATATTTTTGTTCAAATGCTTCAAGCATTAATGTATCGATGGTAGTTTGAGTATCATCGTTATATTGCCAAGTTGCATAAGTTAAGGTAATCTCTTCTTCTTGCCAGTCAGGAATACCATTATCATCTTGATCCCAAAACATATCATTTTCTGTTTTTTCTTTGGTGGTCTTGCTTATAGTAGGCTCAGCTGTTGTAACTGTAGTCTCTTTAGCGCAAGATGATAAAGTTAGTACTAGTCCTAGTAGAAGTAATATTAAGGTTTTTTTCATATTGCCTCCTTATAAATGTATATATGTATTTTTAATTAATAATAATTACGATATCTGTGTTAAATGTTCCTGTTTCGAAAGATAAAGTTCCGCTTCTTACTGAAACATCAAAAGAGTTAATAACGTCCCCTGTCCTTGGGTTCATTAATGTAACTTCATAATCTCCATTTGGATAAGAGATACTGAATGTAGTATTAAAGGAATTAATTCCACTATTTGTCCTTGAATAGTTACTATCGTATAAGTAACCATACATTCTTGAATCGGCCTTTAATCCAATAAAGGATAATGAATTACTTATATTAGATACGTTTGAAGAATCAAGATATGTAATGTCTCCAGATAAATCCATTCTATTCGCAAATTCACCTACACCTTTATATAGGTGATAAAGATTATATCTATGAATGTATGAATCCCACCACCATGTCATTGGTGTGCCTGCGGCACCTTGAAGTAAAGCTCCATATAAGGATTGATATAAAGTAATACCTTCTGGATCAATTTCATATGTTCCACCACCACTATCTGCGTTTACGCCCCATTCAGAGATAAGAACGATCTTTTTATAATTACGATAGTTTTGGTCAATTAAGTTTTTAATCCCACTAATTGGATTACTTCTTGAGAAGTCATAAGTATGTATATTAGATATATCTATTGAATCAAGAGATAGTGCTGAACCTAATACATATTTATATGAAGTAGTAATCATTCTAGAATATGTATCAATACTTCTTAAGTATTTAGCCATTTCATCATGCCACTCTTTAATCTTTTGATCATATACTGAACTTGATTGAGTCCAATCTACTTCATTAAATAATTCATAAGCCATAAGCGAATCATATGTTCCATAACGAGCTACTATGTATCTTATTTCATCTTTATATGCAGTTTTACAATCAATATTTGTCCAGAATTGATATGGTTTAGATACAAGTGTGTTATATGTGTTACTACTCCATTCAGGGTTAACATTTTCTGAAAACTGGCCATGATTATTCATAGTTAGGAAGATGTATATTCCTTCTTCTTCCGCTAAGGCAAGTACTCTTTCAAGACGTGCAGCCTGATTTAGTCTATTAGTGAAATCATCTACTTTAGCACCAGCTCCTATATGAAGCCCAAAACTCCATGATGCCATCCAAATTCTTGAAAAGTTAGAGTTATTTTCTTTCATTCTTTTAAACCATTCATCATAGTCGAATGATTTTCTTGATTTAGATGAATACCAAGCACAATTCATCCCGACAGGGACATATGTTTCTTTGGTATTTTCATACATGAAGTATCTCTTATTTGTGTCGTTAACTACTATCTTTCCTTTGAATTCTTCTCTAGTTTCTTCAACATCAAAAGAACCGTCAAGTGTTTCTCTTAATACACCACCTATATATACTTCAAATCTATATGTGTATGTACCACTAGATAGTGGTTTAAATGATACATTAAAATGCTCGAGACCCTGTTTAGAGGCAGTATCTGTACCTTTAAGCTCATCACTAAATGTATAGTAATCACTTGTACTGACAGTATTTAATAGATATATCTTGTAATCTTGAGTCCAGTATGCTGGCCTAAAATATGTTGTTCCCTCACTGTCAGTAAAATATGCATCAATCATAATTGATGATTGTTTATAAGGATTAAAGGTCTTTTTAATTGTTCCTGATTCTTTTTCTTCTAGAGATATAATAACTGTTTCATTTTGTTTAGGAGACGTATTAAAACTTACACCACTAAAATATAGGTTCTTTTCTATAGTTGTGGTGGTAGTAGGTGTTTGAGTTGTAATAGTTGTTACATCTTCAGTTGTTTTATTTTCACATCCCATTGTCATAAATATCCCTAAAAATAGAACTAAGAGGAGCAATATTTTTTTCACTTAAATCCTCCGATTGTTTTTATTTATCTTCCGAGATCTCTATCTCTTCCCACTCCTTCGTGGTTGTTTATTGCGAAATCAACTAATTCATCTATAGTTGTAAAGGCAAGTGCTACATAAGTGTCTGCGGCACCATAATAGATTGCGATATGTCCTTCTTTATCAATTAATGTAGAACATGGGAATACTACATTAGGCACAAATCCTACTGTTTCATAATCCTCTTCCGGAGTCATAACGTAGTATTTTGCTCTATATAAAACCTTTGATGGTTCATCCTTATCAAGAATTGCAACACCCATTGAATATACAAATCCGTTACAGTTTAAAATTACACCATGGTAAATCATAAGCCATCCAACTTCAGTTTCAATTGGCGCAGGACCTCCTCCTATCTTAAGGGATTGCCACCAACCTGATCCACCTGATTCCATAACGTGTCTATGACATCCCCAGTACTTTAAATCCTTAGATGATGAAAGGAAAATATCTCCAAATTTAGTGTGGCCATTATCTGAGATACGGCTTAGCATTTTATATTCACCATTAATCTTTCTTGGGAATAAAACACCATTTCTATTGAATGGAAGGAATGGGTTTTCAAGTCTTACGAAAGTCTTGAAATCTTTAGTCTTCGCAAGGCCAATTGCTGGACCATAAAATTCTGTACACCAAATAATGAAGTATTCATCTTCAATCTTCACAAGTCTTGGGTCATATGCATAATATGGATTATATGGTTTTCCTTCTTCGTCCACAAAATTGATATTTTCTTCTTCTACTGTAAAGTGAATACCATCTTTAGAATGAGCGAGTCTTAAATGAGGAAGTGATGTTTCATCTTCTACTCTAAATACACCAATAAATTCTCCATTATATGGTACAAGTGCACTATTAAAGATACGTGCTACGCCTTTTAAAGGATTTCTTTTAATAATTGGATTCTTTGAATAACGCCAGATTGGTCTATCATATCCTTCTGGTTTCGCTTCAAATGGCATATAGTCACAGGTTTCTGCGGTAAATTTGTATTTCATATTATTCTCCTCATGATTGTTTGTATATTATTAATGCGATATCATTAGTTCCTGAAAGTGATATCTTAAGTCCTGAAAGGTTAGTTGAAATAGTTTCAGTTTTAATCTTATTTCCTGTATTTGTATCATAGAATTCAACCGTATATGTTCCACTATTTAAACTTGAGATAGTTATATTTCCCGAAATACTTGCGTTTGTATTTGATAAGCTATAGTTAGTGTTGAAGACATAAAGATATGCTTTTTCAGGGAATAAGTATCCTATGGTTTGAAGGGCGGATTGAGTAGTTGAAATTTTATTTGATCCATACGCAAGCACCATACCATCCCCAGATAAATCTATTAGTTTTGCGTATTTACCTGGGCCATTAAATGCTGGATAAGCATTGTATTTTTCTACCCAACTATCCCACCACCAGTTCATTCCTGATGAACCAGATGCCATAATACCGGCCCAAAGTTCTTGGTGGAGTGTGATATCATTAGGATCTTTTGAGTGTTGGTCATCACCACCATTTCCACTATATCCAACTTCTTGATACATCACAGGTTTATTAAATCTGGAATATGCACTTTGAAGTTTCTTTGGGATTGCGGTTAGATAGTTCTTTGATCCATAGTTATGAACGTTCACATAATCAATAGATGAAAGACTAAATACTCTATATATGTCAGATGAGAAATCGTCTCCTTTGACTGAAGTTGTGACCATATGGCCTCTATAATCTATTTTTTTAATATATTTGGCCATTTCATCATGCCACTCTGTGCCAGTTGTTGCGCTATATTCTTCTACCCAATCAACTTCATTGAATAACTCATAACTCATAAGTGCATCTGAGTAACCCCATCTTGCGACTATATATGTTAGGTAGTTTTTCGCCCATTTCTTCCCATAATTCGATGTAAAGAATTCACCTGGACTTGATAGTTTCTTTGAATATGGATTTGCGCCATATTTATTCACATACCAATCATTTACAGTATTAGGCCAAATTGGATTGGTTTTAGCGCTAAACATTCCATGATGGTAGATAGTTAAATCAATATAGATTCCTTTATCTTCTGCCATCTCAAACACTTTATCTATTTCATAAGCTTCATCTAGCCTATTATCATAGTTTTCGACGTCATCCCAGAAGAGCGCGAACGAGAATGCACTGAGCCATACTCTTGCGTAGTTTGCGTTCACACTTTCAAGTGAATCAAAAATTATTTCATAATCACCATAACGTCTTTCAGCCGATGTGTACCAAGCAACATTCTCACCCACAGGTATATAGGTCTTTCCGTTTTCAAATTCGAAAGTTCTCTTATTTGAACTCACCTTTACTAGGCCATCTGAATCATTCTTTCCACTTACACTAAATTCACCATCTATTGTTTCAATTAGTGTTTTATCAAGGCGATAACTTTTAAGCGTATAGGTATATGTTCCTTCTTCAGTAGGCACATATCTCGCAGCGAAATATGGATTATCCTTTTTAGTATATGTTAGTTGGAAGTTTTTACCTGTTTTACTAAATACATATCCTTCAAGGTTACGGCCTGTAGACATGCTAGATACGTTCTTTCTTGTTTCTGTGTAGTCTTGAGTGTAGTAAGCATAGATTGTATCGTTTTTACCACTAGGTGTTTCGATATCAATTTCTATCCTATATTCGGTATAGTCATAGACAGATGACACTTCTCTCTTAAGTGATGAAATCTTATTATGAATAATCTTAAAATTAACGGTATCGTTAGCTTTAATAGTTTCATTAGTCACATCAACTTCTTTAATTAAGTAAGGTTCAAATTCTCTTTCAAGGACAGTGATAAAGAATGAATATGTATCACCATCTTTATTTACGATTACGGCCTTTTCTCCTGCGCTTGATAGGTCAACATTATTGACCATATCGCTTGTGACCTCTACTTCTTTTGCGATAGTTCTGTCATTATTGTAGTAAATGATCTTACAGCCGGTTAAATCAAGAGTTTCACCAATGTAGTATGAGAGTTTTGTTGGCTTTTCTAACTCGGTATCTTGACTTACTGTGACCATGTAAGTTAAAGATGCAGTTTTGTATGAAACAACGACGCTGCATGTTCCTTTACTTTTTGCGTGTAAATATCCTTCTGTGGTTACTCTTGCGACATCTGAATTAGATGATGAAAAGTTGATTTTTTCACCATCTTCAAGTTCAAAGTTGGTTTTAAAATCTAAAAGTATTCTTTCACCCGCATATAAATCTATGTATGGATTTCTAGTAGATATTATATAGTTGAAAGTTGTTTCTTCGGTTTGTGGTACTACTGATGTAGTCGCATTATTCACCTCACAAGAAACAATAGATATACTTAAAATAACTAAGAGTATTAAAGAAAGGAATTTTTTCATGCTCTACATTCCTCTTTAAGATATGTGAGTAATTTATCTAACTCACATGTCGCAACGCCTATTTCATGATCATTTATTCCATAGTAAACATAAAGAATACCATCTTTAATAACGTTTCCAGTAGGGAACACACAACCAGAATAGATTGAACCTTCTTCTTTTATTGGTTCAAGGATTGGATCTTTAGTTCTACATAAAATCTTTGATGGATTGTCTAAATCAAGAAGCATTGCACCTACTCTATACATAGAGTCATCTTTTGATACTCCATGATATAAGAATAGCCATCCATCTTTTGTCTTAAGTGGAGGGGTTGAACCGCCCATTTTTGCGCTTTCAAAATCATATAATGAATCACAGAACTTAACTGGGTTCTCCCATTCCATTAAATCATTTGAATAGGCAATTAATATACCAGGCTTATCTAAGCCATAATCTTTAAAGTTATAAAGTGGTCTTGAAAACCTTACCCACTTTCCATTAACCTGTTCTGGGAAGATAAAAACATCTCTATCATCTTCGGTAGTTTTTGTGATTCTTCCAAGTTTTTTATAATTAATAAAGTCCTGGGTAATTGCGAGATATGTAATGGAATTATTGTATTTAAGGAAAGCTGGTCCCTCCTTTGGAGGATTAAACCATGGTTTAGGTTCGTCAAGCCAATAGCGCCCTGGCGCATAAGGACGAGAAGCATAAGTTACATAGTACCAGTCACCAATTTTAACGAGTCTTGGGTCCTCAACGCATCCTGCATCTTCACCATCAAGCGTTGGTGATAATACTGGATGGTCAAATTTTCTTTCAAAATTAAATCCATCTTTAGATGTCGCAAGGCCTAAATAAATGTGATGCATAATATCGTCTTTAGGTGCGGCACGATAAAGCATAACGAACTCGTTATTTTTATCATCATAAATTACCGCAGGGTTTAATACACATAAAGACTCAAAAGAGTCCCCTTTTGGTTTTAATATTGGATTATTTTTATAAGGAGTTAATTTAAACATCTTCCATTCTCCTAACTGACTCTTTTATATCAAGCGAAACGTTAGTAAATCTAACTTGTTTAGGTGAGTCCATATGGTTAATTCTATAAAGCAGTAATCTCACGGCTATTCGTCCAAGTTCTTCAACCGGTATCTTAACTGAAGTTAATTTAGGGCTAACTATATCTGATTCTTTAGAGTCATCAAACCCTACAATAGATACATCTTCATATGGCTTAAGACCAATTTTCTTAAGTTCACCATAAGCGAAAAGCGCTAGTCTATCATTTGCGCAGAATAAGGCAGTAGGCCTATCTTCTTTTTTAAACATCTTTACTATCTCTGATTCACCTTCATATTGACTAGATAAATCAAAGGTAGATTGGCGACACGAGCCATAGAATTTAATATCATCTCTTTCATCTAGATAATTCTTAAAACCATAGTATCTTTCTCTAAATGAAATCGAATAGTCTTTATCTCCGACAAAAGCAAATTTCTTGTGTCCCATTTCAGTTAAGTATTCGGCCACAAGGAAACCACCTAAATATGAGTTGGTTCTTGCGTTATCGAAATCTTTATCGTTGTATTTCTTACCATCCACAAACACTACAGGTATTTTAATTTGTGATAATACTTTATAAATTGAATTAGGAATCTCATCAATAACTAAGATGCCTTCGTTATTGGCGTTTATTAATCTCTTCATCGCATCAAGTGATAAATCTTCACCATCCCAAACCTCAATAATAAGTGAATAATTCTCTTCGCTAAGTATTCTTTCGCAGGATTTAAATATTCCACTCCAGTAGGTATTGTGGGTTAATTCTTCTCTATTAATGTAGACAGGAATTCTTCTTTTAACGCTTCTATTATTGCCTTTATATTTATAACTAAAATTAAAGCCCATCTCTACTGCGGTCTTTAATATTTCATACCTGGTTTCGTTAGAAACACCATACTTGTTGTTTAGGGCAAGGGACACTAAAGACTTTGAAATGTTTAGTTTATCCGCAATATCTTGCATTGTTACTTTTTTCATTTTTTTGTTACCAAAGTATTTATATACCTAAAGTATATAATGATTTCTTTTTTGAATTGTGAGTAGTTATTAAACATTATGTGCTTTCTTTTAAACATTATAAACAAAATATACTAGAGTTTAACTCTAGTATATTTTGGCTATATTCTTATAACTTATGGAAATTATTTGTATTATAAATGTTTAAAAAGATTATTATGGATGATTTAATTTGTAAGTTAAAAAATGTTTAGGTGGTTGTGATTAATTAAATGTTATGACGAAATTGATTGTGTTGGCATTCTTATCAACTATAATTTTACCTTTATGTAGATTTATAATTTCTTGAGCGATTGAAAGACCAATTCCAGAACCCTCTTTTTTATTTGATGGAGAACGATAAAATCTCTCCATAATTTGTTTAATGTCTACTTCATCATCTTTATCAATCGTATTTGAGAATCTGAATTCAATTTTGCCTCTATTATTTTCACTTAATACAAAATAACTACTTTTGTTTTCGCCACCTGTATATTTTAAAGAATTACCCAAGAAAGTATGGATTAATTCATCAATTAGGCCCTTATTTCCATACATGGTAAGATTTCCTGTGATATTATAGGCAAACTTTATCCCTTCCTTTTTAAATGAAGGCACAAATGATTCGGCTATATTCTTCGCAACTTCGTTAAGGGAGAAGTCTTCAAATGGGAATCTTGACGGGTCATCTTCTTCTAATTTAGAGAGTGTGACAAGTTGACTCGTTGTATCTGTTAGGCGTCTTAATTGGTCTCGAATAGACCTACTCCATTCACTTTTTCCGTGGTCCATTTCGATGAGGTCTAAATCCGCGGAAATGACCGTAATTGGCGTTTTCAGCTCATGCGATGCATTAGTTATAAATCTCTTTTGTTTTCTATATGCTTCCTCACTAGACCTAAATGCTATTTTAGATGCGATAACTATTAATCCTATTAGAATTATATATGATGCAAGAGAAATAAAAGTTGATACTAGAAGGAAATTTTTAGAGTTATCTAGTCTGTCATTTATGTCGACAAACCCTACATATGTTACACCGTCATTCCTCAAAGATTTAGTGTATCTAAAATTTCCATATTTACCGCCCGTGAATTCACCACTATATACTTTTTTAGCTAGGTCTTCACATTCTTGTTTTGTCAGGATAAACATTTGACGATTATCTACTTCTCTAATTGTGCCATCTGGGTTAAAAGAAACCACAAAATAGTGTTCCTGTTTTAAATCAGTTAACCAACCACCGGGGTTTCCTGGTCCTTCGTCAGGTTTAGGACCTTTATTAATAATGCTTGTAAGGGTATCCTTAGCACTTTTTTCAATGACACTATAATTTGATATATTAATAAGCGCAATGGTAATGAATAGTACTAAAAACACTGATAATGCAGATATTAATATAAACTTTCTTCTTAACTTTTTTATCATTGTTTATACTCCAAATAATACCCGAGGTATCTGATTGATTTAATTTTTGTTTTAGAACCAACTGATTCTAGTTTTTTCCTTAGATATGAAATATATACCCAGACATTTTCGCTTGTGGAATATGATTCGCTATCCCAAGCATCACGGACAATTATATCTTGGGAAACAACCTTACCATTACCATTAATTAGCAAAAGAAAAATATCCATTTCTTTTTTAGAGAGATCAGCCTTCTTGTCTCCGCATCTAATAGCTGAATTATTAGAATCAATTTTTATGTCACCAAAACTTAATTCTTTTTCCACTTTATACTCTTGTGTTTTTCTTCTACCCAAAGCGCGAATTCTCGCTAACAATTCTCCCATTTCAAATGGTTTTGGAAGATAATCGTCGGCCCCAAGATCAAGGCCCGTTATCTTGTCTTCTATTGTGCTTTTTGCGGTAAGCATTATAATTGGAGTTTCTATACCACTTTTCCTTGCCTCTTTTAAAACCTCAAGCCCATTTATTTTTGGAAGCATAATATCAAGTATTACCACATCATATTTGTACTCTTTTAAGAAATATAGTGCTTCTTCTCCATCAAGGGCTTTATCCACAATATATGAGTTTCTTTTTAAAATTGTCGCAATAGCATTATTTAGTTGAATATTGTCTTCTACTAGTAATAGTTTCATGATTCTATTTTACTTTATTTCATTTGTTTATGAAATAGTTACTGAATTAGATGATTGAGTCCAAGAAAGAACCGTAGATCCATTAAGAGATAATGTATATGTGCTACCAGTAGTTAAAGCGCTTGAATAAATTTGGAATGAACCATAAACATAATCATTTGTGAAACTAATTTCTAAGCCATCACCATATAGTGTATATTTACCTGCGGATAATGTAATTGAAGATGAACTACTTCCTCCACCACCATATCTTGGGCCAAAGAAACCACCACGGCCACCGCCCATCATTTGTGAATTTGAAGAAGTTGTGCCTGCATATTTAATAGTACTACTAGCGGATGGAGATTTTTCTAATCCATTGAATGCAATTAGTGTTCCGCCAGTCATTGAAATAGTTCCATCAACATCAAGACCTGTAGACATACCACTTAAGTTTGTGCCTGACGAACCTCTTGTGACTATTATTCCGCCACTTAATGTGAAACTACCATTACTATCAATTCCATCAGTATCACCATTTCTAACGGCAACATCAAGGTATCCACCTGTCATTTTGAATGCACAATTATTAAATGATTTCTTTGAACAATTAACGCCATCATCAGTACCATAGATATAACTATACCCACCGTTAATAGTGATGTAGTTAGCCTCAAAGCCTTCTGTTGATCCTGTGACAACTATTTTTCCACCGTTAACTGTGAGTGTATTATCTGCGTGAAGACCATCATCACCACTCGCAACCTGGATTAATCCGTCATTAATAGTGATGTTTCCAAGACCTTTACTACCATTTTCTAGCGTTTCACCGTAGTTAGCATGTATTGCATCGTCACTAGCCGCAATAACAATGGTTCCCCTATTTATAGTAATCTCGTTTGCGGCTTTTAGACCTTTTTCACTATCAGCTTTAAATGTTGACCTATTATAAGATGATGAATTAGTGCCAGTCTTAATGCTTAATTGTGTCGCTACTTCAGCATCTGTTTCATCGATTATAATATCGTAGCTTGCATCAAGTCCGTCACGCAAAGAGTCAACATAAATAGTTCCACCATTAATAGTTATTGTGCCTCTTTGTTTCCCTTTACTAGATAAGTCACTATCATCTGTCTTAATGCCATTTCCGGTTAGCGCATACGCTTGAATAGTCCCGGATGTGATAGTTACACTATTCTTACATTTAATGGCGTTATTATATCCTGTCACTTTAAGTGTTAGTTTTTGAATAGTTAAATCTTTTGAAGTATGTACACCATTATTGTATCCGCCACTCACAACTAGAGTACCACTACCTTTAAGTTTTAAATCTATATTAGCGCTAATTGCGCCTTCACCTTGTGAATCAGACTCGACTGTCTTAGCGCTTCTCTCATCTTGAATAATATTTTCTGTATCTTTTTTAGCGGATATCTCCAATTTTGATCCACTAATAGCTTTTATTGGAGAATCTAAATCATAAATAATGGATACTCCATTAAGTTCAATGATAACGACATCATCTTCTCCCGCATCAACTAGGATTTGACCTTCAAGTTTTCCGCTTAATGTATATGTGCCTGCCTTTTTAATTGTGTAGATATTATTTGATATTAAGTATTCACCATCCGAAGTAGATATACTAAAATCACCTTCTACTTCAGTAACAGTAATTACACTAGGTTCATCTATTGTAATTGATTCATTGTAGTCATAATCAGAACCAGTATTAGTTAGGACAGTCGTGTTTTCATTTAAAGTACTACTATTAAGCTCGCAACTCGCCATCACTAATATCGATAACAATAATATAGGGATTATTAATAGTTTTTTCATTGTTTCATCCTCCTTTTATAAAGATTTATTACTTTCAACATATGGAAGCAATGATATTTCTAAGTTTGAGTTTTTAATTCTTAACTCATCAATAAGTACTTTTTCACTATCTTTTGTGAGTAATTCAACCTTATACGATAGTCTAAATAGGCTCCCCATTCCTGTCGTTTTAATTTGAACTAACTCATAAGATTTCAAATATGTTTTTAATATTGCATCAAACGCTTCATTATAATCTAGATCTTCTGGAATAGTTATTTTAAGAAGTTTCTCTTCGCCAATTCTTTTGAATTTTAAAATATTTACCGAAGACAAAAGAACATATAGTGTCGAAAGAACTAAGGCAAATATAAAGGAAATTAACACGTATCCAAGCCCAGATATTAGCCCAATCGCTACTCCACCAAAAAGAAGTAATAATTCCTCCGCTCTTCCTTGTGAACTTCTAAATCTAATTAATCCGAGCGCAACTGCGATAGTCGCTATTCTTACCGCTCCAGTTGTTGAATCATCTAGAAAAATTGAAACCATTGAGATGACACCTGCGACAATCATAGGCATTAATATTGAACTCACAAAAAAGCTTTGACTAGCCCTAAATTTTATTGATGCAATAAGTGTATATACTAGTCCGATAATGAATGTAAGTGCAATAATTATGAGACATATTATTGTTTTATCTAACTCTAATAAATTAAAAATTGAATCCATATTGATACTCTCCTTTAATATTTGTATTTGTTTGTTGGGTTGGCTTTATTTTCTTCTCGTTTAATCTTCTATTTAATTCTTTTTTGTGCGCCTCGCCAACTTTTGAGAAACTTGATTTATATATCTTTTCTTTAGTTAATATTTCAACTAACCATAGAGGAATTGAATGTTGTACCTTAACCTCTAATATTGCTTCTCCCTCATTTAATAGTGGTATTCCTTCTATAGATGTATGAAGATTAAGATTATCTACTCTATATCTAGGGTTCATGTCTAGTGTTACTCTTACATCACTATTATCTTTATAGTAGGCAATTCTATCGTAGATAATAATATATTTAGGTTCTAGTACTCCGTATTTTTCTTTGAATGCACATAATTCTCTTGAGATTTGTTCGTTATCAAACTCTTCATTTTCATTAAAGAATTTATCTACTCTATTTTCGGTTGAAGTTATTCTTCTTTTATAAACAATATTGTCGTTTTTTCTTTTAATTTCTAAGAACACTGGTGATTCTTTTTCTATAAGACCATAACTCCTTAACCTAATCTTTTCTTTATAAAATGGTTTTTCTATTGAACGATTTAATAATGTATAACTAGGAGTGTCATAATAGATCGAACTAATTGTTGTTAAGCCATATTTATCAATCATCATATGATTAAGAATTTGTGCTTTAAAACGCTCAACTTGCTCTTCTGTTAAAACATATTTAAGTTCATATCTTTTCATGACAGAGACTATTTCTTTTTTCACGCTTTTACCTCCTTTTGCATAAAAATCATATCAAATGAACCTTAAATAAAACTTAAAGAGAAAAAATATTTTAAAATATTGTACATTTTTCTTTAATATTTCTAATTAGGGCCAAAAAATACAAAAAATCACTAATCATAAGACTAGTGATTAATATTTTTAAAACACTCATGGGTAAACAATATTATTTATTAATTCGTTCTAATTCATAGTATCCATAGTACTTTTCGTTATTATGACCAATAAGTGCT
Organism: uncultured Bacilli bacterium; assembly: GCA_905235635.1. GTDB lineage: Bacteria > Bacillota_I > Bacilli_A > Izemoplasmatales > UBA1188 > UBA1188. Next base: position 2,232 of record CAJOMC010000006.1, on the reverse strand, counting down.
TCTTTAGATTCTTTAAACCCTACTTCATTAAGAGCATTTTCTCTTTCAATATTGCCTACAAAAGATTTGGTTATTATTTTTTCACATTCGAAAAGATTAAACGAAGATGGTGTAATTAATCTTAAAATGTCGATTATTACATCTTCTTTTTCATAATCGCTTCTTAGATCAAGACGGAGCATAGAACAATCATTGAAATAATCGTTCGAATTTCTATGGAATTGCTCTATTGTACCAATTACTGTTTTAGTTTTTTTGTCATATATAGCCCATCTAACAAAACTTTTGTTTTGATATGCGTATTCCCAAAAATCAATTGTATTTTTCATTTGTTTAATTGTACTATAATGAAAATCATCACCATTACAATTATCACTATTAAAATACTTTAGTGATTCTTTATCAGAATACACTCTTAATAAATCATTTGAATCTTCATCTTCTATTTGTCTTATATAGAACCTTTCATTTCCAAACACCGGGTAATCTATATAAGGATTCTTATTGTTTCTAATAACTCTTAGGATATCTACACCTCTTTTTAACATATCTTCTTCTTTAAAAGATATATTCTTAGCTTCTAAGAGTCTTTCAATAGCTTGTGATACGTCTAAAGAGTGGTATGGAATAAATGTACCAGCAATATATTTAAAAGGTAAGAGCTTATATGCTTGTTTTGATGATACTTCATATGTGTATGAAAAATACCTATATAAATATCCAACCCAATACATGATATCCTTATTGTATTTTATTGATCCATAACTTGATTCCCCATATTCATCATCTAGATTTCTAAATATATCATCAATAGTTTTATTAGCATCAAGAAATGCTCTACTATCTAATTCAGTAGCAACTTTAGAGTTCATAAATCTTCTCACAAAAACTTGTGAGCTCATATCTAAAGATATTATAGATTTTTCAAATAATTCTGCTTGAATATCGCAAAGCCTTTTTCCTTCTTTGTCTATTTTAATCATGATAATATCTCCCCAATATATTTTCCTTGGTTTTTGTATTTAATCATTGCGAGTTTGGTTTTATTATCTCCATCATTAATATCTGCCTCTTTAATCTCTTGATAGTGCTCCTTTTTAAGAGATGAAAGATAACATTTTTCTAGTATAGTAAGTTTTGATGTGGCCTTTTCGGTTAAAAACACATATTGTTTTCCTAAATTAGTTGCTGCTAGACAGTGTTTACATTGTTCATCTGTTATATACCCATCAATGAATTGGTCAATAATACGATACATCCTATTATCGGCAATTGGCGCATATACATAATCAGCATTTTCAATATCTTTAATTATTTTCCTAATAAGTGGGTGGTCTTTATATTCATCTAAAGTGCCACGATAATATGCAATCGCAAGCATCCATTCTTGATCAACATCAAAGGATACTTTCTTTAAGTCAGAATCTACAAACTTTATCATATAGATAGAGGACTTTTGGTATCTTGAAATAAATGATGAGGCTTGCTCATTTGTTTCTCCACAATAAAAACCAGTTCCAAAATCATTAGTTTTTCTACCATAAAAGGGAGATATATTCCCATTAATATCTTCTCTTGCACCATGGAAAATGATTTTTGAGTCAGGGTTTTCTTCCTTGTACAGCATTTCTTTTATATCGTTTAGTTTTATTCCTTTTTTATATGCAAAGTTATATATTTTTTCTAGTGTCTCATTAGATGGATAGTTATCTTCGTTTTCGATTCTTAAAATGGTTCTCTTCTCAACTCCTATAGCGCTTGCTAGTTCAGCTTGAGAAATATTTAACATTAGGCGAATTAACATAGCGTCTTCTTTAATATTATATTTCATATAAACACACCTCTTTTATTAACTTTATTGTACCATATGTCACCAAGAAGTTCAATAACTTATATATGACATATGTCATCAAGAAGTTTATTTCAAACTCTTTGCTAAACCGTAAAACTGTACGGCAGAACTTTTAACACGCATTCCGGTGTAAATAATCATTTTAAAATTGTATAAATACTCTTTTAACTATTCTCGACCTCTCGATTTGAACCTGCAACTCCAAGTTGCATGTTGCTACTTTAGCTAATTCATTTTTATAGGTGTGTTTAATTTTTCCAGTATTTTGGTGAAAAGTATTAGTATACGTCAAAATTTAACACTCTTACAAAAAGTAAGAAAAATGATATCCTCTTAGTAAAAAAACTAGGAGGATTTTATTTTATGGGAAAACATTATAC
>CAJOMC010000005.1 GCA_905235635.1 uncultured Bacilli bacterium | reverse complement strand
AAAAGCACATGCGTTAAAATACAAAACCCCAGTCCAGTATAGAACTGAACTAGGGTTTTAACCTCTGAGTCTTTTTGTGTCTACAAAGAGTTGACACTTCCATTTGATTACGAGATTATTCTTTGTTTAAGAATCTATATATCTCTTCTGTCGCAAGAGCTATTTTTGTTACGCTAAATAGACAATCTTTTGGATATACATATAAAGTATCATTTAATGTATTTAGGTCAACACAGTCTCCAAATTTAGCTAGATATTCATATTCAACGTGAACTGAGTAAGTTGATTTGGCATTTAGTTCTACAGTAAAGTCCTCACCCTTATATGAACCAGTTAATTTAAAACCATTAATATCATGAATAAGTTCACCCATACCTAAATCAATATATCCTTTAGCATTTGGTAGAGAATCTATTCTTACTTTAGATTTAAAGTAGTATTTTCCTTCATCTACTTCTTTTCTAACGCAATCTCTTTCCCACTCATACCAATCTGGAATATGGCTAAATTCAGTCTTTCCCTCTAAAGCTTTTAACTCACCTAGTTCGGTCATTTCCCATTCTTTATGACAGTGATTACATTTTAAGATTGTACCACTAGATGACATTTCATACTCAGTTAAACAATTAGGGCATTTATATAAAGGTTTATGTAGTCCCTCTGCACGTTTTGGATAATTACATATGATATTGTTTTCTTTTTGCCATTTAAAGTCATCATAGACAAATTTCTCATTTATTCTGTTCATTATTTCATCATATGGAAGAGTTTTAGCTTCTTCTTTTGAAATAATACATGTCATCTCGGCTTCAAGGCCTTTCATCTTATGATCCTTAATATTATAGAAAGGGAAACACACATGGTTACCATGACATATTAAAGTTACTACAGGGACATCCAAGTATCTTACTAACTTCGCAAGAGAATCTGGCAAAACTGATTGAGTTCCACATAAAGAATATCTAGCTTCTGGGTAGATAACAGCTATATCCTTATTTTTAATTACTTCTTTTAGTTGCTTAGGTAAGATTATATCATTAGTAAATTTTCTCTTACAAATACCACCTATCATTCTAAGAAGCCATTCTCTTTTGATAAATCCATCTATCGCAATAACATAGTTGGATTTCATTGGGTATGTCGCAAGAGATTCCACTTTAAAATCATAAAATGAATTATGATTACAAAGAAGTAAATATGGTGGTTTTATTCCATCCATATTTACTTTAGTTAGTTTTTGTTTATGTTTCTTTATATCGCCTCTAGTAAGTATTTTGATTAATTGAGTTAATTTTTGCCTTTTAGGCTTTAATGCCATATCAAATCTTTTAATATTCTCAAGCATTACTTATATAACTCCTCTATAAAGTTTACATAATCAAGAGATTTAAGTGCCTCAATAATTTCAGTATGTGTTTTATATTGTTTTAATTCTTTTGAGATTACGCTTAATGAAATAGTATATACACTTAGCCCCGAATTTAAATACGCAGGGTTAGATTCAATGTCATCGATATGAAGTCCAAGTTCTCTTATAACCTTAGAGAAATTTTGAAGATCAGTTTTGTTTTTTAACTCAAGGTGAATTTCAAAATGATTACTTCTATCTTTTAAGTAAGCTTCTAAATTTGATAACATATTGATAATCACAAAGATGATAAATGTTGAAATAAGGGCAATAGTGTAAAAACCAGCACCGATGCTCATACCAATAAAGCAAGTAGCCCATAGTGCTACAGATGTAGTTAAACCTTTTATTTGATTTCTACTTGAATATATTAGTGTATTTGCACTAATTATAGCGATAGCGATAACAAGCGCAGCACATATAACAGGCATAATAGATTCAAAATTAACCATAAAGAATACATCTAGTAGTGCAGCGATGGCACCAGATAACCCTATGATTAGAAAGGTTCTTATTCCTGCGGTATGTCTTTTATTTGATCTTTCAATACCAAAAATAGATGAGCAGACAATGGTTAGGGCAACACGAATTAAGATTGTCCAAATATTAATGTCGGCTAAAAATCCACCAGATAATTTTGATATTAAATCTTCAGCTATTATTTGAGATACAAAAGTTATTGGCATGTTATCTCCTCCTATTTATAAAGTCTTGTCTTCTTGATACTACAAACTCATTTTCGTACTCGTTTGCAGCCTCAGTGAATGCTTGTTCAGCATCCTCGTTTAAAGAAGTATCCATTCTATGTTCTTCTTCTATCATTTTAATTTGCTTAATTAATCTATCCACTGCAGTTTCATTATCGAGTGCTTCTGTTAAAGGTTGAACTAAATCTAAATTGTGTGAATATGACCCAGATAAATATAATCCAGCCTTAGCCATCGCAGGACCAATTAACTCATATAGAATACTTGATGGAAGAATAATTGTAGTAAGGGCAGTTCCAAGTTCTAGATAGCCTGCATCTATGAACGTTCTTGCACCCATAGATGCAAGACCTATCGCAACACCAGCTTGTGGGATAAGGCCAAATCCAAGGAAATTCCTAATTTTTTTATTAGATTTAGTTGCTGCCGCGCCCAGGAATGAACCAAAGTATTTACCTCCAATTCTTATTATAAAGTAAGCCACCGCAACAACAATTAAAGGTATTCCTAGGGTTCCTATTTCTGAACCAGATTTAAAACTATTAAAATCAAAGTTCATACCACTTCTCACAAAGAATAAAAGCATTATAGGTGGTGAGAAATAATTTAACTGTTTAAATAATTTTTCATCTGCGACTTTAGAGTTGGTATAAACAGCGCCTATTGCCATACAGCCTAGAAGTGGTGATTGACCGAATAATGTGCAAATGCCACAGAATAAGAATAAAACAGCTATCGCAATAATTAATCTATTATCAGTAGTTCTTTTCTTGGTTATTAAAAATCTAAGCAAGAATCCACAAACAAAACCTATCAGTAGACAGATCATATTATAAATAATAGGTAAGCCTACTTCCGCAAATGTTACATGATTATTTCCTGATTCAATTGCAATACAGAAGGATATTGATATTGAATATAGAACAAGCGCAACAACATCGTCTAGCGCAACTACCTCAAGTAATGTATTAACGTATTCTCCTTTTGCTCCTGTTTGTTTAATAGTCATCATAGTAGATGCAGGGGCTGTCGCACTTGATAAAGCCGCAAGGACAAGCGAAAATGAAGATTGAATTCTAAACACAAATCTACACAAAACAAACACAAGCACAAATGACATCAGTGACTCAAATAGAGTGATGAATATAACCTTAGGGCCTGACTTTTTAAGTGTATCAAATTTAAAGAATTCACCAGTACTGAATGCGATGAATGCTAGTGCGATATCACTTAAGAAATCTGTGTTCTCTATAAATGATTTAGGAATAATATTTAATACATTAGGACCAATTAATATACCCGCAAGAATATATGCGGTTACGTTTGGAAGTTTAAATAATTTGGTAATTCTTGTGAGTAAGAAACCAAGAAATAATACAAGGGAAACAGATAAGACTACACTTGATACATGGTAAGTTGATGAAGAAATATCGCCTTGACCTATATTTAATATTCTTAAAAGGAGTTCAATAACTGATTCATTTGAGAGAAATATGTTGTTCAATTCTTTGACCTCCTTTTATATCTATTGTCATATTATTATAGACTATTTTTAATTTAAATAATTAAAAATTTATCACACTTCTTCTATTATGTATAATCTTGTGGAATTATCTTCACAAAATCTCATTTCTTTGGTTAATCCAGCACCCGAAAAGGTATTATTGATATTTAGTCCACTATTCATAAGGATTGAACCAGACGTTTTATAATCAAGTCTACCTTCCTCAATTTTGATGAAATTTTGAATAAATCCAGGAATTTTAAGTGATAAAACCTGACCAATATCTATACCCATTCTATATGGATATAGAACTTTTTCTTTGGTATAACACTTATAGTTTTTATCTTTATCTAATCCATATACCTTATAGGTTCTAAATGGATCAATTGGGTCATGGTGTAGTATTTCTTCTACTAATAAAGACAAAGATTTGTCTTTTGATGTTACACATGAAACGATATCTTTTTCATCGGATTTAATTCGATAAAATGATGAAGTGATTAATTTATCTCTAATTTGTTTATAGAATAGAATCTGACTCTTTATTTTCTTCTTATCGCCTCTTGATTCTTTTCTTAAGTCAACCTCATAACCAAATGCACCAGGAAAAGCTATATTAAATCTATCTTCTATACTAGATTTTCTTAAGGTGCTAAGACATGGGCTTGATGCCACATGGCATCCAAGCGTTTGAAGAGGATAACCATATGAATAATTATATTGCATCCTAGCTCTCACAAATGGATCAGTATCATCTGATGCCCAAATCTGAGGCATATAGGATAAAATACCTAAATCAAACCTATTTCCACCTGATGCACAACCTTCAAATAATACATTAGGGTATTTATCCTTAATTCTTCTCATTATTGAATATAGACCCTTATAGTATCTATACTCAAAACTCGTCATGTCTTTACCATTTAGGTTTTGCGAGAAGTAATCAGAGAATGGTCTATTCATATCCCACTTGACATATTTAGCACCTGATTCATGAATCACATAAGATATAGAATCAACTAAATAATTCTCTACATCCTTATTAGATAAATCTAAAATCATTTGATTTCGTCCAAGTGAATGAGGGTGACCCGGTATCCTAACCACCCAATTTGGATGCGCTCTAAATAAATCTGAGTTCTCACTAACCATTTCAGGTTCAACCCAAATACCGAAATCAAGACCTAATCTATTAATTTTGTGAGACAAACCCTTTAGTCCACTAGGAAGCTTTTTTCTATTTTCAGTCCAGTCACCAAGGGATGAGGTGTCATTATCTCTTTTTCCGAACCATCCGTCATCTAAAACAAATAATTCACATCCAAGAGATTTAGCACACTTAGCCATTTTGACTAGCTTTTTTTCATTAAAGTTGAAGTAACAAGCTTCCCAAGAGTTATTCAACACTTTTCGGGGGAAAAATCTAAAATTTTCCTCCACAATATGATTCATTATAAATGAGTGAAGTGAAAGAGATAATCCTCTATATCCATTAGGTGAATAAGACATTACAGATTCAGGTATTTCAAGAGATTCATTAGGTTTAAGAATATATCTAAATGTTTCTGGGTTCATACCTTGAAGCACTCTTGCATTATTAAAGAAATCAACTTCAGCACTTTCCTGATGATTACCTGAATATAAAAGGTTAAAACCAAATACCTCACCACTATCCTCTTGTGCACCCTTAGAATGAATCATTATAAATGGGTTGCATCTTGCGCTTGATGTACCAGTGAGTGCTTCTGCGATGGTTCTTCCTATGACTAAATCTCTATCGTATACATTCATTTCATTGGCCCAAGCACCATGAAATGACCTCATTTGATAATTATTATTTCTTAAATCTAAATTATTAGAGAAAGCTCTTAATACTTCTAATTCTTCCTTTGATTCATTAATTAGAATGTGTTTTCTTGTGATAACATCATCCTTTGAAAAAACATTATAGGCAAGTTTTAGTGTAACCTTATTTTCAAAATCTTTAAGGGTAATTAAGAGGCACTCACCTTCTTTTAAATCATCTTTAACTGATGGCATATCCTTATAATTAAATACATTAGTAACTTCATGTGTATCATACCTTAAATCTGTGGTAGTAACACCATTTTTATGAAGTAATTTAATCATAGGATTTCTCATATCACCTTTACCAAATGTGGAAACCTCTTGAGGCATAACTTCGAAGTTTATTTCTTTCTTGTCATCTGAATAATAGATATTGTTGCCAAAAGAACTTAGATATGATTTTTCAAGAGATTCAAGTGATTCCAAATTACTATCAATTTTAGAACCATAATAAAGGTGAAGCAAATGACCTGTCTCTATTTTCTTAAAGACATATGATGTATTCTTAGTTTCAAGAATAAAATAATCATTTAATACTTTAATCATTATATCCTCCTTATTTTTGAAAAGTGCGAGACAATAACTCGCACATTTTCTAAAAATATAATTTATTCAAGGCTTGGTGCAGAATCTTTTGATTCTACATTTGATGCCTCAACTTCTTCTTTATGCTTCTTAATTACAGCCATCATCATTTCGAAGTATTCTTCATCAATGATGAATTTATATCTTTGAAGCAAGAATGAAACAACCATAAGAATTAATGGAAGTAGTGTACAAGCCGCTCTTAGTGCGATACGTGATCCAATTTCACGTTTTGCGGCATATATTTTAGTTGCGACATTGTCGTATTCTTCTCCATTGATTTTACCGCCAGTAAAATCAATTTGATATTTGTAGCCAGAGACAAAATATGTGGATACATCAATATCTTTTATAGCCTTAACCTCAAGTATCTTATTAGTATCAGATTCAGTTTTTTGAATATATGCTTGAACATACACATCAAGATATTTAGCTTGAGTTTGCATATTGACAAGAATTGCTGATCCTGCGATTTCAGCATCAAGTTCAGCATAGAACGCATCTGTCGGTTCAGCTTCAGCTTGAACTTTTCCATAATAATATTGAAGTTCAGTAACATATTCAATGTTTTCTTCAACAGTATCGATTGTATTTGTATATTTGTCTTTTAAAGATTCAAGTTGTGATACATTTTGAGATAAAGCATAAATACCTGATACAACAAGAGTTAAAGTAACAATAGCGTATTTAAATGCATCACCAAATTTAACAATTAAAGGACGCATAGTTGATACTACAGCTTCATTTCTTGAGCCAGTTGTATATTCGTTATATTCAACACAGTTAGAGATATTTACTAAAGTTGCAGTATAGAACCAAGTATATCCGACGAATACTGGAAGTCCAAATATACATAGAGTAATTAGATTAAGAGGAAGAATTGGCGACCATCCCGCAAACATTAATCCAATATAGCCAAATGCCATTATACAAAGAGAAATTAATTGAATCTTTTTACGTCCAAGTTTAGCACTTAGCTTAGGATATATTAACTGCATTACAGTATTTGCGACAGCATAAATAATTATAAAGAAGATAATATTTCCATCGTAACCAACTTCAAGATAATAAAGGTTATAAACCAATGAAAGTAAAATACTTGATGCGATAGTTGAACAGAGTAGGGCAAGTGCCATCCATAGTAATTGTTTATTACTCACGAATGTCTTAACCATTCTCTTAATAGATACAGTTTCTTCTCCTGTCTCAGACTCTTCTCTTGGCATTTCTTTTACGCCAAATGCGGTCATTGTTTGTAGTCCAATTACCATTACAGCAGCAATAATTGAGAACATTGCGTAAGCTTGAAGTAATCTACCAGGTGCAAGATATGTAACTAGTGCAGTCATGATAATAGTACCAATTCCCGCAAAGAAGATAGTTAATGTAGTAATTTTATCTCTTCTTTCTTTTGTTCTTGATAAAGATGGAATCATACTCCAGTATCCAATATCATTCATAGTAAATGATGCTTCCCAAAGTAGGTATATAGCAAAAATTACACCAATATAAGCCCATCCTGCGAATGCACCACTTGGTCTAACTGTAAACATTAATACAGTAAAGATAGCATCTAGTATTGCACCAAAGAAAATCCAAGGCTTAAATTTACCCCATTTTAGATGTGTACCATCAATAATTGCGCCCATCATCGGGTCATTTATACCATCCCAAATTCTACCAGCAATACCAATTAATAGATATAATACTGTGAATTGTCCTGCGGTAAGTGTTAATCCAAATTGAACATATTGAAGAAAGTATGTTGATACAAGACAGTAAAGCATATCACGTCCAATACCACCAACACTAAATAGCCACTTGTTGCGATTAAAGTCTTTTTCGTCTTGATTAAACTTAATCGTTTCTAAGCGTTCTTTTTCGTTTATAACGTTTTTTGACATATAAAACTCCTCATATTTAAATGTGTATATATATAAATTATAATATAATTTAAGTTATTTTCAAGTTTGATAATAAAAGACTACTCTAGTTGCCAATTCCTGATCTATCTTTCGTTTATTATTGATTTCCTGAATTTAGTCTGAGAATTTAGCCTTTTTTATCAAAAACCGGAATTTACTTTAAGAGTTTACAGTAGTTAAAAAGACAAGATTTTAACTTATCTCATAACTGCCAATAACTAATAGTTATTTTACTCTAAATAAACTAGTGTTAAAATTTTTCTCTAAACGAGAGGCTTCAATATAGTATTTCCACTACTTTCTTTTACTTTCCATTTTAATGTATAAATAACTATCATTATTTGCATATCATTTATTCATTATTTTCGATTTATGTGCATCACTATTTTTAACGTATAATCTCAGAAGATACTTGCCATTAGAAAAATACACTGATATACAGTCTTTGTAGGATTATTTTTTTCTTTTTTTTCTTTTTTTATGATTTTTTATGATTAAAACTAAAATATATATAAAAAATGGTGAAAATATTACCCATAAATAAATATATAAAATCGTCGAATATGGCTCCTTCAACACAAATAATCCTAATTCGCTTAATAATTGATAAACTAATAGCAGCAAAACCATATGATATAATAAAGCCCATTTTTGACGCTCCCATAGATAAATAATTTTTTGCATTTGCAAATCTTTTGCAACTGCACTGGGGGAATCTTTTATAATAACAAGCATATCTAAATCGCTTTATTCATTTGTACTACCAGTTGAAAATGAACCGTATATTCCCATCTTTAAAATAGAATTGTTTTCTAAAAATAAATCTTTATTGACAATAATAATTGGAACAATCTTATCATTATAATTGAGGTCATGTTTACGTTTTAATTTCATCGTACGCATTACCAAAAATGAAACCTCTTTATCAAATGTAGTCTTCATCATAGCCACTCTCTAGTCCCTTAGCTAGATTTTTACAAACTAAATAATCAATTTTAGGATTATATTGTAATGATGAAATAATACTCATAATACTATTCTCCAATTTAACAAGAAAGAAGTAAATACACTGCATACATATATATTTATATTAAAAACTAAATTGTTATATAGTAGTAATTCTATCATTTTTTATGCTAGGGTTAAATTATCAGAAATGACATTTGCCAATGCTTATTATACTTACGCTTTTTATGACTATTAGCGGAAGTAGGTCTAAGAGTATAGTGTTTTTTATTAAACGGAATTTACCATAAGGATTAATAAAAGGCTACCCCACAAAAAGTGTATCAGCCTAATATAAATGCGTAATTATGACTTTTTTATCGCATCAAATGTTTTATTTGTTGAATCAATAAATCCACATTTTGATGGGTCAAGCAAGCATTCTTTACCATGGAAATCTAGCTTTCTTCTTTCTTTTGGAATAAATGCTCTTATTTGATCTGCATTATATCCTACTTGTAAAATATCTTTTGATACTATTATAGGCCTTCTTAAAACAGTAGGATTATTTATAATAAAACTTATTAATTCAGATGTTTTTATCTCATCAAAGTTTATCTTAGCTTGTTGATATGCAACGGATCTTTTAGAGATAATATCGTCAAATCCATTTTCAGAATTAATGAGCATACGAAAAATATCTTCTTTAGATAAAGACCCATCAAGTAAGTTAATCAATTTATATTCTATCTTTTCATCATCAAACCATTTCATTGCCTTTTTACAAGATTGGCAATTTGTTACTACATAAAGATAAATCATAACTAATGATATTATATCATTATTTAAAGATATGTTGTATAATAAAGACAAAAATTGGAGGGTAAAAATGGATAATAAACAATGGGATTTAACTCACTATTATGCAACATACGAGGACTTTAAGAAAGATTTAGATGACTTTGACGTTTTCGTTGAAGAATGTAAAAAATATGAAGGAAAACTATCTAACGAAAAAGATTTTGTAGCTTATTTTAGATTACAAAGGCAAATGCTTGAAAGATTTTTAAGACCATATATTTACGTACATTCTAAAATGGATATGGATCAAAGAAATATGGATAGTGTATCTGACATGCAAAACGTTATGTATAAGATGAGCATGTTTGACCAAGCAACTGCTTTTGAAAGTCCAGAACTATTATCTTTAGATGAAAGCTATATCTTTGGTATTCTTGATAAATATAAAGAATTTGAACCATTAAGATATAATTTAACAAATCTACTTAGATCAAAAGAGCATGAGCCAGGACTTGAAGGTAAGCGTATTATGGCTAATTTCCAACAGTTAGGAAATGCCGGAAATGAGACATTTAACGCTCTCTCAACTGCGGATGCGAAATTCAATAAAATAATGCTTGATGGTAAAGAAGTTGAGATTAATCATTCTAACTGGACTACACTAATTGGAAAAGCAAAAACTGAAGAAGATAGAAAGAATATCTTTGAAGCGTTATTCTCAATATATGAAGATACTAAGAATACATATGCCGCTATCTACAATGCAGTGCTCCAGGCAGATATCGCAAATGCTAAATCTAAGAAATTTGATTCAGCACTTGAAATGCACTTATTCTATAATAATATTCCCACATCTTTATATCATAATTTAATCGCAACTGCACATAAACTTGCGCCACTCGCTAAAGAGTATTATGCTCTACGTAAAGATGTGCTAAAACTGTCAAAATATCATACATATGATAGATTCCTCGATTTAGCTGAATCAGATAATAAAACATATACATATGAAGATGCGAGAGAACTTTTCTTTGAATCAATTGACAAATTTGACGATGAATTTAAATCATTCGCAAGAGAAGTTAGTGCTGAAGGTTGGGTCGATGTATATCCAAGACCTGGTAAGAGAACTGGTGCTTATTCAAATAGCGTTCCAGGAGTTCATCCTGCAATTCTCTTAAACTTTAATGGTACACTTGATGATTGTTTCACCTTTGCTCACGAATCAGGGCACTCTATTCATACAATGTTTTCTGAGAAATACCAACCTCTTGAAACTGAATCATACACAATATTCGTGGCTGAAATTGCATCTACTTTTAATGAACATAACCTATTAGATTATTTATTAAATAAGGGCACTCTTTCAAAGAATGAAAAGATTAACCTAATTCAAAATGCGATTGACTCTATAATGTCTACATTCTATAGACAAACATTATTTGCGGAATATGAATATATCGCTCACACTAAAGCGGAAAAAGGTGAACCTATCACATCTGAATCTTTATCTAATATTATGATTGATCTATATAATACATATTATGGCCTCGATTTAAACGATGAAGTATATAAGAAATATGTTTGGGCATATATTCCTCACTTCTTCCATTCACCATATTATGTATATCAATATGCAACATCATTTAGCGCATCGCTTGCGATATATGAAAAAGTTAAAAATAATGAACCTAACGCTTTTGAAAATTATAAAGAGATGCTTAAGAGTGGTGGTTCAGATTATCCTATCAATATAGTTAAAAAAGCTGGTGTAGACTTCACTAAACTTGATGCGATAGAGGGTGTTGTCACAAGATACGCTACACTTTTAGAAGAACTAAAGAAAGCTTTAAGCGAATAATCCATCTTGACTTTAAGCCGTCAAATATATATAATTTTTGTATAAATATGATGAAATAATATTAATTATTATAAGTATTTATAGAGAGTCTATGTTTGGTGGAAATAGATATACTTAAATAATACTATGGGATTATGGAGTATTTATGGAGTTGTTTCCTTAAAGACTATTAAAGAGCCATATTAATATATGGAACTAAGGTGGTACCGCGGATTAAATTCGTCCTTATATATTAAGGGCGAATTTTTGTTTAAAAGGGAGGTTAATTATGAGAATTGTAACTGGAATTCAACCAACAAACGTAGTTACACTAGGTAACTATTTGGGCGCAATGCAAAATATTGTAAAACTACAACAGAAGTTTCCTGAGGCAGAGTTCTTTATCTTTGTTGCAGACCTTCATTCTCTTACAATTGAAAGAGATAGTAAGGAATTAAGAAATAATATAAAGACGCTTGCGGCTTTATATTTATCGCTTGATTTAGATTTATCTAGAACTCATATCTTTATTCAAAGTGAAGTTAGTGAGCACGCTGAACTTGCATATATCCTTGAATGTAATTCGTATTTTGGAGAAATGTCGCGTATGATTCAATTTAAGGAAAAAAGCCAGAAACAGGGAATTAACGTTACTACAGCGCTTTTCACATATCCTTGCCTTATGGCCGCTGATATTCTTTTATATGATGCAGAATATGTGCCAGTTGGTGAAGATCAAAAACAACACATTGAGTTAACACGTGATATAGCCGAAAGGTTTAATTCTAAATATAGTGAAACATTCGTAATTCCAAAACCTTATATTGAAAAGGATGTACAAAGAATTATGTCACTCCAGGATCCTCTTAAAAAGATGAGTAAGTCTGATCCTAATCCTAAAGGATATATCACTTTACTTGATAATATTAATGAAGCTAAAAATAAGATTAAAAGAGCTGTAACTGATTCTATTGGAGTTATTAAATATGACCCAGAAAATCAACCAGGACTCGCTAATCTAATTAGTATTTATTCAGCATTAACTTCTTCTTCTATTGATGATGTAGTTAATAAATATAAAGACAAAAGTTATCAAGTATTTAAAGAAGATTTATCTGAAATAGTTGGTGAGTTTCTCACCAATATTCAAGATAAATACACTGAAGTATTAAATAGTGGAATGTTAGATAATATTCTTGATGAAGGACGTGACCAAGCTAAAAGAGTTGCCTTAAAAAAGATTCAAAAGGTCAAAAGAAAAGTGGGCCTTGGAAGAAAATAGTAGGCCCACCATAAATATTTAAATCTAACTATTTATTAAAGAATTCAAGTAATGAGTTATATACTAACTCATTATTTTTTTCATTTAATATCTCGTGCCTCATATGCTCTAGTGTAAGTACATCAATATTCTTAAAACCAGCTTTCGATAATCTATCAATTGAATCACTTCTTCCCTTTTCCCCACCGGTACATGGATCACTATCACCAGAGATTAAATACATTGGCATATCTTGATTAACATCTTTATATAACTTGGATTTATTAATTGATGCTACTAAATGGAATAGTGCATTATAACTTCCAATAGTAAACTCAACACCACATAATGGGTCATCAATATATTTTTGAACATTCTCTTCATTATAAGATAACCAGTCTAAGCTAGTTTTAGGGTTTTCTATACCTTTATTAAATGAACCGATAACCATAGAATCTAGTAGTTTTGAATGGCCTTTCTTTCCTTTAAATAAAGCAATAATATCACTTAAAAAAGCACCAACTCCCGCAACACCTTGAGGGTTTGGGTAACCAGAAAGTGCTGTTTTCTTAAATTCTTTGCTGTGAGTTTGAAGTAAAGTTCTTGCGATAATTGTGCCCATAGAGTGCCCAAATAAATAAATATCTTTACCCGGATATTTCTCCTTCAAAAAGTTAAGTTTACATACTTCATCTTCAATTAGTAGTTTATGACCTTTTTTATTTGCGATATGAGATAAAAGAGGTGCATCGCTACCATGTCCTCTCATATCACATGTGAGGATAGCATATCCATTTTCATTTAAGAAAGATGCGAATGAATCATATCTTTCTTTATGTTCCTCCATACCATGGATGAACATAATCACAGCTTTTGGATCTTTATGGTCAAATAACCTTGCACTTAGGTTATAGCCATCACTTGCCTTAATCATTAAATTTTTAAATTTCATAATTTTCTCCTTTTTAAAATGTTAAATGTATTTAAATGATTTAATTATTTTATAATACTTCCAAGTAAAGAATAATCTATAAAGAATCCAGTGGATTCAACTACTGAAATAATAAATACCCAAATAATAATACCTACAATTGATACAAGCATAGATATAAGCGAGATATGGGATGCCATCTCTTTTTCCCTATCAAAACTTATTGCGTATGATATAGCTATGGTCGCAGGTGGGACAAGCCACATAATAAGGCTACTTTGAATGGTTTGAATTGAGATAAGGTAGTGTCCTGTAAGCCTTGCGACTAACTCAATAATTAATAGGATAATTAATACAATTGTTGGGGCTAAGAATGTTTTTAACAGAGAATAAATCCACGCATATTTATCTTTTGCAGCCTCTTTTAATGAGGACATGCCAAGGGTAGATCCAATAGAAAGATAAATTAGGGGAGATGCAAGTGATGAAAGAAGTTTCATAACTTGATATATCCAAGGTAGAGTTACATCTATTCTAAAGAACGCGACATACCCGTCTCCTTCCTGGCCATATATGGTTTTAGGAACCGTATTAATTCCTGGAATAACCTGAAGAATCCAAAGTATTAATCCTAGTAGAGTTGCGATTATAATGGGATTTAAAAATATTTTTTTAAGCACTTCACCTAATGATGAAGAACTATCATCTTTATTATCATTTTTTCTAATCTTTAATCCACTCATTGCTAGAAATGCATATGAATATAGGAATACTCTATATGCAATATTTAACATATTTGAATCATTATAAGTTTGAGTGGAGTATATAGAACTTATTATTGGTTGGGCAAAAAAGGTGGTTGAACCAAAGGCGAAAAGTATTGATAGTGTTAATTTCTTATTAGGTTCTTTAACCCAAGAAAATATAATTCTGCCAAGTACAATAAATACTAGATATATTGCAAATCCAAAGATTATATTAACGAGTGCATCAAGGCCCGCAGATAGACTAAAATCATTCATAAATGATGTAAATGCGAGACACGGAATTGATATAGTTAATACTATCTTCGTTAATACCTTATTAGTATTTAAAGGAAGGACCTTTTTCTTAGTTAAAAGATAGCCTAATAAAATAATAATTATCGCTTTAGCTATTGCGACCCATAGGTCAATAGATAACATCGCGTGAAGGATATTATCCTTTATGCTAGATAAAAAATACATTTTCTCTCCTCTTTTTTATCTATACTAATTATTAAAACTTTCTATAAGCTTTTCTGATTCTCTAAAGTATTTATCGTATGATTTTTTGCAGAAGCATGAGTGTTTGTTTATCTCTACTTCTTTTGGTTCAATGAACTTATATTTCTTATTAACTCTCCAGTTATTGAGGAGCGCAATTTTGAAGGCATCTTTAGGACAATTGAACGAACATCTTGTGCATAATATACATTTATTTAAAAAGACAAATTTATCATCTTCAAATTTAATGTTATCTGTAGGGCATGTATCTATACACTTCATGCATTTAATACATTTACTCATATCAACTTTAAAGTGCTTACCATTTATAGGCGCAAAAGCTTGTTCAATTCTAAGTAATACTGTGAGGAAATGCCCAATTACTGGCTTTTTGAGTCTATTTCTAATACAATCAATAAAATAGTTATGCACGTGTACCTCAACTAATTTATTCATAGTTTGATACATTTTATATGCCATATTCTCTGTATGCCTAAAAATCATATTATAAGGCATTACGTAGTGGTATTCACTTTCTATAAATATATTTCTTTTCTTTAATATTTTCCTTACTCTATCAGATGATGTATGGTTAAAATTTAATGGTTCACCAGATACCATTATAGTAAAAGCTTTTTTAGGTTCTTCAGAAGCGTTTATAAGTTTCAGTTTATTTAACACAATTCTAGGAGCATTAAAGGCATGAATAGGATAAGCTATTCCCACTCTATCGTATTCACTAACATCAATACCATTCTCATATTTTTCAAGTGCTATTAAATCAACACTTATATCTAAACCTTTTAGTACTTCTATATATCTTTTAACCGCAAGATACGTATTTCCAGTACCGGAAAAATACATTATCAAAACCTTCATTGAATATTATTTAATTTTCTCCTCTAAATTTTCATCTAAGTAATAATAATTATTTTCATCTTTAGTATGCGAGTCATACCAAATACTCGCATATATTTTATCCTTTTTAGATAATCTATCATAATCCCATGCGTATTCTTTATAAGATATATTCATCCAGTGGCCACATCTTAATATAGTATATGGCCTTGCGGTAAATCTTTCCTTATCTTGGGTTTCCCATTCTAATTTTTCATATACATCATTTGAATATGATGTTGATAGGAGCTTTCCACCGTGGGCTTTTGCGACATTCATTAAGTCATCAATGGTAATATCTTTATCATCTTTATTAATGTCAAAGTAATAATTTATTAAGAACTCATTCTTTTTAAATTCCTCATAATCTATCTTTTTTCCGTTTTCCAGTTTGTTTTCACACAATAGATTAAAATCATCCCAATTATTAGATAACTTTTCTTCTTCACCGTTAGGACCAAAGAAAGCAATAACCTTTTCTTTTTCTTTATTGTCAATCCAATATCTTGGGGCGTTCTTATCTTTTAAAAGTTTATCCAAAACAAGTTTTCTTATCCATTTTTTAGGTAGAAGTTTTCCGAGTTTAAAATACCAATATTTTCTACCAACTGTTTTCCAAAATTCACTTACCGATTCATTTTGGAAATGGAATAATTCTTCAAGCACATTTTTATCCTTAAACCATAATCCATGGAAATTCCTAAGTGAATTATTGTTTGGGCTAAAGAAATCTTTCGCATTTCCACCAATAAGTTTAAAACCTTCATTAACAACCTCAAAGAAGGTCATCCTATTTTCATCAAGTGACCCAATATTAAAACACTTTTTCCAGAAATTTGTTGTATCAAGTTTATTATTATTTTCTTCTACTAGGATGTTTTTGATTAGGGTTGCAGTATCTCTTGCGGTAACCCAATCAAATGGCGCATTAAATGGAGTTTGAAAGATTAAGCCGTCAGATATATTTTTAAGTAATAAGCTATCATAAAAAACTGCAGTTTGTCTTAATATAGACCAATATTTAATATTTGATTCGAGCACAGAAAATTCTCCCCTCATCTTAGTGATGGAGTAAATATCAAGTGGAGATGAGATAATTGGATCAGATATAGTTCCAAATGGATGTTTTTCATTCCTATTACCATATAGTGCAACAGTGGACATATGAATTAACTTAGGTTCTGTTTCTAGTTCCTCTATCGCCTTAACTAGTTCAATTGTGCCAAGTTCATTACACTGTATAGCAAGCCTTGGATTATTATCACTTAATGGAGGTATTACACCCGCAAGATTAATAACGATATCTACATCATCTACTAACTCTTCACAAACATGATGATTATCAAGACTTCCTACTATGATAATCATCTTATGTTTATATTTTCTATTTTGCCTAATGGCATTATTTACTGATTTTTTTCTATGGCATAATACTTTAACAGAAGATACAAAATCTAGTTTTAAAATCTCCTTTAAAACTAGTTCTCCTATATTACCTGATGCGCCTGTAATTGATACTTTCATATGTTCACCTTTAAATATATTTTACCATAAGCACTAATTATAAATATGAATATTTAATAATTAACACTAAAATATAATTAAAATCAAATAAAGAAAAAGCCCTTATGGGTTTATATATTTTTAACTATATCTATTATCTCAATCAAAGATTTTATCTTAAAAGTAGTCTTATTATAGAATGATGCATCCTTTATTCCTATAGATTTAAAACCACCACTATATGCTGCATCAATACCATTAAGCGCATCTTCAACAATTATACATTCGTCAATATTTAAGCCTAATAGAGATTGAGCTTTTAAAAACACCTCTGGATCTGGTTTAAACCTTTCCACACTATATCCATCACATATTACTTCAAAATATTTAATTAATCCCAGCTTTTCGAGGATTAATTTACAATTTTTACTTGGTGAGGCTACCGCAAGCTTATATCCATTATGTTTTAAATAATCTAGTATTTTAAGTAAATCATGTGACACATCTTTAGAAGACATCTTATTCAATCTTTCGATATATTTATTGTTCTTTTCATCACATAGTTTTTCTTTCTCTTCTATAGATAGGTCAATATTATTATATTTTAGAATATAATCAAGACAACCCATACGTGACATACCCTTAATACTACTATTTACATTTTCATCGAAATGAATACCATTTTTATCGGTTATATATTTCCAACATTCATAGTGGATAATATCAGTTGATACAAGTACTCCGTCTAAATCAAATATTACACCTTTAATCATTTAAGCCACCATATTTAGTATAGAATAAATATTATTTATTCTCAAGAAAAAAGAGAGCCTGTAGGCTCTCCTCAATTCTTACTTCTTTGCGCTTGCTTGATTCTTAACTGCTTCTTCTCTTCTTTTAAGTTCTTCTTCATCTAGTAAATAGTAATGGTTTAATACATTGAAGTTATCATCAAATTCATATACTAGTGGAACACCTGTAGGAATGTTTACACCAATAATATCTTCATCAGATATATTATCTAGGTGTTTTACTAAGCTTCTTAAAGAGTTTCCATGAGCAGCAATTAAAACTCTCTTTCCTTCTTTCATATCTTTCTTAATAACATTTTCAAAGAAAGGAACTACTCTTCTTACACAAATCTCAAGAGATTCAGTTAATGGGAGTAAAGATTTGTCCTCATTTCTATATGCATCCTGATTTTGTGGATTTCTTTCGTCTTCAACCTTAAGTGATGGAGGGCATACATCGTATGATCTTCTCCATAGTTTAACTTGATCTTCACCATATTTTTCAGCTGTTTCACTCTTATTTAAGCCTTGAAGAGCGCCATAATGTCTTTCATTTAAGTTATAGTTCTTAATTACTGGCAGCCATTCTCTATCCATTTCAAATAGGATATTGTTTAATGTGTGTATAGCTCTTTTAAGATATGATGTGTAGCATACATCAAAATCATAGCCTTCTCTTTTTAAAGTTCTTCCGGCCTCACGAGCTTCTTCAACTCCCTTTTCAGATAATTCAACATCAGTCCAACCAGTAAATAGATTTAGTTTATTCCATTCTGATTCTCCGTGTCTTACAAGTACAAGTTTCATCATTTTATTTATTTCTCCTTCTTATAAACTACTAAATTATAACATAACTATTTTATCACAATACGCTAAATACTATTAAACCTAATACTCCGCCAAGGACGATTATTAAATAAGGGGACATCTTTTTCTTGAATATTAATTTATAAAGAATTGTCAAAAGAGAGATGGACCCAAATATAATTACACTTGTCCATTCAATAGCTAATTGTGAATTTGTTATGCTAAATAAATTTTTATATATAAACCAGACAGCGGTGCCAAATATAAGGCCAATAACGACTGCTTGAAAGCCTGAGAGTATGTTTTTAACCACAGGTTTATCAAGTAGTTTTCTAAGTAATGTAACTATTAATAATATAATAATAAAAGATGGTAGGATAACGCCAAGAGTAGCGAAAAAAGAACCTAATACGCCAGATACTTTATACCCCACAAATGTGGCCATATTTATTGCGACTGGGCCAGGAGTTGACTCACTAATCGCAACCATCTTTAAGAACTCATCTTCAAGAAGCCAATTATTAGATAATACTTTCTCTTCAAGCAGTGGTATCATAGCGTAACCACCGCCAAAAGTAAATAAGCCTACTATAAAAAAGGTGTAGAAAAGTGTCAAGTAAATCATTTTTTCTTCCTCCTTTCAATAAGCAATCTTATAAGATACGAAAGTAGTGTTATAAAACCACCAATTAGGATTATATAGATAGTTGAGAACGACAATCTAAAATATTTAATAATAAGTACAGAAATAAAAGCAAGTGATGTGATTATAAGTGTAATCACATTCTTCTTTTCTATCTTAAATAGATTTAGTCCTGCCCTAAATATTAAGAATATTATCGCAATAGATAATCCTTTTAGAATATGTTGAATTACAGCGATTTCCGAGAATGATTCATAAAAGATAGATATTAAAAGAATGATTAAAAAAGAAGGTAAAGATACCGCAACAGTAGAAAGAAGTGATCCAATAAAACCTAGCGCTTTATAACCAATATATGTAGCACTGTTTATTGCAATTACACCAGGAGTTGATTCCGCTATTGTGGTAATGTCTAAAAACTCTTCTTCTGTGATTAGTTTTCTTTTTTCTACAAAAGTCTTTTCGATTAATGAAAGCATGGCATATCCACCACCAAAGGTGAATAAGCCTATCTTAAAATAATCAAAGAATAGGGTTAATGCTTGTCTAAATCTATTCATCTTAATTCTTTTTTACTTCTTTTAAAGTATTATCTAAAATTGAATATAGATACATTTTTACTGGTTTATTAGTTTTAGTTTCGATATATTTTCTATATGTATTTAATTGAACTATATAACCTGGATCATCTATATTCTTTGTCTTAAAGTCTATAATTAAAAATTCATCTTCTTTTTCAAGTAAATAGTCAATAATTCCATTCACTCCATTTTCATAATATGGTAGTTCATGGAATTCACTTACACATTTACTATCAAATATAATCTGATTCTTAAAGTTATGAAGGTATTTAGAATATTCTTTAGGTATCTTTTTAAACTCTAATTCTTTATCTAAATCAGAAACTAGAAAATCTGCGATTTCATAGTATGAGTGTAGGAGTGTACCTTTTTCTAGAACCTTCTTAATTTCATCATCTATTTCGTATAAATCATGAGATGCACGTTTTCTTTCAATAACTTCCATATTAGGAACATTTAAATCAATATAATGTGGAATAGAAGTCTCCTTATCAGTTTCTGCGTGTGAACCAGTTAAGTGTCCATATTTATTCATGAACTCGTCCTTGTTTTTGTAAAAGTCTTCATAATGAATTTCTTCTATAGATGTTGGTTCATAGTCAAGGAACAATAAAGAAGCGAGTGTAGCACTATTATATAAACCAAATAGTTCACTAATTTTATCTCCATCAACGAGAACGGTAATAGATTCTTTAGCCCTTGTGAGGGCAACATATAGAAGTCTTAACTTTTCTTTATTTGTTTCTTTATTATAAAGCTTCTTCATTAGTTCATATTTAATGTCATTTATTTCGCCAAACATTGAGTATCCAAAACCCTTAATATATTTAGGATATGTTACTTTTTGAGTGCTAATATTCATTAAGTAAACAAATGGTGCTTCAAGACCCTTAGATTTATGAATTGTCATACCAGTTAAGCAAGATGGTGTTTCAAATGATTGAAGTGCAGTATCTAAATCCTCATCATCCTTACTTATATTATCAAGATAATCGATAACTTCAGAAGGAGTTAATCCTGTTTTAGAATAACTATTTAATTGATCTAAAAAGTAATTTATCTTTGTTTCCTTAGATTCAGTTTTAACTAGCTTAGCTATTTTCTCATATATTCTTATTTCTGGTGAGTGAAGAAGTAACTGTAAAGCAGAATATATTCCATTTTTTTTATATTCGTTTGTTGCTTCTTCATAAATTTTATATATGTAATTAAAGCAATTCTTAAACGCTTCAATATTACTAGTTTGTCTAGATAAAAGCATCATTTTTCCAATTTCATTGTCTTTGGCCTCTACAACAAAACTTCTAAGTATTGAAGAAAGTGATATCAAAAAATCAATGTCATCAGTTTTCTTTTGAGACATTAAATCAATTAGTCTTAAACTATGTTTAATAAATATGACTTCTTCACTCTTGATAAATGTTGTCGATTTAGGAAGTGTTGACGCAAGTTTATAATCCTCAAAAACTTTCTTTATATCCTTAAAAATCACGTTAGTGCGACCTAAGACAAGAAAATCGGACTCTTGAGCATTTTCATAAATAATATTTTTGTTACCATTTTTATCTATAGCCTCATGAATCACTTTTTGTTTATCATCGCCATATAGTCTTAGTTTTATATCTTGAGCAATAATTTCATTAGCTAATTGCTTTGTGAGTTTACCCTTTCCTTCCTTTACATTTGATGGTCCATAATATTTGATTATTCTAAACGTATTTTTTAAATCGTTGTGTGAATCATAATTGTGATTACCATATTCAAGTAATTCTTTAAAATAATGAACATCGCAGGACTTATCATTTGCTTTATCAATGAATATTTTATTTACTTGATCTAGTACTTCTTCTTTTCTTGACCTAAAGTTCTTATTAAGTGGAATAACTAAACCTTTGTTTGTATCGCTTTGATAATCTTTAGAGCGCTTATTAAAGATCTCAGGATTAGCATTTCTAAATCCATAAATAGATTGTTTTATATCACCGACAACTACTTCGTTATTATTGGATATTAATGAAATCAAGTAAGATTGGATATCATTTGTATCTTGGTATTCATCTATAATAATCTCATTTATATTCTTCTTATATAGATTTCTAATTTCAAGATTGTTTTCAAGGATTCTAATTGCTTCTTTTTCTATATCTTGAAATTCATAGATAGAATATTCTTTCTTATATATCTTCATCTTTTTGTGTAATTCAATCATTACATCATTGATAAATTTATAGTATTCTTTGTTGCCTCGAATTGTCTTATGAAAAGCATCTACAGGCTCTAGTGAGTTAACATCCATTTCAAAGAATACATTGTAAAATAATCTATCCGTTACTTCATTGCCCTTAGAGTTATATCTTGACGCATTGTCAAAAATGTCTGTTTTAATAAAATTATATTGTTTAGTTATATCAATACCAATTACTTTTTTGATCGAGCCAGACCCGGAATCATTTTTAGCGAAGGTGTGGAAATACTTAAAAGCTTCTTCATCATTTTTAATACTAAGAAAAGAATTAAACTGATCTATTGTTGAATAGATAAACTGTATTGCTTCTTCATCTTTCTTATCATCAGCAGCTTTTTTAATTAAATTCTTATCTAATATATCTAGATTTAACGCTATACCAACAAGCTCTCTAATATAATCAACAGATATATGTAAAAGGTATTCAGCATAATCTTTGCTGAAATATGTGTCCATATATGTTGAAAGATACTTGTCTACATCAATTTCATTATTAATCGCTTTATAATAGTCCAATAAATTCTTAACAAGATTGTCATCATTTTTACCCTTTGATGTATTCTCAAGAATTTTAATAAAAGTATCCGTATTAGAATTGTTTTTATAAAAATCTGAATTTTGATATGTAGGATTATTATAATAATCTAAGAGTATTTCATTAATAAAAGTTTTTGCTTTAACATTGAAAAAAATGCTATCGCCTATTGTAAAGTTTTTTGGCAAAATGGATTTGGATGAATACTTTTTAACGAATTTGTGACAAAAAGCATCAAACGTTGAAATATCTGCTTCCTCGATATGATTTAACTCTTCAATTAAACTTTCTTTATTTGATAATTCTTTAATAATCTTTTCTTTGATATTTTTAGCTGCAGCATCTGTGAATGTTAAAACAATAAGATTAGATAGATGAATTGGCTCAAATCCATTATCTCCTCTAAGTAGGCTGATTATTCTTTCGGTCATAGTTGTTGTTTTACCAGAACCTGCACCTGCAGAAACTAATAAATTACCACCACGATGGCGGATGACATTTAATTGCTCATCTGTAAAATTAGACATTATTCATCCTCCTCGTTTTCATCATTCTCGAAGTTATATTTGTAACAAACCTCTTTAAATGAACAATAATCACACGCTTCATCACCTGGGCTTTGTTTAAAATCTAAACTAAGTATAGAATTTTTAGTTTTTTCTATAATTTCCTTAGTTTGCATTAGGTGATCCTCAATTTCTTCTTTTGATTTCCACGATTGTTTATTAACCTTAATTTCACCATAGTTAACTGATGAATCAAAAAGCAATTCACCATAACACGAAATCTTTTTAAGTTCACCACCCCTTTTTTTAATAGGGACAACTTCAAATATGAAACCCGCAGGAACAAAGGTTTCATCTACATTTGTTTCTTTTAAAACATTAAAATAAACTAACTGTTGTAAACCAGTACCTTTCTCATAATTGGTCTTAGGATAATGTCCAGTTTTATAATCAACAACGATAGTATTGTCATTATCATCTTTTAATACAAGGTCAATCTTACCATTAAACTCAATCTCTAAATCATCTATAGAATCTTCAACTTTATTAATTTCTAACTCTTTTGCATAAACCTTAAAGCCGCCATCAAGATTTAGGCTCTTTGTTTTATAATAGACGTCTATAACTACAGAATAAAACATTTTAATAATAACCCTATCCTTAATAGTTAACTTGTATGGCTCAGTTTTAATAAACTTTTCAAACTCTATTTCTAAGGTTTCTTCATCAAGCGGAAACTCACTATCAATATAATTTTCCATTATCTTATGAAAGAAATTACCTATAAATGTTGCGAGTGAATTTTCGAATGGATCAAGTTTTAATATATGCCCATAATAGTATTTAAATGGGCACTCATTATATTCGTTCATCTTTGAGTATGATAACATGAGTTTTTTGCCAACAAGTTCTTTAAAGTTATCGAAATCTGTATAAGACATTGTTGAGTCGTAAATATTTGTAAATTTTTTGTAGTCTTCGTCAGCGAGTAACTTAGAGAACCTTTTATAATCAGATGTTTTAGAACCATATGTTACATATTCATCAAAAGCTTTCTTAAATTTTAAATAATCTCTACATTTAGAATAATGATTGCCACTAGGGACATATTCCTTTAGATCAAGGATTTTAAAGAGGAACGGAGACTTAGTAAAGTTCTTGGTTGTTCCTTTTAAATATGATGAAATATATACATGTTTCAAAGAATATATCTTTGATAGATAGTATTTTTCATTGGTCG
The DNA here is from genome assembly GCA_905235635.1 of uncultured Bacilli bacterium. Classification (GTDB taxonomy): domain Bacteria; phylum Bacillota_I; class Bacilli_A; order Izemoplasmatales; family UBA1188; genus UBA1188. The sequence goes on along the minus strand of CAJOMC010000005.1, from coordinate 75,869 downwards.
TATTTATATCTTTGTCGGATGTATGAATTTCTTTTAATATATTATCAGTTAACTCACCAGATAAAACAATTGTTTTTGGGAAAAGGCCAGAATTAGCTCCAAGAATAATAAGGTAAGTGTCTGATGGAAGATATCTATTTATTACATTTCCAACTTCAATAGCGTTATTATATTTCGGTTGTTTAATATAACTGTTTTGAAGCTTATATTTAAAATATTCAAGTGGGAGTTTTGTTCCACTAAGCATATTCGCGAGTACATTATATGAATCAACATCTAGTTCTTCTTTATAACTGTTTAAAGTTTCAAGCGATGTATCTAGTTTATTATCTTTTAGAGAATTAAAGAACGAAAGTATTCTATCTTTTTCAAAAAGGGTATATCTATCGTTTATATAAAATGCATTCTTAAATGGGTAAAAAGAGAATACATCTCTAATTAATTCTTTATAGTCTGTTCCATTAATTTGAACCTTTATCTTATTAATATCAACACCATTTAGAAGGAGATATGAAATATAATCCGATGCACCTTCAACCTCTTTTATTATATTTTCATATTCTTTATAAAGGGCTTCCCCTTTTACGTCTTCAAATAATATTTGTTTTAACTCGATTCCAAGTTCACTTAAATATTTAATCGCATAAAGAAATACTGGATCAAATAAATTATCCATTGTATATAAGATATTTTTATCTTTATAATAGTTTATAAAACCTTCATTTAAATTATGGAATTTTTCTAATTCTGGATATTTATCGCTAATTAAAGGCATATTAGATATGATATTTTCTATCGCATCAACTGTATAGCCTTTATTAAGGAATAAAGGTATAACTCCATTAAGCGTTCCATCGCTTTCTACTTCAATTTCAGTATATGACCCAAAGATATTTTCAAGAAATTCTTTCTTGGGTTTAAATACTACATCAAATAAAAAGTCTTTATTTACTTCACTAAATAAACCCTCATTATAAGATGAGGGACATATAATAATATTTCTTTGTTCTTTATTTAGTTGGTTAATAAAACTCATTAATTAAAATCTTCTCCAAAGTCCGCAATTGTGAAAATTCTTTCAGGTTCACCCGATGCATCAAGAGCGAAACCTTTAATGGATGCATCTGAAGATATTTCTATCGCAATACCATAATGTGAAAGCGTCCTTGCGGCTGCGATGCGTCCACCACCAAGGGAGCCCGCTTCAATCTTAACGATAGCTCCACAAGCTACTACATCTCCATTATAGTCAACGATAGTTGCACCATCAATTGATGTTATTTCCTGTCTTAATTTACGAGATAAAAGGAAAAACTTCTTCTCACTAATTAATTTATTCAACATACTACTCTTAGAATTTTCTTTTTCTTCTAAGAATTCTTCAAATGTTAAATCTTTGATATGATCATATTCAGGGTCATCTTGGTCTTTCATGAGGTCACGTTTTATATTGTAATATTTTTCATTAACGATATCGTGAATATTAATATGCGCAAGCGCATTCGCAACTTCATTTTCATCTAGGAAAGATATAATACCGCCTGATTTTCCAAAAGATATATCGAGCGCAGTTAAATATACTGCTCTCGCAAACATTAAATTATCATTTTCACTTCTTTCATGAATTGCTTTAATAGTTTGAGAGTGGTTATATGGATTCCATCTATCTCCACGTTTAGTATATTTAAGTTCATTATCGTGGAATATTAAGAGTTCTCCTTTATTCGATAAAACTATACCAATAGTATCTTTACCTATATATTGAATAACTCTTGTATAGTCATATGGCGCAAGACCTAATTCACTCTTTTCACTATTTAATTGAAGGTATCTATAAATATATCCATCACTATCTATTTCAATAAATGATTCAGAACCATTTGTTAAAACGGCTGCATAATTTGATTGAATAAAGTTAGTGAATAATAGATTTGATTTTTTATTTGAAACACTCAATACGTCATTAATGATAACGCCTATTCTAATCGGTGCACCTTCATATGTACGTTCTGCCATATGAGATAGCGCATCTATCACCTTTAATATAGTTGAAGATGATTTAGGTGATAGAGTCATTGAAATAGCTTTTGTAAGTGAGGTACTCTTAAATGCTTCTTTATATTCTTGACCAATATTCGGATATGACTCAATAGTGTTATTTTCTTCTATAAAAATAGTTAGTAAATCTACATCATTAGGAAGAAAAGGTTGTTCACGAGAGATACGATATCCAGTATCTTGTGATATATCGCCTTTAGCGTTCATAGTACCATCTTCATTTAGTACTACAAGTTCATTCCCTGGGAACGATATTTCATTAGAAATTCTAATGTTTGGATATAGATATACTGCATTTTTAGTTAATATTTCTTTAAAGTGCTCAAGGTTCATATGAGTGCCTCCGTCATTATTTATTATTATATAATTTTATATAAAAATAAATAAATATTTTTGAAAAAGCAAATAAAAAAACAGCTTTAAGCTGTTTTATAGTGCCTAGGGGGTACGTACTAGATATTACGCTTAAACAATGTTACCTTAACCTAGGTCTTAGGTAATGTAATTTTATCATCAATGTAAGTATATGTCAAATATGTTATTTATCAAAATAATCTTTTAAAAACTTGTAAGTATTTGAATATTTTATTGATGATGTATTTGAAAGATTAGTTGCCAAAAAACATGCCTTAATCTCATCATAGGTTGCGGTTGACACATTAACTTTATGCCAGCCTTTTGATGCTTCATCGTCATAATTATAAAGATTAATAATGCCCCATGAATTAGTCCACCAAGAGCCCTCTACAGGCATCTTATAAGTCCATAAAGTCCACGAGTAGTGCCTTTCATCATATAGCTTAAGTCCTGTCTTCCATGACTTTTCATCATCAAAGAAAGTGAATTCTCCTATATAAACTGGTACTTCATAATTACGGCCAAAATTAGACAAATCCTGGTAAGTATAAAACATATTATTTGATAAGCCTTTACCTGTAAACCAGTTATAGAAATGATATGAATATGTCACATTCTCCCAAGAATATTTTTTTGGATTTGGGAGCCTTGAAAATGACCATATCCCTTCAAGGGCGATATTATGATTATCACCATTTTCTCTTATAACTTTATATATTTTGTCATATACATTCCATACAGTTTTATCCGATACAAGTTTTCTACTTCTTGGTTCATTTATTAAATCATACATCGCAATAGTTTTATTATCTTTATAGTGATTAGAGACATATTTCCAAAGGTCAACTATAGCATCAATATATGTATCGTTATACCAAAATCTAATTGTATCTTTATTATATTTATCGTAATCTATTGCGCCAGAATGTTCATAACCATTTTGGCTTCCAGGACAACCGTGTAGATCAAGCACTACATATAAATCATTATCGCTACATATATTTACTACTCTATCTAAATCTTTAAATGCACTAACTTCGTCTTTAAGAGTAAACACGCCATCATTCTCGTCTAATATATTCTTATAATAAAATGGTATTCTTATACAATTAAAACCGATAGATTTAATAAATTTAGCGTCTAGATCATTAAAGAAATTTTCGTAATAAATTTCAAGCAATTCTCTTCTTTCATTATCATTTAGGTTAGGGTTAGAATTAAATCCTTTTAGGAACTGTTCATGAGATAACTCTTTATAGTCGTAGTGATTTGAATCGCTATTCCATTCCATATCGTAAGTTGCGTATGGACTAATCCAACCTTCAGTCACAAACAAATTACCTAAATTCACTCCTTTAAGTATAAGTTTATTACCATCTTCATCATATAGGCCTCTCCCTTTTGCCACAACAAGACCTGTAGTATTTTCTATTTTCTCATCCACTTTAACACTATTTCTTACGCTATGATTAACTACCGCAAAAAGTAGGAATAAAAGAAGCGCAAGTAAAAATGATGAAACCACAATAAGTGTTATTCTCAAGCCTTTTTTCATATAAATACCTCATTACTTATATTATAAATCATTTAATAATATACTGGTCTTTTTCTTCCATATATCTGATTGCCTGGAAAGGTTGATATTCTATATCTATAAGGTTTTATCGCCTTAACTACATCTTATATCTTTAAATACATTATAAAAAGTATTAACTGTTAAGTCAGCGAGTTGTATACCATAGTTTGTTTTAGAATCATAGTAAGTTACCTTAAATGTCATATCATATAGACAATATTCAGTATTGAGGTAAGTTTCAAGGTCCTTTAGCTTACCAACACTTATACTTCTATTATCCATATTTACTATAAAGTCTATATGATATGACATATTATCTATATCAAATAGTTTTAATATACAATCATCAAATAGAAGTTTTACTCCATAGTTATAAAATACATTCACATCTTTTACGCTCTTTTTCATATCTTCTTTACTAAAGACTTTAGCGCATCCAATATAACTTCTTATTCTTTGAATATTTAAAAAGATATCTATCTTATCGCTTACTGTATAATTAAAAGATTTAAGTTCCTTACATAGTGGGATATTATATTTATCCTTTATACTTTTATTAATTCTTTTATAGGTAGATATCGCTTTAAGATTATCTTCTTTAGATACAAGATATCCACCTATCGCAAAATATTTAGTATTACTATTTTCATGAATAGAACCTGATTCATCTAAATAAACAAAAATGACCATATGAAACCTCATAATAGTCATTTTATTTTTAAATCCAATTAGATTGTATAAGATTAAAAAATGAAAGTCAATTTAAATAAAGACACTTTCCGAAAAGAAAAGTGTCTATATTTTTCTTATACTAATGCGTAAGATAGAACTTCTTCAAGCGAAGATACTGGGATAATTTCTAAAGCATCTTTTACTTCTTTTGGAATATCATCAAGATCTCTTAGATTTTCTTTAGGAATTAATATTCTCTTTAAGCCAGATCTATTTGCGGCAATAGATTTTTCTTTAAGTCCACCAATAGGTAAGACTCTTCCACGAAGAGTAGCCTCACCAGTCATACCAACTTCGTGATGAACCTTCCTCTTTGTGAAGGCTGATGCGATAGCTGTTGCCATTGTGACACCAGCAGATGGACCATCTTTTGGTACAGCACCTTCTGGTACGTGGATATGAGTATCAACTTTAGAGAATATTTCTTCGTCGATATTATAATCAGCGGCGTGGCTTCTAACCCATGAGAAGGCAGTTCTAGCGGATTCTTTCATAACATCGCCTAACTTTCCAGTTAAAACGAGTTGACCAGAACCTTTGTACGTTGTTACTTCAATCTGGAGCGTATCTCCACCAAATTGAGTGTAAGCAAGACCCGTAACAACACCAACTAAATCTTCATTTTCAGTGCTGTTATTTTGGAAGATTTCTTTGCCTAGATAGTCTTTTAAGTTAGACTCATCAACAACAACTTTATCTAGTTTTTCTTCTAGAATCTTTCTAATTGACTTTCTAACTATTGAACCTATTAGTCTTTCAACTTGTCTAACACCAGCTTCTCTAGTGTAATGTTTAATAAGACTCATAATAGCGCCATCAGTAATTTCTAGTTTATTTTCTTCTAGACCATTTGCCTTAAGTTCCTTTCTAATAACGTGAGTTTTAGCTATTTGGAACTTCTCAAGTTCAGTATAACTTGATAGCTCAATAATTTCCATTCTATCGTATAGTGGAGCTGGAATATTTTCAGTATAGTTTGCGGTACAGATGAACATTACTTTAGAGAGATCATATTGTTCTTCTACATAGTTATCACTAAAGTATTTGTTTTGTTCTGGATCAAGTACCTCAAGAAGTGCTGCAGATGGATCACCTTTATAATCTGAGCCAACCTTATCAATTTCATCTAGTAAGAATACAGGATTTATTGAACCAGCTTCAGCCATACCATGCATGATTCTACCAGGAAGTGAACCAATATATGTACGTCTGTGTCCCCTTATTTCAGCTTCATCTTTAATACCACCAAGTGATTGTTTAACAAACTTTCGACCAAGAGCTTCAGCAATTGATTTAGCGAGAGTAGTTTTACCTACACCTGGAGGGCCTGCGAAACATAGAATAGTTTGAGGATTCTTTTTTGTATATAGTTTAACGGATAAATATTCAAGAATTCTATCTTTAACCTTATCTAATCCAAAATGTGTCTCATCTAACTTTTCTTTCGCTTTCCTTATATCTTCTTCATCCTTTGTCTCATATTTCCAAGGAATGTCAATCATAGTATCGATATATGATCTAATCATTGATGATTCAGGAGAGGCACTTGGGACAGATTGATATCTGTGGAGTTCTCTTGATACATGGTTTTTAACATTTTCAGGCATACCAGCATTTTCAATTTTTTCCCTTAGTTTCTCGATATCAGTAACATTATTATCGATATCTCCAAGTTCATTTTGGATAGCTTTAATTTTTTCTCTTAGATAATACTCTTTTTGAGATTGTTCCATCGATTTTCTAACTGCATCTTCAATCTTGTCATCTAATTCTTTATGGCTTAGGATTCCGCTAATATCGTCTAAAATCATCTTAAGGCGAATATTAACTTTAGTTTCCGCAAGATATTTATACATTTGTCTTCCATCAACTAAAAGTGATGATGCGACAACATCAGAAAATCTAGCTGCGCCACTATTCTTATTGATTTCATCAAGAACAGTTTTAGGTGTTCTAAGTATTGCAGCACTTTTTTCCATTACTTCTTGTGTAACTTTTGATACTAGGTTTTTTTCTTCTTCAGCATCACCATATTCTTCATCAAGGAAATGATATTCAGAATATAAGCAATTGTCTTTTAAGAAGATATAGTCTAGTTTTACTCTGCCGAAAGTAGAAAATTTAACTCTATAATTTGCGTTAGCAAGTTTAAGTTCACTATCAAATCTAGCGATAACGCCTATAGGATAGCAAATCTCAGGAGTTGGAACTTCATTATTATCAAGAGGTTTATTATAGAAAACTAAGAGAATTTCTCTATCATAATTTTCTTTTGATTGTACAATAGCATTCTTTGAATGAACTCTTGCGACTTCGATTCTCTGTTCGATATTTGGAAGCATTACAGGTTCTTTCATTGCTATTACAGGTAAAATATTATTTTGACTCATAGACCTCCTTTTCTAATATTTCATAGATTAACGTTTAATATATTTACTATTCAGTTTTTTCTTCTTTCTTTGCTACAAATTTGTTGTTTTCTTTAACAAATTCATATGCTTTTCTTAATGTAACTTGTTCAGTTACTCTTTCTTCATTTAATCTAGCTTTAACGTCATCAACTGATAAAGAGTAATATTTAGCGATATCCTCGTATTCCTTTTCAAGTTCTTCCTTAGTTGCATCAATCTTTTCAGCTTTAGCAATAGCTCCTAAAACAAAATCACGAGAAAATCTAAATTTAGCTTCTTCTTTTAAAGATTCAATGTGAGATTCTTTAGTTTGACCAGTATATGATAAATACATATCAAACTTGAATCCTTTATATTGTTGCTCAAATGATTGAGCTTCTTCTTCAAACATATAATTTGCTTCTTCTGCTACAAGTTTTTCAGGAACATCAAATTTAGCATTTTCAATAATCTTATCAAGTAAAGCTTTTTCTGCTTTTTCAGAAGCATCATGTTCTTTGTGTTCACCTAGATGTTCTTTGATATGTGCTCTATATTCATCAGCTGTCTTAACACCTTCATGATCTAAACCTAAAACAAAATCATCATTGAATTCAGGTGTCTCCATACGTTTAATAGAGTGAAGAGTGATTTTAAATACAGCATCTTTTCCTTTTAAATGTTCAGCTTGATAATCATCAGGGAATTTAACGTTAATATCTTTAACATCTCCCTTTTTCAAGCCGATTAATTGTTCTTCAAATCCAGGAATAAATGTATGAGAACCAATTACTAATGGTTGTTCTTTTGCAGAACCACCTTCAAATAATTCTCCATCAACACTTCCTTCATAATCGATGATAACTTTATCGCCATCTTCAACAGGTTCAGATTCTTCTTTATCACTTTCCATAGTGTCTTCTCTAAGTTGTCTATCTATAACTGCTTGAACTTCAGAATCACTAACTTCTATAGAGTCTTTTTCAACTTCAAGACCCTTGTATTCGCCAAGAGTAACTTGTGGCACGACTTCAACTGTTACTGTGTATTTAAAAGGTTCAGATGATTTAATATTTTCATAATCTAAATCAATATCAGGTTGTGATACAACTTTTAGTTTTTCGTTTTCAACTACTTCATAATAAGTGTCATTGATTACTAAATCCAATGCTTTTGGATATAATGATTTTTCTCCTTCTCTTGCCATATAGATTTCTTTTGGAACATGTCCTTTTCTAAAACCAGGAATTTCATAATTCTTAGCTTGTTCTTCGTATGCTTCATCTAATGCTTTTTTAAAAGTTTCGACAGATACTTCGACCTCAAATTGTACTTTTGAGCCAGGTAAATTTGTTATATTCATTTTTTTCTCCTTCAAGTTTCATTATGCTTTGATTAATCAAAGAATAATGGATATTTTCAACATTGAATATTATACACTATTTTTCATAAATTTATGTAAAAAATGCGCAACAATAAGGGAAAGTCACAGAACTTCCCTAATATCATCTTGGTAATTGACACCTTTTATTTGTCTATTTCTTTAAAATGAATCCTAAACTTATTAGATTCTTTAAATAGATTTTCTAACACAGAATTATCAGTTTCTCTAAGCAATATTCCGTTTGATGGATCAATTAATTTAATTTTAGCCTTGATATCTTTAACTGATCCATTTGACATAAATTCAATAATATAATAACCATTCTTAGGGACGACATAATCCTGAGTATTTAACGCAAAATATTTATTCCTTTTATATAGTTTTCCATCAATTAGATACTTATGCCCTAAATATCTTTCAGAGAGTTCTAGATTTCCAGCCTTGATTTGGCTGCTAATCTCTTTCGCCCCGACCTTTATGCCATTTAGTTCAAGTTTCGGAATAACCGATACTCTATCAGAAAGTAATTCTTTTAAAATAGAGACATTTCCTTTGCCTAAATTGCCAAAGGTGTAATCAAAACCACACACTACATTCTTAGCCTTTCTTAAAAAAATATCAAAAAACTCCATGTATGATAATTTCACAAATTCATCATTAAGATTAATGAATATAACTTCATCAATTCCTAATTTCTTAAATATCTCAACTTTGTCATTAATTGATGTAAGATGCTCTTCTTTTGTGTTAAAGATAAAAGATTTTATGCTTGATGAAAAAGTTAAGACAATGGATTTAGTAGATGTTTCTTTACTTAATCTTATAGCCTTTTCAATCACTTTTTTATGTCCCAAATGGACACCATCAAAATAGCCTAATGCGATGGTGAGGTTATCTCTATTAAATTGTTTATAGTCAGTTAAATAAGTTATTTTCATTATGCTAAAAAATCCATTCTATATGTGTTAGTGTCTTTATCAAATTTATATATCGCAACGAATTCACTATTATGATAGATTTTAATATATTCTGAGATATTATCTAAAACTAGCCATTTCCCATTTAATATATCAGTATATATTTGATCATTAACCTCTATTTTAGGAAAGTCCATATATTCAATTGGATCAATGGGATTATATTTTCCATTTATAATCTCATCAAGCGTAGAAGCATCGTCTAAATTAAACTCTCCTTCCCTTAATCTATTGATAGATTTAGACATAGATGGAATGCCTAGTTTTTCGCCTATATCATAGGCAAGAGATCTCATATAAAAGCCTTTAGATACATGAGCTTTTATTGTGACATATGAATATGGCTTTAGATAAGTAATAGGGGATATCCTTTCTATATTATATAGGGTTACTTCTCTTTTAGGAATATCGATTTCTTCTCCCTTATGAGCATATTTATAAAGTGCTACACCATCTATTTTTATAGCGCTATAGATTGGTGGTTTTTGAGATATAATTCCCTTAAAACTATGAATAACCTCATCAATTTCCTTTTCTTTTCCTCTTAGGTCTATATCTATAGAGTCAGTTATTTCACTATCTAAATCGAGGGATTTAGATGTAGCACCAAAAAGTATTGTCATCTCATATACTTTATCCATACTATCAAAATATTTAGCACACTTAGTGGCTCTATCAGTCATAAGCACTAATAATCCTGTTGCATCCGGGTCAAGAGTCCCAAGATGTCCTACCTTAGAAAAATAAAGTGCTTTTTTCACTTTATTATCTATCTTATTAGACGATATTCCTTTTTCTTTATTTAAAAGTATAAAAGATCCTTTCATTTAAGATATAGGATTGTGACTCCCGTTCCTCCTTCATGTGCATCACCACTTCTATATTTCTTAATTTGAGAATGGGTTTTGGCGTAATCAAGTGTCATATTTCTTAAAGCTAAAGAGCCGTATCCATGAATAATAGTAACCTGATCAACACCAGTTAAGATTGCTTCATCTAAAAATTGATCAAGTAAAGATAGGGCTTCTTCATGTCTTTTTCCTCTTAAATCAAGCCTAGTTTTAATATCACTTTGGACCTTTATGCCTTGTAGGCTTGAGTATGTAATAGGTTTATCTTCACTATCCTCTAGATATTCAAGTTCATCTTTTTTAAAAGAAGATGTCATATTGCCAAAAGAAACAAAGTATTTTCCATTTTTAACATCAGTAATATAACCTGTCTTAGAAAAAGCGATAATATTTACTTTATCTCCTATTTTAAGGTCAGACACTTTATTGCTTTTCTTTAGTAGTTCTTTTGATTCATAAAGTGATGAGATTTTAGCTTTCGCATCTATTATCTCATTTTCCTTATATTTATTTGATTTCTTAATCTCTTCTTTTAATTCTTCTATTTCATCAAGAATTCTATTTGCGTTTCTTTGAGTTTTAATTAAGATTTTAGTTTTATTAGCTTCAAGATCATCTATTTCTTTATTTAATATTTTTCTCTTTTCATCTAGTTCTTTATTAGTTCTTTCAACAATCTTATTTAAATCTTCTAACTTTCTCTCATATTCTTCTCTGGCATTTTTTAAGGAAAGCGATTCATCTTCTATCTTTTTAATAGTTTTCTCAATATCAGTCTTGTCCTCTTCAGATATTTCCGCATTTCTTAAAATAGACTCATTAAGACCTAATCTTTTTGAAATAACCAGTGCGTTTGATGAACCTGGGATACCAATTAATAACTTATAGGTAGGTTTAAGACTCTCTTCATCAAACTCAACTGAGGCATTTATAACATTTTTAGTATTATAAGCATAAATCTTTAGTGATGAATAATGAGTTGAAACCAATAGATATATATTAAAACTCTTCAAATAATCAATTATCGCTCTTGCGAGAGATGAGCCCTCAACTGGGTCAGTTCCTGCGCCTAGCTCATCGATTAATACTAAAGATTTCTCTTCAAGATTATTGATGATGAAGATAATTTTAGTCATATGTGAAGAAAACGTAGAAAGAGATTGTTCGATGGATTGTTCATCACCTAGGTCTGTGAATACATTTTTAGGGAGCGCTATTATAGATCCTTCTTTCGCAGGAATAAGTATACCTGATTTAGCCATAAGAGTTAAAAGACCTAATGTTTTAAGTACCACTGTTTTACCGCCAGTATTAGGGCCTGTAATAATCATTGAGGTACCTAGATTTATTTTTATATCGTTAGGCACAACTTTTTCTTCATCAATTAAAGGATGTCTTGCATCATATAGTTCTGTATTATCGCCAATTATAGGCATTACCGCATGAATCTCTTTAGCGTATTCAGCCTTAGCGGATAGAAAATCAAAGTAATTAATGATTTCATAATCACTTTTAATTTCGTGATAATATTCCGCCACTTTTAAACTTAATTCAAATAAGATCCTAGATATTTCTTTATTTATCTTATCTTTAATATCTTCTATCTTATTTTCGATTTCAATAATAGAGTATGGTTCTATAAAAGATGTGAGTCCAGAGGAGGATGTACCATGAAAAATACCTTTAATATGGGATTTATACTCACTTTTCACAGGTATTACTCTTCTTCCATTTCTTATAGTAATAATTTGATCGGATAATTTATCTGAATCACTTTTTAAAATAGATTGAAATTTACTATCTAAATTATTTTCTTCTATTCTTAAATTCTTCCTTAAGTTATTTAATAGTGGAGATGCGCTATCATAAATTTCTCCAGTTTGGTCCATTATATTTTTAATTGCATTTTCTACATCAACTAAGCTTGTGAGGGTATCTAAATACTTAGGTAAAGTTTTAAGTTCTATGTTAGCTTTAGCTTTTTTTACTATTCCACTTATTTTATATACATTATTAGATAATTTACATAATTCAAGAAAATCTACTATTTCAAGTGGAGCCTTTATTTTTATTCTAGGTAGAACTAAAGATAATTTATATGGTGTAAAATCAATAGAACCATTGTATTTTATAACATCAAGCATATCTTTAGTGTCATTTAGTGCACTAAGAGAAAGTGCATCTTCTTCATATGACGAAAGACTAGATATCATATCAAGTGATTCATCTAGTACAGCATATTTTTTTATTTTATTTAATATTTTGTCGAACTCAAGTAATTTTAAATCAAAATATTTACTCACAAATTAATTCTACTCTAAAACAACAAAATAATCTATTACTTATCTTATGATATAATACAAGTATGCCTGTAACAGTAATGACTCCATCACAAATTCAACAATTTTATAATACTTATAAGAAGTATCTTCTTCCAAATACTAATGAATACATTAAGTATTTTTTCAAAATAGATGGTGTAACCGTCTCTATTTATGAAAGTGGAAAAGTGGTTTTTATGGGAAAAGATTTATCCATGTTTAATAAATACTTCCCTATAAGCAAATATGATAACGCTAATACAATTGGCTCAGACGAAGTAGGGACTGGTGATATATTTGGGCCTATAGTTGTTGCGAGTACTTATGTTAAAAAAGAGATGGTCAGTGAACTTAAAGAATTAGGTGTGAAAGATTCAAAGACAATTCCTGATCATAAAATAGTTCAAATCGCACAATATGTAATTAAAAAATATCCAGATATATATACTTACTATATTTTAGATAATGAGCGCTTAAATGATTTCAAAGATAAGTTTAATCTAAATGAATTTAAGGCCTATATTCATAACCACAACATAAGGATCCTTAAAGATAAATTTGAGTATGATTATATTTGTCTAGATGATTTCTGTGGTGAAAAGAAATATTATAATTATCTATCTAAATATGATAAATCTAATCCAGTAACTGGTATTTCTTTTGAAACGAAGGGCGAAGGCAAAAGCATCGCTGTTGCGCTTTCTTCCATAATCGCAAGATATCTATTTCTTGAATCAATTAAAAAACTAGAAGAAAAATATGGTTATAAACTTAAATTAGGTGGCTCAAAAGAGGTTAATAAAGTTATAGATAAAATTAAAAGCGATGGAAATAGTAAGATACTATATCACATCGCCAAGCTATCATTTAAAACATTTAATTAAGTTCTTCTAAAACCTTTTCTAATATTTTTGATTGTTTATTATCTTCATATGTGATAGAAAGTGGAGTAATAGAATAATAACCACTATTTGTATAATACGCATCACTATCTTTTAAGACGCCGCGCTTAATACTATATAGTCTTTCAGAATCAACAAGTTCTCCATCGAATTTAACAAAGTCAATTGTGGGAGAATTATAGATATGGCCTAGCTTAAAGCCTAGGCCTTTTTCATACTCTTTTATAGGGTAATTAATTGAGAGTATAATAGCATGTTCAAATAGGTTATTCTTAAATACAAAATCTAGTGCATCAATTGTTTTATTATAAACTTGACTAGGTGTCTCATTAAAACATGCGCTTAAAGCAAGCCCCTTAAGACCTAGTGATGATGCAACAAGCACAGCACCCACCGTGCCAGAAAAAATAGTATCGTATGAAATGTTTAATCCCTCATTTGTACCAGATACTACATAGTCAAATTTAACATTCTTAAAATATTCAAGGCCCATACTTACACAATCCGCAGGTGTTCCATCTATCGCAATTGATTTATCATCTAAATATAAAACCTTCTTTGGACCATCAAGTTTTAATGAACACGATGCACCGCTTCTTTGAACCATTGGCGCAGAAACATATACTTCACCATACTTTTTAAGTGCTTCTTTAGTTTGTTCGAAATATGGATTTTTATATCCATCATCATTAGTTAAAAGAAAATTCATTTACTCGCCATTCACAATTGAGAAGATTAGTTTAAAGATTTCATCATTTTGGATGCCTGAGAAAGTTTTAATTATTCTAAATGGGAAATATTGAATATCTCTCTTAGATCTTTCTATTCTTTCATCATCACCTTTATATAGTTCTTCTATAGCCTTATAGAAAGTATCTCTTGCGAGTCTACCATTTGGAAGTGATGTTAGGTTTTTAAATACGGTATTCCAATCAGCTTTTTTTGAACTTCCATCATGGTTAATATCATTATCAAAGATTCTCTTAAATGATGAAAGAGGAAACTTATTATCTTTAATATAGAAATATTCTGGTACTTTGGCTTTTAAGTCTTTGTTTAGAGTAACACCCTTTAATGTAAAGGTCTTATTAAGTGATAGATTCACAGATGAATCACCAATTAAAAGTATATATTCTCCATCCTCTAAAACCATATCTTTTGTGTCAAAGTCATAAACTTTCAAATAATCTAGAGGGACAGATATTTTAATTCTCTTCTTTTCGTTTTTGTTTAAGAATACCTTTTCAAAACCTATAAGTTCCTTGATTGGTCTAAAAGTATTAGAGTCTTCTTTAGATATATAAAGCATAATTGGAGTTGATTGAGATACATCTCCAATATTTTTTACTGTAACCTTGGCTATTAACTCTTTTTTACTAATTCTACATTTTAGTTTAGTAAATAAGAATTTTGAATAAGATAAGCCATAACCAAATGGATAAGATACATCTATTTTAGCTTTATCATAATATCTATATCCAACATAGATTGATTCTGTCTGATAAAGGTTATAGATATCTCTATTATAGTTATAGTAGATTGGGCTATCTTTAAATGATTTAGGCCATGTTTCAGCAAGTCTTCCTGATGGTGATACCTTGCCACTTAAAACAAGTGCTTCACCTTCAGCCATCATTTCACCACCCATATATGATAAAAGAATACCTTTTGCATATTTCTTTACATCTTCAATTTCAAGTGGGCTACCTGCCTCAAGTAGTACTATGATGTTTGGATTTATGGAATATGCTTTAGCTAATGCGACAAGCATACCTCTTGGGATTTCCATATTTCCTCTATCCCATCCTTCGCCCTCATGGAAAGGAAGTGCACCTAAAACAAAAACAACTTTTTCTTTGCCTTTAACACATTCCTCTATTTTTTCAAGGAATTTATCGTTTGTTTTTCCGTCTTTATCATATCCAGGTGTGTATGAGATATTATCGATATATTTAATTAGCCTATCTTTTAGTCTTAAGACATTAATAGGGGTCACCTGAGATGAACCATATCCAGCATAACATGGCTCCTCAGCTAAATGACCGATTAAGGCTATTTTCTCAGGTTTTCCGATAGGAAGAATGTTCTCTTCATTTTTAAGTAAGATAATAGAATTCGCTACTGCATAACTAGCTAAATCTCTTCCATTATTTACATCTTTTCTTTCTTTTTCTCTATATCCATATTTCTTAATAAATTTAGTTATATTCTTAGTGGTTCTTTCAAGTGATTCACTTAAATCATCTAATTGATCAACTAATTCATCGTTTTTATTTGAGTGTGGCATTTCTACATCGAGTCCAGAAAGCAGCGCTGTCTTTTTGTCTCTTACACCGCCCCAATCAGAAATATATAAGCCAGAAAAACCCCATTTATTTCTAGGCAAATCTAGAAACTCTTTAGATTCTGAAATATATTTACCGTTAACGAGATTATATGAAGTCATAATAGATGAAGGTTTACCTTCTTTTATCGCAATCATAAAATTCTTTAAATATATTTCATTTAAAGCCTTATCATCAACATTATGAGAAATATTAAATCTTGAATTTTCAAAATTATTTAATAAATAGTGCTTAACACATGCGGCACTCCCGCTCTCTTCAAGACCTCTTATTGCGCTTTTAGCCATTAGTCCAGATAAAACTGGGTCTTCACTAAAATATTCAAAGTTTCTACCACATAAGGTATTGCGCTTAATATTTATACCAGGCGAAAGCATTACGCTAATGCCCCTATTTTTTGCCTCTTTTCCAATTTCTTTATTGATATCATAAACTAGTTTTTTATCAAACGATGAGGCAAGTGATGCGGGAGATGGGAAACAAATAGATGGATATGTGTATGTATAGTCTTTTTCTTCTCTAACACCAAGTGGTCCATCACAAGTTCTTAATCTTTTTCCTTTAAGGTTTGATGGTACATTTAAAAACCAATTGTCCTTACCAACTGTCAAATTTAGTTTATCTTTGCTTGAAAGTGCCATAACTATTCACCTCTTAAAAATAACACTGCTTTTTGATATTTAAGCTCCGCAGCTTTTTTCATATAATAAAGCGCATCTTTTGAATTTAAATTCTTTATCACATTATTCATGTGTAGTAATGCATATATATAATATGTTTCAGGAATTTCTTCTGATAAACCATTAGATAAATATGAATATGCCTTTTGATATTCCTTATTTTTATATGCCCAAATACCCGCATAGGATATAGCTTTAGTGTATCCATACATATATGCGTCTTCAAAATATTTAAGTTTTCTCGATTTACCAGATGTCTTTAACCCTAATTTAAATAAGGACTCAGGATCATTTGTTGCTTTTGAGAGTAATAAATACTTTCTGGCTTTAAGTGGTCTTTTTCCTGTGATTTTTCCTTCAGAATAAATTTTAGAAAGTAAAACTAATGATTCTCTATCACCTTCTGCCTCATAAGCAAGATTCAAATATCTTAAACATTCTTTATCATTATTTTCATAAAGATGTTTACCAAATAGTTTGAATAGGCCATCTCTATATCCATATTTTTTAGATAATTCAAATAATTCTCTAGCTTTTTCTAAGTCCTTCTTATAACCAAGGCCATCTTTAAATATTATTCCTAGTTTAAACATACATCTAGGATCTTTATTTTTTGATCCTTCACTATACCAATGAGCAGCCTTAGTGTAATCTTTTTCAACATATTGACCATAAAAATATAGGTCACCTAATGCGTTAGCACATTTACTATTTGAGAGAGAAGCACCAGTTTCAAGTTCAGCTAAACCAGCTTTATCGTGGCCTAACATAATTAAAACATAACCCGCTTTAAAATATGCATCAGTAATGCCCTGCCTTGCGGCAAGTTTATAATAATTTACGGACTCTTCTAAGTTTTTAGCGATAAGTAGGCCTTTTTCATAATATCTACCTAAGGTATAAGAAGCTTTTGAGTTTCCTATTACCGATGCAGCTTTATAGAGATTAATAGCCTTTAGAAAATCTAGTTCACCAGAAGGAAGATTCTCATATAATTTAGCGTAAGTATAAGGATATTTTAAGACATCTACATAGTTTCTAACTTTATTGAATTCTTTTTTAGCTTTTCTCTTTTTGCCTTCTTTAAGATAAATATATGCTAGTTCTGCGTGAGAGAACTCTGGCTCATATTTCTTAATAAAACTAAGCAATTTTCTCGCATATTTATATCCATCAGAAGGTGATGCCATATTATAGTAATGATCTATGAATGGGTTAATATCCTTCTTTATGTAATAATAGAAGGAACGATATGAAAGTTCAGGAAGCATATCGCTATGGTCTTTATATTCATCACTTGATTTAATTAATCTATAGAGGGTATAGGAAATGTCTGGATTTGGGTATTTCCTATATGCATCAAGAAGTAGATTAAATCCCAGTTTTCTATCTAAGTAGGGTTCCTCATTAAAGAAAATGTTAGATAGTGCAACAAGAGTATCGTAGTCTTGATATTTATAGGTAGAATATAGTTCCTTATATGCTTTATTTAATGAATCTTTATAATCAAGACCATCTTCTTTTTCTTTAAGGTATTTACGATAAAGACTTAGTCCATAATGATTATTATTAGGAGTTCTACCAATTAAAGGTAATAATTCAACGGCTTTTTCATTTGATTCATTAAAGAAAGCACCCTCTCTATAATATTTTTCAAATATTAGTTGTGATGTATCAAAGCTTTGATTCTCGAATGCTTTTTCAAATTGTTCTGCGAGTCTAGGGTCCTTTTGAACCATATCATCAAAACCATTTTTTAGTACATCAAGAAGTACTATTTGAGCTTGTTTGATGCCGCTTTGTGCAGCAAAGGACAAGAATGGCACAATAGCGCCACTTGAAGCTTTATATTCTTCGCCTGATGCGATAATAATTAACGCGAGGGAAAGACATGAATATGCATGGCCTTCTCTTGCAAGAACCAAGAAATTATCAAACGCTTCTTCTTCAGTTTTAGGATTTCCCTCAAGAATTAGTAAATCACTATATAGATACACTGCATCATAGGATTTTCTATCCTTTATTAATTCTTTTAAAGCTTTTTTGATTTCAGCCATAACATTATAGTTATAACATCCATAAGCGTAATAAGCATGTTTTTGGAGAAGATAATCACAGAACAGGTCACCTTTTCCATAAGATAAAATCGCAACAATTTCCTTTGTGAATTCATTTTCTTTATATGATGGAGATGTTAAAGCTTGATAGAAATAGGCTACTTTAGATTTATTTATATAGATATTTATTAGTTTTCTTGCCTCTTCTATCTTCTTTTTGCTTGGGTAAATAGAGACTAATCTTTCAAGTCTTCTAACGAGTGATATATCTAAATTTTCCAAATAAGTTGATGCTTTTACTAGTTCCATTTTATTTCTTGCTTATCCATTCAGGAAGTGAATTATATTCTGCGTTCTTTTTATCTTTAGATTTTTTATCTCTTCTATATATTTTTTTCTTTCCACCTTTACCAGTTAAGCCAGATAAAATGTCGTCATCATCTTGAGTGCTTAGTTCTGGTTTATATTCATTTTTATCATTGATATTTTTAAGTGGGTCTGTGGCAAAACCTGTCGCAATTACTGTGACAACAATTTGATCATCAAATGTTTTATTAATTGCTTGACCCCATATAATATCAAGAGTTTTAGATGATGAGTTTTGAATTTCATGAATGATACTTTGAATTTCGTTAATAGTTACCTTAGTTGATGCGGTAATATTAACAATTGCGCTTGTTGCGCCATCTATTGATGTTTCAAGTAAAGGAGACCTAATTGCGAGGTTTGCGGCAACAATACCTCTGTTATCACCTGATGCCATACCAATGCCCATAAGTGCAGTACCTTTATCTTTTAAAGTTGTCCTAACATCGGCGAAGTCAACATTAATAAGTCCTTCTTCATTGATAATCTCAGTAATACCTTGGACAGCAGATCTTAAGACGTTATCTGCTTTTC
Source organism: uncultured Bacilli bacterium (assembly GCA_905235635.1). GTDB lineage: Bacteria > Bacillota_I > Bacilli_A > Izemoplasmatales > UBA1188 > UBA1188. Next base: position 56,339 of record CAJOMC010000005.1, on the reverse strand, counting down.
TAAATGTATCAAAGATAGAGATATCTTCACCACCACTAGTGATTAAAAGTCTATCGTTAGGAATAACGATTAATGCGTCAACATAAGGTCTTAATTCTTCAATAGCATTAAGTGCAACTGACATTCTTTTTGGACCTTCAAAACTAAATGGTTTTGTGACAACACCAATAGTTAAGCATTTCATTTCACGTGCTATTTTAGCAACTACAGGAGATGCGCCTGAACCTGTTCCACCACCCATACCAGCGGTGATAAAAACCATGTCAGCACCTGACAAGTTATCTCTTATTTCATCTGCAGCTTCTTCAGCAGCACGACGTCCTACATCTGGGTCGGCTCCAGCACCTAAACCTTCAGTTGTTTTTCTTCCAAGTAAAATACGAACATCTGCCTTTGACTTTTTTAAAGCTTGACTATCGGTATTGATAGCAACAAATTCAACGCCTGATACATCGTTTTCAACCATTCTATCAACGGCTGAACCGCCACCACCTCCGACACCGACTACTTTTATTACAGCATGTTGTGAAAATTGATCATATTGATTATACATAGCACGACTCTCCTACTTATTCTTCTTATTATTGTTATATTTCTTTAGAAATTCTTCTTTAAATTCAGTAAATGTCCCGTTTTCAATTGAATTTCTGATATTTTTCATCAAATTTTTGAGAAAATAGAGATTATGATATGAAAGCATTCTATAACTTAACATCTCCTCTTCTCTAAATAAATGCCTAATATAGGCTTTAGAATATTTCCTGCATACCTCACAATCACACTCTGGGTCGATTGGGGTAAAATCTCTTTCATATTCTTTATTTTTTATTAAAACTCTTCCGTTTGATGTCATCGCAACACCATGACGAGCTATTCTTGTGGGTTCAACACAGTCAAACATATCAACTCCGTTTTCAACTCCATATAAGATATCATCTGGAGTGCCAACACCCATTAAGTATCTCGGTTTATCTTTAGGTAGAATTGTGGATAAAAATTTGAGAGATTTTATTCTATCTTCCTGAGCTTCACCAACCGCAAGACCACCAATAGAATATCCATCAAAACCAATATTCATTAGTTCGTCAAGGCACATTTTCCTTAAATCCTCAAACGGTCCACCTTGGACTATTCCAAATAATGCTTGTTTATCTGGATTTAAGTTTGCATCTTTTCCTCTTTTTGCCCATCTGATTGTCCTTAAGACAGAGTCCTTCATATATTTATATGATGCATCAAATGGTGGGCACTCATCAAAAGACATCATGATATCAGACCCTATCGCATTTTGAATATGGATAGAATCCTCTGGTGACATAAATAGGCGTGAACCATTCTTGTAATGCTTAAAGTGAACCCCTTCTTCCTCAATCTTTCTTGTTTGAGAGAGCGAAAACACTTGGTATCCACCACTATCTGTAAGAAGCATTCCATCCCACTTATTTAATTTCTTAAGACCACCTATTTCATTTAATAGTTCTGTGCCGGGGGATAAAAACATATGGTATGTATTCGCAAGAATTAAATTATCGGATACCTCTTTTACTTCTTCATTAGTTAGACATTTTACATCTCCTTTTGTGCCTACTGGCATAAAAATTGGAGTTTTTACTTTAATACCATTTACTGTTAATTCACCAGTTCTTGCGTTAGTGTTTTCACACTCCTTCAATACTTTAAATTCTAAACAACCAGACATCTTATCCTCTTATGTACATAGCATCTCCGAAAGAGAAAAATCTAAATTTATCCTCTACTGCTTTATTATAAGCACGAAGGATATTCTCTCTTCCTGCAAGAGCTGATACAAGCATTATTAATGTAGATTTTGGAAGGTGAAAATTAGTTATAAGTTCGTCAATAGCTTTAAATTTATAGCCAGGATAGATAAAAATATCAGTTTCTTCCTTAGTTTCTTTAAATTCGCCATATTTGCTAAAGTTAGCTTCAAGAGTTCTAAGACTTGTAGTGCCAACCGCAACTATCTTTTTTCCTTCCTTTTTAGCTTTATTTAGTTTATCTGCAATCTCTTTTGTAATCTCATATAATTCAGAATGCATCAGATGGTTTTCGATTTTCTCTTCTTTTACTGGTCTGAAAGTTCCAAGGCCAATAGTAAGAGTGACTTCTAATATTTCAATACCATCTTTTTTTATTTGATTAAGAAGATCTTCAGTAAAATGTAGGCCCGCAGTAGGTGCTGCACTTGACCCCTGAATTTTAGAATAAACGGTATTATATCTATCTTTTTCATCAAGTCTTTTATGGATATATGGTGGAAGCGGCATTTCACCAACTTTGTCTAGAATCTCATAAAATATACCATCATATATTAACTTGGCATTAACCATTCCATCTTGTTTAATCTCTAGGATTTCCGCAATAAGTAATCCATCTTTAAAAACTACTTTGTCCCCGATATGCAATCTTCTTTGAGGTTTTGCGAGGCATTCATAAATATCATCTCCAAGATTCTTAAGAAGCAGTAACTCGATTTTTGCACCAGTTTTTTCCTTAATCCCCATAAGCCTTACTGGCACTACTTTAGTGTTATTAATAACCAAAATAGAGTTTTTAGGTAAATAAGACTCAATCGAGGAAAAAACTGTTTCCTCTATTTCGCCAGTCGTTTTATTTAGAACCATTAATCTAGATGATGACCTATCCTTAAGTGGGGTTTGCGCTATCAATTCTTCTGGTAGATAATAATCAAAATCATTAGTCAGCATAACTAAACAAATCCTTTTTCATGTGTTTATAGGCTTTTGGAGTAGCGATACGTCCTCTTGATGTACGCTGAATATAGCCTTCTTTGATTAAATAAGGTTCATACACATTTTCAATAGTGAGTCTATCTTCAGACATACTTGATGCGAGATTATCAACACCAACTGGTCCTCCGCCAAAATGAGAGATAATGGTTTCAAGATAATCTCTGTCTTTTTGATCAAGACCTTGGTCATCAATATTTAAATTTGTGAGCGTTCTGTTTGTGATATCTAAATTGATAGCACCACCATTATATACATCAGCAAAATCACGAACTCTTTTAAATATTCTATTTACTATTCTTGGCGTACCACGAGAACGCCTTGCGATTTCAAATGATGAATCAGAATCTATCGGATTTCCATAAATTCTTGAAGTTCTTTCACAAATCTTTTTAAGTTCATCAACAGTGTAGAAATCAAGTTTATAAGTTGAGCCAAATCTATCACGTAAAGGCCCAGTTAGCATACCATAAGTTGTTGTTGCGCCAATAAGCGTAAAAGGTGGAAGATCTAGCCTAATTGTATGAGCATCACTATCACGACCAACAACTATATCAATCACAAAATCTTCCATTGCGGAATATAGTGTTTCTGATACAACTTTTGGCAATCTATGTATTTCATCTATAAATAGGCAATCATAAGGTTGAAGCGCAGAAAGAATAGCCGCTAAATCGCCTGTCTTTTCGATTGCAGGACCACTAATAACAGTAATATTTGCACCCATCTCATTAGCAATTACTTGAGCTAAAGTTGTCTTTCCGAGACCTTGAGGACCATAAAGTAAGACGTGATCAATTGGCTCTTTTCTTTGTTTAGCAGCCATAATTGATACTCCTAGCATCTCTTTCACTTGTTCCTGACCAACATATTCTCTTAATGTTTGAGGTCTTAAAAATTGTTCTTCCTCAACCTGACTTCTATATGTTTCTAATTCCTTATTTGTGCTCATATAAATCTCCTTTTTAAATTATATCATAACTCTCTATTATTAAATAGAGATTTATGGACCCATAAATCGTCAAAATTTGTTTATAGTGTAAAAAACATATAATTTTAACTATTTATATCAAAAGCTTAATTAAGACTATAAAGTCAAATACGTGTGCTTTATTTAATAATTTGAATCAAAATATAAGCATTACTAAATCTGTAAATATTTTCGTTTTTTCTCTACTTTTTTATTTTTTTGTCAAATAAAAATTAAAACATTTAATGTTTTATTTATAATGACCATATGCTATAATACATTATAGAAGTTTAGCGATGAATAACAACGAGAAAAAATCTGTATACATGAATCTACTAGAGGGTTTTGGTTATAGCCCTGCCGAAGTAGAAAGATATTTTGACAAAACCATCTCATCTCTTGAGAAGGATCTTTTTGATTTAAAAGAAAAGCAAAGTGACGATTATAGAGATATTTATGAAGATTATGAGACAAGACTTCAAAAACATGATGAAAATAGGGTTATCATTCTTCAAAAATATTTTAAGGATTACGAAGCTTTAAATGAAAAAGCAAATGTTGAGCTTATTGCTTTGTTAGATGAATATTACAAAGAGAAACAAGACTTAGAATCAAGAATCGAATTTGAAGAAGTTCTTCTTGAACGTATTAGGCATTCTTTTGTTAGAACATTATATGAGGCAAAATCAAGGCCTCTCGCTCACAAAAGACAAATCGAAAACAAAATAGATAAGGAAGAGGAAGTTTATACTTATACTATTTTTAATGCCAAAGAAAGTATTTTGAAGAACCTTGAATTCTATAAGAACGCAGAAAAGCACGCTTTAGACATTAAGAAGCTAATCACATTCCTTGAAGAATTCAAAAACTATACTTCTTCTTTAACAGAAAATGCTACACTTACTTCTATTGAGTCATCTCGTCATCTTTCTGATATCTACATAGAGTGTTTTGAAGATGCTAAAAAGCTTTTAAGTGACACAAGTAAATATGTCTCTAAATTTGATTCTATTAGGTCTTCTTTTAATACATTTATTAATATAATTATTAAAAATAAAAAAGATAACTCTGATGAATGTGAATCAATCAAGAAAGGTCTTGAGGAATTAAATAAGAAAAAAGATGCTGATATAGAGGCTTTAAACAAATATTATGATTCATTAATAGAGAAAGCTACTAATAAAGAAAAATCTCTTCTTCTTGAACAAAAATCATCTTTAATTAACTTCATTACCACTAATAATCAAAAACTATTAATCAAATATTCTATTGAACTCGATTTACTAAATAAACAAAATGAAGAGTTAAATAGATATTCTTCTATATTAAAAGATGCAAGAGACCATCTATTTGAATCTTATAATAATTTCTTAGATAATGGTAAATCGCTAATGCTTAATACCTTCTCATCTATTATTGAAATTCTTAATTATCAAAAGAACGCACTAGGTAATTTAACTGAAGATGCTAAAAGAACTAAAGATTTACTTTATTATTACAAGAAAAGCTATGAAAGTCTCGGTCTCGATGCTAAGATAGTTTCTTTAAAAGAATATCTTACTTATATTGAAGATAATGTTAATCAAAATAAAGAATTAGATTTATTATCATTCAAGTTACTAACAAACGATGAATTATTAAGACTTTCTCTCCTTGATTTAAGAAGACAATATTTAACTATTGATGATGAAACAGAAATAAAGAAAATAGAATATGACATCAAGAGAAAAGAACTTGAAGAAACCGCAAAAGCAGAACTTGAAATCATGAATTCCAAGTGCGATCTAGTGTTGCTTAAAAAAGACTATGAGATTGATGTTCTTCTTGTTAAAAATAGATTAAATAATGAAGTAAAGATACTAGATACAAACAAAAATATAGAAATGCTTAAATGCGACTATATGGCTGCATATACTAGGCTTGAAAACATCTCTAAAATAGTAAAAATTAAAGATAGAGATGAAGATGCTGAAGAAAAACTAAAGACTCAAATTCAAATTCAAAAGATTTTAGAAATTGCATATCTTGAAGCAATCTCAAGAAATGAACAATTTGAAGATCTAATGGAAAGATATAATAAAGGTATAGAAATCCTCGATGAACAACTCACAAATAAAATGCGTTATTTAAATAATGTATTAGAAATAGAGAGAAATAACTTTGAGGCTAATAAGATAAAAGTTCTTAAGGAATCAGATGAGGCTAAGAAACGTATATATCCATTCATTAGAACCGAAAAAGAATCTCTTAAATCTAAGATGGATCATATTAGGGAATCCATTAAAGAGAGCCAGGCTAAAGTAATAGAAGAATATAGAGCATCACTTGTTAATGAAAAAAGAGCACATGCTTTATTTGTTATGGCTCTAGATAAATGTAAGTCTTCATTACTTGATCTTTCACCTAAAACTGAATTTAATGAATACGTGAAAAAGGTTGATACAGACCAAATATTAAATCAGGTATATTATATACTTGATACTTTAGTAATTGATTTAGATAATATTCTAAATAAAATATACAACAAATCATTTACTAAAGCATACAATAAAAAGGAATTATATAAAGACTATAAAACTTTTAGATCACTATTTATAAAATCTAAAAACACTTCTTCTTTACATCAAGCATATAAATATCTTTTAAGAAGTGCAAATGAAAGTGTTAAGATGCTTAAAAAGGCATTTAATAAAGAATTAAAGAAAAATGCACCAATCTCATATAGTGAATATATTAGAAACGTCTTTGTATTAGAAGATTTAAAAGAATACTTATTAGTTAAAGAGATAGAAAAAACTTCTTCTGATATTTCTCCATTCCTTGATAATTTAGATACAATTGATATAGCTAAAGAAAACGATTCAGAAAGACTAGCAAAGAGATTATCTGATTATCAGGAACTATATCTTAGGACAGTAAAAACTATTGAAAATGATTATAAAGAAAAAATTAACCACATTAATACTTTAAAGACTAGAATAATCAAACAAAGAGAAACTGGTAATGAAGATATTAAAAATATTATTAACTCTACATATTTAGCATATATTAAGAGAAGAGATGAAAGAATAGGCGAAAAGAAACAAGAGAATGCTTCTAATATTAGTTCATCTCACGATAAAACTACAGATTTATCTAGGGTTATAGAAAATATAAACGGCAACTTCCAAGAAGAAAAACAAAAGATCTTGGATGAAGGAAATAAATATTTCGATTTAATGAAAGATAATTCATTAAAGCTCTGGGATTCTATCGAAACATTTAAACAAGATAATAAGAATAAACTCGAAAAAAGAATAATAGACCACGATCAAAATAAAGCCGCATATTTTGACGAACTTAACTCTGAAAATATTAGATTAAAAGATTCGTTTGAATACAGGAAAAATAGTATTATAGAAAAATACGAGAATCTTAAGGCAGATAATTTAATCGAATTTGAGGAGAAGTTTAATAATGTTATTGCGGATACTTTAAATAAATATGATAATGTTTCTATTCCAATTTCCGCATTTAAAGAACACTTATCTTCATTAAACGAAAAACTTAACGAAGATTTAAATGATTCTTTAAATAATATGGAAAATAGAATCAATAGTTTAATCACTGAATTTAAAGACAAGATGGAGAAAAAATAATGAGTGATTTGGAAAACAAAATAAATGAAACTCTAGATCTTCTTTCAAGCTACAAAGATAACCTCAAATCAAATATAAAATCTCTATATGATGAAATTAATAATATATGTAACCTTAGAAAAATCTAAGGCTTCTTTTGATTTAATTAAAGAAGACGTTTCTTCACTTGAAGAACTTATTAAAGGTGTTGAAGAAAAAATAGAAACTCAAGATGATAGATTAACACATGAAATGAAAGACTTAAAGGTTGAATATTTTAATTCACTAAATCTAATTAAAAATGACCTTATGAATTTTATGATTGAAAATCTAGATTCCCTTGAAACTTCTTTAGATAACTATCACAATACTACTCTTGAAAAAATAGAAAGTTTAGTATTAAAAACTAAAGAACTTGAATCTTCTTCTATTAACACAAATGATAGTATTTCCCAAGTTTTAGGGAAATCCCTCGATCAATATTCATCCATTATTAAAAATTACTATGAACATTTAAGTGCTGATTTTGAAGGTATTATAACTAAAATTAAAGAACTTCAAGAATTATATACTTTATTATATAATGACTATAAAATTAAACTAATTGAAGATAATAAAGCATATAAGGAAGAGTTAGATAGTAATAATATTTCTCAGCTTTCATATAAAGATATATTAAATGATGAAAACTTCCTATATGAAAACCTTGAGAAAATAGAAAATGATATCAAAAATAAATACGTTGAAACTCAAGAGTCTCTCTATCAAGAGTTTAAAGAATTGTCAGATAAAGAGATTAAGAAATATGAGAGAATACTTATAGAAACATTAGGTTTTAAGAAGGATTTCTTTGAAAGCAAAAAGAATACTCTTAAGCTTATTAAAAAAGAAATTAAAGAAAACCCTCTAAACAAAAAATTATTTATTAAACTTGAGAATGCTTTTAACGATGAGGAACTAGAAAACTGTATTACTGAAATCTTTAAATCATATCATCACGATCTCTATTTAAAATATTTATCTTTAGAAGAAGCTAATGAAAAAGAATATCGTGAACTTCTTCTAAGATACAGAAATCAAAACTTATTTAAGAAATTACTCATAAAGGATGAAAAATTTAAAGGCTCCGCTATCATCGAAAACATCATATTCTTTAAAAAATATAGCGATTTATTAGATTTATTATTTGAGGAATCGGTTGATAATAGGCTTAAACATACACTTGAATTCTCTCTTAAACAATTAGAACTTTTTGACACTTTAAAAAGAGTTCTCATTACATACAAATATAAATCTTCTCTCTTACTAAATGAATTAAATTTTAGCCTAAATGTCGCTAAAGTAAACATGGAAAGAGAAATCTTTAATCTTATTAAAAGCGCAAATGAAAACTATAAATTATTTAATATTTATAGAAATGAAATCTATGCCTCTGACTTAAAATTCCAAGCAGTTTTAGACTATGAGATTAAATTAAATAAAGTTCATAGATCGTATGTCATCCAAAAAGCCATCCTCTTCTTATCAAATTCTTTAGCACATAAATCTAGAGACATAGATCTTCTTCCTAAAAAATTTGAATACGAAAAGATAATTAATTCATATAACGTTAATAAGAAATCACTTGATATTATTAAAAGCTCTCAAACCGCTCTTTTAGAACAGACTAAGGCAAGAGAGGAGTTATTTGCACTATCTAGTTTTGAATTCTTAAATGCTTTTATGAAACATAGGATAACATCTGCGAGTGAACTTATCGAACTCGCTCAAAAAGAGTTAGAACTAAGAATTGAGATATTAACCAAGGAAAAAAATGTATCCAATGGTTTCTCTGAATATAGGATCAACTTTTTAGTGGGTAAGTTCCTTGATGAAATAAAAGAACTAAATCAAATTAAAGAAATAAGACTAAACGCAATTCTTTTAAAACTAGATGCCGTTAGAGAAAAACCTGCTTCTTTTAAAGATAGAATGACCGAAGAAACAAATGAAATATTAACTGACTATAACGACAGCGTGAATGATATTATAAAAATCATTAAGAAAGATACTGATATCAATTACTCAAGAAGCGATATAGATGAAAGAATAGAAGTTTACATTGATAATTTAGACATCGCCAATAAAATACATAATCACTCTCTTCTTGAAGCGACAAAATCCATTAAAATTGCTGAATCTGAAATAGATAGTATAGTAAATACTCTTAACTCAAAAGATTCTTTCAATTTTAATGATATATATAATAAGTATCAATCAGATTACAATAATGGTCTAGAAAGAATCGATAATATTCTTGATAAAGAATTAACTCCTGTAATTGATGAGATTAGACGTATTTCTTCAAAATATAACGATGATGATTATAATATATCATATAGAAGGACTTCTTTAAGACATCAAAAAGAGATTAATTCTCTACATCAAGAATTAACTACTAAAATTGAAAGTATTGATAATGAAAATAAGCTTCAATTTTTAAGTATGGAAGATGTTTCTTCTAATACTTTAAATAGTATTGATGAAATAAATAATTCATCAATTGAAACAATTAATTATTATAAACAAGTTTTAGACAATAATAATTTATATTCAAAGAATGAATTCGATGATAGTATAATCGCGTTAAAGCAATGTATGGATTCTTATACTAAAGCTATCATAGATGATTTCGATGAATTTAGTTCCGCACTAAATGAAAAAAATGATATAGTTTACTCTTTATCAAAAAATGCATACGGACCAATACTTAAAGCTGGAAAGGATTCAATTAATAGTTATAAATTTGAGAAAAATGCATTCATTTATGACTACAAGACTCGCTATAAAACGCTTATTAAGGAAATAAACAATAAATATGATCATCCTTCTGTTTATGTATTAAACGGCAGGAAAGATAAGTAAAAGAGAAGTTCTTCAACGAACTTCTCTTTTATTATATCAATATTTATTCATCATCACTATGTTCGAGTAGATTAGTAATTTCTTTTTCAATTTCCTTCTTATCACTCTCTTTGTGTGTGACAGTTTCAACGTCTTTAATAGGTATTTCTTGTGGTGTAGCCTGACTAGATTCTGCTTCATCCAAATCTTCTAATATAACTTCTTTTATATCATCCGGTTCTTTTGTCACTGCCTTCTTTTTAGGCTTTTCTACTTCTGATTTCTTTTGACGTATTCCATATATACCATCTAATAGGAAAATTAAACCAATGATAAGTAAAGCTCCGGTAAATCCCCATATTAGGATATTATCCACTAGTTTGAAGAAACAAATCATACCTAGAGAAATAAATAATATACCAACTAGTGAAGAAGCAATGTTTGTTTTATTAGATATGGTTGATGTGATAATTAGCATTACACCTTCAAGATAAATATCAATACCTGCGACTATAGATGGAGTTAACCATACCTTGTCTTCTTCTTGTTTTAAAAACATAAGAAGTATAGCAAGAACAATGATGATAAGATTTCCTAATAACCATACTATAGTTTCCGCAGTTTTGTTCTCTTTTTTAAGGTGACGACCAAGATTAAATCCAGCAACTACTAAAGTAAATGCACCTATTATATATTTTAGTGCAGCACCAACATAATTTAATTCTTTTACAAATATGCCAATTAGCTGTATAACAACAAGTACACTTAGTATTGATCCTATAACTATATTCAATATATTATTTTTGAAAGTAAACTTCATACGTTTCTCCTCTTATATATAAAATTAAAGCCGATGTAACATTAATAGAAGGCCGACGCTTCTATCAAAAAGATGAGGACTTGACTGAACTTTTAGGATTCCCATATAAATATAGGCATTCAACACCAGAACACGCATCATCCCCGAGGATATATTTGGGGCCCATTTTTGTTACATCGACACCTATATTATATCATATAGTAAATATTATGCTCCATTTATCACCATAATTTAACTTAGTTAAATTCAATTGTGAATAAAAAACATCTCAAAAGAGATGTTTAGTTATCTATAGTACGCGACTGCGAAGGGATTCGAACCCCCGACCCACGGCTTAGAAGGCCGTTGCTCTATCCAGCTGAGCTACGCAGTCACAGCACTATTATTTTATCACAAGAATTTAAGATGTCAATTTATTTTTCGTGTGTAGTTACAAGATGGATTGCTTTATGCCATCCATGTATTTTTACAGTCCTTTGTGAGTCATCTAATTCAGGGAAGAAATATTTTTCAATTTCCTTATTATCTCTTATTTCATCTATAGATGACCAGTATCCTGTTTTAAGGCCCGCAAGGTATGCTGCACCAAGTGCAGTAACCTCTACAACTTTAGGACGTTTAACTTCAGCCTTTAAGATATCAGCTTCAAATTGCATAAGGAAATTGTTTTTACAAGCACCGCCATCAACGCATAAGGTGCGAATATCGATGCCTAAATCATTTTCCATTGCTTTTAAGACATCATATACTTGGTAGGCTATACCTTCAAGAGTAGCTCTTACAAAGTGAGCACGTGATGTTCCTCTTGTAATGCCCACAACCATACCTCTTGCTTCCCCGTCCCAATATGGTGCACCAAGTCCTGTAAAGGCAGGGACAATATATACTCCACCGGTATCTTGAACTGATAACGCTAGTGTTTCAGAATCTTCTGGTTCTTTGATCATTTTAAGCTCATCTCTTAACCATTTAACCGCAGCACCACCAATAAATACGCTACCTTCAAGAACATATTGTGGCTTATCATCTAATGATGCAGCTAAGGTGGTTAGTAAACCATGTTTAGATTTTATTGGTTCATCTCCGGTATTCATAAGCATGAAACAACCAGTTCCAAAGGTATTTTTAATGTCACCTTTATTTATACATAGTTGGCCGAAGAGTGAACCCTGTTGGTCACCTACAATACCAGTAATTGGGATATTTGCCCCGATTACTGTTTGGGCAGTAATTCCATAGTCATAACTTGATGGATGTACCTCTGGAAGAATATCCATAGGTACACCAAATAAATCACATAATTCTTTATCCCATTTTAATTCATGGATATTAAAAAGTAGTGTTCTTGATGCATTAGTATAGTCTGTCGCATGAACTTTTTTACCTGTTAGATGCCATAAAAGATAGGTATCAACTGTACCAAATAAGAGGTTTCCTTTTTCATATACATCTTTTGCTTCTTTAACATTTTCTAAAATCCAATTAATCTTTGAAGCACTAAAATATGCATCTAGTCTTAATCCTGTTTTTTCATAGATTTTTTCATCTAAAGTAGGATCTTTTAAAAGATTCTTACAATATTCTTCTGTTCTTCTACATTGCCAGACAATCGCGTTATATACAGGTTTTCCGGTAGTTTTATCCCAGAGAATTGTGGTCTCTCTTTGATTTGTAATACCGATAGAATCAATATCTTCTAAAGTTGCACCCGCTCTTACAATAGCTTGAAAAGCGCTCGCAAGTTCACTAGATAGTATTTCTTTAGGGTCATGTTCTACCCAACCTGGTTTTGGATATATTTGGTTAAACTCTTGTTGGGCTAATCCCCAAATTTCACCTTTCTTATCAAAAAGAATAGCTCTTGATGATGTTGTACCTTGGTCTAAAGCTAAGATATATTTTCCCATTACTTTACTCCTATATTTCTTGTTGCAATAACATCTATTCCAGTATTTAAAAGATTTGATATTACAATATCACCTATTTTAACTGGAGCTTTTAATTCTACTTTCTTAAGTTCTTCTAAAGAATCAAAAATGAGTTCCTTTGGTATAGCATTTCTAGTTTTAACTGAAACTACTGCTTCAGCTCCACCAATAACTTTTACACTAGATGTAACCATTCTTGATGGATGAACAAGTTCCTCAGCTCCATATTTTTTGCCTCTTCCACAAGTATATCCACTAACATTTACACTAGATTCATCAATTTTACCATTTGAATCAAGTGCATATGTGACATGAAGATGACATCCCATAGGGCAATTTATACAAATAAAATCTTTTTCCATTATTCTTCGCTCCTTAAATATACTTTGATTGACTTGGCAATTCTCATCTTTTCAACTTCTTTTGTTCTTAAAGAGATTGTTTCCATTTCACCTGGCGCGACAACTTGTTTTGACTTAGAGTAAATAACCTCATCATCAGCACTTACTTCTAGCTTAATATTTTTATAGACATTTCCGACTCTAAGTTTGAAAGTTAAAGGATTATAGTTATCATTCTTAAGGATAATTTCGGGTACTACATATCTTACTTTTCCATCAGTTTCAACTATAATCTTTTCATATTCCTTCTTGGCACTAGAGTTGATATATTCAACCGCCTTCTCACCTGCTTCTTTAGCTTCTTGAGACACGAAATCGACAAGATCATGAACGTGTAAGACATTACCACATTCAAAGATGCCATCAACAGATGTCATTAATCTATCATCAACAATAGCGCCTCTTGTAACTCTTGATATATCAACATTTGCACCACGTGCTAGTTCATTTTCAGGAAGTAGTCCGACAGAAAGTAATAAAGTGTCACATTTAATTTCAAATGCTGTTTCCATTTTTGGATTAAGTCTTTCATCTACTTCTGCGATAACTACAGATTCAACTCTCTTATCTCCTTTTATTTCAACTACAGAATGAGAGAAATATAAAGGAATATTAAAGTCATTTAAACATTGAACTATATTTCTATTTAAACCAGATGAATATGGCATTATTTCCACTACAGCTTTAACTTTTGCACCTTCAAATGTCATACGTCTCGCCATAATAAGTCCAATATCGCCTGAACCTAGGATTACCACTTCTTTTCCAGGGAGTAGTCCATCAATATTAACCAGTTTTTGAGCTGTTCCTGCGCTATATACACCTGCGGGGCGAGAACCTGCGGTATTAATTGCACCTCTTGGACGTTCTCTACATCCACAAGAAAGAATAATGGCGTCAGCCTTTATTTCAAGTAAACCATCTTCATTTAATGCGGATACAGTTTTATCATTATTAACATTTATAACTGTAGTATTTAAAAGATAAGGTATCTTTCTTTCAACTACTTGATCAATAAATCTTTGGGCATATTCAGGTCCAGTTAATTCTTCTTTGAAAGTATGAAGGCCGAAACCATTGTGGATACATTGGTTTAATATTCCACCAAGTTTATTTTCTCTTTCTAAAATAAGAATATCTCTTTCACCTTTATCATAAGCACTTACTGCGGCAGCAAGACCAGCTGGTCCTCCACCGATAATTAATAGTCTTACGTGTTTCATTCCTTGATACCTCCAACTACTATTTTAGAACCTTCACCTTTCTTTGTTATTTCATCAAGTGAAAGATTGAGTTCTTCAGCTAAGATTTCCATTATTCTTGGTGTACAGAAACCCATTTGGCATCTTCCCATACCAGCTCTAACTCTACGCTTAACACCATCAAGATCTTTTGCGCCTGGATAACGTCTAATTGCATCTCTTATTTCAGCTTCAGATACAACTTCACATCTACAGATAACATGTCCATATAATGGATTATCTTTTATCGCATCTTTTAGTTCTTCACTTGTCATATGGCTAATATGCTTAATTCCTTTTCTTATTGGATTAAAGTTAGGATTAGGACTTAGTTTTAAGTAATCTGCGATTTCTTTTGCGGCATGAGACGCTATTGCGGGTGAAGATGCAAGACCAGGAGACTCAATACCTATAAGGTTATAAAGGCCTTTCACATCTTTTGAGAATTCTATAGTAAAGTCATCATGTGATTCATGAGCTCTTATACCACTAAATTGAGTGATAATACCGCCTCTTGGAAGACTTGGTACACTAAGTAACCCTTTAGTGAACGCTTCAAAAAGACCATCAAATGTAGTCCAAGTGTTATCTTTATCATCAGTATCAAGGGCAGTAGGCCCAACTAAAATATTATGATGACAAGTTGGGGTTACAAGGATACCCTTACCCATTTTTGTAGGGAGTTGGAATAAAGTTGTATTAGAAATATAAGAGAATTCTTTATCTAATAAGACATATTCTCCTTTTCTTCCCTTTATCTCGTATTTATTATTTGAAATTAGATTATTGATTTCATCACTATGAACACCGGAAGCGTTAACCACCACTTTCGCACTATAAGTTGATCCATCCTTAGTTTTTACTTCAAATAAAGATTCTTTCTTTGTTAAAGATATAACATCTTTATTAAATTCAAATTTACAGCCATTTGCACCTGCATTTTCAGCCATAGCGATAGCCATTTCATATGGAGATACAATACCTGATGTTTTAGCGTACAGTGCTTCAACCACATCTTTTGATACATTAGGTTCAAGTTTCCTCACCTCATCTCCAGAAATGATACTACATCCATCAACTCCATTCTTTTGAGCCCTATCTAAAAGTTCTAGTAATGTGTCGTGTCCATCCGCGCTAAAGGATAAAACAAAAGCACCGTTTTCCTCATAAGGAAAATCTAGTTCTTTTTGTAGTTCCTTAAACATACGTGCACCACGTACATTAAAATAAGCTTTTTTTGATCCAGGTTTAGCATCAAAACCAGCGTGTACTATTCCAGAATTTGCCTTAGTAGTTCCGCAAGATACATCGTTTTCTTTATCTAATACGATAATATTAGCTTGATATTTAGATAATTCTCTTGCGATACTTGTGCCTATAATACCTGAACCAATAATTAAAACATCAAAGGTCATATTATATCTCGTCCCCCTTTTTTCTTAAATCTTCAATATATTTATAAATTTCCAAAGGCACCATTTTCTTATATCCAGGTGAATTATAAGATATTAGTTCCTTTACTATAGATGATGAAATATGTGATTCACTGATATTTGTGATCACAAAAACAGTTTCAATTTCTGGAGCAAGTGTTATATTTACGTTATTAGTTTGAAATTCAAACTCAAAGTCCGCACTCGACCTTAATCCTCTTAAAATAAATGATGCACCATATTTCTTACATGCATCAACAGTAAGTGTATTTTCACACACTACTTCAACATTCTTTATATCTTTAAGCGCAAGTTTAATCATGTTTAGCCTATCTGTTTCACTAAACATTGACTTCTTTGCGGCGTTAGTTAAGATACAAACATATAGCTTATCAAATAGTTTTGCGCCTTTTTTTATAACGCCTAAATGACCAAGTGTAAGCGGATCAAAAGACCCAGGATATAAACCAATTTTCATATTATTCACCTTCATATTTTAAGAATAAGAATTTAGATGCGGCACCATGTTTCTCTTTTAATAATCTAAAATTATCATTAACATATGTCTTCTCTTTCGGTATTTCAAGTAAGATATCGCATCCTTTATTAAACATGTTTTTCTTTAACATAAAACTTAAAATAAAATCTATTTCTTCATAGATTCTATATGGTGGATCAAGCATAACTAAATCAAATTTTATATTTTGATATTTAGTTAAAAAATGCCTATAATCACCTTCAAATATAGTGGCATTTTCAATACCTAGATTCTTAATATTAGATTTTAGTACTTTAAATGTATCAGGATTAATTTCACTGAAGTAGCATGAAGAAACACCTCTTGAAATAGCCTCTATTCCAAGAGAACCAATGCCACCGAATAAATCAAGCGCTACACCACCAGAAAAATACTGACCAAGAGTATTGAAAATCATTTCCTTATTCTTATCAGTAGTTGGTCTTGTAATGTCATTAGAAACGCAGCTAAGTATTCTTCCCTTATATATACCTGACACAATCCTTGTTTTATTATTATTCATAAAAATATCTCTATTAATAATATCTTAACATATATTATGTTAAATGGCTAAAAGAGATAGCAAAAAAATAGATAACCTAAAACTAGTAATTTGATTATTATAAGTATTTTTTATGTAATTCTCTTGAAATTAGATATTCTAGTTATAATATTTATAAAATAAATTAATAAAATAGTGTATAATGTTTTATAACTTTTATAAAGGAGAGATTTTATGTTCGGATATAGATCAGATGGAAAAAGAGTTAAACATTTAAAAGGATTTTATAATATCATTCCAATGATAATGCCTAAAAGAAATGATGCAATGAACTGGAATCAATTTGAAGTTGACCTAGAACCTTGGAATGAATTCATTAAAGAACAAAAAGAATTAACTGGAAGAGTTTATTCATATACAGAAATTTTAACCGCATCAATTATAAGAGTAATTTGTTTAAGACCAGCATTAAATAGGTTCATCTTCAATAGAAAGATTTATCAACACAATGACATTGCCTTCTCTATAGTTGCTCAAAAATCTTTAAAGAGAGGCAAAGAATCTGATGAAACATCAATCAAGATGCATTTTACAGGTAAAGAATCATTGCAAGAGATAGCTGATGTAATGGAAACTGAATTTAAAAAGGTAAAGCATGAAGGAATGAAGAATGCGACAGATAAGTTAACGGATGCAATTTGTAGTGCATCACCATTTTTCACGATACCGCTTGTATCATTTGTTAAGTTCCTAGATAAGATTGGTGCACTACCAAAAGGCGTGCTTGAAGCATCACCATTCCACACCACATTCTTTATCACTGATATGAGGTCAATTAAACTTCCACCACTACACCATCATATCTATAACTTTGGTACAACAGGTATGTTCTTCTCTACTGGTGTTGATAAGGAAGTGTTATCGCTTAATAAAGAAACTGGTGAAGTTACATCTAAGATTGTAATGCCAATTAGTTTTGTATCAGATGAAAGATTCTGCGATGGATACTATTTTGCGAATTCATTTAGAATGCTACTTAGAATATTAAAGAATCCAAAAGTTCTACTTGATCCACTTGCTGATGAGGATGTACCACTAGATCATAATGCGTTATGGAAGAAAAACAAACTCGAAGCTAAAGCTGCAAAAAAGCAAGCTAAGAAAGATAATAGATTAGCCAAGAAAAACGCTAAAAATAAAGAATAACCAGTAATCGTTAATCTAAATAAAATAACCGTTAAGAGTAAGTCTTAGCGGTTTTTTAATTCTAATTAACTTAATTGTTCTAACTTCTTTTCGATGATTTCAATCATTCTTGGATTTTTAATATATTCTTTTACTTCATCAGGACTCACTGTTTTGTTTTCATTAATAATCGCTTGAAGGATTACTTCTGTATACATAACCTCAGGATAGTTTTTAATGCCATCTTCAAAATCGAAGTTCATTTCTGAGCTTATTCCATTCACAATTCCTTTGTAGAATAAACTCTTATCTCCAAAGCATCTCCTCACATCTTTTAAGTGTTCAAAACCCATTACGACATCTTTTACACTCAAGAGCTTTCTTTCATTGTTTATATATACACCACCATTTAGAATGAGATCTACACTAGTACTTAGTACTTTAGATAATGGTAGAAGTAATGCTGTATCAGGTAATGTTTCACCTTTTTCCCATTTAGATACTGCTTGAAAGCTAATGTTAAGTTTATCAGCTAAGTCTTTTTGAGTTAATCCTTGTTTGGTTCTTAAATCTTTGATATAGTTTCCTATTTTTATATTATCCATATTATTCTCCCTAACTTAATCATAGTCATGTTATACTAATTAAACACTAACTAGAAAATTGATAGAATTCTATTTATAGTTGAACAAACAATCATATAGAAAGAATTAGCATGTCTCTAATTCTTCTTACATATTTTTATATTGTGCTTGGTTCAAGTTCTGAGACAGCTTCTTCTTTATTAAACTTTAGATATTTATAGAATATGATAAAGAAAATTAAATCGACTATTATCGCAAGTATCCATGATACAGGGTAGCTCCATGATAAACCATTTAGGTTGTGGAAATACTCTAATTTAAATAGTGTATATATCCATAGAATTCTTGTACCACATACAGTTGTGAGCACCACAACCATAGGTGTAATAGAATGATTCATTCCTCTTATTGAGTTTGCGGTAATGTTCATAATTCCACAAGTTATGTAAGTTGTCGCAAATATCACAAGTTTTCCTTCACCATAAATTAGTGCTTCAGGATTAGATAAATAAAGAGATAATAGTGGTTTTCTAAATATGAGGATAAGGCCAGATACAGCCAAATAAATTAATAAAACATGAACGATAGAATATTTGAATATAGTTTTAATATTTTCTTTCTTTTTGGCTCCATATGCCGCACTTGTAAAGGCGAGGGTTGCTTGACCTATAGAATCCATTGCGACAAATATAAATCCTTCAATAGAGTTTGCGGCTCCATTACCTGATACAACATCAGTACCAAGTGAATTAACTGATGATTGAATTAGTATATTAGATATAGAGAATGTTGCAGCTTGAAGTGCTACCGGAAGTCCAATAATAAATATTTCTTTAGCTTCATTAAAATAGAATTTAATATTCTTAAATTCGAAGGTAAAGAAGTGAGTCCTCTTTGTGAATATAATAAACCACACTATTGCTGCAGAGATAAGCTGTGATGCGATAGTCGCAATCGCAACTCCTTCAACGTCCATATTAAATACCGCAACAAGGAGTAGGTTTAATCCGATATTAAATCCACCACTTAAGAATAGCGCTATTGACGGTCTTCTTGAATCACCAGTACCTCTTAAAAGAGCTGCGCCAAAGTTAAAAAGGAATGAAAATGGTGTACCTAAGAAATATATTCTTAAATATTCGGTAGATAAATCAATTACATCACTTGTAGTGCCCATCCATTCAAGAAACTTCCTACAGAATATAAAACCAAAAGATCCTACAAGGACGCCACCAACTAATGCGATAATGAGTGATGTATAGGCAATTCTATTACCTTTTTCATTATTCTTTTCTCCAAGAGATCTCGCCATAAGGGCGTTTGAACCAACTGATAATCCCACAAATGAATTTACTAATAAATTGATGAGGGCAGTAGTAGAAGATACAGCGGCAATAGCGTGCTCCGTGCCAAACTTTCCGCATACAATTAAGTCTGCGGCATTATAGAATAATTGAAGCATACCAGATGCCATTATGGGAAGTGCGAATATTAATATCTTTTTAAATAGATTACCTTCAGTTAAATCTACTACTTTTTTCATAATTATTATTTTATATCTAAAATAAAAAAATTAAATAAAGAAAAGACAAGAAACTTTTTAAAAGTTCCTTGTCTCAAGGGAAGGGAATTCTATTTGTCTCTTATCGAGATACAACTAGCATGTTTATCTTCTCTAACTACTGCGATTGATGTCTCAGTATGTTTAGAGAGTGAATCCATCTTTTGAGGAGGACAAGCGAGTAAGATTTGAACATCTAGATTAGAGATGAATTCCATCATCGCATCAGTTCTAGCGTTATCCATCTTATCGAATACCTCATCAAAGAGGATTAGTCCGATTGAATCATCAAGTCCACTCTTTTGTGCTTTATCGAATAATCTAACGAATGATGCGAGTATTGCCACATAGAATGGAATTTGTGTTTCACCACCGGATTTTTCTTTATTAATATTTGAGAAGTAGAAGACATCTTGACCAGATGTAACTTTGATATCATAGTCCATATAAGTTCTATAATCAGTGTATTTATTTAATGCACCCATAGAATTTTCTTCATCTTGAGATAAATGATCAAAGAGTTCATCTAATTCTTTTTGATATTTTTCTTCAAAGTCCATACTGAAGATTGTATAACCAAGTTCTCCTGCACCTTCATCCACAATCATATTATAGATAGCTCCAAACTCTTTAGATTTAGGGAAAATAAATTCATATTTATCTCTACCAAATTGAATCTTATTAAGGGTTTCATTAATCTTTCCTATTTCGTCTTGGGCTTCTAAGATATAACTCTTAAGTTTAGATAAGAAATCTTCCTTGAATAGTTTTTCAGCTTCTTCTCTAGCCTCTCTTACCTTTCCTTCATATTTTACTAATTCACTAGTAACCAGTTTATCGAGTTCATCAAGGTAATCTTTTGCGGCATCAAAGCCTGTAGAGAATGGTCTATTATATTTAGATGCATAATTAGCTTCTGCGATACTTAATCTAGATAAATAATTAGTATGAATTTGTTGGTGATCCTTGATTATTGCTTCTACATTAATAAAGATGTCTTTTTCTTTCTTACCAGATTTTCTTTCTTCGTCATAGATTTTATCTGCATCACTTTTATATGAGATATTTTCAGTTTCAATATTATATATTTCAGCCGATAATGCATTAATCTCATTATTTAATAGGAGTACTGCTTCAGTTAATGACTCAATACCTTGGTTCTTAGCACCAATTAGTTGTTCTTTAGTTGAACGTTTTTGGCCTTCAGTTCTAATTTCAACTTTTAGGTTTTCATATTCAGCACGTACATCATTAAGTGATGATAATGATAATCTCTTTTTCTTTTCTTTTAATTCTTCAATTAATACCTTATCTCTATCTAATTCCATTACTTTTGCAACTAGTACTCTTAAATCTTCTAAGTTTAAAGATTCTAGTAAATCAAGTAATTCCTTAATAGTAGATTGTCTCTTTGAAAGATTTTGGAATTCTTCTTTTGCTTGTTCACCAAGTCTAGTATATCTTGAGCTTTGTTCTGATCTTGCGTTTCTACCTATGAATGGTTTTTCTGTATTAGGGTTTAAATATCTAATTCCAAGACCTCTATATAGCATTCCATCAACAGTAAGTGCAGATTGATAACCTTTCTTTCTTATATCTTTTGGATCATCAACCATCATCACATTGCCACATAGATAGTTAATGTAGTTTCTTGCATCTGGATTATCAGTTTCAATTATAGATGCGATAGAACCTACTTGATAGTTTCTAAACTTGAGAGCTTCTCTTGTATCAACAAGTGTCACACCATAGATATTATTTGATTTATATTTGCGGTAGCAATCCAGGCAATCTTCATAATATTTAGGGTCAACAATTAGCGCAAATCTTTGGTTCGCAAGGAAGTCCTCAATAGTGTTATGCCATGTTTTATCGGTTACATCGATTACTTCTGCGAGCACATGAACCCTAATTGATTCATTGTATAAATCTTTTAGGTAATCTTCCATCTTTTGTCTTAAGATTGTGATTTCTTTTCTATAAGGAATTTCATTTGAAGATAAAGTTTTAAGTTTTTGGAATACATCTTCAACCTTAGCTTTTGCCTCATCTTTCTTTATTAGAATA
This sequence comes from uncultured Bacilli bacterium, assembly GCA_905235635.1. GTDB lineage: Bacteria > Bacillota_I > Bacilli_A > Izemoplasmatales > UBA1188 > UBA1188. Next base: position 33,859 of record CAJOMC010000005.1, on the reverse strand, counting down.
ATACCTTCTTCTCTTGAAAGTTGGGCTTTCTTTTGATCAACTATAGTCTTTAGTGAATCAATTTCTATAATTGCTTCTTTAATAGATTCTTCATCTTCAAAGTTTAAATCTAACTTAGATAATTCATTATATAGATTACTGTCATTTTCTTTAAATAATAAAACCGTATCTCTATATTGTAGTTTCTTTCTGTCAAATTTACGTTTTTCTTCTGTAAGAGTGAGAATATCTCTATCAAGTGATTCAATTTGTTTATCATAAAGTTCTGATGCTTTAAATTCACTTGATGATGAAAGAGTTGAATATAATGCTTTAGATTGATCATCTAAATTAGCTATCTTTTCATCAATATCTCTTATCTGCTTTCTTAAGTCTTCTCTTTCTCTCTCTAGTACTGAAATATCCTTAGTTTTAGCGTTTATCTCATTTTGCTTGCTCTTTAAAGTGAGGTCTTTTAAAACATAATCATAAAACTTCTTATTTTCCTCAAGTTTAGAAAGCTCTTCATATGATATCTTAATAGTCTCAAGGTCTTTGATTTTATTTTTTGTCACTTTAAGAATGGCTTCTAAGTCCTTATATGAACGTATAGAGTCTTTAATGTTTTCTACATTTACTTCTTTTTCGTCAAGAAGATGTTTATAGATATAGTCTTTAACATCAGTTAGTGGCTTAAAAGCTAAAGCCTTTGGAAGGAGTGTAAAGTATTTATCCGATACACCACCCATCTTTTGTCTAAATGCTGATTTAGCTTCTTTTCTTGTGGTGAAGATATATGGAGTGAATCTCTTTTTCTTAAATTCTTGAATATTATAGATTTCTTCATCTTCTGAATAGAAGAATTCATCTTTGAGTGGTGAATCAATAATATAGAATAATACCTTAGGTGGTGCGACATTGCCCGTCACATCAATAATTGCACCTAGGCAGAAATATTTTTCTTGTTTTTCAGAGAAGAATTCAAGACAGATATGACTTGATAGGTCATAATCTCTTAAGTATTCTTGATCAAGTGAACCGAGTTTACATTTACAATAACTTCTTAAATCTCTTTTGCCTTTTTCGTTAGCCGCAAGGTTAAAGTTTTGATCTCCTGCGGTTAATACGAATGATATCGCATCGAGAATAGTAGATTTACCAGAAGCATTTTGTCCCGTAAGTAAAGTATTATTTTTGATTGGGATTGTCTGATTATCAAAATAATGCCAGTTAATTAATCTAATATTAGTTAATGTCTTCATTTCCTTCTTCCTCCTTTCCTTCAGATAGTTGTCTTATATATGAATATACTTCATCAACATTATTCATAGGTATAAGTAGGGCAATTGATGGATAAATCATGAGGCGTGTTGATGATTTATCTAGTTCACCTAAGTTATCAATTAGATTATATCTTTTGAATAGTCTTAAAGATGACACAAGTTCTGTCTTAAAGATTTTCCTCTTAAAACCAAATGATTGATACTTATTATGAATATCATCAATAGTTACTGCGACTATGTTTTCCATAGTAGTGTTAATTAATTTTTCTTGGTATAGGATACGTAGGATTAATAGAATAAATGTTTCTTCTTTCTTAAGTTTAAGATTGCCTTGGAAGTAGTTATTCTTAAGTTGGATTACACCTAGCTCTCTATTAATAATTAGTTCATCACCAAGTAGATTAAATAATTCTACAAAATAATCTTTATAGTTAAGAACAAATATATAGTTCTTATAATTATCCTTTTTGTCCTTACAAAGATAGTTTGAAGAAAGCAAGATATTTACGATTTTAGTAAAGTTATCTTGAACATCTTTAGTAAAGCCTTTTAATTCATCTAGTAACATGTTAGTTTACCCTCCTTTTTAATGTAAAGTTTCTAATAATGAAGTATTTTGTTTCGGTAAATGATTCTTCATCAAGTAATTCATATTCACTAGATGATGAAACAAATACAATTATATAAAGTAGTTTTAATATACCCTTCTTGTCACAATCATATGAGATATAATCAACCATACTCTTTTCAGTGCCTTTTTCAATAGTTTGATCGAGTAAATTCTTAATATCTTCTTCCTTATATTGTGACTTATATTGTTCGAATAGGTTATTCACTATTCCTCTAAAGTCTACAGTAGTTTTAATAAGGACATTATTCTCTGTTTTCTTATATGTACCTCTTGGTTGTGAGATACTTGAGATTGTTAGTGATTTATTCACATTTAGTTCAAATAGATCTCTTATATCATTAAATGCCTTATCGGTTCTACCTTGTTTAACTAAATCAGAATAATAATTTGTGATTGAATATAATTCCCCAAGCACATCAGTTGAATCATTTAATAGATATTTTACCTTAGAGAGTGTTTGAGTAATATAGTCTCTATTCTTCTTATCAATCTCATCCATGATTTGACCAAGTGAGTTATAGATATCTATACAGTCATTTATCTGTTTATTCGCAATGAATTGCGCTCTTGAGATATCATTCTCTGCGAGGAATAGATAGTCATTCGCAATAATAGTCATCGCATCAGGATCTTCTTGAAGTGATTCAAGCTTTTTAATAATTTGAAGCTTATATTTATTGATGTTGTCGAATGTCTTTAGCTTGAAATATGCCTTATCCATTACCTCACTCTTATAATCCATTAAGAGTTCAACAAGTTCTTTAAGATTATCTTTCGTATCAATTAACTGGATAAACTCTTTTAACTTGTGGTCAACTTTTCTTATTTCTCTCACAAAATTAATTGTGTTCTTATAAACCTGGCTTAGTAGTAAACCATAGTCATAAGTTTTTGAGTTAAGAAGCGAATAAATCGTAAAGATATATCCTCTAAATGCTTCTTCATTTGAATTGAGAGTGAAGTTATCCGCAAATAATGAGAAGCTTGCATTCTTTTTAATCTCCTGAAGAGCAAGTGTTATAGATACTGCATTATCAGTGAAGTTTAGGATTTCAAGATAATCATTTGTAACGTCAATCGTTACCCAACCTGTAACCTCAAGCCTTCTTATGATGTAATTTGCGAGTTCTCTATAAGATGGGATTTCTTCTTCATCTTCCTCGTCTATAAATTCATTTAAACCTATATTCATTTCTTCAAGCATTGACTCAATTATGTCTCGAGCGTCTTCCTTAGGCATACCCAAAATAGACCCCACTTCGTACCTCTCATATACGCGGATGAGAGACTCAAGATAGAGATCTCGGTGTTTGCTTTGGAAAAGATTGAAGAAATTCATAGGCAGGATGTCTTTGAATTCCATTTCATATCCTCCATATATTTAACTAAAAGTATTATAATAAATTATTTAAAATTTTTCAACACTTTTTTAAAAATATTTTTTAATTTTACTTTTTAAGAGATTCTTAAAAAGTAAATATATAAATATTTGACATATATATTATATTTATATATAAAAAATACCCACAAATCAATGTGGGTAAATTTTGATGTTTTAGCAGCCTTTTCCGTCAATGGAACAGGATTTTTTATCTTCTAACTCTAAAAGTTTTAATCCTAGTTCATCTGTGATATATTTTTCCCATGCGACAAAAACTTCACCATTTTCTCTTACAACCGCAGGCAAACCTATATCTCCAATCTTTTTTAGTCTATCAAAGACCTCTAGGTTATCTCTTAATTTTAAAAATTCTTTTAGATTTTTTAGCGAGTCTAAAATATCTATAAATTCATATTCAATACCATATGTATCAAAATTGAGTTTTAACCAAACACAATCTGGACACATAGCGCTTCCATATACTTTAAACATAATACTACTCGTTTGATATTTCTAGATTTGTAACTTCTCTTACATATTTTAATAGACCTACTAATTGTTTCTTACTTAACATAGAAACATATAGTCTTCTATTTGTTTCGTTAGCCATATCAAATTCAATATATTTCTTTTTAGCTGTCTTAGATGCATATGGTTCATTATCTGAGTTCTTTTCAGATAATATTACTCTATATTTCAATACATCCTTTAATTCTACTGTTTGAACTGATTGAACTCTATCTTCAGCAAATAGTCCAAAATCTTTCTTCATAGATATCTTATCTTCTTTAATAGTAACTATATAAGATACAAGTGGCGCAATAAAGAAAAATAGCGCAGCAAGATCAATTAGCCCAACAATTAAGAGTCTCCACCAATCTGGTGCTTTTACTGCGACAAATACAGTAATTGCGGTAATAACTAGTAGTAAGACACCATATATTATGATTGTTGTGCCAAGTGGTACTATTTTCTTATTTAGGGTTGCCTTGGTTTTGTCAAAGGCTTCGTTTGATTTTAATTCTTTCTTTAATTCTTCTTCCATGATTAATCCTCTTCATTATTGTGTTTTTCGTTATAAAGTTTTAGGTACTCATCAAATACTAATTTTGCTTTATTTTCGTCCTCTTCAACGATTAAATATGAATCTCCATTTTCATCTTCAAGAACTTTAAATACAATAGCTTCATCATCAGCTATTCCTTCAATCATTTCTACTGGTTTTAAGATTGAATAGATTTCACTGTTATAAGGAATTACTGCGATTTGATGAAAAGTGTATTTTACATCATCATTATAAAGTACTAATGGATCAGTATTATTTTCATCAAATAGAATGCTTAAGATATCATTTGACGTATTATTGGATTTTTTCTTCATAATAAACCTTCCTTACAATTATTATTATAATTGATTTTGTATGAGATATCTATTAAATGTATAAAATAAGAGTATCCCACAATCAGGATACTCTTATAAAAATATTATAAAATATTAGATTTCTGAGAAATATTTAATAGTACGAACCATTTGAGAAGTATAAGAGTTCTCGTTATCATACCAAGCAACAACTTGAACTTCATATGTATCTTCATCAACTTTAGCTACCATAGTTTGAGTTGCATCAAATAATGATCCAAATCTCATACCTACTATATCTGATGATACAAGTTGTTCTTCTGTATAGCCATATGATTCGTTAGCAACACTCTTCATATATGCATTAACTTTATCAACAGTTAAATCATGAGCTTTAACTACTGCGAAAAGGAGTGTAGTTGATCCTGTAGGAACAGGAACTCTTTGTGCTGAACCGATTAGTTTTCCATTTAATTCAGGGATAACAAGACCGATAGCTTTAGCTGCACCAGTTGAATTTGGAACAATGTTAACTGCAGCTGCTCTAGCTCTTCTTAAATCTCCTTTTCTGTGTGGTCCATCAAGTACCATTTGGTCTCCAGTATATGCATGAACTGTAAGCATAATTCCAGATTGGATTGGAGCTAGATCATTTAATGCTTTAGCCATTGGTGCAAGGCAGTTTGTTGTACAAGATGCTGCACTAATGATTTGATCTTCCTTAGTTAGTGTTTCATGGTTAACGTTGAAAACGATAGTTTTGAGGTCTTTTCCTGCTGGTGCTGAGATAACAACTTTCTTAGCTCCTGCATTGATATGAGCCATGCTTAAAGCTTTAGATGCATAGAAACCTGTACATTCTAAAACTACATCAACTCCGAGTTCACCCCATGGGCAATTATTAGCATCTTTTTCAGCATAGATTCTGATTTTATGTCCATCAACAGCGATCCAGCCTTCAGCTTCGCCTTCTTCAGAACAAGTTACTTTATCTGCGAGATCATATCTCTTTTGTGCAGAATCATACTTTAATAGATGTGCTAACATTTTTGGACTAGTTAAATCGTTGATTGCAACAACTTCATATCCTTCAGCTCCAAACATTTGTCTGAATGCAAGTCTTCCGATTCTACCAAATCCGTTAATAGCTACTTTTACTGACATTTTTTAGTAATTCTCCTTATAATTTATTGTTTATATGTCTAAATATATTTTACTACAACTCCCCATTTTTAAAACTTTTTTTGATTTAAATCAAAATAAATATTAGGCATGGGGTTAAAACTTAATTATGATATCTACTAAATCATCCGCAAATCCCTTTTCATGGGATACTAGAATGAGCGAACCAGGGAAATCTTCTATCGCATCATGTAAGGCATCTTTTATCTTTTTGTCTAGATGATTTGTTGGTTCATCTAGTATTAGAATATTTGATTTATTTAAAGTCATCAAAGATAATCTAACACGCTCAAGTTCACCGCCTGATAATTCCTTTAATGGTCTTAGAGGAAGTTCTCCTCTTATACCTATTCTTGCGAGATTCCTTAAAATATCTTCTTTAACCATATGTGGATATTTTTGTCTATAATAATCAATCGCATTAATGGATAAATCTATATCTTCCTCTTGTGAAAAATAGTTAATATCTACACTAGGTGAGAACCTAAATTCACCACTTATCTTCTCTATTTCACCTAAAATGGTTTTTATTAGTGTAGTTTTACCTATACCATTTTTACCGATTATTTCTACTCTTTCACCCTTTGATATCTTAATTGATAGTGGTTCAAGAAGTGGAATATTATTATATCCTATTTCTAAGTCTTTTATCACAAGCACATCCATCGGTAAATCGCGAGAAAAAGGGAAATTAATCTTTATAGAAGCCTCCTCTTTAGGTGCTTCAATTATATCTATTTTCTCAAGTTGTTTTCTTCTTGATTTTGCACGTTTTGATGTTTTAGCCCTTGCGATATTTTTCTCAATAAATATCTTAGTCCTTTTAATAAATTCTTGTTGCTTATTAAAGTTTTTAAGTTGTTGATCAAATCTAACTACTCTTTCTCTTAAATAAAATTCATAGTCTCCCTTATATCTATTAATTTCTTTATTCTCTATCGCATAGACTACCCTAGCGATAGACTTTAAGAATTCTTGATCATGGGAAATAATTAAGAAGGCACCACTAAAGTTATTCAAATAATTTTCAAGCCATTCAATATGTGTCTTATCAAGGAAGTTTGTTGGTTCATCCATTAGGATACAATCAGGTTTTTCAAGAAGAATCTTTGCGAGATATACCTTAGCTTTTTCACCACCTGATAGAGTTGATATATGGCTTGATAAATTAAGCTTATTAAGACCAAGTCCAACAATACAGTTATTAATTTCAGTTTCTATATTGTAGAAATCATCCATTTCAAGAGATAGCCTTAAGTTCTCAGCTTCTTCTAACATTTTATCTTGTATATCGCCATCTACGGTTGATATATCCTTATATAATTTATTTAACTTTTCTTCTCTATCAAATAGTTCTTTATATACTCCATAAAGATAGTCTTTAATAGGTATATCCTTTTTAACCTCAAGATTTTGATCTAAATATGAATACTTAATACCATTAAGCCATTCTATTGATCCACTATCTGGGTTTAGTATTTTGGCTATTAATTTCATAAATGTAGATTTACCACTTCCATTAGGACCTACAAGTACTACATGTTCTTTATGTTGGATAGCAAAATTAATGGACTTATAAAGTCCAGTATTATCATATGAAAATTTAAGGTCTTTTACTTCTAAAATAGCCATATTCTTGCATAAAAAGTTTCTACTCATATGAATAGAAACCATAATTAAATATTTTCAATAAACTTAAGACATAAAGATGCCGCAAGTGTTACACTAAATTCTTTATTATCATAAAATTCATTTTCATCAAGATGATCTGAAATACATCTAAAGATTAAGAATTTTTTCTTTAATCTAAAGCATGTTTGAGCGAAAGCTCCTGATTCCATATCTATCGCTTTTACATTTCTAAGTGATATTCCATTTAGTTGATTCTTGTTTGTGACAAATCTATCACCAGTAAGGATGGTACCTGTAACTACTTCATCTTTAAATAGAGATAATGCTTTATCAAATAATATCTTATTTGTTTTAAATACTCCATGGAATCCCATATTATCTTCAGCTTCATCAAAGATAAAGTCATAATATTTTGTGACTTTAGGTAATACAACTGAACCTATGTTTGTGTTAATACTACCCGCAATTCCAGTATTTATTAGCATTTCTGGATTATAAGCATTAATTAATGTGGTAGCACAAATAGCCATATTTACTTTGCCAACACCACTTACGGTTAGTATTACCTTATGATTATTTATATTTCCCACGAAAAAGGAAAAACCTGAATGTTTTTCCATTTTTACATTAGTGAGTGAATTCTTAATGAATTCTATTTCTTGTTTTAAAGCGCCTATTACACCTATAATCATAGAGATTCTTTTTCTTCTAAGAATATGATAGAAACTCTTTTACCTGATTCAGAAATATAAGTAATTTCTTCATCTGGATTAGGTTTTTTGCCTTTTAGTGCTTTACATAGTGGGCACTCTTCAGAGATTTGTTGTTCCTCTGTATTAGCATCGATAGAACCAACAACATGGAATAATCTTTCTCTTCCTGTTTCAACAAATCTAACCTTAATATCTTTTGATTTGATGATTTGATGATTTTGAATAATGTTCTTGAGTTGAGCAATACGCATTTCAGTTTGGTATTGATCATTTCTTGCGGTTGTATATTCAAAGTTTTCTGATAAGTCACCTTTTGATCTTGCTTCTTCTAGTCTATCTAATATTTCAGGTAGTTTAACATTCACAAGTTCATCTAGTTCACTTTGTCTTTTCTCTAACCCTTGTTTTGTGATTTTAATTAAATTTTGAGCCATAATATTTCTCCTAACAAATATTTACGTTTCATATTATAACACAAACTTAATCTTATATTAAATTTTTATATATTTAATATACTCATATGTGCTGTATCTATTTGAGTTTTCTACCATAGAATCATATACTCTATTTCTTAAATCAGTTAGTTTCTCTTTTTCAGATAATAAATCGTTAGGATAAAACGGTCCATCTATATAGGTAACTACTTTAGGATATTTACCTATTTTTCTTCTTTGATAACAGTTAGTAATCGCATATACTGGTGCATTATATTTAACAGGAAATATGAATGATTGTTCTCTAAAGGGTCTTATTTTATTATAGAAATCCCAAATATGAGCTTCAGGATATATGGTGATTGTTTTCTTTTCTTCAATTCGCTTTTTGATGCATTTAAAGTATTCGCTCTTATTCTTTAAAGTATCACCTAAAGGGATTCCACCCATCATTTGAACTATTGTTCCAATACCTTTAATACTAAATGCCTCTCTTCCCACAACTATATAATTCTTTTTTGGAGGAGTTAAAAGATTAGGAAGATATGCATCAAGTGGACCATTTGTATGGTTAATATAGAAATAGGCCCCATTTCTTTTAGCCTCTTTTAATAATTTCTTATTCTTAAAAGATTGGAAAAAAGCTATTTTTACAAACAAGAATGCGATTGGTCTTGCGATTAATTGGTATGCTATAAATTCAAAAAATCTATAGATTATACTGGTATGGATATATTTAAAGTTACTAGGTAAATCTTTCTTCTTTAGCCCTGAACTTTTTGTAAAGTCATCGTTAAGTTCATCTTTATAATAGATTACTTTCTTTTCCATATCTATCTATTGTCTCCATAAACATCTCTTCCATCTTTTCCATACATTCTTTTTGACTCATATTTTTCATCTTATTTTCATATAATCTTGATAGTTCTAACCTTTCCTCCTTATGTTCAACGAAATAATCTATCTTTTTTGCGAGATCACTTGAGTCTTTATATTTAGATAAAGACCTATCATCAATAGCGAAAAGATGAGGAGCTGATCTCTTAGAGTCCATAAATATAGGGGTTAATCCACATTTAAGTGCTTCAAGACATGCGATAGATTCAAGATCAATAATAGCAGTGTGGACATAAAGATCAGAGTAATTAATGACATTAACTATTTCATCTCTTGAGAAAAACTCAATATTCGCATCTATCTTCTTTTTATTAATCTTTTTAAGTAGTGATTCTTTATCTGGGCCATCTCCAGCGAATATCACTTTAATCATATCTTTGTATTTAGATTTAGAAATCGCATCTACCAATGTTTTTTGATTCTTTTCGGTACATATTCTTCCGGTTGAAAGTATTATAAATTTATCCTCAAGTTCCTTTGGTTTAACTGTGTTTATTCTTTCAAATCTATCACTTACACCATTTGAAATAACATAGGGATATTTAATAGTTTTTTGAATACTAGATTCAAATATATTCTTTAAAAATTGAGTCGGAAAATGGACAGAATCTACCTTCGAATAAATTCTTTTATAGTAGCTATTGTATATTAATTTATTGACGAATTTTGAATCTATAAGCCCAAAATGTGATGACACATTTTCGGCTTGAAGATGCATAGATGCAACGACAGGAATCCCTTTTTCTTTGCACATATCTATTACTTTTTCAGATACCCCTATAGAAAAGGGGATATCTACTATATCAGCTCCATCTATAGCCTTCTTAAATAATTCTTCATCATATTTAGCGAGAACCACCTGATTATTTTTAAGCATATTATCAAGTATTTTTCCTAAATGTCTTACATCTAATCTATAAAGTTTTACGTTCTTTACTTTTTCCATACTAGGCGCAACAACTCTAACCTCATGGCCTTTAGAAGCTAAGTACCTAATTAAGTTCATTGTGGCTATTGTGGTACCATTGTTTTCTTTTCCAAGCACATCACTACAAATTGTAATAATCATTTGTTCGACCTCCTTTTTAAGTGACGCTTTGATTTTATTTCTTATAATTATTGAGGTCAATTAGAACTTGTGAATCACAATTCTACTTAAAAGAAAACGCTATTCTCTTTAGATAAATGGCATTCTAATATGTAGAAAATTACGCATCTCTAGATAAGAGAATAATAAATAATCGCTAAATATGGGGTTTATCTAGTATACATAAAAAACTATATAGTATTAAACCATAAAGATCTCTTCATATGCTTAATATAAAAATGATTTATAAATGAATTGCCTTCTTATTCATCTATAAATCATTTTACTAATTATTTATCATCTAAGAACTTTACTAGCATTGTTTTTCTTGGCTTTGTGATTACTTTTATTGTATCTCTAAAACATTTCGCATCACCAATTATAATGAGATGATCTTTCGCTCTAGTTATAGCCGTATAAACTAATTTCTTGTTTAATAGAATCCTATAGTTATTAAAGAAAGGTATTATAACGACAGGGAATTCGCTTCCTTGAGATTTATGAACTGATATCGCATAAGCAAGCTGAATATTATAGATATCACTACCCTTATATGTAACCTCGTTTTCCTGAAATCTTACTTTAATCTCATCGGGCAAAACATCAGTAACTATGCCTATATCACCATTCATTACACCATCTTCATACTGATTTACTAGTTGAATAACTTTATCATCTATATAATATTCATATGGACTTTTATTTGACACTTTTGAATTAATAGACATCTGGATAAATTTATTCACTGATTCTATTCCTACAATTGATTTATATATTGGGATTAATACTTCTATATCTTGTTCAAGAGAATAGCCCATACCACTAAAGCGATTAATCACATTAAGAATAATAGAGTTTAAATCTTCTTGATAGGCAGGGATAAATATAAGGTCATCTCTATCATCTTCAATTATTGTATCAACCTCTCCTTTAAGACAGTCGTATGCGAGTGATACTATCTTAGATGTCTCTTTTTGCCTATGTATTTTAGTTAATCTAGAAACTACAAATTTACCTGAATCAATTAAATTCTTAAGTACTTCTCCAGGTCCAATTGAAGGAAGTTGATCACTATCACCCACAATTACTACTTTAGTATCTAGTGGAAGTGCCTCAAGAAGTCTTTTAAATAAAAATATATCGACCATAGATGCTTCATCTAGAATTAATAGTTTTACATCTAGTGGATTAAATTTATTATAGGCAAAATTGCCCATAGTATCATAGCCTAATAATTTATGAATAGTTCTCGCAGCAAAATTAGTAGATTCTTCTATCCTTTTTGCGGCCTTACCAGTTGGGGCACATAGTTTAATATATGATGCTTCAGATGTCACAAGTTCCTCGTATGCATATAATATTCCTCTTTCAATAGTAGTCTTACCTACACCAGGCCCTCCAGTAATTATTGATACATTATTATTTAATGCATTATATATAGCTTCTATCTGTTCATCTTCATATTTAATATCATTAACTTTTTCAAATTCGCTAATTAAATTATCAAGTTCTTTCTTATTAAATTTTTCTACCTTAGCGCTAGACATAAGATATAGCTTGTCCGCTATATATTTTTCAGACATATATAGTCTTGCGTCAGTAACATTATTTAAATCGCAATCAATTAGTACTTTTTGAGCTTTTAACTTATTTATTTCTTTTAGAATTAAAGTATCATCATCGGATGTAAAAGATAAGAGGTTTCTAACTCTTATAGTTAAATCATCATATGAAATATATGTATCTCCAGTCTCTTCAGCATTTAATAATATAGAGTATGAGATACAAGAATCAATTCTATTCTCATTATATGGGCTAATGCCTGTCTTAAGGGCGATTTTATCGGCCTTAAGAAAGGCTATACCTTCTATTTCATTTATTAATCTATAAGGATTCTCTTTAATAATATCTAATGTTTCAGTGCCAAATCTATCATAGATTCTCATAGCCATTTTAGGAGTAATATCATATGAATAAAGAGTAATCAAAATATTCTCCAAAGTAGCACTATTTATTATCTCATTATAAATTAATTCTTTCTTGGTGTCTGATAGAGATGGAACCATATCAAGCGCATTGATTGATGCGCTAATTTTGGCTATCGCATCAGTTCCTAGTGCTTCAACTATAGTAGTCGCTGTCTTTTTACCGATACCTTTAAATCTATCGCCTGATAGATATTCTATTACACCTTCTATTGATGTTGGTAGTACTCTTTCAGATGTATCAGCGACAAATGAATATCCATACCTTTCTTTAAAAGACATCTTTCCAGTAAATTTATAAGTACTTCCAATATCAATATTAAAGAACGTGCCCACTACGGTCACAGTTTTCTTAAAATCTAGTAGGGGTTCATCAGTTTCTTCAATAGAAACCTTATAAACCCCATAATTATTCTTCACATTGAAATAGACTTGGTGAGATACCTCACCTTTCACATAACTCATCTACTATAATATACGTATCTTATCTAATATTTTTCAATTATTTTGTTAATTTTGCTTTATATTTTTTATCTGGAGATGCATTATTAACTAAATCTATTAGTTCTAAGGCATCTAACGCGCTTCCTTCTATTACTGCATTCTTAAGTTTAAGTGATACTGTAACACCCTTTACTCCACTGCCTTTAGATAGTGCGTCATATACTCTTTTAACGCAGTGTTCACACATCATTCCTTTGATCTTTAATTCAATTACTTCATTATCGTTTTTCTCTTTTGAGATAGGTTCTAGTTTTTTAAATAGATTAATTGATAGTGAATTAAGTACCACAAATACGCTAGATATACTCATCATAAGCGATGCAATCATTGGATTAATCTCAAGTCCTGCTCCTTTAAATATACCTGTCGCAAGTGTAATTGCGATTAAGTTATAAAAGAATGCCCATGATAGATTGATTATAATTGTGGTAATAGTCCTTTTAGATAATCTAATCGCATTAATCACGTCATATACATTATTATGTAAAAGTATCATAGATGCGGTAACTTTTGCGATGTCTGTGGATGTGCCAAGCGACATTGATACATCTGCCTCCTCAAGAGCAGGTGCATCATTTATTCCATCTCCAACCATTAATGTTTTATAATTATTCTTTAGTTCACTTATTATATTCTTTTTATCTTCCGGGAGAACTTCATAGTATATATTATCAATAGATAACTCACTACCTATAGTGTTCGCAACAACTCTATTATCCCCGGATAATAAATAAACATTATAACCATTGTTCTTTAAGTATTCTATTGTTTCTTTTGATTCTGCTCTTGCATCATCAAAGAGGTATAGCGCGGATATTAGCGAATTTTCACTAAATAAAAACATAGGACTTAATCCTTTTTCAAGATACTTATCTATAGTAGCCAAAGTATTATTTTCAATATCATTTAGCATATCCTTAAGATATGAATATGATCCTATATAGTATCTAGTGTTATCTATTACACCACTAACTCCTTTTCCAGATTTACTTTCAAAATTAGATACATTAAGCAACTTAGATTCATCATAATATTTTGTGATTGATAAAGCTATTGGGTGAATAGAAAGCGATTCAAGAGAATAAATAATATCTTTATATGTGTCTTTATATTTTTTATTAAACAATAATTCTTCTTTAACTATTAAATTACCCTTAGTTAAAGTTCCTGTTTTATCAAATACTATGTTTTTAACATTATATAAATTTTCAAGTGTGGATACTGAGTTGATAATAAATCCATTTTTTGCGGCAACTCCAGTTGAAACCATTACGGCTATTGGGGTCGCAAGACCTAAAGCACAAGGGCATGATACCACAAGCACAGTGATTGCGCTATTTACTGAATGCATTACATCTTTGGAGACTATTAAGTGGATAATAAGTGTGATTAAAGCCACTAGTATCACGAATGGAGTAAAGAACCTTGATACCTTATCTACTAGTCTTGAAACCTTTGCTTTAGATGATGATGCTTCATTCACGAGCGTAATAATTCTTCTTATAGTTGAGTCTTTATCAGTCGATGTAGTCTTAATATATAAGGCTCCGTCCCTATTTATTGCGCTTGATAGTACTTTAGAACCTATAGTTTTATATACTTCAATAGATTCACCCGTAATAGATGATTCATCCATTGATGATTCACCTTTTACTACTATCCCATCAAGTGGGGCAACTTCACCCGGTTTAATAAGAATAATGCTACCTTGTGTTATATCTTTAATCTCCTTAGTATATTCAACACCTTCTATAATTTCATGAGCTTCTTTTGGTTCTAGTTTTTCAAGTTCTTTAAGAGTGAGTGTGGTCTTATCTCTTGATCTTCCTTCAATATATTTACCGGTTGATACAAATGTTACTATCATAGCCGCAGATTCAAAATATAGATGAACGTGTTCCATACTTGGATTAATAATAACTTGTATAATGGTAATTATACCTAAGACTAGTGATGACATAACACCTAAAGCTACAAGAGAATTCATGTCAGGATTAAATTTCGTAAGATGTATAACTCCACCTATCACATAATTAAAATGTATTATTACTATTGGAACTGTGAGTATTAGTTCAAGAATAGATAGATATAAATTATTAGTAAATAACCTAGGGATTGGAAGACCTATCATGCTTCCCATAGAGAAATACATTAGGGTTAAAAGTAACACGTAGGATATAATGAGTTTTAACCCATTATGTTCCTTTTTTTCATTTTCATCCATTAAGTCTTCTACTGGGATAGCCCTATATCCAGCCTTTTTCACATAATATATGATAGCGTCACTTAAATCAATATTAGATTCAACTGTCATTTCATTTTTAATGAAATTAACATTTACATCTATAACACCATCAATCTTTCTAACTGTATGATCAATATTAGATGCGCACGCAGTGCACATCATTCCTTTAAGCGCATATACCTTTTTCATAATTAAAATTTCTTAAAGATACTAGCGATTTCATCAATAGTATCTTCATCTCCTCTTGATAGTTTTTCTTTAGCGCAGGAAGATAAGTGTTCCTTAAATATTTCTGTCGCAAGAGATTTAAGCGCGGCACTTGCCCCTGATAGTTGAGTTAAAATATCAACGCAGTATCTATCTTCTTCAAGCATTTTTGCGATGCCACTTAATTGACCACTTATTCTATTTGCGCGACTTATGAGTCTCTTCTTAGTTTCAGTATCTCTTTTAGTTTCCTTATATCTACAATTTTCCATAATAAAATACCTCGCTTAATTATACCCCCCTAGGGTATATTTGTAAAGACAAATAACACTTTATGTGTTAATATAGTCATTGAGAGGTTTTTGTTATGGAATTATTAGATAGATTTTTAAATTATATAAGTTTTGAAACTACATCAGATGAGAATTCTACTACTTATCCATCAAGTGATAAGGAATTAGTTTTATTATCTTTTATTGAAAAAGAACTAAAAGATTTAGGACTTAAGACTATATTTAAGAATGGTATAGTTTACGGGAAACTTAAAAGTGATTGTGGTAAAAGAGACACCCTCATGCTAATGTGTCACGTTGATACATCGCCTGAAGCAAAAGGCAAAGATATTAAACCACAAATAGTTTTGTTTACTGGTGAAGATATTAATTTAGGAAACGGCAAAGTATTATCTGAGAAAGCATTCTCTAATCTTATTCGCCATAGAGGCCATAAGCTTGTGGTTACATCAGGTGATACACTTCTTGGCGCAGACGATAAGAGTGGTTGCGCTTTAATCGTTGACTTAGTTGAAAGAATGATTAAAAGAGGAAATTATCCTAATATCACATTAGTATTTACGTCTGATGAAGAGATAGGCCGTGGTACTGAAGGTGTAGATGTTGATATCATTAAAGAAGACACAAACAAGATTTACGCTTATACTGTAGATGGCTCTGATATTGATGAATTCAATTCTGAAAACTTTAATGCCGCAGCCGCCAAAGTATCCTTCTTTGGCACAAGTGTACATCCATCAATAGGTAAAGGAATCCTTGTAAACGCTCAAGAAGTTGCGATAAAATTCCACTCACTATTGCCTCAAATGGAACGCCCTGAATATACAGAAAATAGAGAACCATTCATTCATTTAGTTGAATCAAGTGGTTCTATCGAAAATGCAGTATATAAATATATAATTAGAAATTTTGATAGAGATAATCTTGAAAGACAAAAGAAAGATTTCTTAAACGCTCAAGATATAGTCAATAAAGAGTATGGCAAAACCGTATGTAGAGTTGATGTGAGAGATTCTTACTATAATATGCATGACTTAATTATAAAGGTACCTGAGATAGTAGAAGTCGCAAAGAATGCTTACCACAAGGCAGGTCTAAGTTTCAATGTAATACCTGTAAGAGGTGGGACTGATGGTGCTACTTTATCATATAAAGGAATTCCATGCCCAAACCTAGGCACAGGTGGAAATAACTTCCATGGTGTTTATGAATACCTAGATATAGATGACTTCTATAAGATGAGAGAAGTCTTAGATAATATCGTTGATCAACTAAGTTAATGGATAGTATTTATACTAAATCACTTATAAAAGATTATAGATTTAAGATTTACCATAAATTTATTAAAGCTATTAAAGAATATAACCTGATAAATGAAGGTGACAACATTATGGTATGTATGTCGGGTGGAAAAGATTCATTTATAATGGCTTTATGTTTTATGGAACTTTTAAAATGGAGTGATTTCCCATTTAGCGTAAGGTATGTCTCAATGAATCCTGGTTATACAGAAGAAAAACTTAATGAGATTAAACATAATGCAGAACTACTGGGTATTCCAATAGAATTCTTTGATACAAAAATCTTTGAAATATCCGCAAAAAATGAAGACAAAAGATGTTATATTTGCGCAAAAATGAGGAGAGGTGCCTTATATAACCACGCAAAAAGTATAGGCTGTAATAAGATTGCCCTAGGTCAACACTTTGATGATCAAATAGAAACTACTCTTATGAGTATCTTCTATTCAGGCAAAGTTGAGACAATGCTTCCTAAGGTTAAGAGTGATAATTATGAAGGATTATCACTTATAAGACCGCTATATCTTGTGAAGGAAGATGATATTATCTCTTTTGAAAAGGAAAATAATCTATCATTTCTTAAATGTGGTTGTTTCCTAACCGAGAATAGGGTATTATGCGAAAACTCTAAAAGACAATATATTAAACGATTAATTAAAGAATTAAAGCTTGATACTGATGTAGTAGATAAAAACATCTTTAGATCAATGGAGAATGTTAATATCGAAAAAGTATTAGCTTATAAAGAAAAAGGAAAGAAGCATTCAAACGTATGATTGAATGCTTCTTTCTTTATTTAATAACTACTAGTTAAATCTTTAACTATAATATCATCCAGTTTAACTTCTTCTTTTGATTTAAATGTTACTATTTTAGTTTCACCTTTAAACATATTGAAGTAGTTATCGCTAAATATTACGTCTTTATCTTTTAAATCTATAAATACATATTTACTAAACGTATTACTTATAAGCGATAAAATATATAGGTCATCTTCTTTAAAAAGACTATATTCTATCTTAGGCTTTTTAAGATTTAAATACTTATCCCTTACAAATGATACATTACTTTCATATACATTATTATCTGTGTAAAGTCTTACTCTTAAGACATAATTCATTTGATCATCTAAAGATAGTGTATATGTTTTAGTGAGTAGCTTATTAGAACTAAATGGTTTAACCACTATTTCACTCATAGAAGAATCTATTAAGTTTCCGTCAAAATCAAGTAGTTCAACAAGACACTTTCCTTTAATGTTATCTCTTGTTTCGTTAGTTAGATAGATATTCGCGTTTTGACTACCTTTATTTTGAAGGTAATCGGTTGATTGAGTATTAGATTCTTCTATACTTAAAAGCACAGGGCTATAGAATCTCTTTGAATAATATTGTAGGGCTTTATATCTACCATAATAATCAATACTACTCCAAGATGCAACTGGCCAACAGTCATTTAATTGCCAGTAGATTGAACCCATACATCTTGGGTAATTACGTCTTAAGTGCTCTACACAGTACCTTACTGCCTCTGCCTGAATAACCTCAGATATATATGAGATATTCTCTAAATCTTTTGGATATTTAAACATAGATCCAATATAGTTAATTATCTTTTGGTTAGCACTTCTATTCTTTTGGTGACGTTCCATCACATAACTATAAATGTTTCTATCTTCAGCTTTTGTGAATTCATTTATTGTTTTAATAGATGGGAATGACTGCATACCAAATTCACTCATCATACGAGGGAAGTATAATCTATAATTTTCTATTGGTTCATCATTATGCCATACACCCCAGTAATGCATATCGCCTTTTTTATCTGAGTTAGGTTCAATAAAACCTCCACCTGATGATGGGCTTGATGGCCAATAGAAAATATCAGGCGCAATATCTTTTAAGATTGATGGGATAAGTTCTTCATATTGGTATAAATACCATTTCTTTGTATATTCTTCTTCTGGTATATGCCAGTCATTTGCGGCTGTCTCATTTTCATTATTTCCACAGATAAGTACTATACATGCGTGGTTATGGATTCTATTTACGTTATCAACTATCTCTTCTTTTATTTCTTCTACAAACTCTTTATTTTCCATATCGTAGTATCCACACGCAAACATGAGGTCTTGCCAGATAAGAATACCCAATTTATCACATAGAGTATAAAATTCATTACTTGGGTATAATGCACCTCCCCAAATTCTAAGACAGTTTTGATTGCCTTCAATAACTGCGTTGAGTAGATATTTGGTTCTTTCAATGCTAGTTCTTGGGAGGATATTATCTTCAATTATATAATCTGAACCCTTAATAAAGATATCTTGATTATTAACTCTCACCGTAAAAGAAGTACCAAATTCATCATCTTCTCTTACTACTTCCATCTTTCTTAAACCAATTAGTTCATTATCTTGATCGACAGTACTGTCTTCATCAACTAATTCAACTTTAAGTTCATATAGTTCCTGATTACCATAGCCAACTGGCCACCAAAGTTTAGGATTATCCACCTTAAACTCAAATAAATTTTCTTTCTTTGCAAACTTTGATTCTTCGTAAATATAATCATCATTCTTAAAAGATAACTTAACTTTTAAGTCATCTTTTAATAGATAATTATCCACTTGAACCTTGAGTTTAGACTCGAGCGAACTTGTATCTTGAAACACTTTAACGTTTTCTATTCTTCCTTTATCTATTATTTCAAGATATAAATCTCTCCAAATGCCTCCATCAGGCATCTGTGGTCCCCAGTCCCAGCCAAACATACAGTGTGCTTTTCTTATTGTGGCATATCCTTTTACCGCATAGCCCATATTCATAAGTTCATGTGTATTCTTTTTATATTCTTCATGAATAAAATCGAGGCATGATTTAATGACTATAGATAGTTTATTATCACCTTCATTAATATAATCATTAATAATGACTCTATAACGTCTGTGCATATTATAGGTCTTAAGCGCAAGTTTATCATTCACATAGATTTCAGTGATAGTATCAAGCCCTAAGAAATAAAGAGACACTTCCTTATTTATATCATCTTCACTTACGTGAAACATACGGCTATATGTATAGTCATATTTCATATAATCAAGCATTAATGCTTCATTAGCTCTATAATATGGTTCTTCTATTATATTATTTAAGAATAGGTCATTATAAATAGATCCAGGCACAGTAACTTTTAAGTTATTTACCCCTTTTAACTTACTATTTAATAACCACTCGCCAGATAAAGTTTTGCGCATAAAATGTACCTCATAATTTTATATTAATATTATAAATAAAAAGGCTCTATTTTGAAATAGAGCCCCTTCTAAACATAAATATTCTTTTTCTCAATTAATTAATTTTCGCTAAATTATTAGTTATAGTTTAGCGAAAACTACAAAAAATTCAGCTTTCCATTTGCTGTATATTTCCCATTATTCGATGCCTTGAAAGAGAAATACGCTAATTATAAAAATACTAACTAAACTAACACTTTCCAGTATCCAGTTTTATTAGAACCAATTCTTTCAATATATTTGAGTTTTTTAAGCCTTGTTATTACGTTTTGTATAGTGGTTTTTCCGACACCACATTTATTAGCTAGTTGAGGTTGTGATAAATGTGGATTATTTTTTATTGCTTTAAAAAGAAGTATATCTGTTTCGGATAAGTTATAAAACATTTTATTCTTCTTACTATCTACCTCTGTTTCAAATCTGTGTTGCCAATTATATGGTATAGTTACTTTTATTGATTCTTGTGATAGTTGAAAAATCTCCTTACCATAAGTGGAAACTAAAAGCGGCATTCCTTTTCCAGTTCTCTCACTTAAATGCGTGGTCAGGAAAACCGAAGACAAGTCTTCGTTTACAGGTATACTATTTCCACTATAGAAGCCTTCGATTGTTTGTCTTGGTGCAAGTTTAGAAAAAGATATTATTTCGACTCTATCATTAAAAAATGTTATCATGGGCGCAACTCTCCTTAACCAATTGTTATGAATAAAAGCGTTCTTTAGTGCCTCATTAAAGCATTCTTGATTAAATAAAGGGATGTCTTCTCTATATCCTTTATCAAAATGTTCAATAGATTTCATCATATTAATTGAATCTGAATAATCTATTATTCTATCAATAACTGATACTAAGGATTGGTTTCCAAACTCCTTTACTGAAAAAAGCCTATCACCCTTAGATATACCTGAAAAAATAGATACTCTAACTGGTATTTTCCCATTATCGGCTAAAAAGCAAGCAAGCATATTATACTTGCCATTCATTGTCTTTAAATGCATATTATTTTCAAAATTAGTTTCATTAAATATCATATTTTTGGAAAGATAGTAATTCTTTAACTGATTAAAAGACAAATTTTGTATAGGAGATTCTGTATTGATCATAGTTGGATAACCGTTAAACAATACATTTCACAATATAGCTTCTCTTTCTGGGTACTTCTCAAGTTTAATTTTACTTGAACCAATACGACCAAATCGTATTTTTTCAAAAGACGTTGGCACCTTTGACGCTGCAGGAATAATTAATAAAACAACTCTCTTGCTATCTATTTCAAGTTCTTTAAATTCAAAAGCAATAGAGGGGTTTAGATTCCTTGCTAAATAGTTTTGCCATGGTTCTTTTTTATAGGTACAATTATAATTTATATCACATCCAGTTATTATATGAGTTTCATCATTGACACCCCATAAAATATATCCATAATTTTTCCCGCAGACTACTGCGGCGTTTGATAAAGCAGATATATATTCACCTATTTCGGTTGGATTAAACCAGTTCTCCTTTAAATCAAACCACTCTTCTTCATCTTTTCTGTTAATTAAATCATAGACGACTTCTAATAAATACATAATTGCCTCCAAGTCAGTGGTTATTATTCTCATATTGGTAGATAAAATTGGTAGATAAATTGGTAGATATTTCATAGGTAATGATTTTAAATTATTTGCTAAATAGATTGTGCTTTACTAATACATAGTTTTAGTTTTTTACCTATCTTTATTATTAGACACCTTTTAGTAATATTTTTTAAGGTGCTTGTATCTACACTATCTTCATTAGTAATTTAAAAGCATTACCCGTTAAGATAACAGTATTTTGCTTCAAAAATAACCAAACACCTTATGTTGAATTGGCTTTATAAACATATAAATAAAATTCTTTTGAATCGCCTATTCTAACCATATTATAGATATTATAAATGTCTTGTCAATTAGCAAAACTATGTATAAAAATAGAAAGAATAGTACTAGTGATATCTAATTACTAGTACTATTCTTTAATTAATAAAATTAATTAATAATTATCTTATATTACTCCGCATGGAATGAGTATTAATAGTAATAATGCAACAAGTCCCCATTCAATAATTAAGAACCATTTTCTCTTCTTAGGATCCATATTTGGAACATAATTACTTGCGAGGAAGAATGGAATATAAGTTGTTAGGAATACTGGAATAACACCCCACCATTTATACACCCAGATGAATGATCCATTGCTTGTACCAGCGAGGAATGATTCAAAGAGAGCAAATAGTAGTGCCATCTCAAGCGCACCAACA
Organism: uncultured Bacilli bacterium; assembly: GCA_905235635.1. Lineage (GTDB taxonomy): Bacteria > Bacillota_I > Bacilli_A > Izemoplasmatales > UBA1188 > UBA1188. The sequence goes on along the minus strand of CAJOMC010000005.1, from coordinate 11,167 downwards.
AGTTTACAACTAATACCTTTTCTTGTGCCACCTTTTGTGAAATATCTCTTTGATGTATCTATAGGCATCATCTTAAATGAAATGATACCAGCAAGTGAAAACATCATACTTAGTTCCCATGATACACCGACAAGAAGGATAAAAGTTGTTGAATCATTAGATACTGCCCAAAGTGGATATCCAAATATTTTACCAATTATCGCATTACATATTTCATATAACCAATGTACACCATATAAGGCAAGTCCTGCGTATATTGCCCTATAATTCTTTTTATGTATTTCTGACCAATATACATAAAATACTACAGCGAGGATAAAGATAAATGTCCAGTTAAAGTTAGATGTATCTCTTACGATTATCTCTTTAACTCTATTCATAGCTTCATCTGATCCATCGCCAAAGAATTTAAAAATTACTTTCGCAAAGTCAAACATATTAATATTATTAGTCCCCCCTATATTTAATAAATGTTTTATTATATACCTTATTTTACTACAAAAATACTAATTATGATTAAATAAAGCAACCTCAAAAAAGGTTGCTTTATTTATTATTTAAATGAACCATTAGGGTAGCATCTATCCATTGTCTTATGGATAGCTTCTTTAAGTCCACCTCTTTTTATATGAAGAAGTTTATTTACTTCATTCATTACTTCTTCTTCAATTACTATATCATGTTTAGACATCACATCTCTCATAACCATTTTAAAGTTAAGTCCTGGTTCTTTGCCTTGTCTTTTTTCTTTGTTTGCGACAGCTTGTCCACCTAGTCCACACATCCATGCTGCTGGGTGGATTATCTTTTTAGGTTTTGGAAGGACGTGTCCTGTCATTTCAGTTAACATAAAATCAAATGTATGGTTTTCATCACCAATTGGATATCTTTCGCCATCTTTACCATATTCAAGCGCACCAATCGCAGCTTCACCAATATGTTCTACAGCTATCATAGTAGTTGAGCCATTAGGGAAGAATATTACCTTTTTACCATATGCATATCTGTCAAGGAATACATTTTTCCATAGTGGAATTCTTTCAGGCATTGCCCCAAAGATATAAGGGAGCTCAAGTACTACTACTTCCATATTTTTCTTTTGCTCGTTGAGTAAAGCTGCCTGTTCTAGTCTTGCCCTCACGTATGGATGATATTCGCCAAGTTTAAGTTCTGGATGAACTCTATCAAAATATGCAAAATATGAATTAAATACTACAGCTTTCTTAACTCCCGCTCTTTCAGCCGCTCTAAAACATTTAGCTGAGTCTTCCACTAAATGTTTGTGGAAGAAATCGTATGCTGGAGCCAAAGGCGTTTCTCTATCATCTGGACCTACTGAATATACCATATATTCATACCCTTTAATCATTTCAACTAAATCATCTTCAGATATCTCAAATAAATCTGTATGTTTAACCTCTACTTCTTTGGGATACCAGCCCTCAAGATTTACATCATCAAGTGAGATAGATCCTACTTCGTATCCTCTTCTTAAAGCTTCAAGTGCTGTGTGGTAGCCAAGGAATCCGGTACCACCTAAAATCATTAGTTTTTTCATGTCTATGTTTACTCCTTATTTAAGATTATATACTATTTATTCTTTATCTTTATTTAATATTTCTTTTATCTTTGTCTCGACTATATCAACCGCAACATTATGACTAAAGTCATTAGGAATAATAATATCTGCGTATTTCTTGGTCTGTTCGACAAATGCTTCATGCATCGGTTTTACAGTTTTAAGATATTGATCTACTACTGATTCAAGGCTTCTTCCTCTTTCTTTTGTATCACGGAGAAGTCTTCTTATAAATCTTAAGTCTGAATCAGTATCGACATATATCTTTATATCACTTAAGTTTCTAAGTTCTTCTTCCTCAAGGACTAAGATTCCTTCAAGTAGGATAATAGGTGATGGTTCTATATGTTCTTTCTCATCTAATCTATTATAGATTTGAAAGTCATAGATAGGTTTATCTATTGCTCTTCCTTCTTTTAAATCTTTAAGTTGAGAAATAAATAAATCAAAATCTATTGAATTTGGATGGTCATAATTTACCTTTACTCTTTCATCGAATGGTAAATCTGATTTCTTATAATAGTCATCTAGTCTTAATACTCTTACTTCTTTTTTCTTAAAATGACTAAGTAATTTATTGACTACAGTAGTTTTACCACTACCAGATCCACCTGCGATCGCAATAGTTACAGTTTTCATCTTTATTTTTTCCTCCTTATTAAATCACCTTCTTTTAAAGGAATAATAGATTTAAAAGTTACTATCTCAAGCGCATGCCTTGCGGCATCCACCCTTTCACCTTCTTTAGATAATTCGCTTATCTTAGATATCTTTAGATCTTCTCCTGGGGATAATACTTCAATATCTTCATTATCAGTGAAATAGTTTCTAACCTCTAGGGTAATAGTATTATCTTTATCACATGATAATACTATTCCAAGGAAGTTCTTATTAGCTTCAGAATCACTTGATACATATAGTGTTTCATTAAGCCCTGCCTCATGGTTTAAGAAACCTGATGCAGCTTCTCTATTTTGAGCGTCCCCTAATAAATATTCATAATATTCATAAGGTCTTAAGTTGTTTGAATAGATGTCATCTATTAATCTTCTATATGTATAAGCTACAGTAGATATGTAGCTTATAGATTTCATTCTTCCTTCAATCTTAAGACATTCTACTCCCATATTTACTAATCTTTTTATTTCACTTATAGATACAAGGTCTTTGGAACCCATTCTAAAGAACTCTTTATTAAGTTTAACTCCATCTTTATAGACATCATAATTCCACCTACAAGAATGAGCACATCCACCAGAATTCGCATCTCTTAAAGAGAAATAATTAGATAGAGTACATCTTCCACTATAGGCTGAACACATGCCCCCATGAATAAATACTTCAAGCTCTGTATCAGTATTTTCTCTTATATATTCTATTTCATCTAGTGATAGTTCACGGGATAGAACCACTCTATCTGCGCCTAGCGATTTATAGAATAATGTAGAATGTAAAGATGAAGTAGATGCTTGAGTTGAAATAGATACATGAAGATGGGTATTATCTTTTGCGGTCTTTATAATAGATGGACTAGATACTATTATTCCATCTACCCCAAGCTTCTCAAGATTAATTAAATAATCTTTCACAAGAGCTATCTCACTCTCTCTTGGGATGACATTTACTGTCACATATATCTTCTTATTATATTTATGGACGTATTCACATGCTTCTTTAATGTCATCTAAAGAAAAGTTAGATGCTTGAGCGCGGAGTGATAATATCTTTCCGCCTACATATACACTATCAGCGCCATAAGTAATCGCATATTTAAGTTTTTCTATATTTCCTGCGGGAAGTAATAACTCTATCTTTTTCATCTGGGTTTTACCCCCATAACTTTAAAGAAATATCCATCAGTTTGATCAGGATATTTCTTTTTATATTCAGTGTAATCTATTAACCCATTATAAAGACTAATAGTGTCTTTATATTCACTATCACTAATATATGGTCTATCAAGCATTAAATAATCTATATTATCAAAATGATCTATATACTTATATATATTAATTACTTCATCTCTATAGATAAAGAATCCGTGCTTATCTTCATATGCAGGGTAAAATTCATTTCTTGTCTCTTCTTTTAGATATACATTATAGTCATCTTTAATAATTGGAAATGATTCTTCATGTAGTCTAAAATTTGTGAAATGTTTTCTTAAAGAATAAAACATAAGCATATGTCCATATGCGTGATATAAATAACACATTTCTTTCTTATTCTTTAAGAATGCATCTATTTCACTTAAAGATATTTCTCTTGATAAAGAGATAGTTGAAATAGATGTATCTTTAAAGAATAAGGTGTCTTCATATACCGTGTTAAATGTGCCTGGATCATATATTAAATCTAGTTTAATATTATTTTGTTCAAAGAGTGTGACAAGTCCTAAATCTTGGAAGATAATTCCAGTTAACATTGGATACATCTTCTTTACATAATCAAGTACTATAGGATAGTCTTTATCATGGTATAAAAGGTTAAGTTTAAGATAGATATTTTTACCATTTGAGTTATTAAGTATATCTAGTGCATCATCTAGCGTGATATTAAATGGAGATGATGAAACGCTAGATACACTTATAACGTATCCATATGAATTAATAGTATTAAGTTCTTCCCTAGATTTTATTTCCACAAATAATTTCATCTATTTTAACCTTGAGATAGATAGTCCATCTCCTACGTTTAAGAAATATGTATCAAATAAAGGATTATTCATAATATATTCTTTAAAAGCTTCTATCTTTTTAAGCATTGATCTTAAATTCTTTGATATTCCTGTATCTGTCGATTTAAGCCCATGAAAATTAATATTATCAATGACAATTAACCCACCCTTATTTAAAAAGGGAGTAAATCTCTCCACAAATTTAATATTTTGAGCTTTTGCGGCATCTATAAATATTAAATCATAAGATTTATTAGGAGTATATTCTAGCGCATCCATAAATACTACTTCAACTAAATCACTAAAACCATATTTAGTAATATTTTTTATGGCTTCATTATACATTATTTCATTTCTTTCTATTGTAGTGATAGGAATATTTAAGGATGCCATAGAAAGAGAAGAATATCCTATCGCAGTGCCTAATTCTAATATGCTTTTAACATTATTATCTTTAATTAAAGAAAGGAGTACGTCTAAAGAATCATCTTTGATGATTGGAACATTATTCTTTTTTGCGTACTCCTTTAATTCATTAAACATAATTATTTATTACTATTGATCTTCTTCTTTATCATCTTCATCAGATAATTCTATCGCATCAATTTCATCTTGAAGAGATTCAAATACTTCTTCACAGAATGCCATATCATCAGCATCTACTACATCTCTTAGTTCTAGTGAACCATCTTCAAGTGTAATAGATTCAGCGCAATATACAGTATCAAAATCATCTGTGATAGGACAGTAAAATACAAACTTCTTTTTTGTATCTTCTTTTTCTATTTCAGTTAATAATCTATAAGGTTCTTCTTTACCTGTATCTGGATTAGTTATATATAATAATTCATCAGCGTCTTTTATCATTTTTTATTATACCTCTCTTTATCTAAATAATTTTGAAGGATGACACGTGCAGCCTCCATATCAATATCTTCTTTTCTTTGTTTCTTAGAACTATTAGAATATATCATATTCTGAAGTCCCATTTTAGTAGTTAATCTTTCATCTTGAAGGATGACTTCAAGATGAAATCTTTCTTCAAGTAGTAATTTAAAAGTTTTTGATGCTTCTCCTTGGTGGCCACATGAACCATCCATATTAAGTGGAAGACCTAACACAATCTTTTCTACTTGATAATCGGTAATATATTTAGCTAGACCATCAAGGGCACTACTATAATCTCTTGATTTAAATCTAATGGTAGGATATCCAGTAGATAAGAATCCTGTGGGGTCAGAAATCGCTACACCTAGCGTTTTATCACCTAAATCAAGTCCCATTATTCTCATAAAAGCACCTCCTTAAAGTCATTATATAAAGCATCTTTAGAAAGGTTTGTTGGAACGCTTCCTTGAGCGAAGTCACTTTTTCCACCACCATTGCCATTATATTTAGATAAGGTAGTTTTAAGTAATTGTGATGCATCAATACTAGAATTCTTTGATTTAATTACTACTTGGAGTTTATCTTCTACATCATTGATTAATACTACTACACCACTTGTATTATCAGATAAATAATCTGCGAGATTTCTAATCTTTCCTTTATCAAAGTTATCTAATAATATTAAGGCATTAGATTTATCATCTATATATTTTAAATATTCATCAAATGACTTAACCGATAATTTATCTAGTGCTTGGTTAACTTCTTTTTCTAGTGATTTAGCTTCTTCTTGAAGTTCTTTATTTAATAATCTTAGATTAATAATATCTGCGTAAGTTCCTTTTAGTTCATATTCTTTTATATTTATATCTCTAACTGATAAACCGCGAGATATAGCCAAATTCTTTAGATTATTAATCTTATTAATAAGTTTTTCTCTATCACTAAAATATCCTTCTAGATATTTTCTTTCTTTATCTAGGTTAGATGAGGTTAAACCTTGGGCACGGTAGATTCCTGAACCGATGGATGAAAGAGGGAGTAACATAAATCTTTCTATATCTTTTGTGTTTTTAACGTGTGTTCCACCACATACATCTAGTGTTACACCAAGATCAACTACTCTAACTAAACTTGAGTATCTTTCACCAAATTCAGCGATAGCGCCTCTTTCTTTAGCCTCATCAATAGTCATCTCTTTAGTGACTTGTGTATATCCACCTTGAATATATTCATTTACAAGTCTTTCAATCTCTAAAATCTTTTCATCTTTTAGAGATTCAAAGTTGTTAAAGTCAAATCTTAAATAATCTTCAGATACTTCTGAACCCTGTTGAGAGGTATGGTCACCGACTACTTCTCTTAATGCTTTAAATAAGAGATGGGTTGCGCTATGGTTTTTAGTGATCTGTGCTCTTCTTTCTTTATCAACATATAGTTCTACTATATCACCTTCACTAAAAAGCATAGGGTTTTCAACAACCATTAAATGTTGCTTATTTGGAAGCATTAAGGTATCAGTAATAGGATATTTTTCATTATCTTTAATAATTACACCAGTATCACCTACTTGACCACCACATACTGCGTATAGTGGTGTTTTATCAGTTACGATACCACCTTCAAATACTTTAATAATTTTTGCTTTTTCATATAATGATTCATATCCAGTGAAGATAGATTCATCTTTAAAGTTTAAATATAAAGCATTTTGGCTCTTAAAGGCATTTTGATTGTTTTGAGAAAATCTTGCTCTTTCTTTTTGTTTATTCATCTCTTCATCAAAACCAGCTTTATCTACACTATATCCTAATTCTTTTGCGTATTCTTCAGTGAGTTCTAGAGGGAAGCCAAATGTATCAAAGAGTAAGAATGCATCTTTACCACTGATTGTTTTAGTTGTTGATTTAGAGATGATTTCATTTAGATTTATAAGACCACCTTCAATAGTGTTAAAGAATTTAATCTCTTCGGCTTCTATTAACTTTTTAGTTAAATCTTTAGTCTTATAAAGATTAGGATAGAAATCACCCATCTCTTCATCTACTATATCAACTAGTTTATATAAGAATGGTTCTTTTATACCTAGTGAGATTCCGTGTTTAACGGCACGTCTTAAAAGACGTCTTAGGACGTAGCCACGTCCTAAATTTGAGAAGAGTGCACCATCAGAGAGCGCAAATCTTACTGTCCTCATATGATCTGCGATTATCTTAAATGATTCATCTCCATTATAGGACTTACCTGATAATTCTTCTACTTTTCTTATAATAGGCATAAAGAGATCTGTGTCGAAGTTGGTTTCAACTTCCTGCATGATACAAGATAATCTTTCAAGGCCAGAGCCTGTATCTATATTCTTACTAGGTAAGAGTTTATAGGTATTTCTTTTACCTGATCCATCAGAATTATATTGAGAGAATACTATATTCCATATCTCAATATATCTATCATTTTCTATTTCATCACCTATTGCATTTGGAGATATATCACCATACTTTTCTCCTCTATCATAGAAGATTTCGGTGTCAGGCCCACATGGACCTTCACCTATTTCCCAGAAGTTACCTTCACAAGGTATTAAATGTGATTTATCCATACCTGCTTCTACCCATTTATTTAGAGTATCTATATCATCTGGATAATAGGTGATATATAATTTCTCTTTAGGGAATTGGAACCATTTATCACTTGTGAGTAGTTCAAAAGCCCAAGGGATTACTTCATCTCTAAAGTAATCTCCTATAGAGAAATTACCAAGCATTTCAAAGAAGGTATGATGACGTGATGTCTTACCCACATTTTCTATATCATTTGTCCTTATACATTTTTGAGCATTACAAATTCTAGGGTTAACTGGTTTAACCCTACCATCAAAATATTTCTTAAGTGGTGTAACACCAGCGTTCATCCAAAGGAGTGACTTATCATCAGATGGAATGAGTGATGCGCCTTCTTCTATCTTATGTCCTTTACTTAAGAAGAAATCTAACCACATTTGTCTAATTTCAGATGCCTTCATGTATTTCATAATCTCTTTTCCTCCAAATAAAAAGCCCATATATTCTTAAGGGTGAGATTTATCCCACGGTACCACCTTAATTCTATGGACTTCCATAGCACTTTAATTGCTTACTTATAGCTTATATAGGGGCTAAACCTTATAACTTCAATTGAGAGCTTCGCATATCTATCTTTAAACCAATTCCACTATAATGGTTCTCCCTATAAAAGCATCAATAGTTACTAATTCAATATCACTAGTTACATTTATTATTATAAATTATTTTAATAAATTAAAGTAATTTATTTTAGAAATGTGAGAAAGATGTATAGAGATAATACTATGATTAATGGTTTATTATTGTCTATTTACCATAGTTAATCTTATTTATTAATATTATCTGTGGGAAATAGACATGATTTATAGTTAAAGAAAGTAAAAGGGATTAACCATCAGATTAATCCCTTTTACTATTATACTCTTTATTATTAACGTCTTCTTCCTCTTATTAGATCAAGTATAATGTTTCTTTCTTGAACTAAGCATAAGATATTATATCCAGTAATCACAATAAATATTGGTATACATATCATATATACTGTGAAACCTTCTTTTGAATATCCATCAAATAAAAACATTCTAATAAGGCCTATTATACATGCGAGTAATAATAGTCCAAAGAATACTGTGACTATCCATCTTATTACTTTATCAAATGTGCTCATTATGTTTTATCTCCTCTATAGTGATATTATAGCATAGGTATTGAAATGATTGTCCTTGATTGCATAAGGTTAATGAAATTACAGTTTCAACATGTGTGCAGTTAATATAAGTGCTGATAAAACCCTATTTTTTAGGGTGTGCGACTATTGTAGTGCTGACAAATACTACTTAAACCAGTCTAGCACCCATTCTGGTCTATCTACTCCATACAATTCAGATGATGTTTTTGGAAATGAATACTTATCTTTTGAGAAGCATCCATAGACCTTTCCATACTTATATTTTTGTTCTTTTGGATTCTTACAAATTCTAATATAAAAACCAGTTCTTACATTCCTAAATGTAGCTACAGTACAATGGTTCTCTTCCCATAAAGTATATACATCCTTAGTTATATTTTGTTGGAATGTCGGCATATCAATGTATATCCTCTTATTATCTTTCAAATAAGATATCTTATTAATAAATCCATTTTTATCTCTAGATTCTACTTTTACGTTTGTATTTCCATCAAGATTTAAATCCAAAAATCTCTTTTTACATATTGGTACATAGTTACAATAATCATAACTTTCACATTGATATTTGCATTCCATACAGGGCATAATCTCATCGAACTTCTCATCTGGTATATCAATGTTTGAATTTGCACACTTATGTGTTGAAGATATTGGACATCCAAAATAATAAGTTGTATGGTCGCGAGAATTCAGCTGAATCATCTTATCAAACAATTCAGATAATTTACATTCAGTAGGTTCATTTTGCTTTTTGTCATCATCAAACATATGAACTATTGATTCCTCATCATAACCATAACCATCAGTAGCAAATTTTGATAATCCATAATCATCAGTACACCAAGTTACCTTTATTAGATCAGAATTATCTAATTGTAGATATAACTGAACTAACTTATTCTTGCAATCATAATAATCAAATGTTCTTTTTGGCCTTTTCCAACTCCATAGATTAGACCTATAATTTTCTATTTGTTCGTTTTGATATTGCTCTTCAACATCAAATATCCAAATAACTTTATATCCTAATGAATTATAGAAACTATTTCTATCCTCAAATTCATCTGGAGATAATGGACTATGTTGAAATTCAAATACAACCTTTTCAGATTCAATTAAAACATCAGCTCTATGCTTTTGTCCATCTTTAGTTTTAACAATTTCTTGGTATTCCTTTGGAAATCTATTTTGCCATTCGTAATGCCACTCGGTCATATCATAATGCCAAGTATCTCTACAAATACTATCACTTGGATGAGCAAAATGATGGATTCTTATATCACCCATCCTTAAAACCATCTTGCTACCACAACAAGGGCAAAAATAATCTTCACTCCTAATAGTGTTATCAATATGTACTTTCTTATTGTTCTTATCTAGCGCGAATTGCATAATAGCTCCTCGACATTAAAGGATAGTACACAAGCACTGTTGAGTATTACTTGAGTTGTTAAATATGCTTTATTATCCAATTCCAGGATCGAAGCCACCATCATAATCATCGTAATCACTATCATCATATCCATGTTTTCTCTGCCACGCACCAAAAGAGTCATCCATCTGGGCGTAAGTAGGACCACCAGGATAAATTTGCTCGTTTGCGTGTTCACGTTGCCACTTTTGCTCTTCCCTTTGCAACCTCTTTTCTTCCTCACGCAAATAATTCATATATCTATAAAAATCTCTTTCCCTTTGTTCGATTATCGTTTCAGGTATATTTGGCATGCTGTTAATAACATTTTCTAATTTATTTTTATATTCTTTTTGGTGAAGCACGCCGTTGATGTGTAGATTAAATTCTAATGGTTGATGCTCGTCGTATTTTTCTTTTTCCAACATTTTTTCTTCTAAGTGATGTAGACTAAATTCGTATACAAAAAAAATGATTATAAAAGTCATCAAAACTTTTGTAATATGTTTTGCCATTATATTGTTTTCTAACTATATATGAACAAAAATCATAAGAAAAGTCACGTTTTCCATCACATAATGCATCTTCTTTGTAACATATTCTGTTGGTTTTATCTAAAATACTAATATATGTATCAAAAATCCTTTTATCTATTTCAAGTTCAAGTGGTTTTAAGCAATCTTCTTCTATATTGCTCAATCTTTCTTTTTCAGCAATAAGCGCATTGTGTTTCTTTTTCATAAATATGAAGAAGGTTGAGGCCTGAAGTGAACTGAAAAAGTTGGACCACAACTTTGGAGGTTCACTTTTCATATGCGTTATACAAAAGAATTCAAATTAGAATGTATTAGAAAATATAAAT
>CAJOMC010000004.1 GCA_905235635.1 uncultured Bacilli bacterium | reverse complement strand
GGTAGAGTTCTAATCCCACCGGCGGAAATTGGCGGATTAAACAAAAAAGATAATCATTTATTATAGCAAATTTAAACTATAACATTTGATTATCTTTTTTATAATACGTGTTGAATTTTGACGTATACATCAATTCTCGTTTTTGTGTCGTGCTTTATCAAGTTTTCACAATCCAAATTAAAAACGAAATAAAAAAACTCGCTTTTACTCATCTTTTGCTCAACGAGCAGCGATTTAGTAGCGAGTGTTTTTCAAGCGTGGCGAAGCGAGAGGGATTCGAACCCTCGAGCCTTTGACGGCTACCTGATTTCGAGTCAGGCTCGTTATGACCACTTCGATATCGCTTCTTATGCGTTGATTACTCTTGTCATTGTAATGATATCTCTTAGAGTCTTTCTCTTCCACACCTTCATCATAATAGCGTCCACTATTATAAATATAATAAATGCTATTAGAGCGAATATTAAAGACCACATACCAATCACAAGAATATATAGATATCTAAATACTACGTCGTGGAGGAATGCAAGAGCTGGATTACATCTATCAGGAGATGATCCGCTCACAAGATAAATCTTAGATATTCTTCTTCCAAGTGTATATCCTCTAAAGGACATAGTATAGATTGAGAATAGTACTATAAACATACCAAGGGCATAGATTACAGTCCATGTAGAATATAAATTATAATAATCAGAATATGGAAGTTGCTCGATTGTTTGATTATAAACTGCGTCATAATAAACTACATAGTGAGCATCAACGCCATATACATATATTTCTTCTTCATTAATTGATTCATTCATTCTAAAAATTCTTTCTTCTTTTTGATAATATGAATCAATTTTGTTAACTATCTTGGTAATGTCAGCTTCAGTTACTTCACCTGATAAATCAGATGGTTTCTTTTTTGTTAAAGCATAAAACTCATCATATAGATTATTATATCCAAGAGTTCGAGTTATATTAACATCTGGATTTGTTTTTTCAAATACAAGTACAGTATTAAATAAGATTTCAAGATTATTAATATATTCATTTTCAAGAGTAGTAAGATATGTATTAACTAGTAAGTCATATTCGTCTTTATTAATTTCACCTGAGGCAAGAATATCATCATAATATCTTCCATCGTCTGATTCTTTATATTCTTTTTCAACAAGATAAATATTGTTTAATCTCATATATACAGCGTAAAGTCTTGAGGCAAATTGTTCCTCTACTGGTGTATCAGCACTAAATTCATTGCTTGCGGAATTAAGTAATTCTAGCGCATGTCCTCTTGCGCTAGAATTAGCGCTTTCCACATACTCTCTAAAAGTAATAACTTTTGATCCTTCTACATTAAACTGAGATAATTTTTCATCAGCACATGAATTAATAACGGAATATATACCCAAAGTAGTGGTACCTAAAAATGTTGTAGTACCACTATATTTTTCTGAGACCACGTTGTAAGGTTCAATAAATATATTCTTATAATCCTCATGAATTGAGTTTCCTATTATCATTTTAAATGGGAATAAAAATAAAAGCCACGCTACCAAAATAACAAGTGCAAGATCAATTAGGGCAGCAAAACTTCTTTTCATAAATCCAGCGTTATCATTCATACTCTATACCTCTTAGTTTGTATAACTATTATATTATATAATAACTATTTTCCAAGACAAAACTTTTTAAATAATTCATCCACAATATCGCTTGTGGCTTCTTCTCCAGTAATAAGACCTAAAGATGTATATGCTTTTTTAAAATCTATTTCAAGCATATCTAGATATAAACCTTCTTTTTCTGATTCATATGCATCCTTAAGCGAAGAGAGTGCTTCTTTAAGCAATCCTATATGTCTTGTGGAAGAAATGGCTACTTCTGTATCTTTTTCCATATCTTCATCGATAAATAATTTGATTATCTTTTTCTTTAAATCATCTACTCCAGCTTTAGTAACTGATGATACATTCACAATATCCACAATATCTAGTTTCCCATGTAAGTCAATCTTATTGCCTATGATTATTCTCTTTTTATCTTTAGTCATTTCAAGAAGAGAATAATCTTGCGCATCAAGAGGAGCTGATGTATCTAATACAAGAAGAACTAATTCAGCTTCATTTAGTACTTCCATTGTCTTCTCAATACCAATTAGCTCAATAGGATTATCGGTGTCTCTTACGCCCGCAGTATCAAGAAGATGTAAGACCACACCCCCAATATTAATTTTTCCTTCAACTATATCTCTTGTAGTACCAGAAATATTAGTTACAATGGCTTTATTTTGATTTAATAAAGCATTAAGAAGAGACGATTTACCTACATTAGGTTTTCCAAGGATGACAGTTTTAATACCCTCCTTGTAAACTCTCATTACTTCCGCCTTATCAATTAAATCAGTTATTTTATCAATTAACATAGATGTGTCGTGTTTAACTTTCTCATGAGATATTTCTATTTCATCTTCATATTCAGGGTAATCGATATTAACTTCTATTTGAAGAAGAATATCCATAATATTACCTCTTAATTCGTGAACTAAATTATAGATATCTCTATGTAATGCTTTATTCGCTAAATCTAGGGATTTCCTAGTATTAGCGTTTACTATATCCATTACGGCTTCTGCGCTAGTTAAATCCATCTTGTTATTCATAAAAGCTCTTTTTGTGAATTCGCCAGGAAGAGCAACACGAGCGCCAAGTGATATAAGCATATCGAATACTCTTTCTGTGACATACGCCCCACCATGAGTATTAATTTCAACTAAATTTTCACCGGTATATGATTTAGGCGCTCTAAAAACTGAAACTAATATTTCATCGATATAGTTTCCATTTTCTTTAATATATGCATGGGTGATTGTCCCACCTTCTTTTTTTCTAATATCAACACCACTTATTATCTTAGATGCAATCTCGATTGAGTCCTCACCAGACAAGCGAATAATGTTGATGGCGCTTTTTCCAAGAGATGTTGAAATAGCGCAAATTGTATCATAATTATTCATAACCTTATGAATAAATTATAACATAAGAGGCCTTATCTAGTGTATAATTAGATAGAGGATGTGGTGATTTTTATGAAGAGAGGAACGTTCAAATATTATCTAATAACTTTTTTAATGGTATTTGTATTTATGGTCATTATAATGATAGTGTCTCACGCAAGAGATACGTATCTTATTTCCGCAAGCATCAATGTAAAAGGTGTGTGGGCAAATGAATTTTCTATCTTTTTATATAAAAATAGGACATTTCTTCTTGGCAAATACTTACTAGATTTATTAATGCTCTTTGTTTTCCCTTTAATTTTTACTATGGTATTTGTAATTATAGATCTTGCGATGGGACGCCTTAGAACTAAAAAGAATAAAGAGGCTTCAGATAGCAAAGAAGCATACGATAAGTTTATTGATGAAATTGGTATTGAGTTAAACAAGACAAGAAAGTTTAATGTAGAGGATTTTAGACATTTTAGGTCAAATGTTAAATTCCAAGGTTGCCTTAATACCTTATATGAAATATATAAGAATGGTGAAACTGAGAATAAGTCATATCTGCTTCTTCTTCGTAAATTTGATAAAGGAACTAAAGAAAAAGAAGCTATGGAATATTTAGTTACATTCACAGAAAGAAAGAGAAAAGAAAAAGTTGAAAAAGAATTTATTAGTAACATGAAAGAAGGGGAGGAATAGATATGAGTTATAAAGCTTTATATAGAAAATATCGCCCTCAAACATTCAAAGAAGTATGTGATCAGGAACATATCACTAGAACTCTTCGCAACGCAATTATGGAAGAGCGTGTTTCCCATGCCTACCTTTTTAGTGGCCCAAGAGGTGTAGGCAAGACAAGTATCGCAAAGATTATGGCTAAAGCCGTTAATTGTCCTAATATGAAGAATGGTGAAGCATGTGGTCATTGCGAAATATGTAGTGGTATTAGTGATTCATCTATTTCTGATATTATAGAGATTGACGCTGCATCAAACAATGGTGTTGATGAAATTAGAGATTTAAGAGATAAGGTAAAATACTTGCCTTCATTATGCAAATATAAAGTATACATAATTGATGAAGTTCATATGCTAACTACTCAAGCATTTAATGCCCTTCTTAAAACTCTTGAAGAACCCCCAAAACATGTAATATTCATTCTTTGTACCACAGAGCTTCAAAAAGTACCTGAGACTATACAATCAAGATGCCAAAGATTCGAATTCCATCTAATTTCAAAAGACGAATTAAAGAAAAGAATAAGAACTGTCTGCGCTAGTGAACTAATAGATATAGATGAAGACGCACTACTCAATATCGCTGATATCGCAGAAGGGGGACTACGTGATGCACTATCTCTTCTTGATCAATGTAGCGCATATTCAAGAAATGAACACATTACCTTAAGCGACGTCCTTCAAGTATCAGGAAAAATATCTAGTGATATGATTATTAGTCTTGCGACCTCAATCATGAATTCAAATTCACTTGAAGCTATTAATCTTTTAGATGATCTTCTAAGAGTAGGCAAAGAGATTCCAAAAATAATCAATGGTTTAATTGATTTCTATAAAGATATTCTTGTTATTAAAAATGTAGAAAAGAAAATAAATAAAACTGGATATGATTCAGATGCATTTATCACTTTAGTTAATTCTCTAACTAACCAAGACCTATATAGATATATAGATGTATTATCTCAGACTGTAGTTGACATGAGATATGCTGATAATAAAAAATTATATATGGAACTTGCTTTGATTAAAATGGCTGATAATGGCGGTTTCATGGTAGTTCGTGATTCGCAAAAAGTCGTTACTTCTTCTCCTAAATTTGAGGATAAGAAGACTAAAGAAACACCTAAGGCAGTTGAAGAAAAGCCTATCCTAGCAGTTGAGTCTAAAGAAGAGAAGTTAGTTGAGATTAAAGAGAAAACTCATGAGGCAGAACCAATTATTGAAGATAGTAGTAATGAACTAGAAGAAATTCCTACGGAACTTACTAAGAAAGAAAAACCAATTGATAAATCTAAAGGTTCATTTGATATTCATATCGTTGAAAACGTCTTAAATAATGCCAATAAGGTATTAAAAGAATCCATCAAAAATAGTTGGAAAGATTTGGTTAAATCAAAGAAAGGCACTGATAATAATAAATATGGACTTATGCTTGAGGATGGAACTCTTGAAGCATGTTCAAAAGATTTTATGATTATTTCATTTAATGCATTAGGATACTGTAATCTCTTAAATAGTAGGGACAATAAAGATGGGGTTAAGAAATTAATTAGTGATTATCTTGGTTATGATATGGATTATATAGCTTTACCACATGATATATGGAAAACTGTTTCAGATGAATTTGTGAAAATATATAGATCAAATCACGCATCTTCTATTCAATCCTTTATCAATCTTACTCCTATTTATATTGAGGGATTTAAATGGGACGAGAAAGAAGATATTATTAATGATGAAAAATATAAAGACGTACTCTCCTTATTTGGAGATAAACTTGAGGTGAAATAATGGACTCAAAAAGTATACAAGCTCTTCAAGAACACCTAAAGAAACAAACACATGTAATTAAATCTAGTGATGGTCTTGTAACACTAGTATTTACTGGTGATGGTAATTTTAAATCACTAAAAATCAATAGAGATAGTCTTTTTGATGTTAGTCCTAAAGAAGTTGAAAATGCAGTTCTTGAAGTAATTAATAACTCAAAGAATTTAATGAACGCAGATATGCTTGAACTTATGTCATCACCTGAAGGACTTCCTTTCCTTGATTCTATCCTAAAAGAAGATTTTATGCGAAGTACATCAAAAGAAGATAATGATGAGGAGGAAATTAGAAGTGATGTATCCTAAATCACTTGAATCTCTTATTAATTCCTTTATGAGACTTCCTGGCGTTGGAAGAAAAACTGCAGAAAGATATGCATATTCACTTCTTAATTCATTGAATGATGAAAAAATTGATTCATTCATCTCTTCTTTATCAGGTATTAAATCTATTAAGAGATGTGAAAAATGTGGTTTTTTAACCGATAATTATATCTGTGATATCTGTGAAAACCCTATAAGAGATAAAAGTATAGTACTTGTTGTTGAAGAACCAAAAGATGTAATCGCAATTGAAAGATGCAATGAATTCAGCGGATTATATCATGTGTTAAATGGCGTTATTTCGCCACTTAACGGTATTGGTCCTGAGGAATTAAATATAGATACTTTACTCAATAGAGTTGAAAAAGATAGTGTATCTGAAGTAATTGTCGCAACAAGTGCTACAGTTGAGGGTGAAACTACTGCCCTTTATCTGGCAAGGCTTTTAAAAGATAAGACAAAAGTTTCAAGAATAGCTTATGGTATGCCAGTTGGTTCATCACTTGAATATAATGACGAAACCACAATAATGAAAGCACTTGAAGGAAGAAATACTATTAATTAATACATGTATATAATATAAAGGCGACTAGTCTGTCTAATCGCCTTTATATTTTATGCTTCTTCTTTTGTTTCTAGTCCATCATACATATATTCATTCCATTTAAAATTCTTAAATGTATTCACATGAAGTCTATGCATTTCTTGAACTAGATGAAGTAAATAAATTGATTCTTGAGGATTCTTTGGAGTAAACTCATGGAATACTCCATTTACGAATATATCAAATGCGGTTGCATCAGTTTCAAAAGATAAAGTATATATTTCCTTATAAGATAATGAGAAACTATAATCTTCTCCATCCTTAGTGCCTTTAAATGATACACCAGTGTGATCTACTCTAAATACTCCTTCTCCAATAGGATATGATGTGGCGTAGTTTTCTAACCACTCGTATTTTGGAATACCACCTAATACAACATTGTATTCCCTAAAGAAGTCTTTATTTTTTCTTATTTCTTTAATAACATCTATTCTTTCAAGGTCTACCCAATCAGTTGGTTTGGTGATGTTTTTAAATTCTTTTCCTTCTACTTTAAATGTGTAATAGTTGTCCATATGGGCAGTTAATCCACAATGGTTACATTTTACAATATCCCCGTCATCTATGGTAGAAAATAGAGTGTGGCATTTCGGACATCTATAAAGGATATGACTTAAATTATGTGCCATACCAGTGCCTTCTGCTGGTTCATAGCGATAATGTTTTTCCTTATTCCATTCATAGTCATCAAATCTTAACTTATCATGAATTCTATCTGTAATTTCTTCATTTGATAAGTTTTTAAGATCATCTGGTGAAAACATTAATTCAAGAATGCATTCACTCTTTCCTTTTCTTAAGTTATTATCTACTTTATTTTGTACGAGATATGTTCCTTTTATAGTGAGAAAGTATACTGGAACACCATAATGTTTTAAGAAATGGGCAGTACCTGGGACGATTGGTTGACCATTACCGAAGATAGATGAATTACCTTCAGGTGAAAAACATACCACACCTTTTTTATCTTTAATGATAGATTTCATGGCTTTTAATGAAACCATATCATTACTATAGATTTTTTTCGGAATAACTTGATTATGTTTAAATGCCCAATGAAGATGGCTTCTAAAGAATTCAACATATCCCGCAAGGATATTTATTCTTCTTGGCCAAGTAGCATTTTGGAATAGTGAGTGATCCACTCTAGACATATGATTATATATAACTATCGCAGCACCCTTTCTTGGAAGTTTATCCTTCTTTACTACAGTTGGTCTAAATGGTCTTTGAATAATTAGTTTATTCGCAACATAATATACTAAATAGAATGGTAGCCAAGTCTTTTTCCATTTTCTCCTCGCAAGTTCTTGTTCATGGGTTAGTTTATTTTTTTCTTTCATTTTCTCTCCCTTTTAAATATATATACCCCAATTCTTTTGAAGGAATTGGGGTATGTGTTTTAATTAAAAGTCGTAATTATTGAAACTTTCTTTTTCTGGTACTATTGGTTTTTCATAGTCAAATGACTTATCAGTTAATATACCAGTACCGGCAGGAATAATACCACCAATAATGACATTTTCTTTAAGACCAGTTAAGTAGTCTACCTTACCAGCAAGTGCAGCATCAGTTAATACTTTAGTAGTATGTTGGAAAGATGCAGCTGATAAGAATGATTCACATGTAAGTGCAGCATCAATAATACCTTGAACTACAGGAACAGCAACCGCAGGTTTTAGGCCTAAATCGAATGCTTTCTTATTGGCTTCTTCAAATCTTTGTTTTGTCACAAGTTGTCCTGGGATTAATTCTGTATCGCCTTCAAGAGTAACAACTAATTTTCTTGTCATCTGACGAATGATAATTTCAAGGTGTTTATCATTGATTGGCACATTTTCTTTTGTATACACTTTTTGAACTTCTTCAGAAATATATTTTTGAACAGTTTCAATATTTGTGTATCTTAGTAGGTCTCTTATATTCTTAGATCCAGGAGTTAGTGCGTCGCCGGCATGAACATGTTGTCCTGTTGATACTAAAATCTTAGTACCAGCTTTAACGGTATAAGTTTGCTCATCATAAAGACCTTTAACTGTGATTTGAGATCCACTTACCTTTACATCACCATCAAATGCTGCGATAAGTGCTGCGCCTTTTGGTGAGTGAACACCGAACAATTCCTTAACACGTGGAAGACCTGTGGTAATATCACCACCGGCAAGACCACCAGAGTGGAATGTACGCATTGTAAGTTGGGTACCAGGTTCACCAATTGATTGAGCTGCGATAACGCCGACAGTTTCACCTACTTCTGCAACATTTGCAGTTGCGAGGTTTCTACCATAACATTTAACGCAGACACCACTCTTAGAGTTACATGTACATACACTTCTTACGCCAACTTCTTTGAGGTTGTGTTCTCTAACTTTCTTAACTGCTTCTTCATCAATATATTGATTCTTATGAAGAACTACTTCACCCGTTACTGGGTCAAGATTATCTCTATATGCATATCTACCTAGGATTCTATCGTATAGTGATTCAATTTCTTTTCCTTCACTATCAATAATAGCGGTAACATTTAAGCCTTTATCAGTGCCACAATCAAATTCTCTTAATACAACATCATGTGATACGTCAACAAGTTGTCTTGTTTGATAACCTGAGTCTGCAGTTCTAAGTGCGGTATCGGTTGAACCCTTTCTTGAACCATGGGTTGAAATGAAGAACTCACGCATTGAAAGACCTTCTCTAAGACATGCAGTTACAGGGATTTCAATTGTCTCGCTCTTTGCATTAGCTAGGTTACCACGCATACCAGCGAGCTGAGTATAAGTACCAACGTCACCACGGGCGCCACTATCGTACATCATGTAGATAGAGTTTAAATTATGATGGTCTTCCATATCAATCTTAATTGATTTAACCATATCATCTTTTACTTTAGCCCATAGATTACATACAAGTGTATATCTTTGTTTATCAGTTAAAGTACCATTTTCCCAGTCTTCTTTATATCTATCAACTCTCGTTTGAGCGTTTTCGATAACCTTTTGTTTATCAGCGAAGACATTTACGTCAAATGCAGATACAGTGATACCACTCTTTGTACAATACTTATATCCAATATCTTTGAGTCTATCAAGCATCTTAGTAGTTTCAGATACTTTATATCTTGCGAATGTAGTTGCGATGATAGATTGAAGAGTTCCCTTCTTGAATGGTCTAACTGAACCATCTCCTCTATAAGGAGTATCATCGTTTCTATGTTCTGAATCTTTTTGAGCTCTAGATGCATCTAGTTCATTGATAAATTCCTTAATGTTTGTCCCAACTTTAGCGAAATACATATGAGGAGTTTCACCCTTAATATTTGCATCCGATGGTTCATTAACATATGGATATTGAGGATGTAAGATTGTGTTGAATAATATCTTACCGTATGTTGTGATTATATAATCATTTTGATGTTCTACTGGGAAAACAAATGGTAGAGAAGAAACTTTAAACGCAATACGTGCATGAAGAGTAATTTGATGTTCTGAATAAGCCATTTCAGCTTCATCAATATCTTTAAATACTCTTCCTTCACCTTTATCGCCTTTCTTTTCCATAGTTAAGTAGTAGTTACCAAGAACGATATCTTGTCCTGGTGTAACGATAGGTTTACCACTTCTTGGGTTTAAGATGTTGTTAGATGCAAGCATCATAATTCTAGCTTCAGCTTGAGCTTCTTCTGATAGTGGAACGTGAATAGACATTTGGTCACCATCAAAGTCAGCGTTGAATGCTGTACATACTAGTGGGTGAAGTTGAATAGCTTTACCCTCAATTAGGATTGGTTCAAACGCTTGAACACCAAGTCTATGTAGAGTTGGAGCTCTGTTTAAGAGTACAGGATGTTCGAGGATTACCTTTTCAAGTGCTCCCCAAATCTTAGCGTCTCTATTATCATATAATCTCTTTGCGCCTTGTACATTAGTCGCAACACCTGATTGAACGAGTTCATTGAAGATGAAAGGTTTAAAGAGAATTAAAGCCATTTCTCTTGGTACACCACATTGATGCATCTTGAGGTTTGGACCGATAACGATAACTGAACGACCTGAGTAGTCAACTCTCTTACCAAGGAGATTTTGTCTAAAACGTCCTTGTTTACCTTTGAATTGATCTGCGAAACTCTTTAAAGGGTGTTTCTCAGACACAGTCTTTTTACTACTTGATGCACTACCACCAAATAAAGCATCAACCGCAACTTGAAGTAATCTCTTTTCGTTATTAAGAATCATAGCTGGGGTAATCTTACCCTTTTCTTTTCTTAAACGATTATTACGGTTAATTATCTTACGATATAAGTCATTAATACCAGTTGTTGCGAATCTACCACCATCAAGTGACACCATAGGTCTTAAATCTGGTGGAAGTACTGGAAGAATATCTAGTACCATCCATTCAGGGTTATTGCCTGAGTTCTTAAGGTCAGTTAATACGCTTAATCTCTTAATAACGTTTTCTCTAATTTGTTTAGATGAGTTCTTTAGTTCTCTTCTTAAATCAGCGATTTCCTTGTCTAAATCTAATTTCTTTAGGAGTGTTTGAATAGCTTCAGCACCAATTTGTGCCTTAAATCTACCATGATATTTAGCTCTTGCGATATCGTATTGAGCTGGAGTTAAGATTTGTTTGAATTCAAGATCTGTATCACTACCAGGTTCAGTTACGATATATGAAGCATAATATACGACTTCTCTTAATTCAGATGTTTTAATGTCAAGAATTCTACCGATTTTAGAAGGGTTAGAACCAAGGAACCAGTTGTGTACTACTGGAGCTTCAAGAGTAACATGGCCCATTCTTTCTCTTCTAACTTTTGCTGATGTGATTTCAACGCCACAAATAGGACATTTTCTATTTTCATAGTTAATGCTCTTTTTACTCTTATTAGTACAAGCACATTGATAATCTTTAACAGGACCAAAAATTTCTTCCGCAAATAAACCACCTTCTACTGGTTTAAGAGTACGATAGTTGATGGTTTCATGGTTTTTAACTTCACCATAAGACCATTCTTTAATCTCGTCTGAAGAGGCTAATCTAATTTTAAAACATGAATATTCTTTACTCATATATCATACCTCCTATTCTTGACCATTAATTCTATGAACGAATTCATCAGAATCTTGATCAACTATAGTTTGATTAACAACGTTTTCGCCAGTTTCACTGTGAAGTAATTCTATGTGAATACCTAGTGCTTTAAGTTCTCTTGCGAAAACTCTAAATGATTCAGGAAGTCCTGGTTCAGGAATTTCTCTACCAGTAGAGATAGCTTTAAATACTTTATTTCTTCCAAGCATATCATCTGATTTAACTGTGAGCATTTCTCTTAAAGTATATGCAGCACCATATGCTTCAAGAGCCCAAACTTCCATTTCACCAAATCTTTGACCACCATTTTGGGCTTTACCACCGATAGGTTGTTGGGTTACAAGAACATATCTACCTGTATTTCTTGCGTGTAATTTATCATCAACCATGTGGTCTAGTTTAATCATATACATTACACCGACAGTGATAGGATTATCGAAGGCTTCACCGGTTCTTCCATCGTAAAGTGTAACCTTGCCATCTTTTGTCATGTGGGCTTCATTCATCATTTCTCTTAAGTCCTCGTCACGACAGTAGTCGAATACTTCTGTAGCGGCTAAAACTCCGAGTTTCTTGCATGCCATACCAAGATGCATCTCAAGAACTTGGCCTAAGTTCATACGAGAAGGAACACCTTGAGGGTTTAAGAGAATATCTACTGGAGTACCATCTTCTAAATATGGCATATCCTCTTGTGGAAGGATGTTTGAGATAACACCTTTATTACCATGACGTCCACTCATCTTATCACCAACTTGAATCTTACGACGTTGTACGATATATACTCTTACAACTTCTTCAACACTTGGCATTAAGCTCTTGTTTTCTTGTCTTGTGTAATGTCTAACTGTTTGGACAATACCGCCACCACCATGAGGAACTCTAAGTGATGTATTCTTATGGTCGTCTGACTTAGATCCAAAGATAGCTTGCATTAGTCTATCTTGTGGAGAAGGTTCAGTTTGTCCTTTAGGTGTTAGTTTACCTACTAAAATATCATTTTCTTTAACGACAGTTCCTGGAATAACAATTCCACGACTATCTAGATTCTTAAGGATTGCCTCAGTTGCTTGAGGGAGATCTCTTGTGATTACTTCTTTACCAAGCTTTGTATCACGTGCTTGAACTTCATACTTTTCAATATGAATAGAAGTATAAACGTCATTCTTAACGAGGTTTTCATTCATTACAACTGCATCCTCGTAGTTATAACCTTGCCATGTCATGAATGCAACAACAACATTTCTACCTAAAGCAAGTTCACCTTTATCCATTGAAGGACCATCTGCGAGTACATCGCCTTTCTTAACAATTTCACCAATTTCACAAATAGGTGTTTGGTTAATACATGTTGATTGGTTACTTCTCATGAACTTAGTTAAGTTATAAACATGTTCAAAACCTGATTCATCTTCTCTAACTTTAATAGTTTGACCATCAACATATGTAACAATACCGTCAGCTTCACAGATACATGCAGCACCTGAGTCATGGGCTGCCTTGTATTCTATACCTGTTGCAACAAATGGCGCTTCAGGTTTAATTAGTGGAATAGATTGACGTTGCATATTTGAACCCATGAGTGTTCTATTTGCATCATCATGCTCTAGGAATGGGATACAAGATGCAGATATCGACATAATTTGTTTTGGAGAAATATCCATAAAATCGATATCTTTTGCGGTATAAATATCTGTTTCTAGTTCATGTCTTGCATAAATATGAGTTTTATCTTTGAAAGATAAATCATCATTTAGTTCAGTATTGGCTTCAGCGATATAGTGTTTAGCTTCTTCGTCAGCTGTCATATATACTGCTTCTTCAGTAACTTTACCATCTACAACTTTGAAGTAAGGAGTCATAATGAAACCATATTTATCTACTTTAGCGTATGTTGCGAGAGATGAAATTAAACCGATGTTTTGTCCTTCTGGTGTTTCAACAGGACAGATTCTACCATAGTGAGTAGGATGAACGTCTCTGACTTCAATACCAGCTCTATCTCTAGTGATACCACCAGGACCAAGGGCACTCATTCTTCTCTTATGAGTTATTTCATCAAGAGGGTTAATTTGTGACATAAATTGTGATAATTGTGAAGAACCAAAGAATGCTTTGATTACTTGTTGTAGAGGTGCAGCATTTAATAAGTTCTTAGGGTTCATTTCCTTAACATCATTTGTTGACATCTTATCAACTGTATTCTTTCTAAGTCTTATTAAACCTTGTCTGAATTCGTTTTGGAGTAACTCACCTGTTAGACGGAGCCTTCTATTAGCGAGATTATCTACATCATCAAAAGAACCAACATTATCAAAAAGGTTTAACCAATATGATGTTGCGGCAATGATATCTGATGTTGAGATTAATTCTCTATCTTCAACTGAGTTATTACCAATAATCTTAACTTTTCTCTTAGTATCATCTGGTTGGTTAGCCACAACTTCAATAACTTCAATATATGTAGGAACTGAATCAAGATCATGTTCTAATTTGAGTGGTTCTCTAAAGTCAGCTCTATTCTTATCGAGTAAAGCTGCAATTTCTTTAGTAACAAGTACACCCTTTTCAAGAGTCATTGCTTCTTGAATAACTTCACCATTTTCATCTACTTTTTCAGAGATTTTGTAAGCTTTAGCTAGTTTATGTCCTTTAGCTCTTTCAATGAAGTCTAACTTTTTATTGTATTTATATCTACCAACGGCCATTAAATCATAATGTTCTTTAGTCATTAAATGAGCTTGGAGATATGATTGGATACCTTCAAGTGGGATTGAATCGCCAGATTTGATCTTTCCATAGAGTTCACTCATTGATTCTTCGTATGTTCTTTCAGGTATCTTATCTAATACTTCAACTAATTTTTGGTTTTCACCAAATAGTCTCTTCATATCATCATAAGTTTCTATACCGATAGATTTTAAGAATATTGGGAGAGGTGTTTTGTTTGATTTATCCACAGAAACATACAATACATCCTTAGTGTTAGCGCCATATTCAATCCATGCGCCTCTTGTTGGGATAACCATACCTTCTACTACAAGTGCACCTGTTTTAGGATCAGATGCTTGTTTGAATAAAACACCTGAAGACCTAATAATTTGGTTAACGATAATACGTTCAGCACCATTAATCACAAAGGTCCCGTTTGGAGTCATCCAAGGGAAGTCTAATAAGAATATACCTTTTGCTTCTTTGATATCACCAGATTCTTCAGTATTCACAAATTGTGCATCACATCTTAAAGCTCTAGTGTATGAAATCTCTTTTTCTTTACATTCACGGATAGTAGTATCTGGTTCATCAAATCTAGGATTTAATAAATAAAGTTCTAGATTACCATCCTTTTTATTCATGATTGGAGAGAAATCATTGAATAATTCTACAATGTCCTGTTCAGCGAACTTCTTGAAAGAATCTAATTGGTTTTCAATTAAATATGGAAGTTCTAGTCTTAGTTTTGCTTGGGCAAAATTTCTTCTCTCGTGAAACTTACCGTACTTGATAATTTTGTACAAATTCATTCACCTCTAACTATATATTTCGATTACTGGCCTTTTATAAATATATTTATATATTTTAAAAGCCGCGTTTTATCGCATTTTTTTATCTTACTCCTATATTTGTAAATAGTCAATAATAAAATTTTATAATTTTCTATGTTTTTTCATTAAAATGTCAATTAGATGTATTTTATATATAAAATAGATGAATAAAAAATGCCATTTAAACATTATCACTATAATGAAAAATATTTTTTATTTTATGTCAAAAACATGTATTCCACACAAATTCACGCCTAATTCATAAAATAATTAGTATTTTTGACACTAGATTTGACTTTTTTGCCTTAAAATACTACCCTTATCTAAAAGGAGGAAACTCTATGAAAAAGATTAATGTTTTAATACTTTCAATTTTGTCAATATTTTTACTTTCATTGTCGCTTACATCTTGCTACGTGTCTAATCCTGCACCACTTGAAGATGTAATAGGAACATATGTACTAAAAAACTACACAAGGTCATATGTAGAAACTAATGAAGATGGTAGTGAAACAACCACCACAACTCACGATTTAATTAAAGAAAAGGAGATTACTGCTTATCTTATTATCAATGAGGATGGAAATGGTTACTATGTATACAAAGATAAAGAAACAACATTATCTTGCACTGTAGTTAAAGTATCTTTTAGTTATAGTATGGAAGATGAAACACTAGTATCATCTATATCATATACTGATGGACTTTCATCTAATGGTGATGGATATCCTGGAAAGGGAAGAGAAACTCTTGGAGTAAACTTTAAAACATTTAGTAAGCAGTTAAACTATTCATATCCAAAAGTATTTAATAGAAAATATAGTCAAAGCGTAACTTATGAAAGAAAGAGTTCAGATACAGATTTAAAGTATGTAAATAAAAAATTAAGTGTCAATTTAACATATAATAGATATGAACTTAACGGACTTAATGGTGTTTTTTATAGTGAATGGACCGGAGGACACTACGATTATTTAGTAGTCGATATAAACAGTAAGTCACTTAAGGGTTCAGTATACTATAAACTTCCAAATGGTTTACCGCAAGAAGTTAAGAATGAGGATTTAAGAATAACTACATCGAAAGACGAATTCGGAACCGAAACAACTTCAATTAGTATAGGTGATTTCACATTCAAGAGAACTACTGGTACTTATTTAAGTCCTTATTTATCATATGAATGTGGAGTAGATTTAATTCTTCTTTATCCATCAAGTGAAACTGTAGATGAAGCAATTAGCCATCTACTATCACTATTAGAAAACTAAGAATATTAACACAAAAGAGGAGGCTAGTTAGTCTCCTCTTTTGTGTTAATTTCTTCCTTATTATTTTTATTATCTCCCAAATCAATATCTAGCTCTAAAAGATCGGTAGGGGATACCTCATAACCTTTAAATCCTTTCATTTGCCTTAACTGATTTATAATCTTTCCTAATTTATTATCATCAACATATAAGACTGCATATCCCGCTCTTTTTGATAAATATTGGATAGTAACATTCAAACTTTGAAGATATTTTATAATGTCACTTCTATAGTTAAAGTATACAAGTACTTCATCTCTTTTTATCATTTAATGCATCCTCCTCTTTCATGAAATAGATTCTTAAATTCTTCCAGGTTATCGCCAAATATGGCGATATTAATCTCTTTTTCAAGTTTAGATATTTTAGTATTATAAATAAGAAGATTATCAGAATAAATCTTATAGAATTTGTTTGAATATAGGGCTTTTTTAGCGCTTGATAATGCCTTAATATTTTCCTTAGATGGATAGGTGTTATAAAGCTCTTTTTTATGGTTAAAATCATCGACTAATAGTGATGCCTCATTATCGTTTAAAAGATTATTATAAGACTCTTTTAATGCTTTATATTCGGTTGATTCTTTGATTTCATCTATCACATCATAAAGTGATATCATTACGTCACTAGTATCCATTATAAACCTAATTTTCTGGCTTCTTGATAAATGCTTATCCCAGATAATTCCTCAAATTCTTTGTTAATTCTTTTTTCTTCAGCTTTTGAATTAATGGTATTACGATAGAGTTTATACTTAGATTCAAACTCTTTAAATTGATAGTGTTTATGGTTTTCTTCTATGTATGAAAGAAATGAAATTATAATTTCAACTTCTTCTAAATTATACATATCATAATCTATTGGGTATTCAAAGTAGCTCATTATTTTAATACTCCAATATAAAGTGTTTCATCATTTACTTCAATTGATGACGTATACCCTAGTGTTTCACCATATACTACCTTATCTGCGAGAGTGACAGATGCGATGCTTTCTTCATTATTCTTTAAAATATTAGCTAGTGTATCACTACATTTAAATGATAAAGTGATATGGTCTATTACCTCAAATCCTGCCTCTTTTCTTAGTGATTGTACCTTAGATACAACATCTCTAACGTAGCCTTCATTTATTAACTCTTCTGTCAAATTAGTATCTAATACGACAGCAAGTTTTTGGTTAGACATAGATGCAAATTCATCAGATTCAAGTGTCTCAACTAATAAATCAGCTTCTTCTAACCTTAAATCAAGGATATCTAGATATCCATTTGATTTTAGTGTTTTATAGGCAGCATTTTGATCCATAGATTCAAGAGTACTTCTTATTTCACCAAGTGTTTTTCCTAGTTTAGGACCTAATACCTTAAGATTTGGTTTGATTCTATGTGATGTGAAGTCATCTAAATCCTCAGAATATAGAACTTCATGAACGTTTAATTCATCTTCAATTACTTTAGCGTAGTAATCATTTAACGCTTTTCCGCCAACCACATACATCTTTGATAGTGGTTGTCTATTCTTAAGAGTTTTTTGCGCTCTTATTGCACGACCTAATACTACAATCTGAAGTACTTCATCCATATTCTTTTCAAGCTCTTTATCAATATGAAGAGGATTTGAAACCGGATAATCGCATAAATGTACACTCTTTAGTTCTTTATCATTTAGTGAAAGTACTAAATTTTGATAGATTTCATCAGCGATAAATGGTGAGAAAGGTGCGATTAATTTTGATAGTTTAACGAGTGTTTCATAAAGTACTAGATATGCGTCTATCTTATCTTGCTCCATACCTTTAGCCCAGAAACGACTTCTTGAGCGTCTCACATACCAGTTAGATAATTCATCCACAAATGTTTCAATTAATCTCGCTGGTTCTGCGACTTCATATCTATCAAGTCTTTCATCAACTTCTTTAATTAAAGTATTTAATTTAGATAATAGCCATTTATCCATTAATGATAGTTTATCGTAATCATATGAATATTTGGTCGCATCAAAATTATCTATATTAGCGTATAAAACATAGAATGAATATGTATTATATAAAGTATTTAAATATTTCTTTTGTCCTTCAAGTATTGCTGCATCAGAGATATTCTTTGATACCCATGGTTGAGATGTTT
Source organism: uncultured Bacilli bacterium (assembly GCA_905235635.1). Classification (GTDB taxonomy): domain Bacteria; phylum Bacillota_I; class Bacilli_A; order Izemoplasmatales; family UBA1188; genus UBA1188. The sequence continues at coordinate 32,594 of CAJOMC010000004.1, read as the reverse complement.
CATAGAAGAACCATCTAGTCGCATCCGCACCAAACTTATTTAATACAGTCATTGGATCTACTGCATTTCCTTTAGATTTAGACATTTTCTGGCCATTCTCATCAAGGACTAAACCAAGAACTATACAGTTCTTAAATGCTTCTTCATCAAAGAGCAATGTAGAAATCGCAAGAAGTGAATAGAACCATCCTCTTGTTTGGTCTACAGCTTCACTGATAAAATCCGCAGGGAATTGGTTATCAAATAATTCTTTATTTTCAAATGGATAGTGCCATTGTGCGAAAGGCATAGAACCAGAGTCGAACCAACAGTCTATAACCTCTTCTACTCTTCTAAATACACCACCATTTACCTTATCTTCCCAAGTTAGATTATCAATATAAGGTCTATGAAGTTCTATATTCATATCACATCCTGTTAAGTCATGAAGTTCCTTAACAGATCCTATGCAGTATAATTCACCTGTTTTATCATTTACCCAAATAGGAAGAGGTGTACCCCAATATCTATTTCTTGAGATAACCCAATCTTGAACGTTATTTAACCAATCACCAAATCTACCTGTACCGATAGTTTCAGGAATCCAGTTGATGTGTTTATTATTCTCTATTAATTTATCTTTTATCTTAGTAGTTTCAATGAACCAAGAATCTCTCCCATAATAGATTAAAGGAGTATGACATCTCCAGCAGAATGGGTATGAGTGAACATGCATCTGCGTTCTATAGAGTAACCCTCTTTCTTTGAGGTCATCTATAATCATTGGATCAGCATCTTTCACAAAAGTATTAGGCCAGATAGTATCTTCAGTCATTTCACCTTTATTGTTTACATATTGAACAAATGGAAGGTTGTATCTTCTTCCAACTAAATAGTCATCCTGGCCAAAAGCTGGGGCTATATGAACGATACCTGTGCCCTCACCTAAAGCGACATAGTCTGCGAGAGTTACAAAGTGTGCTTTCTTATCTAGTTTCTTAAAATAATATAGTGGTTCATATTCAGTATATTCAAGGTCTTTACCTAGATATGTTTCAAGAACTTCTACTTCCTTATCTTTAAATACATATGGTATTTGCCCTTTCGCGATTATATATTTTTCACCTTCAACTAATACTTTTACATATTCAAGTGTTGGATTAACCGCTAAAGCTACGTTTGATGGGAGGGTCCAAGGAGTAGTAGTCCAAGCCATAAAGAATGTATCACTATCTTTAATCTTAAATTTAACGAATACGGTTCTTTCTTTTACGTCTTCATATCCTTGCGCAACTTCGTGTGAGGCAAGAGGTGTGCCACATCTAGGGCAGTATGGAACTATCTTGTGACCCTTATAAAGAAGTCCTTGGTCGAATATCTTCTTAAGTGCCCACCACACTGATTCAATATAATCATTATGGAATGTGACATATGGGTTTTCCATATCAGCCCAGAATCCTACTTTTTCAGAGAACTCTTCCCACATTGATTCATACTTAAATACGCTCTCCTTACATTTATCAATAAATGGAGCGATACCATATTTTTCAATTTGTTCCTTACCAGAAAAACCAAGTAGTTTTTCTACTTCAAGCTCTACTGGAAGGCCGTGTGTATCCCAGCCTGCCTTACGTAAAACTTTATATCCCTTCATTGTTTTATATCTAGGGAATAAATCCTTCATCGCACGTGTAATGACATGACCGATATGTGGTTTACCATTTGCGGTAGGTGGTCCATCAAAAAATGTGAAGAATGGATGTCCTTCCCTTGATTTAATTGATTCTTCAAAAATATTGTTTTCTTTCCAATATTCTCTTATAATCTCTTCTCTTTCTGTAACTTTTAGATCTGAGTTAACTTTCTTATACATGAAAATCCTCCAATAAATTAAAAGCTCCACCTTAAATAAGGTGAAGCTTAAGTTCACTACCACTTATTTAAACATACTATCATATGCTCCAAAGATAACGGTCTAGGTTCCGGAGATAGCTACTACTTATTTCACCATTCAGCTCAAGAGTGATACTACTATACTATAACTAGAACTTGTTTCACCACTTTCGTTCTCTCTTTATAGTTAACTTTGTATAATAGAGTCTCTGTCTCAGCCTTTATTATAAAACTATTGTTATTTTACATTATTAAATGTAAATAGTAAATAAATAAGATTATGGGATAATATATTCTTCGTTCAGACCAATAGTATTAAACATACACTCATAGAAATTGCCATCTTCATCTTCTATTCTTACTAAGTAGTATTTGTCGGGTATCAAATTAGGGATTTTTATTATTGTTTGTGATTCATATGGTGGCTTATCAACATACTCTTTAGGCTTAAAAGAGGTATATATATTATTTTCAAAGTTTTTTTCAATCGAATATTGACTAACTACAAATATGCTTGGATTTGCATATTTCATAAAAATCATAATTCCTTCATTTCCTACTCGACGTTCATCGGGACTAATTTGAGAAATAATTTCTTGAATGCTTAAAGATTCCAAAAAAAGATCTCTATTAAGATTAGAAAAACAACCATATGAATAATTTAGTAGGAAAGAACTACGACGAGCAGGAAGGGTAGTCCATCTGCCGTTCACTTCCTTACTATAAGAGATATAATAGTTGACTTCTATATTAGGGTTAAGTTCTTCTCCAGAAAATAAGTCAAAGCCTGTAATTTGAGGCACCATTTTATAAATATAATTCATTTCTGTCGGCGTACTAGCCAAATCACTACCAAAGTCAAGTAATTTTTCTTTCCCGTTTTTTGTGGTTATTATCATTACATGGGTAGGGTGTATAGGGACACGCTTTTCACCATTTCTTGTGAGTATTTCACTTTCTCCAAAAACATCAATAAGCAACGAAACTTGTTCATCTGTTAATTCTATAGTAAAATCATTATTCTCGTTTTTTATATATTTTTCTTCAAAATATATAGTAGATTCAAGTATATATGCATTTGCCTTAGAGTGAACTTGGTACTTATCCCTATAACTTAATATTCTAACTTTAACTTTTGATATTTCTTCTGTTTTAATCTCACCAGTATAATATCTTTTAAATGATATCTCACGAATAGGATGGCCTCCACATGAAGAGATTAGAAATAACTGTGCTAGTAAAACTATCATAGATAATATAAATAAAAGTTTATTGTGTTTCATCTTCTGCTTCATTTATGGGTATAATTATAGGATCATATGTAACAAAGCCACACACAGTACATACTTGTTTGACTCATACTTATGTCAATATTTTATATTGTTAAAGGAGATAGTGAATAAGATTTCTTAATAAACCTAATAGTTCACTAAAAACTCACTATAAAACGGATTAAACCATCACAATAGGCGAGTACAATTAAAGTATATTATTTTCTCTCCTCTTGGTGTGCCGCATTGATTGTTGCGGCACGCTTTATTTTATTTAGTTAATTCTAAGAATTCTAGGATATGATTCTTACAAATATCTAGTGATCTCTTCCAGAATTCTTTGTCTTCTACATCTATGCCAGAAAGTAGTACACATTCTCTTATAGGCATAGAACCTGAGTTCTTGAGTATTTCTTTATATAATGGGAAGAACTTCTCACCATCTTCTAGGTATTTAGAATAAAGACCATAGGCAAATAGTTGTCCAAATGCATATGGGAAGTTATAGAAAGAGAGTCCAGTAGAATAATAATGGCCTTTTGGGCACCACATATATGGGTGAAGATAATCTTTATCAAGTCCATCACCATAACTCTTAAGTTGAGCTTCTTTCATTAAATCACATAGTTCACTTGGAGTAAGGGCTGCTTCTTTTACATGCTCAAAAACGCTTGATTCAAAGTAATATCTACTCATAATATCAACTATTACTTGATTGTCATCAGAAATAGTTGCCTCAAGCATTGCTATTTTTTCTTCGTTTGATTTAGATTCTTTTAATGCATTATCTTTCGCAAAAGTTTCATTGAATGTAGATGCGGTCTCTGCGAGTTGCATTGGATAATCGTGATGGAATAGTGATTTTTCTTTTAACACTTCACTATGGTATGCGTGACCTAATTCATGAGCTAGTGTACAAATAGAATTAAATGTACCATCAAAGTTAGTTAATACTCTTGATTCATTTAATTTAATAGCGTGCGAGCAGAATGCACCGCCAACTTTTCCTTTCTTAGGAAGATAGTCAATCCATTCATTATGCATAGCTTTATTCATGAGATCACCAATTTCTTTTGAGAACTTTGTGAATCTTTCAATTAAATAACTATTAGCTTCTTCTACTGTATAGTTTTTATTAACTGAGCCAAGAGGTGCGAATAAGTCATAGAAAGGAAGCCCATTTTTATGTCCTAATAATTCTCCCTTTCTTTTTAGATACATTCTAAAATAAGGATAATAATCTTCAATAGATGATATTAAGGCATCAAGAGTCTTTCTTGTCATACCTGACTCAACAAGCGTTCTATCAAGAGGGGAATCATATCCTCTTTCTTTAGACATTGTGATGACTTCTTGTTTAATTGATGAAAGAGATGCTGCGAGTGATTTTTCTATTTTCCTATAAGCCTTAAGTTCTGCCTCATATGATTCCTTTCTAACCTTTGGATCACTCGAATAAGCGTTGTTTCTTATTTCGCTTAATGAAACAACCTTACCATCGTAATCTACTTCAAGAGTAGATGTTAGGTCACTGTGAAGATTTTCCCATGCATCTCCTGATGATTTAGATAATTTAGATAGAAGTAATTCTGTTTCATTAGAAAGGCTTCTTTTAGCTTGATTCTTTAGTCCATCAAGATAATATCTATAGTCTTTTAATACTTCATCATCATATGCTTTTTCTATGATTTCTTTGTGTTCTTTCACAAAATTCTTTTCTTTAAGCGAAAGTGGAGTGCCATATTCTTCAAATACACTATTCATTTTACCCATGGCTTTCATCGCATCAATATCTTCAGTATTAGCCGATAATCTTAAAGAAATATAGTTAGAAAGTGAATAAATTGTAGTAACTGCCTTTTCTTCTAGTAAGATGAAATTTCTAAAATCTTCTACTGTTTCAAGGCTCATATCTAGGGCTTCTTTTGCAAGCTCAATTCCTTTTTCATAGTCCTTTTTAAATTCTTCTGAGTCAAGTCCAGGATAAATTTTTTCAAGATTCCAATCGTACATTTTTATTTTTCTCCTTTATATGTGTCTAGGGCTTCCTTAACAGTGAAGCCTAGAAGTGCTAATTCTAAATCAGTGTTTATATCAATAGTAATTCTTATAGTATTTTTAATCGCATCTTTAATTAATGAATCAAAATCACCAAGCGATTCATAGTATTCAGCTTCTTTAATTGTAGGTTTAATTACTGGATTTTTAGGTACGTATACTGTGCAACAGTCTTCAAATGGTCTAATAGATATATCAAATGTATCTATTTTCTTTGCGATTTTGATAATATCTCTTTTGTCTATAGTTAGAAGTGGTCTTAATACTGGCATATTTGTGACACTATTAATCACAAACATTGATTCAATCGTTTGAGATGCAACCTGACCAAGTGATTCGCCATTCGCAATAGCTTTGATTTTTCTTAATTTTGCGACACCTTCTGCAATCCTATACATACATCTTCTCATGATGGTTACGAGATATGTTTGATCTACTTTAGATAAGATTTCTTTATGAACTTCTGTAAAAGGCACCATATGGATAACTATCTTTGATCCTTTTGTGTATGCACATATCTTTTTCGCGAGGTCAATGACTTTTTGCGCAGATTCAATAGATGTGAGTGGAGTTGATTCAAAGTGGATTAATTCAATAGTCATACCCTGTTTAATAAGTTCATAGGATGCGACAGGTGAATCAATACCACCACTCATCATAACGAGGGCTTTTCCGCCAGTGCCTGTCGGGAAACCTCCCATCGCATCAAACTTCTCAGTTAATACATATGCCCCGTCATCTCTTATTTCAATGAATATTAGTAAATCTGGGTTATGGACATCAACAATAGCTCCTTCTCTTTTAGAATAAATATATCCGCCAACTTTCTTCATTAAAGAAATAGAATCAAGTGGAAACGTCTTATTAACACGTCTTACATCAACCTTATAAGATTCACCATTTTTATGTGATTTGTCATAAAAAGCGAGAGATAGTTTACATATTTCATCTATATCTAAACTACATTTTTTATAAAGACTATAGGAATTGATTCCCGATACTTTATTCAATCTTTCTATGACATCTTCAAACTTTTCGTTCTTTATATTAAGATAGGCTCTTTCACCAGAATAATGGAAAGAAACATCTAAACCAGACAATTTTTCTTTAATTAAATTATTTGCTTCTTTAATGAAGAACTTTTTATTCTTCCCCTTAAGGCATAAGTCGCCATATCTTATAATTAGGTTTTCGTTCATATTTTCACCTTATAATATACAAATATAGTATATTATAGCACTTAAAAAGAAAATGATGGGTTAGAACCCATCACTATCTTTATTTATTTCTATTGTGACATGAACAATATCCTTTTTTATAGGTTTTATAATACCACTTCTTAAGGTTAGTCTTATGGCACCCACAATCATCAACCATCTTATGAGTAAGATATTTATAAATTCTTACACCAAAAACAGATAACACAAATGATATAGTTAAAACCATCACAACTATTTCAATGGCTGTCATATCTATTCACCAAGAGGATGAGTTTTATTATATCTATAGATGAGATATACTCCAATAGATATTAGAATTAGGAATATAGCGATAGGCCATACAAACTCAAGTGATAGATAAATCATTGATGATGCGATATATGAAGTTAATATCCAGAATAATAGAGTAAAGCGGAATCTCTTTTTGCCAAGTTTATCATCTTTTGATGACACGAGTTCAGCTTTCGCGGTTGCGATCGCGGCAAAACAAGGAATAGTTGTCATATTAAAGACAATAAATGCGATTAATCCTGCCCATGTAGCGCTAGTATTCTTAATCATTTGAACTGCGGCAGCATCACCTGATTCGGCAGTTAAGTTTACTTCATATATTTCTTTAAAATCTTCAAATGTAGTCGCTTTTGTGGTAGTACACTGTGCAAGAACTGCGAATGTTGCGATAACATTTTCTTTCGCAATTAAACCAGTTACTGCGGATACAGGGAAGATCCAACCATTTGCACGATTTAACTGTAGGCCAAATCCAAGAGGTGTAAATATAGGAGTTAATACTTTACCCACTGATGCGAGAATTGATTTAGATGAATCTATATATTCATCCTCATTAACAATAGATTTATATTCTTCGTTAGCTTGAGTGAGGATCTTATTGCAGTATGATTCAAGTGCCTGTAACTCTTCTTTGTCTACACCTTCATCTTCTAACATTTCAAGATAAAGATTATAGAGTGTACCAAAATCAACCGCTAGATTGCCTTCCTCATCAAATGCATCACTATAAAGAGATAAGAGTTCGCTCTTTGATGCATTTACTTCATCATTTGTATGAGTAGTGTCGTCGAAATTTCCTTCAAATACTTCTTCAGTTATTTCCATAGTATCGGCTTGCTCAATAAAATGGAATTTCCAAGTAAATGATTGCATGAACCAAATTACTATTGTAGAGGCAAGTATAATAGTGAACGCCTTTTTGACATAATGTTTTAGTTTATCCCACATATGTATTAAGAGTGATTTAAACTTAGGCATATGATATGAAGGAAGTTCCATAATGAATGGTGGAACCTTACCACGCATAGTAGTATTTCTCATAAGAATAATAGTAACTATTGCGGTTATAATACCGACTAAGTACATTAGATATACTATTAAGTCTTTGTGTGGGAAATTGAATACTGTACAAATACCTGCGGAAATTACAATTAGAATAGGTTGTTTCGCACCACAAGAGAAGAAAGGTATAACGCGAATTGTGGCGGTTTTCTCGTTATCTGTCGCAAGAGTTCTTGCATTTATCATCGCAGGAACACTACAACCAAATCCCATAATCATAGGCATAAATGCTCTACCTGATAATCCAAATTTTCTAAATATTCTATCTAAGATAAACGCAACACGTGCCATATATCCTGAATCTTCTAGAATTGAGAAGAATAAGAATAAGAATAAAATCTGAGGCACAAATGATAACACAGAAAATATACCTGCACATATACCATCTACAACGAGACCAGAAATCCAAGCTGGCGCGTTTTGAAGCCAAGATGCGATTAGGTTAGATAAAGCATCAGTAAGCGAACCAAGGAAGTTAAATAAAATAACTCCCGGTGAATTTATACCACCATCAGTCCAGAAAAGACCTTCAAACATAGTGCCTTCAAATGATGGTGCTGCATCACTAAATAAATTTCCAAACCAGAATAGATTTTCTGAGAAAGTTAAATGGAATATTAAGAATAGTATTACAAGGAAGATTGGAATACCAACCCATTTGTTTGTTAATACTTTATCTATCTTATCTGATTTAGATAGTTTTTCTTCACTTTCACTTCCCTCTTTCTCGTTTAAAGATACAACGTGATGGTATGCGATAGAGCATTCTCTTTGTATATATTTATATCTATCATCAGCGATAATAGCTTCAATATCATCGCCAAAAACTTCATCAGATAGTGTCTTTTTGAACTCATCAACTATTTCTAATAAATCGCTATTTTGTACGATTTCAAGTTCATCATATTCTGCGAGTTTTATCGCATGAAATAGTGGGTTGCTAATACCTTTATTCTCATATTCTTTTTCAAGTTTAGTGAGCAATTTATTGATATTTAAAGCACTGACAATAGTTTTTGCGCTTCTTCTATTCTTTAATTCCTTATACGCAACTTCCATTAGCTTTTTAATACCTGTACCCTTTGTTGCAGATACACTAACAACTGGAACGCCTAGTGCTTTGCTTAGTTCGTCTGTGTCTATTAAATCTCCATTTTTTTCGACAACGTCATACATATTAAGCGCAACTATCACGGGTACATCCATTTCAAGTAGTTGAGTTGTGAGATATAAGTTTCTTTCAAGATTGGTCGCATCAACAATGTTAATTACTGCATCTGGTTTTTCTTCAATAATAAACTGTCTTGCGATTACTTCTTCTGGAGTATATGGACTAAGTGAATATATACCAGGTAAGTCTACTATCTCTACTGCTTCTTCTAGTTTTTTATAGGTACCAACTTTCTTTTCTACCGTTACACCTGGCCAGTTACCTACATATTCAGTTGAACCAGTAAGCATATTAAATAATGTGGTTTTACCGGAATTAGGATTTCCTGCAAGCGCGAATCTTTTCATCCTACTTGTCCTCCTTAATATTCACAATAACTAATTCCGCTTCTGTTTTTCTGAGTGTTAGTTCGTAATTTCTAACTGTAATCTCTATCGGATCACCAAGTGGAGCTGCTTTTCTTAAAAAGACATTTGCACCAGGAGTTAATCCCATATCAAATAGTCTTCTTCTAACCTTTCCTTCACCAGTTACCTGGCAAACTATTCCTGATTCTCCAAGAGACATTTCATTTAGTTTCTTTTTCATCTATTAAACTCTCCTTATTAATATACGTGTATTCCTCTTGCGGTGCCCTTATCTAGGGCAATACGTGAATTGCCTATATGGATAATTAAATTCCCACCTGATACTTCTAGTATTTCAAGTTTTGAACCAACTAAAAACCCAAGTGACTCTAGATGCTTCTTCACTTTTAAGTCATTGATATTAATTTTTGAAATAGTTAATTCTTCATTAAGTGGTGCAATTATAATAGGCATATTGACTCCTTATCTATAGTTAGCATATGCTAACTTATACTCGAAAAATTAAGTTAGCATTGGCTAACTACCTAATTATATTATATGATAATAAAAAAGTAAACAATTTATATCAATTATTTGATTAAAAGAATTATATATAATATACTTATTATAGGGGACATATGGGAATACAAGAATCTGGACAAATGTATCTTAAAACTATATATGAGTTAAGCAAAGAAAAAGATTTTGTAAAATCTATTGATGTTGCGAAAAGAATGGGTTTTTCTAAACCTAGTGTTTCTCGTGCAATTCATACTCTTGAAGATGAAAAATTAATAATACTTGATGGTTTAGATAATATTAAATTAACTGATGAGGGTTTAAAAGTTGCATCTTCTATTGTTTCTAAGTACGACATTCTTGTAGAGGTGTTCTTAAGTCTTGGAATAAAAGAGAGTACCGCAAGAGATGACGCATGTAAAATAGAGCATGATATCTCTAACGAAACGGTTGAGGCACTTAAAAAGATACTTAAATAGATAAATAAAGGCTGGTTCAATCCAGCCTTTATTTTACTTTCTTTCCTCTACTTGTTTCTTAAGTAATTCTACGAATTCCTCTTTTGTTACTGTAACTTGGTCTTTTTCACCATATTTTCTATATGTTACAGTATTGTTTTGAACCTCATTATCACCAATTACAAGTTGATATGGTATCTTTTGAGTTTGAGCTTCTCTAATCTTATAACCAAGTTTTTCATCTCTATAATCTACCTGAGGTCTAAGATTATTCTTTTTGAGTAATTGATATATTGAATCAGAATATTCCTTATGTAATCCTAGATTTACTGGGATTACTTTTACTTGAGTAGGTGCAAGCCATAGTGGCAATACGCCTTTTGTTTCTTCAAGAAGGAATGCTACAAATCTATCAAGGGAACCGAGTATCGCTCTATGAATAACGACTGGTCTTGCCTTTTCACCTTTTTCATCAATATATGTTAATTCAAATCTTTCTGGCAATTGATAATCAAGTTGAATTGTTGATAAGGTTACATCGTGTCCTATGGCGCTTCTCACTTGTACATCGAGTTTTGGTCCATAGAATGCAGCTTCACCAAGTGCTTCATAATAATCAATATTTAAATCATTTAGAACTTGTCTTAGTTCATTTTCACTTCTTTCCCATAATTCATCATTTCCAAAATACTTTTTAGTATCATTAGGATCTCTTAAAGATAGCCTCATTCTATAGTCTTTTAAGCCAAAGTCATTATATACATCAAGTATTAATTCTACTACTTCTTTAAATACATCACCAATCTGAGATTCCATCGCAAAGATATGACTATCGTTTTGGTAGAAAGCACGAGTACGCTCAATACCAGTTAATGCTCCTGATGCTTCATATCTAAAGTCAGCTGCAATTTCCGCAATCTTTAGTGGGAATTCTTTGTATGAGTGAAGCTGACTCTTATACATAACCATATGGTGAGGGCAATTCATAGGACGAAGTACATATGATTCATCATCAACGTCCATCTTAGGGAACATATCATCTTTATAGTGTGCCCAGTGTCCTGATGTCTTATATAATTCAACGTTTCCAAGTGATGGTGTAAGTACATGTTGATACCCTAAGGCTATTTCTTTATCCATAATGTAATCGGAGAGGAGTCTTCTTACAATAAAGCCATTAGGAAGCCACATAGGAAGACCTCTTCCTACTAGGTCATCAAACATGAATATACCCATTTGTTTACCAAGTTTTCTATGGTCTCTTGCCTTTCTTTCCTCAAGAAGTACTAGATAATCCTTAAGGTCTTTTTCTTCAAAGAATGAAATACCATATATTCTTTGAAGCATTTCTCTTTTAGAATCACCTCTCCAGTAAGCACCAGCGATTGAGAGTAACTTAAAGTGCTTTATAAATGAAGTTGATGGGATATGTGGGCCACGACATAAATCAATATAGTTACCTTGAGTATATGCGCTTATTATTTCATCATCAGGAAGATCATTAATAATTTCAGTTTTAAGCCTATCACCATTAAAAATAGATAGTGCTTCACTCTTAGTCATCTCTTTTCTTAGAGGGTGTTCCGCTCTTCTTGAAATTTCATTCATCTTATCTTCTATGGCTTTAAAATCATCCTCAGTTAACATCTTTCCATCGATTTTAAAGTCATAGTAGAACCCTTCTTCGATCGCAGGACCAACACCAAATACCACATTACCCCAAAGTTCCTTGATTGATTCAGCCATAAGATGGGCTGTGGAGTGGTTTAATATTTCAATAGCTTCTTTATCAGTATTTGTGATAAATCTAACATCGCTATCCTTATCTACTATATAGTCCATATCTTTAAGGTGACCATCTACCATACCAGCGACACATCTTTTCTTAAGGCTATTAGAAATAGATAATGCGATATCAGATAAAGATATAGTACCTTCAAATTCCTTTATATTTTCCATTAATTTAATTTTCATAATTTAGACCTTCTTTTTTAAAATGGATTTTCTACATATTTATCGGTTAAAAAGATTTCCGCAGTCATCTCTTTAATTCTTTCAACTATTCTTAGCGCTTTTATTTGTTCACCTTCTGAACCATCTTTTCTAAGACACGTATCAGCGAGACGAGATACCGTAATATTTGAGGTGACTATTATAGGCATTTTTTTAACCATTCTATATTGAAGTACAACACCAAGTGCTTCATCTCTCACAAGAGGCGTGACAGAATCACCGCCAAAATCATCAAGGATTAAGAGATCAACGTCTTTAAGCGAATCAATCGTCTCCTGGAATTTAGGAGTACCAATATAACTCTTTAAAAGCGATGATAACTCTGGGTAATACACCATTAATACAGAATGACCTTTTTCCGCAATTTCTCTTCCTATTGCGGCCGCAAGATACGACTTACCCGTCCTAAACATACCAGAGATATATAAACCCTTATTATCTTCTTCACCAAAGTTATTAATAAACAACCTAGCGTATCTATGGGCGGTTCTTCTTTGTTCGGTTAGAAGCGAGAAATCGCTTAACATAGCGTTTTTCTGTTCCTCTGGAACTGCGATAGATCTTAAGTTTTCAGGTAGATATCTTCCTTTATCATCGCACCTTCTATAACTCATTTCAACCTTACCATTCTTTAGAGATAAAACCATCTTAAACCCAGGGTGTTGCTTTGACTCATAATTACCATATTCATCAAAGATAGAATCATCAATGAAATTTAAGAATATAACCATAGCTTCTTCAACCTGATCATGTGTAAGATTGTTTGATCTGATAAACGCACCTATATAGTCATTACTGCAAACACTATCTTCTATAGCGTCTTTATCAAAACTTGTATTTTTATCCATTAAATCACCTATTTTAATCATGGCTTCTCCTTTAATATTTCATCCCAATAAGACTTAAACCATTCTTCACTAGATTGTTTATTCTTATCTTTATTTTCTTTAGTGGTTTTAGAGTACAACTCCGTTATATAGAAATAAGCAGTTTCTATATCATTTATTCCTCTTTTATGCCAATCAATGGATATCTTTTCAAAGAAGGAATAACCTTTTATTTTATTATCTCCAGTCGCAAGAGAATACGCTAATAATAAAGTTATTAGTTCATCACTTAAGTGGCGTTTTTCTCTAAGCCTTACTATTATACTCATATCCGCTTCAGGAACATCACCTTTTCTTGAATCTTTAAGCAATTTTTCGGGTGATATGTTCTTTAAGTATTCTATTCTCTCTTTATCGCTTATACTAATATTTTCTAGTTGTTTATTTCTATCGTGTTTCTTAATATAATTCTCAGATATATTTAGTAGAATATCTTCTTTTGTATATGAGGTGTCTCCTGATGCCTCAAAGAATAATCTACTCATTTTATCTAAATTAAGATCATATATAACTGATAAAGAATTAAAGAACGATTCATCTTCATCTTTAATCTCAAATCCTGATTCTTTCATTTCATTCTTAAAAGAATCAAAGGAAAATGGGATAGTTTTATTCTTCTTTGGTTTAAAAGACAAAGTCTTATTTAATTCATCTTGACTCAAAGAAGATAATTCCTCACTAAAGATGTGATTATACATTTGAGATACACACGCTTTTTCTAAAGACGATGTCTCGTTTAGATAATGTGCATAAAGAGGAGACCCTTTAAATTCTTTAAAGGTATATGGTGGATAAATCTCATACTCAGTAGCAGTCTTTATTTTTAATAACTTATAGATAGATAAGGTCTTCATCGCATCCTTTATATCTATTCTACCCTTTGAATGAGACATAAAATCAATTAGTAAGATACTATCAAAGATATCACTGCTTCTTTCTTTAAGCAGTGAATATAGGGTTAAATAAAGATCATAAGATTCATTTCCTATGATTGGTTTATATAAAAGATTTAAGATAGTATAATCATTTTCATCTAAGTGAAAATTATTGTTTCTTACTAATTTAAATTTTTTGTCCATATTAGTTTACGTGTAACATTGTCCCCTTAAAGTTAAGCATTGAGTCTAGTCTTTCATATAGATGAATGGCTCTTTTACTTGGCCTATTAAATCCAAATGTAACGAAATAGTTAACCTTGAAATCAACCGCAGTTTCGATTGGAGTAATTTGGTTTACTATAGCGATTACTTCATAACCGTTTGCGATAATATATATTTCACCCCATTTTTTATCTACGTGTTGAACTTCCATATTATCTTCTTCCGCTATTTTATTTAGCGCATTTAATACATCATTAAAATTATTTCTGTAGTAATGAGTTCTAAGTTGTTCTTTTTTGTGTATTTCCTTTGTTTCGACTTCAGTAGAAAAAATGCTCAATTTAGTTCCTCCAATAATTTACTTAAATTATTTTTTAAATTTTCTATATCACTTATATTATATAATACGTAGTCTGAGTGTGTTTTTTTAAATTCTTTACTAAATTGATTTTTATCAACCTTTTCTTTTATATTAGAATCTACGTTCTTTTCTATAAAATTAGATTCTTCTCTGTTTGAATAAACACAAATAGAATAATCAAATGCTTTTTCTAGATGAGATTCAAATAAAATTGGCACCTCGATAAAGATTTTTGTTTCATTACTAGACTCTATTTCTTCAAATAACTTATTTAAAATATATTTGTGAGTAATTTCTTTTAATTTCTCATTTCTTTCTTCACTAGAATAAACTATATCCCTTAACTCTTTTTTATCTAAGGTATTAAATTCATCCATTATTTCTTTTTTCATTTTATTATTAGATATAAAGAGTTCATTATATATGTCATCACAAGATAAAGTCATATATCCTTTTTCTTTAAGCATAGATAGAGCTAAAGATTTACCACTCGCATAGGTTCCAGTAATAGCGTATGTTTTATAATCTCTTATTTTTTGGCATGTTGGGCAAAAGTATGAACTTCTTCCATTTACTTTTATCTTTCTTATCACGTTATTACACATCTTACATCTTTCACCTTCTCTTAAATGGACAAGAAGGGATGATTGGAAGTGGCCTGATTCATTGTTGAAAGATTCAAAGGATTTAATTGTTGTGCCACCTGCATTTATTGCTTTATTTAATACATCAATTGATGATTTAACTAGTATTTCTGATTCTTCTTTAGTAATACTAGATGCAATTCTTAGTGGGTGAATATGTGATAAATATAATACTTCGTCTGCATAAATATTCCCAAGACCCGACATAATAGATTGATTAAGAAGTGCAGTTTTAATCTTTTCGTGAGATTTATGTAGTGAATTAAAGAATTCGTCTGGACTAATGTAAAATGGCTCTTTTCCGACATTTACTAGTGGTTCTATATTATAAATATCAATGTCTTTACCAAATACATGAAATACCCCAAACTTCCTTGTATCATTATAAACTAACCTGAATGAATCAAAATTAAAGAAGACTAAATCATGTTTTTCCTTTTTGTAGTCTAAATCCTTAATTCTATATTTTCCTTCCATTCTTAAGTGTGATACAACTTTATAATTATCAAGAGTAAATATTAAATATTTACCTAATCTATCTATTTTATTTATTGTCTCACCTTGAATTACCTTAAGTTCTAGATATTTATCATAAAAAATATCAAGACTCTTAATAGTCTTTCCTATAATGAAAGGTTCAAGTTTTAGTTTTACAGTTTCAACTTCTGGAAGTTCTGGCATTGTCTTATTTCGCCTCAAATAAATTCATACCGTAAGATGTGGAGACAACTAGTGGTACCTTAAGATTTACGACACTAGTCATTACGTCTTCGGTTATTTTAATAGTTTTATCTATTTCATTCTTAGGTACATTTAATACTATTTCATCATGAATAGTTAATATTAATTTTGCGTGAAGATGATTCTCTTCAATCGCTTTATCAAGGGATACCATCGCAAGCTTTAATATATCTGCGCCTGTACCTTGAATTGGCGCATTCATCGCAGTACGTTTAGAGAATTCTCTTAAGTTATAGTTAGACGCATGAATATCTCTTATATATCTTCTTCTATTAAAAATAGTAGATACATATCCATTATCTTCAGCGCATTTAATAAGTGATGCAGTAAATGGACCAATTAATGGGAATGATTCATGATATCTATTGATAAAATCTTGTGCTTCTTTTGGGCTAATTTGAACATCCTGGGCAAGTCCCCATGATGAGATACCATATACTATTCCAAAGTTGACGGCCTTAGCTTGTCTTCTTTCTTCTTTTGTGACTTCACTCTTACGGAAGATGGCTTTTGCGGTAGCCTCATGTATATCATCGCCTTCTTTAAAGGCTTTAATTAAATTAGGATCACCTGACATATGGGCAAGCACCCTTAATTCTATTTGAGAATAATCTGAACTCATAAGATATGAATCATCTTCTGCGATAAATACCTTCTTAAATTCTGATGCTTCCATTCTTCTTGCGGGTAGATTCTGAAGATTAGGCTCCACACTCGAGAGTCTTCCTGTATCAGTTAGGGCTTGTTTGTAGATGGTGTGGATATGCGAGTCACTTAGTTCATTCATCGCATTTCTAACTCCAACCACATATGTGCCTTCAAGTTTAGATAACATTCTATATCTCAACACTTTATCAATAATAGGGTGAATTTCTCTTAAACTTTCTAGTACTTCTGCATCTGTGGAATAACCTGTCTTAGTCTTCTTTCCGCTATTTAATCCTAATTCCTCAAATAATACTGTGCCTAACTGTTTAGGTGAGTTAATGTTGAAAGGATGTCCTGATAATTCATATATCTCTTTTTCTATTTCGTTTAATTCAGATACAAGTCTTTCTTCATATCTATCAAGCTCATCCTTATCCACTCTTAATCCTTTAAGTTCCATCTTGGCTAACGTTTTAGATAGTGGAATCTCTATTTCTTTTAAGAGTTTTTCTTGGTCATTATTTTTAATCTCAGATAATGTGTTTTCATATATTAAACTCATCGCAAAAGATTTTTTAGCGATATGTTCCTCATAGATTATTGAAAGAGGTAATTCTTCTCTTCCTCTTTTTCCATATACTTCTTCATCAAAAGAAAGTTCAGAATACCCAAAATGATTAGTGATTATCTTAAAATCATCTTTGGTTAAATCTGGGTTAATTAGATAAGAAGCAAGAAGCAAATCAAAATATACTCCAGACAAAATTATATTGTCATGAGCTAGCGTCACATACATTTTTTTGTAATCATAGACTGATTTCTTAATATTGTCATCACTTAAAAATAAGCTGAAATCAAATGAATTAATCCCTATTTCATATGGAATAAAGAAACAACCAAATTTATTGGTTAATCCGAAACCAATTGGAGATGCAGTGTGATAATTTTCACCTAGGTTTTCAAGATAGAGGTGATTAATACCTTCTTCATCAATAATAGAAGATAGGTCGCTTGCTTCATCAACTACTTTATATTCAAATTTAGCTTTAATTCTTTTTTGAGGAATTTTTTTCATAAAGGAATTAAAATCTAATTCGCTGAATAGATTGTTTAGTTTTTCATAATCAGGTTCATCTACTAAGAAATAGTCTTCATCATATGGAATGGCGTATGTTGGGTCAAGTAGAGCCATTCCTTTAGTGAAGAATGCTTGATCGCGCCCTTCAATTAACTTATCTTTATTCTTACCAGTAATGCTATCTATTGATTCGTAAATTCCCTCTAGTGAGCCAAACTCACTTAAAAGCTTAGCCGCTGTCACAGGGCCAATACCTTGAACACCCTTAAGGTTATCGGATGAATCGCCAATTAATCCCTTATAATCTGGAATCTGCGACGGAGTTATACCTTTTTCTTCTTTTAATATATCAACTGAATACTTAATTGTTTCTTTTTGTCTTGTGTAAAGTTGAAAATGGTTCTTTGAAATTAATTGGAATAAGTCATTATCATTAGATAAAACATCCACTTCATCAAAGTAATCAAACTTCTTTGAAAGTGATGCGACAATATCGTCGGCTTCATAGTCTTCATTCATAAAGTATTTAATATTTATCGCATCTAGATATTTAAATACATATGGGATTTGATCAATTAATTCTTGTGGTGTTTTTTCACGCCCTGCCTTATACTCACTATACATTTTATGGCGACGTGTTTTACCACCCGCATCAAATGCGATAGCGATATGAGTATAATTATCATTTTTCACTTTAGTTAGAATATTAATGAATCCATAGATCATATTTGTAGGAAACCCATTCTTATTTCTCATAAGATTTCCCATAGACGCAGTAGCGTAATACGCTCTAAACATTACATTATATCCGTCCACAATAAGTAGTTTTTTCATCTTATTCACCTATTATATTAAGCATTCCACTAAAAACTAAATCTTCTTTATAAATAACTTTAGTTTTTAAGTATTTAGATATAAGGTTATACGCTCCACCTGTAGCGTATATATCTAGATTATCTAATTTATATTCTTCCTTAATTCTTTTTATATGTTCATCAACTAAACTTGCATATCCTTGAATAATTCCAGAGGTGATTGCCTCTTTAGTGTTTAAGCCAAGTGGTTTTACGTTCTCGTTTGAGAGTTCCACATCTTTAAGTAGGGATGCTTTACTGATTAAGGCATTATATGATGTATATACACCAGGCACTATTGCGCAACCCGTGTATTTAGAATCGATCACAAGGTTAAATGTAAGGGCTGTGCCAAAATCAATATTTAAGAAAGTCTTACTATATTTAATAGAACTATTTAGTGCGAAATATATATCACTTCCAAGTTCCTCTTTCATACTTTCATCAATATAGGTGATTGATTTTGTATTTAGAGGACCAATCTTATTAAGGGTAAGTTTATGACAATATTTATCAATTAGTATTTCTTTTACTATTTCAAACGCATCCTTATTTACGCTTGATATATAGGCAACCACTTCATCGCTTATATTAGGTAAAGATAAGGGTAATGACTTTTTTAAAGAGTCATTACTATAAAATGATGTTTGACCATCGGTATTAACTTTTACGTTTGTGTTTCCAATATCAAAGAGGATTCTCATCTTTAAATTTACCTTCAATAAAATATATCTTCTTGCCTAGTTTTAAATATTTCTCTTCAAACTCAGTTTTAGGTTCATTCTCTTCATGAATATATTCACCATATTTTGGGTTATCTAAATATAAAGCCATAGTTTCTAGTGAATAATTATATAAATCAACATTATCTGTCTTTAGTCTTAAAGTACCTTTAGTAGTTAGTATCTCTTTATATAGTTTTAAGAATTTTGGATGTGTTAGTCTTCTTTTGTCATGTCTTGACTTAGGCCAAGGATCTGGGAATGATAAATAAATTGTATCTACTTCATTTGGCATAAAACATGAAGAAAGATTAATCGCGTCCGTTTTAATAAGGATTAAATTACTTAAATTATAATCTTTAACTTTAGGGATAGCACGACAAATCACTGAATCCATCTTTTCCATTCCAAGATATAAAACATCTTTGTTTAAAAGAGCGAGATTTGTGAGATATTGGCCTTTTCCCATCCCTATCTCAAGTACTATTTTTTTAGCACTTGGATAGAAAGACAACCAGTTTCCTTTATATTCAGTTGGGTTAACTATACATACATCTTTAGCTTCATCAATAATTAAAGATGCATTCTTAACTTTTCTTAAATGCATTATTTAGTTAGATTTACAATCGCATCTTTATAGATGAATACAGATAGAATTAAACTATCGATATCACTTGATTCATCGATCATATGCATAGAATCTTCTTCACCAGGGAATAAGGCGCCAAAGGCGACTGCATTCTTAAAATCACGGGCATAAGTTCCACCACCGATTGAGAAAGGTTCTACTGTTTTATCAAATGGAGCATATTCTACCCATTTTTTATATGCATCAAGCAAGTCAGAGACAAGCTTAGAATCTTTTGGTACATAGTGAACTGGAGAATTAGAATCTACAGTCAATTTAATATTATATTTAGATACTAAGTTTTCTATGTGTTTCATAGAAGAATCAAAATCTAAACCTTTAGGGTATCTAAAGTTACATACGATAGAAAATTCACCATTTTCATAATTATATACACCAGCGTTATTTGAAATATCACCCATTTCTTCGTCGTGATGTGCTACACCAAAACGTTCAGCTTTAAAGTCGTTATATAAGTATTCCTCTTGGAATTTAAGGAAATTGTCATCAATATATCTTGAGAGGAAATGCGATAACATAAGTGCCGCATTAATTCCTTTTTCAGGAATTGACCCATGGCAGGCGACACCTTTTAGTGTATATTCATCACCTTCAACTGAACCACTTAAGCCAGTTTCCTTTAGGTATTCCATAAATTCTTTACTAAGGTTGATGCCTTCAAGTTTAACTTTTGCGGTATCTGGGACAATGTTTGCGACAGTACCAGACTTAAATGATTTAATTGGTGATGATGATTTACCACTAAATGTAATTCTAGAAATTCCTTTTTCAGCATATATTAATGGGTATTCGGCATCTGGAGAAAAGCCATATTCAGCCTCACCATAAAGCGATAGATAATGTTCCAAGCCTCTTGAGCCAGTTTCTTCATCGCATCCCACAAAGAATCTAATCTTTTTATTAGGCATAAACCCTTCATCCTTAAGCATCTTAAGCGCATATAAAGCACTTAAAAGAGGGCCTTTATCATCTGATGAACCACGGGCATAGATTCTATTATTTTTAATCACTGGGTCAAATGGGTCATGTGACCATGGGCCAATTGCGGGTACTACATCAAGATGGGCCAGGATGATTAATGTTTCATCGCCCATTCCATAGTCCATATAGCCACAATAATTATCTACGTTATGAACGCTAAATCCCATACGTTGACCTATTTCTAGTGCTTTATCTAATGCTTCTCTTATTCCTTTACCAAATGGTGCCTCCTTATTAGATGGGTCAAACTTATCTAATACGCTTGGGCATTTGAGTAGTGATACTAGATCTTCCATATATGAATCATAATATTTTTTAAATAATTCTTTACCATTAAAATTAGACATTATTCTCTCCTAAAAATGTTTGATTAAAGCATGATTCTTTTTGCCTTTCTTAATGAAAGTATAAGTTGAATCAATGGCTTCTTCTTTATGTAGTACTTTAGTGAAATCATTAATCTTAACTGAATTAACTGATACACCACCACCTTGGATTAACTTTCTTGCGTCACTATTAGATTGGGCGAGTCCTGTCTTTACTAAGGCTTCAATAATAGATACATCACCTTCAACTTCAACAACTACATCATCTTTGAATGCATCCGCAATTTCATCTTTAGAAAGAGCTGATACATCACCACTAAACACAGCCTTGGTGATAGATTCTGCCTTAGACAGTCCTTCTTCTCCGTGGATGATTTTTGTGACTTCTTCTGCAAGACGTCTTTGGGCGAGACGTCCTTCTTTATTTACTGCCCATAGAGCTTCAATTTGGTCCACTTCTTCTTTAGATAAGAAGGTAAATTGTTTAAGCCTATCAATAACTTCTTCATCTGAAGTATTTAACCAGAATTGATAGAATTTATATTCTGAGGTCATTGATGGATCAAGCCATACTGCACCACCTGCAGTTTTACCAAATTTAGTTCCGTCTGGTTTAAGAAGGAGTGGGAATGTGAGGCAATATACATTTGCTTTTTCACCTTCCATCTTTCTAATTAATTCAAATCCAGAAGTAATGTTACCCCATTGATCTTGACCACCAACTTGAAGTCTAACGTTATGATTCTTATAAAGATGGTAGTAATCTAGAGCCTGAAGCACTTGGTATGAGAACTCTGTGTAGGAAAGGCCTGCTTCTAGCCTTTTCTTAACACTTTCTTTTGCCATCATATAACCAATAGTTAAGTGTTTGCCATAATCTCTTAAATAAGTGATTACATCCATGTTACTTGTCCAGTCATAGTTATTTACGAACTCTGCCTCTGGGAGAAGTTTTTTAACTTGAGCTAAGATTGAAGAAGAGTTGTTCATAGTAGTTTCTTTATCAAGTAGATTTCTTTCTTGGCTTTTACCACTAGGATCTCCAATCATACCTGTCGCACCACCTACTAGAATAATAGGTTTGTGCCCAGCACGCGATAGCCTCATAACACCCATTACAGTTAAAAAGTTACCTGCGTGGATTGATTTACCAGTTGGGTCAATGCCAAGGTAAAATGTGAGTCCACCTTTATTTAATTCATCAATAAATCCTTCACCAGCGTATTGGCCAATAAGACCACGCCATTTTAAATCTTCATATAAATTCATTTCTATTTCCTCTTATTTTGTGGTTAATCTTTTAATTATTGAGTGTTCAAGGGTAATTAGTCCTTTGTGTTCTTGTTCTTCTTTCATCATCTCGGTTGTTAGTACTCTCATACTTCTTGCGCCAATTTCATAAATTGGAATATTGATAGTTGAAAGTAGTGGACGAGATAATTGAGTATATCTTGTATTTTGGAATCCAAACACTGATACGTCCTCTGGAATTCTTCTTCCTTTGGCGATTAGAGTATTAAGTACCGCAATAGCGATTGAATCTCTTACCCCAATTACACCATCAATGTCATTTTCATTTAAGAAGGTATCAATATCATTTTTATTTGAATCAAGATTACCTGTTGTGTAACAAATAAGTTCTTTTAGTCCATATTCTTTAATTGCTTTTTTATATCCAGCTTCTTTGAGTTCATTTACAGGGAAGCGTTTAGTAGTTGTAAATAAAGCAATATTATTTCTTCCTTCTTGAATTAGTGATTTAGTAACTTCATATCCAGCTTTCTCAAAATCTATTGCGACAGATAAGAAATTATGGTCTGAATTAGATACTGTGTTACATAGCACTAGTGGTATTTGGAATTTATCCACTAAATCCTCAAGCATCTGATTCTGTTTCTGTGTTATCTCATCGTTTAGATACAATACACCATCCACAGAATGTGATACAAGGTTTGTTAATAACTCTGGTAATTTATCATCTGAAGTATCAGTAAATAGTAGAATTGAATAGTTATAGTGAGATGCAACCTCACTAATTCCTTTCACCATTTCTGCGACAGATGCACGAGAAAGATCTGAAACCACCACAGCGACTTCAGTTGATTTATTAGACGCAAGTCCTTTTGCGAATGCATTCGCTTTATATCCTAACTCCTTTGCGGCTTTAAGTACCTTATCTCTTGTCTCAGGCTTTACTTTATCTGGCTCATTAAGCGCTCTTGAAACAGTTGCGTTAGATACTCTCGCAAGTGCCGCAACGTCATAAATTGTTGCTTTATTCATATAGAAATACCTCCAATTAAAATGATTATATTATAATCATTATTCTTTTTCAATGAAAAATGAAAAAAATATGAAAATATTTACATTTTCTTTTTCATATTTTCATTATTGCTTACATTTAGGCTTATTTATTTAATATTTATTTTCTCACAAATAAGTTAATTGTTGTATCAAAATAATCAACAAGTTTAATGATATTTTGAAATGATGCATTGTATAAAGCATCATCGCTTTGGCTATATTTAATTAAAGTATTTAGATTTATTCCAGTAGCCTTACTTAAATCATTCACAGAGATTTTTTTGTTTTCGATAAGTAGCCTTAGTATAGTTTTTTTCTTCTCTATTTCACTAAAATATTGGACTAATGAAGATATATCCATTTCATGATAAACATTATATAGATCTAGCATACTAACTAAAGGTAGTTTTAAGAATAAATATGAGAATGATTTATTTAATCTCATATGTAGTTCAAAGTATGCTATGCCGCACCAATAGGCATCGTTATATACACCAAAATAGTCACCTTTAATTTCCTGGCCTGTTATATCGAAAAACAGTTCTTCTAACGATTTGTTGATACAATTTGGATAAATATCTTTTTCAATCGATAATAAGAATTCACTTTTCTCTAAATAATATGTAAATGAATATGGATGAAATTTGTTCTTAAGTGCTAAAACGAAAAGATTTGCAAAAGTGTCTCGCACAATTCTTAACTCATAATCAATCATCATCCATCACCATATCTCTTAATCTAATACCTTTAGCATATCTATCTTTAACTAGTAAATCAGCAAAAGTTTTATCAGCTTTATTCTTTCTTTTATAATAGTCAGTTTTGTTTTCTATGCTTGTTAGTTGATAATCCACAAACTTAATCAAATTAAAAGCTCTCTTTGAAACAATTACATACTGTTTTCCGAGTTCTCCAGCTTTAAAGATCTCGTTTAACGACTCAAGTGTATTTTCGCTTCTTACAAAAGACTCAGGGAAGTGAAAATAACTATCGTCTGCACGATACCCAATAATCACATCATACAATGAAACATCAATTAAATAGTGATCTTCAAGATACTTTAATTCTCTTGGATAATTATGTTTTAAATTAGAAGATAAATCTCTATTGTGCATTAATAAAGCAACCCAATATAAAACATTATCATAAGGCGGTTTGGTTAGATCTAATATTTTAAGTCTATCATCTCTAATAGAATATTTATTTACATATCCTTTACCACTTTTTCTTGATGCCCATTCTCTCGCTAGTTCTCTACTTTGTGTACAATAAAAACCAAGCCCATAATCATTATGGATATTGCCTTTTAGATATTCTGGTTTTTCGATAATGTCTTCACTTCCGTGGTAAATAATTCTTTCCATTTCAAAACTTATCTTGTGTAGATATAATATGTAAATCTTTATATTATATTATTATTTTTTAAGTATTTTATATACACGTATATTATATATTATCCAGCACAATTAATCAACAATATGCTTTATAAAACTGAATATATTACCTGAATTACGATAAGTATATTTAAAGGATAATTAATTTGATTAAAAGAATAACAAAATAACCGAGGAACAAAATTGTTTCTCGGTTATTCATCCTGGTTTGTTATATTAGAAGTTTCTGTCACGGTCTCATCACTAACTTCTACTTGTTTGATCATATCGTATGGGTTAATAGTAGATTCACCATTTATGTATGCTTTAAAGCCATCAAATACTTCTTTTGTAGCTTGGGCGTCAGTTAGTGCGTGATGAACTTGAGTTGCGTTTATATTTTTATATACCTTGAGCGCGCTAAATAATCCCGGGAATGATTTAAAGTGGAAATAATCAGTATGGATTCCTAGTAAATCGCGATATGTAGCCTTTATCTCAGGAAGTGAATGATATTTAATTGAGTTGTTTAGGGCGTGAATATCGTTTTCTCCCCATACATATACTATAGGATTATAAACTTCAATTAGTTCTTTATAATCGTTATAGAATTCTTCATATGATATAGATTCATCTAGTTCTTCTGGGTTTAAAGACAAGAACCTATATGTCCTATAACTTACAGGATGGTTTGTCTTCACATAATTGGTATAATAGTTCACAATGTTGTCTTCTTCATCTACTATTACACAACCTATTTGAAGAATCTCAGGATAGAATCTCTTTGTTTCATTATATGGTGGCATAGTAAGTTCAAGGTCAATAAACATCTTATATCTTTTCTCGTTAATCAATTCTTTAATATCATTTTTCTTTTCTTCATCACTAAAGATAGTTCTACTACCTTTTCGTGTTGAATAAGTGATTAAGAAAAGTATATCAATAGTACTTGCGGGAACATTTCTTATTGTCTTAGTCTTTTCTAAAGTATTAAACTTTACGAAGACAGTTTTATGTCTCATCGCATTTATAAAGTACTTATGATATTCTTTTTTATAAGAATAATATTTTACTTGTTTCTTATCTCTGATAGAAAATAATCTATCTCTTGGGAAGAAATCATGGATTTTTCCCATTACTATGTCACTCATAGTTTAAAACCTCATTTAGTTTTTTCTTTATCTCTATTATAGTAGATTCTTTTATTCCTAGTTCCTTTAATTCTTCTATAGGCGCATCTACTATATTGGATAGAGTTTTATATTTCTTTAATAATTTATTTTTAGTGGCTTCACCTACACCTTTTATCTCATCAAGGACACTTGTGAAGTCATTTTTTTCTTTTAGTGTTCTATGGAAGGTTATCGCAAAACGATGAACTTCTTCTTGAATTTCAAAAAGAAATTGATACAGCTTTGAATGTTTATCGAGTGGGTATTCTTTATTTTCGTATAAAAGGATGTCAGTATCGTGGTTTTTATCTTTTTTAAGGCCAGAAACCTTAATCTCAACACCTATTTCATTTAGTGCTTCTTTTGCGGCATTAATTTGGATTTCCCCACCATCCACGATAATTAGATTAGGCATTTCCTTATTTTCTTCTTTAAGTCTTAAATACCTTCTTCTAACAACCTCTTTCATCGTTTCATAGTCGTTTGCGCCTATCACTGTCTTAACCTTATATTTTCTATATTCTTTTGGCGCTTTCTTCCCGTCAATATAAACTATACAAGATGATACAGGATCATCACCAAAAAGGTTAGAATTATCAAACGATTCTATTCTATGTGGTACCTCTATATTTAATAAATTAGATAATTGAGATAGCACTTCTCTTCTTTTATCCACCACAACCTTTGTCTTATTTAAAAGGTGTGTTAAAGCGTTAGATTTAGCCATTTCAAGTAAATTCTTCTTTATTCCTTTTTGTGGAGTAAATACATTGATATTTGACCCAAATATCATTTTGAATAAATCACTATATTCGCTATCCACAAATACGTTGTCAGAAATCATATTATTTGAAATATAGTTGTTTATATAGGCTTCTATATTGTTTTCTAAATCAAAATAATACTGGAATACTTCGTTTTTTGTGAAAGTTAATACACCACCTCTAATAAATAAAATAGAGATAGAAATATAGTTTTCATCACTCGCTATTCCGTATACATCAATAGATGATTTATCTTTTAATATAACCGATTCTTTCTTAGTTGTTTCATTAATAGAGTTAATTAAATCTCTACATCTTTTGGCTTTTTCAAAATCTAAGGATTTAGAGTATGATTCCATTTCTTCTTTTAGTTTTTTAACTATATCTTGGTTAGAACCATTTAAGAAAGATCTAATCTCTTGGTAGATTGAATCATATTCTTCATCAGTTATTTTATTAATACATGGGGCATTACATTCACCCATCTCATAATATATACATGGTTTTTTAGGCAACGTCTTACACTTTCTTAATTTATAGATACTATTTAATAGCTCTATTGTTTCTCTAGCCTTTACTACATTTGGATACGGACCAAAGTATCTATTATTCTTTTTAGATAGGTTCCTTGTGATTACTAGTTTAGGATTCTTTTCCTTAGTAAACTCTATATATGGATAGGTTTTATCATCGGTTAAAGAAATATTATAGAAGGGACTATATTTCTTAATTAAAGTAATTTCAAGAAGAAAAGCTTCTGTTTCGTTGTTTGTGATAATGTAGTTAAAATCTTCTATTTTAGATACAAGGGCTTGAGTTTTTGCGTCATGTGCCCCAACAAAATATGAGCGAACTCTATTTTTTAAATTCTTCGCTTTACCAACGTATATTATGTATCCATCTTTGTCATACATCTGGTAACTTCCAGGTTTATCAGGTATGAGCTTTAGTTTTTCTTTAATTAGTTCGTTCATATACTATAAAAGAGTCTTTTTAAGACTCCTTATTTTCTTCTTTAGCGTGTATTTCAGCGAGTAGTTCTTCAATTCTTCTTCCTTTTTCAAAAGAATCATCATATTTAAAGATGAAAGTAGGTACTTTTCTCATAGTAACTCTTCTTCCTATTTCACCTCTAAAGAATTTTTGAAGACTATTTAACCCGTCATACGCTCTTTTTTGATCTTTTGCGTCAAGTACACTATAGTAAATAGTGCAGTATGAATAATCACTTGTGAGGCTTACATCTGTGATAGTCACAAAACCAATGTTTTTATCCACGTGGTTTTGGACTAAATCAGACATATTTCTTTTGATTAGAGTTTCAAGACCTAATAGGTGATTACTCTTAGTTTTCATCTTGGCTTACTTCCTCAGTGATACTAAAAATTAAGACATCACCAATCTTAATATCATTATAGTTAGTGATTGTAAGGCCGCAATCAAATCCAGCCTTAACTTCTTTAGCATCATCTTTATATCTTTTAAGTGATGATACAGTACTCTTATATACTTGAACACCATCTCTTAATACTTGAACCATAGCACCACGTCTTACAAAGCCACTATCAACCATACATCCGGCGATAGTACCAACTTTAGATGCTTTATAGACTTCAAGTACTCTTGCCTCACCACAGTTAACATCTTCATATACAGGTGATAGCATTCCTTTCATTGCGGCTTCAATATCTTCAAGACATTTATAGATGATATTATAGTTTCTAATCTCGATACCTTTTAGCTTTGCGAGGTCTTTAACATTAGAAAGCGATGCCACATTAAATGCGATAACAACTGCCTTAGATGCTTGGGCAAGTAGTACATCATTTTCAGTTACTTGGCCTACTGATGCCCTAATGATAGAGAGTTTTGCGCCTTCAACTGATAATTTTTCCAGTGAAGCTTTAAGCGCTTCTGCAGATCCTGATGTATCAGCCTTTACTAATAATTTTAATTCAGGAGTTTCATCTTTATCTCTTGAATATGAGTCAAGGGAAATAATAGTTTTAGATTCGATTGATTTGAGTTTTGATTTTTCTTTTCTAGCTTCAGCAATCTTTCTTACCTTACGTTCATCGTTTAATACCATGAACTTGTCGCCAGCTTGTGGGACATCCTGTAAACCCATAATAGATACAGGGGTAGATGGACCAGCTTCTTTAACAAGGCGCCCCATATCATCATACATGGCTTTAATCTTACCCCAAGTATTTCCAACCATTAAATAATCAGACACATGAAGAGTACCATTTTTGATTAATAAGGTAGCTTGAGGACCTTTATTCTTATCAAGTTTTGATTCAATAACGTATCCAATAGCTTCCCTATTAGGATTTGCCTTATATTCTTCCATTTCCGCAACAAGTTGAATAGTATCAAGGAGTAGTGGAACATTTGTGCCTCTTAAGGCAGATATCTTCACGAATGGAACATCTCCACCCCAGTCTTCTGGGAGGATTCCTAGTTCAGATAATTCCTGCATACATCTATCAGGATTAGCTTGAGCCTTATCACATTTATTTACCGCAACAATAATTGGACACTTTGATGCGTTAGCATGGTCAATCGCTTCTTTAGTTTGAGGCATTACACCATCATCCGCCGCAACAACTAATACAACTATGTCAGTTACTTGTGCACCACGAGCTCTCATTTCAGTGAACGCAGCGTGACCTGGAGTGTCGATAAATGTGATTAATTTATCATTTCTTTTAACCTGGTATGCACCAATTGCTTGAGTGATGCCACCGGCTTCAGTTGATGCGATACGAGATGATCTTATTGTATCAAGTAGAGTAGTTTTACCGTGGTCAACGTGACCCATAATAGTAACCACAGGTGGACGAGATACTAGATCTTTTGGATCATCTTCTATTTCAATCTTTTCAAAGTTAGTTAAATCTTTTGATTCATCAATCTTAAATTCAATGCCAAATGCATCCGCAAGTAGTTCTGCGGTATCAGAATCGATTGATTGATTTTGAGATGCCAAAACACCAAGCTTCATTAATTCTTTAATAATATCTGGGATAGATCTCTTTGTAACCTCAGAAATCTCAGACACAGTCATCCCATCCACGTATATAAGTGGAAACTTAGGGACAAATTGTGGCTTTTTCTGGCGATTTTCCACCATATTATTATGAGCTTGTCTCTTATTGTTTTTACTATTTTCTTTTGCCTTTAGGTCACTCTTTTTTGGTTGAGTACTATATCCTTTCTTAGCCATATTCCTCCTATAACTGCATAAGGATCAATTTAGATAAATTGGGATCGCTTATGCCTATAATCTTAATATTTTTATTGCTTACTGCATTTGATATCTCGTCTTCAGTAAGGATATCTATATATTTAATATTTTTATCTGATGCTTTTTTTACCACTTTGTCTTTAAGGTTAGACGAAAGACCATTTGCGATAAATATTAAATATATATTATTTTTCTTTATTTCATTTAGAACCAAATCACCACTAATAACTACTTTCTTTGCATTATATGCGAGAGATACTTTGCTAATTAACTTAGTTTTGTCCATCAAGTAATTTTAGTAAAGTATCGTAGATATCATCAGGTACACTTACTTCAAGATGTTTATCTAGGATATGAGTTTTCTTAGCTTTTAAGATTACATCTTTATCCTTTTTAAGATATACACCTCTTCCGTTAGCTTTGCCCTTTTCATCATCCACAAACACTAAACCATCCTTATTTCTAACTATTCTAAATAAATCAGTTTTAAGTAGTTTTTCTCTTGTGACTACACAGGTTCTTTCTGGTTTTTTCTTTGGTGTCATTAGTTAGTTTCTTTACCCTTAAATACGTTTAAGATATCACTAATATCTTCGTTAGTCGCAAAGAACTCATCACGTAAATCTTTATATTTCTCATCTTTATCAAGATCAGAAACAGGGATGATATTTATTGCCCAGTTAGTGGCTTTAACCGCAAGTTTAACGTTTTGTGCTTCTTTACCAATTGCGAGTGAGTAGTTAACATCAGGGACAACTACAGTAGCTTTTTTGTCGTGTAAATCTTCAATAACAACTTTGTATACATCAGCTGGAGAGAGTGAATTTGCGATTAATGTTTGTGGATCATCACTATATTCAAAAATATCAATCTTTTCACCATTTAATGAATCGATGATAGGTTTAATACGTGCACCTTTAGGACCAAGACATGAGCCGAGTGCATCAACATTAGGATCATTAGATTTAACCGCAACCTTAGATCTTTCACCACTAATACGTCCAATACCCATGATTTCAATTGTGCCATCTTTAATTTCTGGGATATTAGCTTCAAGCAATCTCTTAATTAAGTTTCTATCAGATCTAGATACTTCAACCTTAGGCATCTTGCCTTGTGCTTTAGATTTTCCTTGTCCACTATATTTATTATCATCAACAATTCTAACAAGATATAATGCGATTCTTTGGCCTAGCCTAATTTCGCTTTCTTTTAGTTCTTTCTTGCTTAATCTTGCGGATACGCCATATCCTAAATCAAAGATTACAGAATCATCTAAGATTTTAGCGATAGTACCAATAATCATTTCATCGATATGTTTTTCAAAATATTCAAGAGCTTGTTTCCTTTGAAGTTCAATAATCTTTTGGTTTAATTGGTTCTTAATATTTACAATAGCGATACGTCCAAGATCATCTAAAGATCCTTTAATAGGTATTTCAAAATAGTCACCTACTTTAACTCCTCTTTTTAGCTTTTTAGCTTTCTCGAGTTCAATTAAATAAGGATCGTTTGCTTCTTCACCATCCGCAACAACTGTGTAGCAGTGAACAAGATTAATTTCACTAGTATTGTCGTTAAAGATAGTTTTAACGTTCTTTTCGCCTACTTGTTTACCATATTCATTAGCGATTGCGGCACCAAGCGCTTCTAGTACATCTTTTTCAGCGAATCCATATTCTTCACATATTGCGCTTACAGCGGGAAATAATTTACTTCTTTGCATAATAAGTTCCTCCTAAAACTTTACAGCTGTCCTTAATAGGACAATGTCATTAGCATCTATATTAATTATTTTATTTTTATTATTTTTGATTGAAATACTTGATTTATCTACCTTTACTAGATATCCATATTGAACTTGATCATATGTTTTAACTAAGATATATTCTTTTAAATAATCTTTTGCCTCATCAAAAGAAAATTCTCTTTCTATGCCTCTTGAGGTAACTTCAAGCACATATTCTTCATCAATTGGGTCAGTTCTATCTAGATATTCATTAATCACATTTGATAATGCTTCAATATCATCGATATCTATATCAGTATCACTATCTATAGTTACTCTTAAATAGTTAGTTCCATTTTCATTTAGATATTCAAGATTAAATAACCTAAGAGGTAATACTACCATTTTGCTTATGTCTTCTTTTAATTTAGATAAATCCATCGGTATCTCCTTCATAAAAACATGAGTGGACCTCCACTCACACTTAAATAATATCATATATTTATCTCTTATTCAATAAGAGATTTTGTCTAAAACTAGATATTTTATAAAGAAAGAGGCTTAGCCATCACTAAGCCTCTTTAATCGGTTCAATAAATAAAGAGGTGTGTCTAAAGTATCTATAAATAATGAGGTGTGGATTTTCCAAAACATGTTGTTTATTGAAGACACACCTCAATATTTATAGTTTTTTTAAAATTGTTTTACACACTAATCATTAATACAATT
>CAJOMC010000003.1 GCA_905235635.1 uncultured Bacilli bacterium | reverse complement strand
AGATTGGTGCGATTCATTATTCTATAAATTATATGGTAATAATGATTATGAAAATATGGCTATATCTAGCGGTAAAAGATATGAATTAGTTGAATTTAATGATGGCGATTTTAACTTAAGTGTTACAGTATCACCCAACGAAGATACAGTATGGTTAACTAAGGAACAAATAACTATATTATTCGATACTACAAGACAAAATCTTGATTACCATATTAATAATATTTATTTGCAAAATGAACTTGAAAAAGGGGCAACTTGCAAAGAAATTTTGCAAGTTCAAATTGAAAACGGCCGTGAAGTTCAAAGAAACACTAATATGTATAACCTGGATATGATTATATCACTAGGATATCGTATCAATAGCAAAAATGGAATCATATTCCGTAAGTGGGCCAATTCTATATTAAAACAATATTTATTAAATGGATATGCGATAAACAAAAATAGGCTTATCGCATATCAGTCTAATATATTAAATCTTGAAGCCGATATGATTGATGTTAAGAATAGATTAGATAACTTAGAAGATAAAGTATATATTCCAAAAAATGTAGTTATGCTTGAAGATGACATATTAAAACCATATTCTATAATTGTGAAATTATTCTTTTTAGCTAAAACAAGAATAATTATTATAGATCAATATTCAGATAGTTTTACATTAGAACTACTCTCAAATATTAAAGTGCCTATTACTATATATACTTATAAATCTTCATATATTAATAAAGAAAAAGATAATTTAAAAAGCAATGTAACAATAATAAACACAGATATATTTCATGATAGATTCATCATCATAGATGATACTGCATATAGTATAGGTACATCCTTAAATAGTATAGGCAAAAAGAGATTTATTATATCTAAATTAGAAGATTTTGATATAGAGGTATTGTTGTCTGATGTAAAGTAAAAAAGCATTCAGCAAGGTCTGAATGCTTTGTTAGAATTTATACTTTTAAACTAGTTTTTCTAGTTCTTTAATAAATATATCAGATAGAAGATCGTGCCCCAAATCATTTGGATGAAGTCCATCAGGAACATATTTTAGTTTATCTTCTTCTCTTGAAGGATAAATATTATATAGATTATATAGGTCTATCACAGGGATATGATATCCTAAACATACATCTTTAATAGCGTTAACAAAATCAACTAACTCGCCCTTATCACTAATTTCTATTTCACGATGAATTGGAGTTGCGAATATTATCTTTGATTCAGGGAAAAACAATTTTATTCTATTAATTAAGGAATGCAATGCTCCATAAAATGTATATATAGTACTATCACCTAGTTTACCAAGTGGGGCGTCACCACGGTCAAAATCATTTGTTCCACCAAATACAACTATTATTTCGCTATCTTTTGGTATTTGATATAGTCTTGTCTCAAAGAAAGTATCAAAGATAGGATCATTTATAGTTGGACTTTTTTTATAAGCGATTCTTGTCCCGCCAATACCAAGTTCAGCAACTATTGCATTTGTCTTATCTCTTAAGCGATAGACGAAACCTTTTTCCTTGCTGGATGCTCCACAAGACTCAGTTATACTATCACCTAAAAATGTAATTCTTTTGCCACTTAATTTACTTTCATTCATATAATCACCTGTCTATTTTAAATAATTATGCATACGTTTTAGACTTTATTCTACATTATTTTCTTTTTTCTTCTTCACTATTATAATAAAGCTTGCAGCAAATATAGGAAGTAATGAGAAGGAAGAAATAACTGAGAAACAACCAGAACCGCCTTGATTTGGCTTATTTTTACCGCATACTGTACATCTTCCGTCAGTTCCATATTGGTGCCCTATCGCATGTATTACTATATCTTCTACTTCGAGTTTACCACCCTGATCTCTAAAGTTTTTACCACATACACTACAATGATAATATTCTATATTTCCATCTGTTTCACATGTAGCATCTGTAGCAATATATTTTATAAGGCTATGTGTAGCGGGTATTATAACACTATCTAATTTATTTGATTCTTTATCAAAATTCTTTCCACATACACTACAGTGATAATATTCTATATTCCCTTCAGTTGTGCATGTTGCATCTACTTTATTATAATGGGTAAATATATGTCCACCTTTTAGTATTACACTAGATAAAACTTTAGTTCCTTCACTATCACTAAATAGTTTATGGCATTTACTACACTCATAATATTCTATATTGCCATCTTCGATACATGTAGCTTCTTTTGCATCATGATGGGTTAATAAGTGTTCAGGCTTAATACTAGTTGTATCAAGCTCATTTTGAGCGCTAATATCACTAAAGCATTTACCACACATTAAACATTCATAGTAGTCAATATTTCCACCTGTAGTACAAGATGCTTCTACTCCATCATGATATATTAAATTATGATGTTTAGGAATTCTTACATCGAATATTTCTATTTGCCCTAAAGAATCGCTATAGTTCTTATCACATATAGTACAATGATAACATTCAATTCTTCCATCAGTTGTACAAGTTTCATCTACTTTATCAATATGAGTTAAATTGTGGTGAGCACAAATATTTATATCATTAATCTCATTAATTCCCTTTTCATCACCGAAATTCTTATTACATACTGAACAATGATAATGTTCGATTATACCATTTATAGTACATGTTGAATCTACCTTATCAATATGAGTTAATGAATGATGACGGGGATCTATAATACTTAATAATTCATATTTAGCTTCAATATCACTAAAGTTCTTACCACATTCATTACAATGGAAATATTGAACGTTTCCATCAGTTGTACAAGTTGGTAGAACTGCCTCAATGAAGGTTAACTTATGTGTTGATTTTGGAAGTATATAAGACTTCTCGTCACTCGCTATTTTATTCTCATAAGTTGTGCTTGCGACATATATCACAGAGCCTTCTTTATCAAATGTAGGTTCAATTAAAGAACCATCTTTTATAGTCATTACTATATCACTTGAATTAACTTTATAAGAATATCCACAAAGCTCATCTTGACAAATATAGATAATATGAGGTTTATCTCCAGGATTTAATGCATTACTCCAATCGAATGAAACATCATATTCACAAATATGAGTTGTATTTAAATCTTCTGTGTTAGAAAGACTTTGTGAGTTATTATCTATTCTTATTGCGCCGCATATAGAACAAATATCGTGGGCTAAAACGCCATTATGTCCTCTTATTGCGTAATCTTCATCTATATGTTCCCAGTTGTGGGCTTGAAGCGGTAATTTATTAGCTCTATAAACTATATCTTTGGTTGTGTAAGTGCTTCCCTCTATAAATTCACTTGAATCATCACCAACCCATGAATTTAGGGGATAGTGACCATTTATTTCCATAAAGTATGTAGTTTCGGGTGCTTCAATCAATTCATTGTATGAATAAAGCACTGGTGCTTTTTCTCCAAATCTCACAGAATATTTAACTTCAGTTACTGATAGCTGAACATTTATTAGAGTTCCTTTTTGGGCTATTACCACAAAGTATCCAACATTAGTAGTACTATCAACTACAGTAAAGTCTTTTGTTTCAAATGTATATGTATAATAACCACCATTTTTAACTTTAGTTCCAATTGTTGATGGGGCATTTTCTAATACAAGTACGGTATCATCTTCATCATATAAGCCACTTAAGGTACTAGAACCAATAAATCTTTGATCAGTAAGTAAAGTTTCATCATTTGATATAATGCCCACAAGAAGCGCATTATTTGCACCATCTAAGTTTACATTTGTAGTAAACTCAATTTTAATGTTGATATTATCAAGGTTTTTATTAAAACTTTGAAGGCTAATTTTAGCTCCTGCATTTAACTGATTTGATGCAGCATTTACCCTACTTAAGTAAGGTAGTATGACTAATCCTAAAGCTATAATTAATAGGGTAATAATTATTCTAAAAGTATGTTTCTTCATAATATTCTATCTCCTCTATTAACTATGGGACTTTATATAGTTCTTGACGGTTGTGCCTATTTGTTTGATGTTTCCATCATAATCATATAGCCCCCATCTATGACTATCTATCTTATCAGTATAATCATGTATCTTATAGAAATATATTCTTGTGAGGAACTCAAGGTTATCTGCTTGGCCTAATACATAAGTAAAATAGTAACGGTTTG
The DNA here is from genome assembly GCA_905235635.1 of uncultured Bacilli bacterium. Taxonomy (GTDB): domain Bacteria; phylum Bacillota_I; class Bacilli_A; order Izemoplasmatales; family UBA1188; genus UBA1188. The sequence continues at coordinate 111,166 of CAJOMC010000003.1, read as the reverse complement.
TGAACGTATCCTTAGGGAAACCAAACTCTGTAATCCAGATTTCTACTCCACAATGAGCGAAATCTACTGATGCTTGATGGAACTCATTCATGAAACTACTCCAGTTACTCTGTGTTGTGCCACGTTCAAGGTATGGGTGAGTATTAATAATTTGGAAATAGTTATCAGGATTTGTATCAACAAGTATATATCCAGTAACTGGAGTTGAGTCAGCAATCTGTTGGTATAAAGCTCTTAAGAAGGCAGGTGACGAGGTATCAAAGTCACCATCAGTCTTTTGTGCACAACAAAGTGATGGAGATGTTAACATATTCTTAGGGTTAACTTCTTTTATCGCTTTATTGAAATAATACATTAAATCAGTTAATATTTTTGCTTTCTCAGTAACTGTATAATTTGAGCCATCTGGCCTTGCGAGTGGTCCATTTTCTTCACTCATAATTTCAGGCTCATTCCATGCTTCAAAGTAATGTATTTCTGGTAAAAGTTCCGCAGTTAGTCTCATAGCTTCATAGTTAAGATTAAGCCACTTGAGGTACTCATCTGGATTAGTATCTGGATTTGGCGCAGTTTTATCTGTCCACGGTTTATTTTGCCAATTCTTAAATCCATATGGAAGTATAGTTTGAACAACCACTAAGAAGTCAGTTATACCACCATTTGTTTTAAGCTCTTCCATTACACTTTCTACAGTAGATAAATATCCATAATTAACTGTAAGCGTGTTATCCTGAGCTAGATTAAATAATCTACCGAAATTAACATCTATTCTTATTGTCTTAAGTCCTAAATCTAAAGCCATTGGTGAAAGATTCGCTGCGGTCATCTTCTCATCATGACCAGAGTTAAGCTCCACAAAGTGTTCAGAACCGCCATATATCATTTTCTTTGTTTGTTTAGTTAGAGTAATTTTATTAGAAGATAAAGATACATTATAATACCTATAACCAACCATTATTCTTTTATTTTCAGATAGTGCTTCTCCATTAAGCACAAATGATGCGTATAAAGAATTTGAGCCAGTTAATGTAATTGAATTTGAAGAGAATGAACCACTAACTAAAGCATTAGTTGCGCTACAAGTATGAGGATTAAGTGTAACATTTAATACCTTAGACTTAATTTCGTTTAAGGCATTTCTATATTTTTCAATTAAACCAGATAAATCCTCCATTTCATCATAAAATGATGAGGTTATAGCTTTTGTATAATATGTTTTAGCTACACCTTTAAAATTTTTCATGGTGTAATATAATTTACAAGAATATTTACGAGTAATATTTTCATTATCTAGTGCGACAAGCGCAGCTTTAATAATATAGTTATTGCCACTTTCTTTTATTTTGCCTTGGACTTTAGTTGCATCACTAGGATCATCTTGAGGGTAAATCATAAATCCTACTTCACTTAATTCATGATAAAGTGAGATATCTTTTCTTAAGTTTGCGCTAAATTCAATACCACTCATTGAAGGATCATATTTATATAAATATAAATCAGTATCAAGAGAAACTGGCATATAACTAATGTCATATATTGAGTCATGATTATCACCAGTAGTGAAGATGTAATTGGATAGAGGCATATCAGATTGAATATATTCTAGTTTCTTTACTCCATCTATAGTTAGTGATAGATAATATTTTCCTTGATTATCACCTGATATAATGTATAGTTTAGTGAGTGTTACTTCATAGATTCCAGTTTTTGTAAATGGCTCTGTTTCATAGTATCCTTCACCTTCTTTAGATATTCTATTCTTATCATCTCTTAACCAAAAAATACCACCATGTGAACTAACTATCCATCCATTCTCAAAATGAAACTGACAATCTATAGTAGATGGAGTTTTTGCGTCATAGAGGAAAGTAAATACTACGGAATTATGTTCAGCACTCGCATTGTAGGAATATTTATGGTGCTCATTTAATACTATAGATTCACCAACGGTAAGTGAATCATATAATAAATCTTTAACTGATATTCTATCAGGTATCTCATATGGTCCATCAATATGAGAGATATCATATAGTTTATTTTGAGTGTTGCCTTCACTAAAGTTAATAAACATATCTCCGTTCATCTTACTTAAATCATATGGATTTACGTAAGAATCTTTTTCAACTCCATCTAGTTTATAGTAAAGATAATAATTACCTGTTGGTTCATTACTATTGTTAAAGAGGGCAATCATACCCATTTCTATCTCGTGCATTCCAAGTTTGAGTGCACTAGTTTTATTCCACGTGAATTTTTCTCCATTATAATAAGCAAGATATATGCCATCACCTCTAAACCAAACGGATGCGTCACTATTCCACATATCATCAGCGACATCAAAATGGATTCTAAATGCATTAGAGTCAGATGAGTTATTGTCTATCACATCATATTTAAATCTAAAAACAAGAGAGCCTTCGGGATCTTGTCTATCAAATGTAAGTTCTGTATTTTTATTCTCTCTTATAACTTCTTGATTTGCTTTTCCATTAAATGTTAAATCGGACAATGAAATTAAATCATAGGTAGAATCAAGAGTGCTGCCACTTGGAATTGCTCTTTTAGTGCCATCTCCAGGTTTATGAAAACATGATACACAGGCAAGTGTAGCTAAAGATAAAATACATAGAAATAATATTTTCTTAATCCCTTTCATTTTCACTCCCCTTTCTAATGTTAAAATAATATATTATTATTTATTATATCATTATTTATATTTATCAAATACATAAATAAGAGATGCTATACTTATATTGTGTAATTTTTGTTTAGTATTTATATTTTAAATGTTTAAAGAGATAAAATGGTTAAACCTTGAGGCTTAACCATTTTTGTATCTATTTACTTATATATATGTTTAAAAGTAATTGAATCTTCTGTGATAATAAGAATTGTTCCACCATTAACCTGTGATTCATACTGTGAACCATAACCAGTTTTAGTTGAGAATGTTAGTCTTATACCTTGATAGCTTATAGAGAAATTATTCTTATGATCATGTCCTACAAGCATGGAATCAGTTGAACCATATTCTTTAAGTACTTCAAAGATATGATCATCTATCGGAGAACAGCATATAACTTCATGACATACACCAAATGAATCTTTATACCCTTCTTTCCAGCAGTCTCCTCTTTCACTTTCATATGGAAGATATCCTGCCGCAATAGCGTGTATTTGATTATACTGATAAGCAGTATAATTTGAATTAAATGCTTCCGCAAATGCGAAGGCATATGCGGCAATAGGGATATGTTCTATAATGGTGCTTTTAGGGTATACTCCATTATTATATTTCTTCGCACACTCAAGTCCCCATTTATAGAACTCAAGTTGATTATCATTTAAATGATCATAGAATTGATTATTTAATTTATCACCTTCAATCTCAAAATAATCCATCTTATTGCCTGTATTAAGCATAAATATAGATCTAACAATATAGAAACTATCATTATCTCTTTCTACTATATTGATAATATAATTTCCGGCTCTTGGAATAGAGTCTTTTACATAAGCTGCTTCCTCTGGACCATATTTCCCTATACAGTTAGAGTATGACGAATAAAGTTCTACTTGTTCATCGATAGATAAACCACTACATTCCATATCGTGGTTTCCAAAAACATATGCCCAAGGGATATTATGTTTATTAATAACCTCCGCAATTGCATTAATAGAATATGCTTCACCATATCCTTGATCTCCTGATAAGGTGATTAAATCTGGTTTAGTCTCTTCTATTAATGTATCCATTAACTCATATGCATATGTCGCAATACCATTATTATAGATAACTTGTTCATCTGTTAGTTGAACATCAGCTAAGTTTAATACTACAAAATCTTTTCCTTTTTCTTTTTCAAGACAGATAACGTAATCAAAGTTTTCACATTTGATTACTCCATTATCATCTATAAGTACATATTCTTCTTTAAATAATTTCTTACCCTTACAGCCTTCTAGGCTAAGCGAAAGAAATATACTTAAGAATATAATAAATACTAATTTAATAATACCTTTTGTTTTATTCATAACTTGCCACCTATAAAAATTGAGATATTTTTTCAAGTTCTTCTTTTTTATATTCACATGATGATAATACATATGAATATTTCATGCCATCTATTAAAACTATTGGATCAGTGTGAATGTCCTTTCTTGTGAGCAACATATCACCCATAAAATAGATATCTTTTTCCTTATTGATACTTAATTCACATTCAATTAATACTTCATTATCTTTTGATACTTTAATATTAATTAGATTATCTTTAATTTCATATTCAGTATTAGATGATTTAACTATAAATCCATCTGGGATATAGATAAGTAAATCTATATCTTTATTTGATTTAACTTTAATAGATTTATTACAGTAATAATCTATATCCAAAGATATGCCATCCTTATCATATTTATCTGGGTATAGTGCTAAATATTTATCTTTAGAGAGTTCTATTAAGCGAGATAAAGATAAACATTTAAGTCCTTCACCAAACCTCATTGAGCAACAGAACCATGCCTCATACATATGGCACTTAAGAATAGAATCTTTTGTATAAAGGATAGATGCGCATCCTGCGCCACCATTATCTCTTTCAAATATTCTTGGACCATTTGTTGAAATACGGCCAAATAATTTAAGATATTTATTATCTTTAGTTATTAGATATAAATCATGTGCTAAGATAAATGAATCTATAACGCAACATGGTTCTGTCCAAGAATCAATCTTATTAAACCAGTTAATATTTTCATAATCTAGAGTCATTCCATAATTCTCATAATCACTAAATATCTTTCTTGCGTAATCCAAATATTTAGTATCATTAGTTAATTTATAGAATCTTGTGATAGATCTTGCGCATGTAATAGTCGCATGTGTTTGGCACATTAGAGACACATAATCTATTTTCATAAAAATATCTATGATATATTCAATAGCTTCTTTTAATCTTGAATCTTTAGTTAGTTCATATACATCTGTATAGGCGTCAAGAAGTATAAATGCACACCCTATATCACTAGATAATATAAATCCATCAATAGGGGTTAAAGATGTATGTCCGCTTACATCACCTATCTCTCTTTTATCTTTTAGTGGATAGTGAGAATAATGTGGCCAAACTTTTAAAAGTAATTCTTCTATAATACATTTAATCTCATCAAGTATCTCGCTATCACCTGTAATTCTATAATAGGATACAAGCGATCTTATATACCAAGAGTTACCAGAAAGCTGTTGCTCATTGATAAGTGAATCATTAAATAGTGGACCCATAAAGAAGTGCTTATTCACATATTTTCTTCTTTCACTAACTACTTTTTTTAGCTCATTTAAGACTTCTTCTTTATCACTCACTTTATCAAGAGCGCTATAAAGTGATGAAAGGGCGAGCGAATATCTGCCGATGAAATCACCTGGCCAAGACATAGACATGTCTTTTTTATATACATCTTTATATGTATTATCATAGTTTAATAGTCTATTCTTATTTAGAAGCATTCTTTCATTTAATCTTATATTCATTGTCTCTCCTTTCTTATATTAGTCTTTCTTCTTATTCCTTTATCCACTATTTCAGGGTAAGCTTCTATATTTAAATATTTATCAAATATGTATGATGAGTATAAAAACCAAGCTAAATAGTATAGAGGGAATAAAAGTATTAATAATATGATATTGATTAATAAATTTATTATTATATTTGGTATTAATCCAATTACTGAAGGTATCAGTATTATAAGTGTAAATACTAAAGAAATAGGTACTGATTTAAAGAAAAAGAGTAAGGAATTAGTAGTAGATTTAAAATTAGATATATTATAAATATTTGCCTGGGCAATATTATATAACGCACATGGTATAACTATAAATATAAATATCGCCATAGGCAAATATTTTAATATCTTTATATTAATACCTATATAAAGCGCTAAATCAGACATCATATAGATTAAAGATAGTACTAATATATGGATAGATATTTGTTTATAGTTCATCTTTATCCCATCAGTAAAATCTTTAAGAAAGAATATTGGTTCCATCCATCCTATTTGTCTTATAATTCTTGAGAGCCCTGATATACCTAAGGATATTATGAGAGATGAAAGAGATATTAGTATATCAAAGATAAACGCATATGTCATACTAGACATAATATATTCACTTTCTTTAATTATATTGCTTGTATAATCAAGTAATAGGGCATTTAGATATATTCTCTTTATAGTAATAATGATTATGAAAGGAATCATCGTAAAGAAAAGGATAAATCCTGTATAAAGAAGATATCTATATCTATTCTTCATTGAATCAAAAAAGACTTCTTTACGGTTAGAAGGTAAATCATTAATACTAAAATCTCTAGATGCCGCTTTCCTTTTCATAATTAAGTATTTCCTTTAATATAACTATTACACCATCATATTTAGAATTGGTTAATTCACCTAAATGTAGTGAATTAACATTAATAAATAGATAATAATTCTCTATATCATCTTCTTTATTAAATGTAACTAAATCTTCTAAAATACAACTTTTTGTTTCTTTAGAATATATTTTTATACCTATAGCTTTATCATCCTTATAGTAATATTCATATTCTTTATCCGTGAAGATATCCATTATATCATCACTTAATACTAAAGAGTCTTTAGTGATGATATAATCTAGTTTTGATTCAGGTACAATTATTATATCTGCGTGTCCCCTATATCCTTTAATTACAGTACCATAGTATGTGTCTTCTTTATGTTTAATATTTAATTCTATTATCTCAAGATAACTTGGGGTAATAGAATTAATATAATCATAAAACTCATCAGATACATTAGTACATGTTAAAAAGATGGATACTTTTTCTTTTTTTGTAGGGGATGATGCGATAGAAATAATAAGTATAGATAATACTATAGATGAGATAAATCCTATAAGATATTTTGTCCAATATATAGATATATGAGATCTAAAATCATCTTTATTCATCATAGTACCTCATATTCTTTAATAAAGTTATTGGATAAAGTGAGTGATACTTTATCATTAACTTTAATATTTAATTCAAATAAATCTATATTGAAGTATGCTTTATGGATTATAGTATCACTTTTAACTTCTATTTCAACAATATGAATATTTCTTTTAAGCGTAATAATACTAGAAACATTAGTTATATTCCCACTAATGTTTCTAGTAGTTCCATTTAATACTTCACTTATATGTTTTATTAAATCCTTAGATTTAATTATGTTCTCTATTATGTTATATGTGACAATAATAGAATAAATAAATAAAACTATAAAGGTGAGTATAGTAAATAATATTCTAGTTTTTAAACTAACTAGTAATATGAATAAAACAATTAAAGGTAAAACAATAATTAAAGGATAAAGGATTATCTTTAATCCTTTAATTCTTTTATTCATATAGATATCAATCATACTACTAGAATAAAGCATTATTTTCTACATCTCCTTTTAATGTTTCAACAATCTCGTTTCCTGAATTATATACTTCAAGAGGACTGCCCTCTATTTCTATTTTCTTATCATTAATTACTATTAGATAATCGGCTAAAGCCATAGCTTCTTTAATATCATGTGTGACATAAAGACAGGTCCCACCTGTTTCTTTAATTAATTTCTTTATTAATATCCTTGCCTCACTCCTATTTATAGGGTCTAGGTTAGATAGAGGTTCATCAAAAAGATATATACTTGGTTTTTTAATTAAAGCACGAGCGAGAGATGCGCGCTGTTGCTGTCCTATAGATAAGTGTTTTGGTTTTCTTGAAAGACAATGTTCTATATGTAGCTTTTTTGCGACCTCATTTACTCGCTCTATAATCTCTTCTTTAGGTGCATTGTTTATTAATAGAGGAAATGCGATATTTTCAAATATCGTCATTGATCTATATAAGACAAATTTATCTGTGACTAAAGACATATTTCTCTCTTGAACACTAAGTGAATCAGCGTCTATTCCATCTATAAATATATATCCATCATAATCCATGAGTCCTGCGATACATCTAAGAAGAGTGGTTTTACCTGAACCACTATAACCTACAACCACATTAAAAGATGAATCTTTAATCTCTAAAGATACATTATCTAGCGCAGTATATTTTACTTTCTTTTTATTCTCATATGTAGCAGTTAAATTTTCTATTTTTATGTTTGCCATATATAAATTATATTTATATATCGGATATTTTTCAACTATTAAAGTAATATAGGGTGTATTGCTACACCCTATATTATCAAATTAATCTTTTAGACATCCAATTGGAATGACCTTTACACCACTTGGAAGAGTATATGCAAATTCTCCTGCGGTAATAATTATTTTTAAATCTGGAAGTCTCATTTTTAATGAATCATGAGATTTATTACTTTCTTTTATTAATCTTTCTACTTCTAGTAAGTTAGATTCGCCTTTTTGAATATCTTTTGTGCCAAGTTTAATCTCAATTAGCGCATAACGTCCGTCTCCAAGGTGAAGAACAGAGTCTACTTCAAGATCAAACATATCATGGTAGTGTGATAAAGATCCATGAAGAGCTTGACTATATACTGTAAGATCACGATAAACAAGTGATTCAAATATATGTCCAAATAGATCTAAATCTTGAGAGAAATATAATGGAGATATTTCAAGTGCCGCTATCGCAAGAGATGGGTCAATAAACATATGCTTTTTTGGCGATCTAAGAGATTTCTCGCTCCTAATTTGTGGATTCCATGCATCATAATCTTTTATGATATATAATTCTTTTAATTTTTCAACATATCTATCAAAAGTATCTTCTGAAAAACCTAGTGACCTTGCGGAATCTTCTAAAAGCACATTTTTCTTTGATAAAGTCCCTATATTTCTTGCGTATGACTTAAGTATCGCCTTAGTATATTCTGGATCTCTTTTAACTCCATCAATTCTAGAAATATCTTCATTAACTACTTGATAAAAATAATCTTTAGCTATAAGCATTTTTGCTGCTTCATCTTTTATCTGAAGAGTTCTTGGCCAACCACCTCTACATGTAGCTTTTATCAAATCAGGAAGTGTTAAAGGTGAAATAGCCGAAATCTCTTTACCAGGATTATCAAATAGTTCTTTTAATGAGATTTTCCCGTTTGATTCACCACTCTCATATAAACTCATAGGATACATTTCAACTGTTGATATTCTTGTGGTGCCAGAGTGAGGAGTGTTTACTTTTTTCGCTGAAGAACCTGTTAAAAAGAAAGTACCAAAACAGTTTGTATCATCTGATGTTTTCCTTACAAGTCCCCAGACTGATGGAGCATCTTGCCACTCATCAAATAGTATTGGAAGTGGATAATCTAAAAATAGAGAAGGCATTGTGTTTGCTACCTCTAAATAACCTTTTCTTTTATCTTCATCTTCAAATTCTATAAATGTCTTGCATCTCTCTTTCGCAGTACTTGTTTTGCCGCAACCTTTTGGACCAACAATATTAATTCCGCCAAAAGCTTTAACGCGCAAATCTAAGTCCTGATCAATAATTCTTCTAACGTATTTCATATTTTAACCTCACTTAAATTATAGCCCATTTTTGGCACTAAAACAATACTATGCGGAGTTTTCTTAGTGTTTTGTGCGGAATTTCCTTAGTGTTTTGTGCGGAATTTCCTTAGTAAATCGATTTTATTCTATCATTTATTATATCATTATTCTATCATTTATTATATCATTTTGAGATTTTAGAAAATTATTTGTAAATACCCAGTTAATTGCTGTTTTAATTAAAATTTTCTAAAAAAATAAATGAATAATACTCATTTTTTGTTATATTTATACTATTTCTTTATAAGTTAATAAATTATAATTTATTAAATATATAAAAATGAGTTTTAATGAGATATAATTATAATATGGATATTAAATCAATTTTAAAAGATAACTTTATATGTTTAAGCGAAAAGATTGGTGGACAGTATGATAGAGTTGCTGCCCCGTTATTCATTAAAGATTTTAAAGTAGAATCATTTAAGAGTGCAAAGCTATATATTATAGGCCTTGGACTATATGAATTATTTATTAATGGGAAAAAGATTACCAAAGGAAAACTTGCCCCATATTTTTCTAATCCTAATCATATCATCTATTATGATGAATATGATTTATCTAATGAATTATTAAATGGTGGTAATAGATTAGGAATTCTTTTAGGATGTGGGTGGTTAAATCCATTAAGTGGTAAAATTTGGGGCTTCACAGAAGCAGATTGGAGAGCATCTGAAAGATTATCACTAGTACTTACCATTGATGATGAAATAGTTCTTAAATCAGATGAATCATTTTACGTTAAAGAATCTCATATCATCTTTAATGATTTAAGATGTGGTGAATACCACGATATGAGATTATTTAACCAAAAAGATTACTCATACAACTATATAGATTCATCTTATAAGAAGGCACTTAAAACCAAAACACCAAAAGGTGATGTGTTTTTATGTGAGGCAGATCCTATAAAAGAAAGAAAAATTATTAAACCTATATCTATAAAGAAAGTCGATGATGGATATATCTATGACTTTGGTGAAAACCTTGCGGGTATCCCAAGGTTTAAGATAAAAGGACATAGAGGTCAGCTTATATCTTTATGGCATTTTGAAGCTTTGCTTGATGGACATTTCTATAATAAGAATACCTGTACACCAGATCAAGATAGATATATGTCACAAAAGGATATCTTAATCTGTAGTGGTGATAATGACACATTTGAACCATCATTTACCTATCATGGTTTTAGATATATTTATCTTGAAGGAAGTGAAGGAATTGAATGCGAACTTGAGATGGTTCAAATATCTTCATCAATCTTTAGACGCGCATCATTTACCACAGATAATGAAATAATAAATAAACTCCAACATATCACACTTAATAGTGATTTATCTAACTTCTTCTATTTCCCGACAGACTGTCCTCAAAGAGAGAAAAATGGATGGACCGGTGATGCGTCCTTATCAGCTGAACAGCTTCTTCTTAATTTTGACTCAAGTAATTCACTTAAAGTGTGGCTAGATAATATAAGAAAAGCACAAAGAGAGGATGGACAATTACCAGGTCTTATTCCAACCTATAAATTTGGATATGATTGGGGTAATGGTCCTAACTGGGATAGTGTGTTAGTGGAACTTCCATATCATATCTATAAATATACAGGTGATAAAAAAGTAATATACGATAATAGTGATGCGATATATAAATATCTAAGCGTTAATATTATTAATAGATTAAATGAAGATGGTCTTATTAACTATGGTCTTGGGGACTGGTGTGAAGCAGATAGCCCACTAGAACACGTCTATTCAACACCAGTTGAAGTGACTGATACTCTAGAAGTAATTGATATGCTTGAAAAAGCATATCTACTCTTTAAAACTATTAATGATGATGAAAGAGCCTTATTCTCTTATATTCTTTCAAATAAGTTAAAAGATAGCTTTAAAAAGAAATGGGTAGAAAACTTTAGTGTTAAATGTGCTACACAAACCGCCCAAGCATTTGCGATTAAAGTGGGTATCTTTAATAATGATGAAATTAAAGATGCGGTATCAAACCTTATTTCATTAATTCATTCCAATAATGATTTAATGAAATATGGTGTAATAGGCAATAAAGTAATTTATGACGTATTATCAGAAAATGGTTATTCTGATTTAGCACTTAAGCTTATCACTCAAGATAAGTATCCATCACTTAAATATTGGTTAGATAATGGCGCAACATCTCTATGGGAAGCAATTAACGAACTAGAACCTAATCATTTGCTTAGAAAAGATGGTGGAAGGGTATTATCATTAAACCATCATTTCTGGGGAACTATTTCCGCCTTCTTCTTTAAATATATATGCGGATTAAACGTTAATCCTAATATGGAGAATGAAAATGAAATTAAGATTAATCCATATATATTTAAAGATATAAATTATGTGAAGTGTGAATTTAAAGGTAATAATGATAACTATATAGAATATGAAGTATTAAAACAAAATGATACTCTCAAAGTTAATATATTAAAATTAAAAGGATTTAAGATTATTTAGGATGTATTATATTGGTTTAGATATGGGAGGCACAAAATGTGCCTCAACATTAGGTAAAATAGAAAATGGTAAAATTGATATTATTAAGAAAGATTATTTCTTAACTAATAATCAAGATCCTTTTGTGATATTAAATAAATTCTCTTTATTTATTGAATCATGTCTTAAAGATTATAAGATATCAGGTATAGGTATATCATCAGGTGGTCCTCTTGATACTAAAAGAGGAATAATATTATCCCCACCATCACTACCACTTTGGGATAATATTAAAATAGTAGAGTATTTTGAGAATAAATTTAATATTAAGACAAGGCTTCAAAATGACGCCAATAGTGGCGCCATAGCTGAATGGAAATATGGCGCAGGACGAGGAGTAGATGATTGTGTATTTATAACCTGTGGCACAGGTTTTGGTGCGGGGGTTATTAGTGGTGGAAGACTTCTTACTGGCGCAAATGATAACTTTGGTGAAATAGGACACGTAAGACTCACCAAAAACGGACCACTTGGTTATAATAAAAAAGGTAGTTGTGAAGGATATTGTAGTGGTAGTGGTATAAAGAACTTAGCTCAACTAATGTATGCAAAAGAATTAAAGAAAGGTAATAAATCAGAATATATAGAATCTATTGGTATAGATAATATAGACGCAAAACTCTTAGCTGATGGCGCAAGAGGTGATGATTGGTTTAGTAAGAAAGTATATAAACTATCAGGTAAAATGTTAGGAGAAAGCTTAGCAATTATTATTGACCTCTTTAACCCAAGTAAAATAATAATAGGTGGAATATTTATGAGATCATCTGATCTCTTAATAAAAGAGGCAAGAAAAGTAATAATTAAAGAAGCATTACCTCTATCAAGAAAAGTATGTAAGATATTACCTGCAGAACTTGGTGAATCAATAGGTGATATATCAGCACTAGTTGTCGCAACAGGAGATTATTAGAATATGAAAGATACAACTTATAATATATTAGAATATCTTATAGAAAGATATCCTAATCTAAAAGATATTAAACAAGATATATTAAATGCATATATTCTTCTTGAAGATGCATATAAGAACAATAAAAAGGTTCTTATATGCGGTAACGGTGGAAGCGCAGCAGATTCAGAGCATATAGTAGGTGAACTTATGAAGAAATTCAAGAAACCTCGTCCTATTGATCCTCATATATATGATGAATTGTCTAAATATGGAAGTGAAGGATTAAAACTTCAAAATACACTTGATGGAACACTACGTGCTATATCACTCACATCACATATTGCCTTATCTACCGCATTCAGTAATGATAAAGAACCTAAAGGAGTGTTCGCCCAAAGCCTATATGGCTTAGGTGAGTCTGGTGACATATTAATCACTATATCTACATCAGGTAATAGCGAAAACTGTGTTCTCGCAAGCATTCTCGCAAAAGCGATGAATATTAAAACTATCGCACTTACAGGTGAAGCAAATAGTAAACTATCTTCTTTATGTGATATAACTATTAAAGCCCCAGAAACTGAGGTATATAAGGTACAAGAATTACATCTACCTATCTATCATGCACTATGTGCAATGCTTGAAGAAGAATTCTTTTAAATAGGATATAAACTTAAGAAGTGGCTTAGAATGAATCTAAGCCACTTCTTTTTTATAGACTATTAAGTAAAACGTTCCAATATTTTAATATAATACTATAATTAACTAATCTTAATCATCTAGGTATTTTTGTATATCTTCTTCGTTATTTAAGCCAACTTTACCTGCTTCTCCTTCCATATCTTTTTGTAAAAGTTTTAAAGCACAAACTGCTGAATTAGCAAGTATAACATTATCTCCATTTACAATAAATGATACTCTGTCACCAGTAGATAAACCTAGTAATTTTCTAATCTCTAAAGGTAATGTTACTTGTCCTTTTGCCATTACTTTAGCTTGCTCAATATATGACTCCATAATTATACCTCCTTATATATTTGTAGGGATTTCCCTACTTTACCTACATTATAGTAGTTTTTATATATTTTGTCAATAATAGTAAAATTAGTCTAGTTAAAGTAGTTAATAATCAATATAAAATCTGGAGATTTAGGGCATAAACCCTTAATCTCCAGATTTATTATCTTATATCCTACTTAAAGGATATTTACTCTTATTTATTAGAGTAGTTCTTCTTTCTTTTTCTTGTATACTAGACAAGCAACACCGAGTAAGAAGAATACTGCAGTAGCAGATACAGATGATTTACATCCAAACTTTCTTGGAGCTTTATAATCTGGATCTTGAGCGCCACAGTTGTCACATACACCATTATTATATGAATGTGCTTTTTGTGGAATTCTTACATCAGCTACTTCAGTTGTGCCTTGAGCGTCACTGAACTTCTTATGGCATTCTGAGCATTCCCAGTATTCGATATTTCCTTCAGCTGTACAAGTTGCTTCTACTCTATCGTGATGAACAAGTGTATGATGAGCAGGTTCAACCACATTAGTGATTTGATTCTTGCCTTCAGCATCACTGAAGTTCTTACCACATTCAGAGCAATGCCAATATTCAATATTACCATCTTCTGTGCATGTAGGAGCTACAGCTTCACGATGAACGAGAGTATGTTGAGGAGCGAGTGCTACATCAGCTAATTCTTCTGTACCAGCTTGATCCTTGAATGTCTTACCACATACGCTACATGCGAAGTGAGCGATATTGCCAGCTTCTGTACATGTTGGTGCAACTGCAGCAACTGCTTCTAATGTATGATGTTTAGGATCAACTAAGCTTACAAGTTCGTGTTCACCTGCTTCATCACTGAAGTTCTTAGAACATACTGAGCAATGGAAGTGAGCAACAGTACCATCTTCTGTGCAAGTTGGTGCAACTGCAGAAACTGCTTCTAATGTATGATGTTTAGGATCAACTATAGATGCAAGTTCGTGTTGTCCAGCTTCATCACTGAAGTTCTTAGAACATACTGAACAATGGAAGTGAGCAATAGTACCATCTTCTGTACAAGTTGGTGCAACTGCAGCAACTGCTTCTAATGTATGATGTTTAGGCGCCTTAATATCTGTGATTTCTTGAGTACCTGCTTCATCAGCAAATAACTTACCACAGTTAGAGCATGCCCAATATTCAATTGTTCCATCTTGAGTACATGTTGCAGCAACAGCTTCATGATGTACTAATGTATGTGTATCTCCACATGGTACATAAGCTATATCATATAGAGTATTCTTTCCGTCTGCAGTAATGAATGCAGTATTTCCTTCAAGAACTTCTTGTGGAATTCCCATTTCATAACCCTTCACTATTGTTCCGTTTACTCTTAAGTATACAAAGTAATTACCACTAGGTTCGCCATCTACTAAAACAGCTAATCTACCAAGTTCAACTTCATATGTTAGATCCTTTGGCATAGTATATTCAATATCATACCAGCCGAGTCCAGATGCAGCTTCACTAGTACTCTTACCAATATGCACTTTCTTTCCACCATCATTATTGATAATGAATGAGCTTGCTGGATTCCATTTATTTGCGCTATTAGTTAAGTGGAATTGGTTTTGAGCTGAATCCAGTGATTCATATTTAAACTTGAGTAATAATGAATAATTATCCTTATGATCAGAATTATCAAATGTATATTCTATAGCTTCTTTAATATTAATAATATTACCAACAGAAGCATTATTTTTCATTAAATCACTAATGCTAATAACTTTAGCTTCTTCCATAGTAACATTAGTATCATAGATCATATTCTTTCCATCTGCAGTTAAGAATGCAACATCGCCTTGAACTACTGCAGTAGGAATTCCTGTAATCATATCTTTTATGATCTGATTATCAATCATTAAGAATACATAATATTGACCAGTAAATTCATCACCATTCATTACAGCTAATCTACCAAATTCAACATTATAGATAGTTCCTAATGCCATATTGAATTTAATGTCATGCCATCCTTGAGCAGATGCTTCGCTAGTGCTCTTTCCAAGATGAACTTTTGTACCCTTATCATTATTTAAGATGATTGAGCTTGCGCCATCCCATTTATTTGCGCTGCAAGATAAGTGGAATTGGTTTTGAGCTGATTCATAAGATTGATATTTAAATCTAAATACTAATGAATAGTTATCTTTATGATCAGCATTATCAAATGTTAAATCAGTATGACCTGTTGCAACAAATACATTACCAATTGATTGACCACTCTTCTTTAAGTCACTTACACCTAAAACTTTAGGTTGTTCAAGAGTTAATACAGTACTTGCAAGTTCATGTTTGCCTTCTTCATCACTGAAGTTCTTATGGCATCTTGAACAAGACCAATATTCTAAGTTACCAGCTTCTTCAAGAGTTGGAGCAACAGCAGCATGATGAGTGAGTTCATGTCCAAGAGCAGCAATAGCTAAATCTTCGATTTCTTTTCCATCAGCATCAAAGTGTTTATGACATGCTGAACAATCTTTATGTTCTTTAACACCAGCTTCTGTACAAGTTGGATCAACCTTAGCAATAAGTTCGCCAAATTGATGTCCTGGTGCTAAAATAGCTAAATCTTCGATTTCCTTTCCATCAGCATCAAAATGTTTATGACATACTGAACAATCTTTATGTGCTTTAACACCATCTTCTGTACAAGTTGCAGGAACTTCTTCTACCCATTCACCAAATGAATGTCCGAGTGCAGCAATAGGTAGATATGCTTCTAAATCAGTAATTTCTACTTGTCCTTTATCATCTTCATAATATCTATGACATATACTGCATTCATAGTATGATTTTGAGCCGGCTGTTGTACAAGTTGCAGCAGTACCTTCAAGTGGTTCAAGATCATGTTCACAAGTAACCATAGGAATTACTGTTCCTTCTTCTTGTTTATCATGACATCTAGTACATTCTTTATGTCTTAAACCAGTTTCAGTATAAGAAGCTTCTTTATCAATTACCCATTGATAATCGTGTCCTAAAACAGCTACTGGCAAATATTCTTCTAAGTTGCTTATTTCATTTTCGCATGCTTCTTCTTTAAAGTTCTTATTGCAAGCTGAACAAGACCAGTATTCCTTAGAACCAGCATCTGTACATGTAGCATCAACTGCTTCATGATGAGTTAAAGCATGACCCATTGGATCTACGAGAGATGTAAGTTCATTTGCAGCATTTGCATCACCAAAATTCTTACCACATCTTGAACAAGACCAGTATTCAACTGTACCATCTTCTGTACAAGTATGAGGTACAGCTTCATGATGTTGCAATGTATGTGCTTCATTTTCGTAATGAGCATTGATATCATACATATTATTATGGCCATCAGCAGTAATAAATACTACATTTCCTTGAGCAATAGCTTCTGGCATTGCAAAATATGCTTCTTTAACGATTACATTATTAATCTTTAGATATAAATGATATTTACCACTAAATTCAGTGCCTTCCATAAGAGCAATTCTACCGAATTCAATGTCATATACTGTCCCAGCTACAAATGCTTGAGGTATTGTTACATTATACCAGCCAAGTCCATTAGACGCAGTTTTTGAACTCTTACCAAAGTTAATTTGAGTTCCACCATTATTATTTAATATGAATGAACTTGCTTGATCCCACTTATTATTGCTGTTAGATAAATGGATTTGATTGTTCTTTAACTCAACAGCTTCATATCTGAATTTAAATACTACAGAATAGTTTTCTGTATGATCAGTATTATCATAGCTTAAATTCTTTTGATCATTAATTTGTAGTGAGTTGCCAACTAGTGTATTGCCATCTTTAAGATCGCTTACACTAATTTCTTTAGCCTCTTCCTCTTGATATACGTCATTTATTCTATTTTGACCATCTGCAGTGATAAATACTAAGTTTCCTTTAACAACATTTTGTGGAATTGCAAAGATATCATATTTGACAATAGTATTATCAATCTTTAAATAAACAAGATACTTACCAGTAAATGAACCTTCATACATAAGTGCAATACGTCCATACTCTACATCGTATGTTTTACCAACAACCATAGTATAACTAATGTTGTGGAAACCAGCGTCGTTATTTTCTAAAGTACTCTTACCTAAGTTAACTTTAGTTCCATCGTCATTATTGATTATAAACGAACTTGCACTCTTCCATTTGTCATCTGAACGTGTCAAATGGAATTGATTTTGTTTGTTTTCAAGACATTCATATTTATATTTAAATACTATCGAGTAGTTTTCTGCATGGTCATCATTATCGTAGAATAAATTCTTTTGGCCATCAATTAGCAATGTGTTGCCAACATAGTTTCCATTGCCATCTTTTAATTCACGAACACTAATTTCTTTAGCATCTTCATATGTATAGGCATCTGAGTAATCCATTTTTTGATTACCAGTTAAATGTATTCTTTGTGCCTCAATAATGTCTGAAGCTATTTTTTGATCAATTGCGTAAATAATAACTCCGTCTAGTTTAAAGTATAAATGGTATCTATTTTGGAAAACACCATCTTTCATTACTGCAAGTCTACCAAATTCAATATTATGTATAGAGCCATCTAATAGTTCACTTGGATAAGAATATTCACCATTATGATCATGTGTACCATCTGAGTTATTTATTCCAATATATATCCTATTACTCCTTATACTTACCCATCCACCATATTTTACCCAGTTATTATCGGAACTATTTACAATGTAAATGTCACCTTCTCCTCCTTCTTGATAGTTTAATTTAGCAACAAATACTGTCGAGTGATTAGCAGGTCTTTCAGCAGCATTATATGGATACGAAACATCTTTTGCTGGAACAGTATTTCCTACCGGATTGCCTCCACTAGTAAGATCACTAACACTAACATATTGTGGTGTTTCATAAGATAAATCTGCATCGTACATTCTATTTTTAGTATTAGTCTTACCATATCTAATATACATATTATTTTGTAGTTTTTCCAAATTTAATGGAGTAATACTATCATATTGTTTAACGCCATCAAGAATGTAGTATACATAGTAATTTCCAGTTGGGTTACCATCACCATCTAATAATGCTATTCTACCAAACTCAATATCATGTGTGCCAACAGTGAGAGCATCCATTTTTTTATAGTTAAAAGAATCGGTATATCTTTTGAAATATACACCATCACCTCTAAATAGAATTTCATTCTTATTAGCATCAGCGCTACCCCATACTTTGTCATCAGCTCTGAAATATATTTCAAGAGTATTTTTATCTGAAGTGTCAGACATATCAACAACATCGTACTTAAATCTTAGTACTAAGTTATGGTTGCTGTTGCCATCGCTATAAGAAAAACTATAACTTTTACCACTATCAGCATTGAGTGCAATCATAGACTGATTAGTTACTCCATCTAGGGTCAAATCTCTTACAGAAATTGTATCTACATTTTCATCTAAAGTTTGACCTTCAGGAATTGAAACAAGAGCGTTTGCTTCTTTTAGTGGTGCTTTAAGTAAAAATGACATAGCCACTACAGAAACTAAACACATCAATATTCCAAAAATTAAATGTTTAATCCTTTTCATTTTTTCTCCTTTTTAAATGTATTTTTTTGTTAAAAAGATTAACTTTTTATATTGTTTTATTTTTATTAATTACTCCTTTATGAAGTTTCTTCTTTCTTTAAGACTTTCAAGGTCATAAATGATAGTTTTAACTTCATATTTAGAGAAATTAAGGTTAATGCTTAAATCTTTTACTCTAACACTTGTGTTAGCGCTTACACTAGAATTATTAATGAAGCGTAATATATAATGATTATCTTCTTTATAGAAAGCTTTTAGGGCTATATCTTTATTAGATACTTCTACTAAGCTTTCTATTAAGCATCCATCACCATGTGGATAATAATTATATCCATATGGGATGTTTAAGAATTCATCACTATTTCTTTCAAGACTATTCATAGAATCATATGATAGTCTAAAGTTAAATTCATGTTTACCTTGCTCTATGTATGGGATATAACGATCTTTTTCTTTTATTAGAGGTCTTCCATTTACTAAATGTGCTGCGTGAGCTGCACCATTTAGTAATAAAAGATATAGATCGTTATTATCAGCTATTGAACAATACACGCTATCGTTATAGACTACTAGGGCTTTATTATCTTTATTCCTAAAACCAACAAATCTTTGAGTTGGTTTATCATTATTATCTTTAGGGAATTCTTCTATAGAATAAGCTGTTTGAGCGAAGAATTTACCATCAAATGATGCAGGTATTTTAAGTTCTATCGCTCTATCTTTATCGTTATGGAAGATAGTAGCTTTTACATCTATATATTTTTCTTCTTTATAGATCTTATAATTTAAGATAACTACATTATCACCTGATTCGAATATTGATTGAATAATAGTGAATAATTCTCCATCTTCTATAACTTTCATTTGTTTAAGATCTCGTGTAATCCCATGATTACACTTAGATAATACAAATGGGGTTTTAGAAGATGTGGTTCTAATTAAATCATGACCCCAGGGGTTTTCAGTAGATACTGAGAGTATTGGTTCAAATGCTCCACCATTAAGGAGTTCTACTCCATCCACAATGTATCTATCAAGTAAACCTGTTTTAGAGTTTATTCTAACGCTCATGTGGGAGTTAGAATAAATATAATCACCCTCTAAAATAGGTTTATTTGTCTTAGGACGCTTTTCTACCACAAAATCTATACGAGATATATTTAGTGGTTTAAGGTTGCACTTAAAGGCCATTCTATTTTTTCTATCATAGTTTATATTGCCTAACTCTTTGATACGTTGTACCTTAAGTTCCTTACCATCCTCAAATGCTTTTAGATAGAGTTCTTCAGTATCTGATAAAAGTCCATCCATAAGGAGTATTTCTGTCTCACAGATACACTCTCTTTCGTAAGGCATAAAGTTAAAGAGGAACACAGGATTCTCGTGAGGAAGCGCTTTCTTTTCGCGATTAATAATAGAAAGATATGCTTCGATAGAGAGATCTTCTAAGGTTTGAAGAGCGCCTTTCCCAAGTTCTACAGTGCTCTTTTCTGCATCAGGACAAACTGTACCTGAGAGCGCATCATGAAACTCAACTTTAAGCATTGCCTTAGTTGCGTCTTCTAGTTTTTTATAATCTGGTTTATAAGAAGTTGTTATTTCTGATACTGAAAGGAGTTTTTCGGTATTGAACAATTTTCTTTCTAGTTCTGCGTTTAAGCCTTTAAGGCTATTCATAGAAGTATATGAACCAATAATCTTTGGTTGAACTGGACCCATATATTCTATGGTAGGGTTTATATCATTAAAATATGCTTCTGGTGTTGAATGAATGATTTCGTAATCTTTAGTTTCTTTAATCATTCTTTCAACATCTTCTAAATCTTTTTTAGAGTTTACACCACCATGATTACCTACTCCCCAAAGCGCAACACCAATTTCTTTATCTTTATAGTAAGATGCCTTACGACTTATATCTTCATATGCTTTACCATAACGCGTGATATAAACCATATCATCTTCGGCTCTAGCCGCTTTTATCTTTGAGCCATCAGGAGAGACCCACATAAATTCTCTCATATCGAAAGGCTGTTCCTGCTTCATTGGACGACAAAAGAGGTAACCAGTGTGTCCTGTCTTAGACAAAATTTGTGGCATGCCAGTTGAATGACCAAAGGAATCAAAGTTAACTGCGACAGTGGGAGTAACTCCAAATTTCTCTTTAAAATATCTTCTACCTACTTCTATCTGGCGAACGAATGATTCGCCAGATAGAGAATTACAATCAGGTTGAAGATACCAGCCACCCATAATGTGCCATTTACCTTCTTTTACTAGTCTTTTAATATCATTAAATAACTCTGGATCATTTTTTTCTATAAACTCATATAGAAGTGATTCATTGTGATTGAATATATATGGATATTCATCACAGAATTTTGCGGCTTGATAGAATGTTGAGATAGAGACAGATGTACCTTCAGCCCAATCCCATTGCCAAACAGGATCTATATGTGAGTTACAGATTAAGTGTAATTTTTTCGTAAGTTATATCCTCTCTTTCTCTTGTTTCTTTTTCTTGAGTATAATTAGGCTTATAAATAATAGTGAAACAATTATATATAAGCTTGAGTTTGCGAATGATTTACATCCACTTGGTTCAGTTGGATCAACTGGGTCAATAGGATCAAGAGGATCAATAGGATCAACAGGATCTACTGGGTCTTCTTTTTCAACTACCTTGAATACACAGATTAAATCCATATCTTCAGTAATGACGTCAGTTGGATTAAGCTTAGTTTTACCATTGTACCATCCATCAAACTCAAGGGCATCTGATGGTACAAGTGGTAAAGGAATATCCTTAACCATTAGACCTATCTTAACTTTATAGCCATGGCTAACCTCAATATTATTTTCATCAAGTATTACAGCATCTATAGTTCTATCGCCAAATTTAGCGAATAGTGACATATCCTTTAATACTTTATTTGATTCAAAATTCCAAAGGTTACCTAGTTCATCAAACCAACCTAAGAATACTTTTCCTTCATATGTTGGATTAAGGTCAGTAGATACGAGTTCTCCTCTTCTTACTTCCTTTGTCTCTAAAGTCTTACCAGTCTGAGATATAAATTTAACTGTCTTTTTATTATCGGTACTCTTTAAGACGCCTTCTGTGCCCGCAATACCGATATTATAATTATTTGAGATATCTGCGTTACATATTACACTGCTTAATACTTCATCATTTAATTTTATGATGAATAATTTCTTACCAGCGTTTTCACCATCAATAGGGATAATTACACCGACAGATACTCTATATGTCTCATCATATTTTAAGTTACGATTATATGTCGCAAGTGGATGCATAGTTCCATCTGCAGATATACCATCAATAAATACATGGATAGATGTTAGGTCGCAGAACCAAATATGGGCTTTACAGTCCCAAGTATTAAGTCCTATTTCTACATGTACACCATCATTAAATGTTTTATCATCGGCTTTAATTAGATAATCGAATTCAAATATTCTTGAGCCAGTAGATGAGGTTCCTTCAAAACTATGAAGGCTTGCGACTGGAACATATGATTCACCAAGACCTAAATCTCTTACAGTTACTACATCATAATCTTCATATAAAGTTTCAACAAATTTAGCTTCAAGCACTAAATCAGATGTGACCTTAGTATTAGGGTCAAATCTTTCACCATTAAGCATGTAGCAGTCTAGATTTTTTTCAAGGTATCTTGGAGCTATTTCTTGGATTAATCCACCATCAAAGATTAAAGCTCTTTGATATACTTCACCATCTACCATATATGTAACTGTATGAGTTACAAGAGTAGATGTTTTCTCCTCTAGTAAAAGACCTCTAATAGAATTGATAGTTTCTTGTGAAACTCCAATATAAGTTAATAGATAGTTAGTTACTGCATCCTTTAATGTATCAGTATCATTCTTTCTATAATCAGACATGAATTTATTATACATTTGCATGAATGCACCATTACTCCATCCAAGTCTTGTTCTTGTACCTGAATTTGAGAATGATGTTAATTCATAGTCTTCTACTAACTGTTCGAATGGAACACCAAGCATACCATTTACAAGGAATGCAAAGGTACCAGTTCTATCAGCTCCCCATGAACAGTGGAAATAGAATGGATAATTTGATTCATCAGCGAGTAATTCAAATGCTTCTCTATATTGAGTTTTTCTTGCGTCACTGATATTAAAGATACCCATATAGTTATCCGCAGCTATATTGATTTCTTGGGCTAATTCATTGAATTGAGCGAAATCATGTGGGTGGTCACCTCTTAATTCAATCTCAGTTTTCATGTCAAGATAATCGAATACCTTAAATGAATAATCATTCATATATGATACTTCACCAGATTGGTCGATTGATAGTTGTCCACCACGGTATAGCATGCCGTATTTAACCATCTTAGAGTCAGTTGTGGTCCAGCCACCCGCATCTCTTACGTTAAATACACTACCAGCACTAATCCATCTAACTGGAGTATCAAGGACAGTGAATGTATCAACTTCAGATATTGCGCCAGTTGATACACCTACTACTTTCCAGTAATAAGTCTTTCCAGGTGTAAAAATACCTACATAATCAACTGATTTTGAATCTGTCTTAATGATGAATGCATTCTTAAATTCAGAGTTATCAGCGAAATATACATAGTATAATGTGTTTCTTTGAGAATCAGTCCAACTGAATGTGATATTCTGTCTTTCATGACCACCAGATACAGGATATGTGAATATCCAGTTAGCTTGCTCATCTGTATCCGCAAAGCTTAAATAGAATCTTGTGAGGTCATCAGCGATATCAACTGTTGCACCTTCAAATTTATTTAATTTAATTTGAGTTGTTGGAGTAGTAGCTATTCCATCATATCTCGCACTAGCGTAGATATCTTTATTAGTTCTATCTCCTGAATATTTCCAGTAACCAGTAGTATGTGCAATAGTTGGAACGCTTGGTTCACCACCAATAATTACACTTGGATTACTCTCAACATAATATTTAGTTATATATTCAAGACCATCTACTAGGTAGACAATCTTATATCTATATTCTTCAAATACGGCTTCTAAATCTATTGCTTCATTTAATCTAGTATTAAAGTCAAATTCAGTATCTGTGCCTTTAATTACCCATTTAATAAATGAATATTTATATTCACCAGTTTTAACTGGATCAACAGGCTTTTTAACTGTACAATCTTTACCTACTGCCTGAGTTTCAATTAATGTACCATCTTCATGATAGAAATTAACATCATAGGTAGTATCAGTATATCTTGCATATAGTTTAATTACTTCATCATCTGAATAGATTGGTTCATCAAACTCTACTCTTGATCCCCCTACTGGGTCAGTATACCAACCCACAAAGTAAAGACCTGGTTTTGATGGGGCAGTTGGAGGGGTAGTTGTCATTCCACTTATCGCAAATTTTGAAGCTATCTTTTGATCGTCTACATAATATTCGACAGTTCTTCCTAAGCTTAAATCAGCTATTGCGTAGTTATCTGAAATATGCATTGATACATTATATTTAGTAGATTTAAATTCATTAAATGGAATATAGAAACTTCTTACTTCTTCATCATTAATCTTAAGGTAAACAAGGCCTTCACCTTCATGTTCACCACTAGATACATAGATAGTTCCATATTCAATCTTATAAACTTTATTTGATTCAATATTATATTTAATTCTATCGCTTGGTTTTGTTGAATAAATCCAGCCACAGAATACAGTATCAAATTTACCAGTTTGAATCCAGAAGCAAGTGTAATATTCCCAGTTGGTACCAACTTGAGTTCTAAATTCATCTTTATTATTTAAATCACCAGTAATTAGATAGTATTGGAATACTGCAGTATATGATGGTGATGTACCTGGATAGTTATATACCTTAGATTCACTCGGAATATTTGTGAGTACACCATTATTATCAGGAATATCAATATCAAGGACATTGATTAAGTCAAATGCGCCAAATCCTTCTTCACCATAATCCACATATTCTGTGGTGATTGTGCCACTAAGGTGAGATGTTGATTCAACATTCCAAACATTTACTGCATATACTTCAAATCTATATTCTGTTTCACTTCTTAATCCTTCGATAGTATATTCAATATATTCTGGAGTAGGATGGAAGAAATAATCAGATAAGATATATTCAGTTTTAATGAGTTCTGTGCCTTGATATACTTTTACTCTATAGCTCTCGATGATATCATCACAAGTAGCTTGCCTAAATTTGAGGGTTACTTTAGTTTTAACATTTGTAAGTTCTAGGTTTTGGTTAGCTTCAAATTCAGGTAAATCGCTATCTTTAGCTCTTTCATCGTGTGAATATGTGAACTTAACATCATCCATTGCATTTCTGATATAATATTGAGCGATTACTGTACGAGACGCTAGGTCATATGCAGTAACCCTTATTGCATTATTCGCATCAATTTCAATAATTTGGAATTCAGATGCTGCACTATTAGCGTGTGGAGAAATACTCCATCCACCTTGCCTATCGTTAGGGAATACACCTGTAACTTTATATCCGTTAATACCCACTTCATAGTAATGCATAGTACCAGTACCAAGGGCTGTAAATGTGCCTTGCCAGATACTTCTTGGGTCAGAAAGTGGATAGTGTGAGTGACCTGAAAAGTCTACTACTTGTGGGTATTTGCATAATACATCAGTAAGTTCTGATACATACCATGCATCAGAACCATATACAGTTCCTTGTATATGTTCATGTTGCATAACGAATATTGGTTTAGTTGGATCTGCTTCTTGAGCAATTTGAAGTTGTTCATCTAACCATTCTACTTTAGATTCTGAGAAATGTTCACCTTCAGATAGATCTGGAGATAATGTAATGAAGTGGAATCCATTAATAACTAAATGTTTATCGACAGGTCCAAATATATTTGCGAACTGTGATATAGAATCATCCGCAGATGCCATTCTAAAGTCGTGGTTACCCATAGATACAATAAATTGTGTATCACTCCTTAGATATTGTTTCGCAATATCATTAAAGGTTTGAAGATTTCCTACATCCCCATTATCAGAAATATCACCCGCAAAAAGTGTCGCATCTAATTTCTTATATTTAGAATTAGATTCTGCGATTTCATATGCCCATGTTATGGTTGATGCGAGATTTGAATCTCTGACTGATGGGTTTGTCGCAATGTGAACGTCACTTGCGACTAAGAATCTTAGGATAGGAGTATAGTTTGAATCGCTGAAATATACTTCATCAGAAACAGAGTATTCTCCCTTAAATCCCGCTCTTAAAATTAAATTATCTGTAACTTGGTTGTTTTTGAAATCCCATTCTTTACCCATATTATCGAACCATCCAACGAATGTTTTGCCTTCTACTACTGGATCAGTAGCTGGTTTAGTTAAATAATCATCAGTGCACATAAAGTCATCTACAACTGTGCCATTAACCATATAAGTCACATGGCTTCCTTTCCAGTCTTTATCAAGCATTACATTACCTACAGTGCCGGTAAAAAATAGTGAATTACTGTTATATTCTTCTTTAGTATTAGAAATTGTATTCTCGTAATCATCAGATCTATAACTTATCCAGAATTCTCCATCTACTTTCATATAGTAATATTGAATACCTGAATATTCATCACCATTCATAATAGCGAGACGTCCAATTTCTATAGTATGTGTTCCATTACTGATTGGATCACCAACGATGTAATTAGATGTATCTTTTCCTTCAATCTTATAGGCAATTCTTAAGTGGTCAGGTCTTAGCCAAAACATACCATTCATTTGCCAAGTGCTAAAGAAGTGAATCTGTGCACCATCGCCATCTTCTGACCAGTTGGTTGTCTTTGATACAAATTCAAAAACTAAAGAACCGTAAGTAGCACTTTTATCATAAGTTAGAGTTTTGTGCTTATCTAAAACTAATTTATTACCGATAGATTTGCCACCACTCTTTAAGTCACTTACACTAATTCTATCTGGTTCCTCAAAAGATTCACCAGCTTTTAAATCTTGAGTAATTTCTTTAGCCTTTACAACTGGTTTTATAGTTAAAAGAGATAAAGTTACTGCGCTTATTATTAGAGATAAGATAATAAATAATTTCGTTCTTTTCATGCTTATTTACCTAACCTATATTTGTCATATACTGCATTAAAGGCAGTAAAATCTTCAGAACCATTATGCATGAACTTATAGATTTCTTTCATTATAGGTTTCATTTCAAGTGATTCATCAGGATTCGCTATGGCTGTGAATAAGCCAAAGTGGTTTTCACTGATATCTACATTAAATACATAGAAGTCAGTTAATGTATAGAATATTAATGTTTCTACAAATGGTAATTCTTCTTTTACCATTTGAAGTTGTTTTGCGGTTTCACGACCGATTATATCTCTTCTTGTGACATCGGCATAATCAGAATAACCTACCTCTGTATACCAGTGAGGTTTTTCTTTATCTCCGTGTTTAACGCAAATATCATAGAATAACTTACATCCTTCTAGATAATTCTCTGTCATTAGTTGAACACCATTTTCTTTTGGTGAAAGTGGGTCTACTACAGCATTAAGTGCTGAGTATGGATGTAAATCTATATAATCAAAATAGTCATCAGGGTTAACTGAACATTTTAAATCATCGCCAGTTGGATGACATCCTGACTCAATTGCTTCATACATATATTCTAAATAATCAAGACAAGTCCTAAGAGATGTTAAAGCTGGAGTCATCATCTTATTATTCTCATCAACTTTTCTTATTTCTTGTCTCATGTAATAACAAAGGTCGGCGCAGATATGCGCTTCATCAGAGGCAGTAAACATAAATTCTGGTTGTTTAGAACCCCAAATCATTCCGTTTTTGCAGAGAACTTCATTATTTGGAACATCAGGTTCATTGATTGGTTCAAAATATTTAATCTCAGGGAATTCTTTTGCAATCATTCCATAACCAATAGAATTAACCTTAAGCCATCTAATATATGCATCGCGTTCAGTATAAGGATCTGGTGCACAAATAGTATGAGTAGCTTTATAGCCATAAGGATAAATAAATGAATCGTTAGCGTATACAATACGTTCTATGCCAGCTTCAACAAGTGAATCTACTATAATACGCATTTGTTCCTTAGTTGCTTGATTAAATTTCACTGTATCATTTTGATCAACATAGAATAGATTATCCATGGTGACATTTAATCTAAATACTTTCATACCCATAACGCTTACTATATCGCTTACGAATTCATGGGTTACACTTGGCTCCATATTTCTTATTTCATAGAAATGCTCCTGGACACCGATAAAGTATTTATCATCAAAATCAAACATACCAGTGGTTGTATTTCTTTTACAAGATGTAAGAGATGTAAGTGTTAGGGTTGTTATAAGCATACTAATAATAGTAAATATCTTCTTCATACTATTTCACCTCCTTTTTCTTTTTTAGAATAATTAAAGGAATAAAACCAACTGATAATACTAAAACTGGTAAAGCACTAATTGATGCCTTACAGCCATTATCTTTATTATTATCAGTTCCTTCTTCTATATGTTTATATACTTTAGATGGATCAAAATCTGGCTTAACCTGCCATACTGTTGCGTTATTTGGATCATCAGTATAATTTAGTGTTTCACACTTCTTTGAGCCATCTAGTGAGAATAGATATAAATCATCAATAATAGTTTTGCCGTTTGATGAAAGAATAACTCTATCCTTTGAAAGTGGGCTTATAAGAGTATGAGATATAAGGGTAGAAGATAATTTATCTTGAGGATCATAATATCCTTTATATCCAATTTGAATAGTATCTCCCATAATAATGATTTCAAAACGTTTACCTTTTAAATACTTAAGATTTACATCTTCTACATCATATGCAATTTGTGTTTGACCTTCTTTTATGATGATTTGATTCTTAGTAGTATCAAAGATAACTTTCTTATCATTTGAAAACATTACTTGGAAACTATTTTCTATTTCATATGTAGTAAATCTAATGATTTCATAGAGATTTTCATCTTTAAGCTCTAAAGTTGAATCGTTTAGCACGAGTTTTTCATCTTGAATTTTACTCATAGGATCTAAAATAAGTTTATTAGATAATGATTCTTTAGATGCGAATGATTCTCTTAAAGTTAAAGCTGTATCCTCTTTATATTCATCAGATAAGTTAACTATTTTATAGTTTGTGATAGCAAATGATATATTATTGTTTCCGACTATTGATACATAACCATCAATATTAACATTTTCTATCTTCGCTCTTAAGATACCGAGATCAGTATCTGGAGCATCTATTTCTTTATAGTAGACATATAAAGTCCTATTTTTGCCAATAAACATCATATGATATTTATTGTTATCTTCATCAAATATATTGACTGGGTTAATCTTATAAGTTGAGCCATCACTAAACTTACAAGATGTACCATATGTAATGTGAGCGGTATTTAAGCCATCACATCTAAATAGATATGCACTATTTGATGTACTTGCCTGAAGAAGTACATCAACAAGTGATTTACGTCCGAATGAAATACCAAACATATGACCATTTTTACGTGTAAATAGTTCTACATCAAATTCTAGGATCCATTCACTATATTCCTTACAGTAGCCAAACGCAGAATATGGACCAACATTATCAAATGTGAGTGTTGCATCTCCTGTAGTCCAGTCTTCTTCTAGTGTTACACCACTACCTAAGAAATATTTTTGATTATTTATGTATGGTTCAGTATATAGCGGATCTGATTCATCAGGGACTTTAGTTCCTCTAAAATCATTTGATGCATCTTCAGATAAATATTTATTATATACATTTCTTTTAAGTGAGAATTCTCTTAGTTCAACATCTGAAGATTCTTCCCCTTGTTTTAGCGATACAAGGCCAAAGCCTGTATTTCCATAGAAATCAATATTAGAGAATTTATAGGTTAGACCATTAAACGAAATATAAGCATTGTTTTTAGAATCAAATGAAATAGTATAATCTAGATATCTTCCATTACCTAGTTTAGTAAGGGCGACTTGATAACTATTACTATTATCTATTTGACCATCTTTTATGATTACGACATTTGCGGTTAAATTATCATTTTTAATAAAACCAATTGCATTCTTCTCATCAAGAGCGCTTGAAGTACTAGATAAACCGAAGCCAAAGCCAAAGAAAGAATTCTCTTTTAAGCTATTAACTTTAACACTATATTTGAGCTCGTAAGGATAACTTACATTATCTAGTTTAATTAAGGTATTTGAGTTAATGATTGATTCATTTAGAGAGTTCATCTTAACTGATTGAACCTTAGATATATAACAGTTAGATTCATTTAAAGTGTTATTAATATGAAAATTACCAAGTGATGAATCGGTCGCAGGATAAGTTAAAGTGTTTTCACTAAAATTATCTTCAAATACAAGTAAATCATTATTGTATATTTCAAAATTAGTAAGATCCATTTCAACTACGTCCCAGAAGAACCCACAATAGCCATATGGACATCTAGGGTTTGATAATTCAAATGCTTGATTCTTACTTGAATAAACTAGTTCACCATCACGATAGTATTCTGCATAGATTGATGTGAGAGTATTACTCTTTCTTTCAATATAAAGTGATACATCGGTTCTTAAAAGATCTGAGAATAAACCACTAAAACCACGAAGCACGTGTTGTGCTTCTTTATCATGGTCAACCGCAAGATTATTTTGCCAAGTTGTGAATACTAATTGGTCATTCCAAAATTGGACTTTACAATCGACATCAGGTTCTTTTTGAGGTGATTGAGGTGATTCCATACCGATATTAAATGAGATATTGGTTGATGATTCACCTGTTTGTGGATAGATAGTAAAGTTAATCTGAGTTCTATCAGATAAGGTTACTGCGTTAATAATAGGACCAGAGCCATAACTTACTGGGCTTATACAATGAAGTCCATTATAGTTAAGCTCAAGTGTTGCGTCATTTAGAGTCCAACTTTTATCTAATGACTCTTTGTTGAATTTATCAGAAAAGATTTCTTCAACGTGGAAACCATTAGTCGATTCTGCATTAACACTTTTTTGACTTATATTAAGTAATAGTACTAAAGATAGTATTACTATTAATAAAAGTATAAATAGGGGTTTTTTCTTCATAAGAGCTCCTTTTATCTTTAAAATTCAACATCTGGGGTGAGTTTACGTCCAATATATCTTGCGAGTAAGATAATAGGGAACATAATAGCCGAGAACATAATACCAATAGTCGCAATTAAGATATATCTTGATTGATCGGCTTCTTGAGCCCAATTAAATATAAGCCATGGTATTGTCTGGTATCCTCCTTCATATCCACCTAGTAATAGATATGGTTGGAGGTAGAATACGGTAACTGCGGTTACTGCATTTACTAAGAATGTAGTGATTGTAGGCATAATGAGTGGAAGACCTATTTTAAAGAATTCTTGGAAGAAACCTATTCCATCCATTCTTGCAGCTTCAATTATTTCTTTTGGTATTCTTTGAAATGCCGAAGAAATAAGTACTACGTTTATTGATAGACCTGCCCATATACAGAATATATAGACTAAGGTCCATATCCTTGGTTTATTCAAGATGTTCCAACCATCAAAATTAAATCCAAGGAATTGGAGGAGCTTTGCACCTGGACCAACAAATAGGGCAGTATTTGATTCAAACATAAATCTAAACGCAAGACAAAGTACTACAGTGGATAAGATGTTTGGAAGGAAGAATACAACTCTAAAGAATTTTTCTCCAGGCACATGCTTTGCGAGAGCGAAACCTATTATAGTCGCAAGAGGGAGTAAAATAAAGTTAATCGCTAAACTGTGGAACGTATTAAAGAAAGCTATATATACTGTCGTATGAGCTCCTGTCGTATCTTTTAAGAAGAACTGTTCTATTTGTTGCTTAAAGTTATAGAATAACCCTTCCGGATGAGGAAAAAGATATCTCGCCTCCCAATAGTCCCATTCCATAAATGGAAAGGCAAATGTCCTTAAATTGGTGTATAACCAGAATACAATC
Organism: uncultured Bacilli bacterium; assembly: GCA_905235635.1. Classification (GTDB taxonomy): domain Bacteria; phylum Bacillota_I; class Bacilli_A; order Izemoplasmatales; family UBA1188; genus UBA1188. The sequence continues at coordinate 78,487 of CAJOMC010000003.1, read as the reverse complement.
CAGTGACCAATAGGATATAGGAGTAGTAAGATAATGAATACCTTTTCCGCTATTTTTCTTTTCTTTTTGAGCTTTTTGTAGTCAACCTTTTTTAAAAGATTACTAGCTTCTTTTTCGTTAGACATAAATATTAATATTATTTAATAATTTCTATATAAGTTATTTTATTTAGTAATGTTTGTTAGTTTGAATTTTCTAATCCAAGAATCAAGTTCTGCCTGAGTTAAACTAAAGATTACTTCATTCGCAATAGCTTTACCAGGTGTTTTGCCTTTTGGATCTTTCATAAGATTTAAGATATCAGTCCATGATTTGTTGCCATGGTATGATGGTTCACTATAACGGAATACGTGTGCAACACCTGCATATGTTTTAACGTTCATTGGATATTCATAGAATACATTTGAATTATAGTAAACATCAAATAATGAATTAGCAAATTCACTAAACTCATAATCTCCTGCGGCAGTTCTTAAATCACAACTAAATGGTCTAATACCACCATTGGTATCTTTTGCGAAATTAACTACTTCTTCTTCATTACACATAAATATTAGGAATTGTTTTGCAAGATCTATGTGAGTAGCTTTCGCAGGAATAATAATACCATCAGATAATCTACCGTATAGGATATCTTCTGATTCAGCATTTAATTTAGGAACATTCATAAACTTGAAGTTAACATCTCTCTTTCCATCTAGATCACTATCAATATATCTATTCTTGATAACCTCATTTTCAAGATATGAACTTGCGATAGAGAGTACTGGTTTTTCATTAACTCTATTCGCAACAAATAATTGTTGGAGTTGTTGGAGGTTATTGTTATAAGGATTAGTTAATGTGTTTTGATAATTTCCGTTATCGTCAAAGATGTAACTTGCAAATGTGTCATATGCAAGAGCGAGTCCTGATTGGTTAAATACACCCATATCTATTGTTTGACCTTGGTTAGAATCAACTGTATTACCAAAGTTAAAGAAATCATAGAACGATCCTTCTCCTTGATAATTACTTTCATAAAGTCCTTGTGCTTCAGCCCACCAAGTAATAATCATAAAACCAATAGAGTCAATATTGATACCACCCGCAAAACCAAATGGAGCATATGAGTGAGTATCGCCTAATGCTTGTTTTTCAGCTGAATTATTATTAAATGCAATTACATCTTCACTGAATGCGTATAAATCATTTAAAGTCTTAGGTGGATTTAACCATTTTCCTTCGCTTGAGATTAAACCTTCAGATACTTCTATTGAACTAACATGTTTTATAGCTTTAAGAATATCTTCGTTATATGCCATTGCATTTGGCTGAACTGTCCAAGGCATAGCCCATGGTACATATTCAGCTTTGCTTAATTGTCTTTGAGCGTAGAAGTTACCTACACAAAGTGGATCCATAAAGTCTTTAATCTTTTGTTTGCCCTTTGATGTATTTACCTCAGCTTCATATACATCTGATAAGTCAGCGAGAAGTCCTGACTGAACTAGTGACTTCCAAGGCATACATTCACCGATATAGATATCAGAAAGGTTGTAGCCAGATTTAATATAGTTTTCTGCGCCACAGTTACCTTCTTCTGATTTAACGATATCAACTTTAACGTTATATTCAGCTTCAAATCTTTGAACTAAGTTATTAATCCAGTCTTCACCATAACCACCATTAAAGTAGGTAATCTTTAAATCGTATTTGGAATTAGTTGTAGTATTGTCATCTTTTTCACATCCAATTATAGATAGTGACATTAATAGCGCTAAGAATATAAATAAAATCTTTTTCATAAACGTCTCCTTTAGCCTTTAAGGCCTCCTCCAGCTGAGAATGATAGAATCTTCTTCTGGAAGATAAAGAATAATATTAATACTGGTACTTCTACCATGATAATACCCGCAAAGAGTATTGGGTAATCTGTGCCACCTGATTGAGTGGCTATATATTGAAGTTCTTTAATACCGACAGATAGAGTGTGATGAGATGGTAAGAATAAGTAAGGCATTTGATAATCGTTCCATACACCAATAAATGAAAGTAACCATAAAGTTGTGAGTGTTGGAAGGATCATTGGGGTTACAATCTGAGTAAATATTCTAAACCTCGATGCACCATCCATTTCTGCACTCTCAGTATATTCATGGGATACATTCATATATTGAGCACTAACAAGTAAGAAACTAAATCCCATACCTGTACCACATAGAATCACATATCCAATTAGTGTGTCCATTAGTTTTAGCCCCATCATAAGCTCATATGTTGCCGCAAGTGTACCAACACTCGGAATAAACATACTTGCGATAGCTACGAAATATACAAGACCTCTTAATTTAAATTTGAATTTAGCGTAAGCATATGATATACAACAGCACGCAGCGACTTGGACTGTTGGGGTCACAAGACTTAAGATAATAGTGTTAGTAATCATTGGGAGGAAATCAAATTCCTTAACCATCCTTGTATAGTTCCCAAAATAGATTGATGATGGGAAGAATCTTTCCGCATCAAACACAAACTCAACTGGATTTTGAATTGATTTAACGAAAATCCAAATTATAGGATAAAGAAGCGAAAATGCGTAAATAGAGAATATAATGCAAAAAACGATAAGGGTAGCCTTATACTCTTTTTGGATTTTTTCTCTAGTTCTTTTGACTTTTGCGCTCATTTATACCTCCAAGAATTGAGTGTCTATTTCTCTAAAAGTAATCGCTTTCTTTCAAAAAACTTTTAATCAATAATTATTTAATAATTAACTAATATGCACTTTATCAATATAATTTTATATTAAAATTAACTTGGTTTTAATTCACTTATATGTGATATAATATACTCTTTTTTGTGATTTATATTGTTTTTTCACCATATTTAAATCGCTTTCATATACTTTTTCATAATAAAAATAAAAAATCACTAATTCTTTAACATGAAAGAATGTGATAGTGATTTGTTTAGAAAATTATGAAACAATGTTTAAAATGTCAGTTATCTATTGTTCTTTTTGAATTCAAATGGTGTCATACCAGTTGTTTTCTTAAAAATGTTATGGAATAGGTGATAGTAGTTAAATCCGCACTTAGTCGCGATTTCGTTTATAGAGTAGTCAGTGGATATAAGTAATCTTTTAGCTACCTGCATTCTAAAGTATTGCTTAGCTTCAGAAAAAGTCATACCTGTATTTTCTTTAAAGTACTTTGATGCGTGAGATAAACTATATCCAAAATCATCCGCAAAATCTTGAAGTGATACATCAGTTAAATATCTATCATCATCAATCAAATATTTGATAATATTTTTTCTTATTGCAACATTACTCTCTTGTCCGATCTTCTTTTGGACAAAAAAGTAAAGTAAGGAATTTATACCATTTCTAATTATCTCGTCGCTATATCTTTCGGTTTTGTTTTGTTCATACTCGATAATATTGAACATACTGATAGTGTGATAAAGGTCATCACCTTCAAGTTCAATTACAAGTGGATCAAGTAAAAGCGATATATCTTTCCAGAGCTCTGGCTCAATGATAAATGGCTTAACATAGAATTTCACTACCTGTAAATTATTTACTTCTACTGAGTGGCAGTCGATATTCGGTCTAAGAAGTGAAAAAGATCCTCTTTTAATAAGAGTTTTATAGTCGTTGATATACTGAGTAGCTTCACCTGACAAGACGAGTTCAGCTTCTAAGTAGTCATGAAAATGTAATCCTACACTACTAGTGATTAAATCTTCTACAACTTCATATCTTTTAGTATTTGATTGAATATAAAAATCCTTTGGATTATATTCTTTTTTGATATTTGTCACTTATTATCAAACCTCTTTATTTCTTCTATTCTAACACGAATTAACATTAATAAATAGTGAATATACGAATTTTATAGTGATTCTTCTACTTAATTTAATTAACATTCAGAGTATTCCTAAAAATTTAATTATTTTTTGAATTATACTATTCTTTATTACTTTTATACCTTAATTTGTTTTTTCGCTTTTTTTCTTAGATATTCAATATCTTTTATTTTAATAAGCATAAAAATATAAAAATATGGTATCTTTATCTTGATAGATTCAAAAATATAGAGAATGAGAGATAAATATATGAAAAAGAGGATTTATACAATATCTAGTGCTCATCTTGATACATCATGGCTATGGACGGAAAAAGAGACAGTTAAATCATATCTTCCAAGGACACTCAAAGAAAACTTTGATTACTTTGAAAAATTCAAAGACTATAAGTTTAACTTTGAAGGTGCATATAGATATGGATTAATTGAAGAATATTATCCAGAAGATTTTGAAAAATTAAAACACTATATTAATCTTGGAAAATGGAATGTGACAGGAAGTACCATTGAAAATGGAGATACAAACATTCCATCTCCTGAAGCATTAATAAGAAATATATTATACGGAAACAATTTCTTTAAAGAAAGGTTTAATAAAAAATGTAATGACATATTCTTACCTGACTGTTTTGGATTTGGGCGTGCACTTCCCGAGGTTATGTCACATTCAGGATTAATTGGCTTTTCTACTCAAAAGTTATCATGGGGTTCATCAATTAACCCTCCGTTTGAATTTGGAAAATGGATGGGACTTGATGGATCTTTTGTCTATACATCACTTAAACCAGGTAATTACTCTACTATCTTTAAAGAAGTACGTTCAAAAGAAACATTAGATAAAATAGATGAAAATATAGAAACTATTGGTATCCCTTACACTATGCATTATTATGGGACAGGTGATAGAGGTGGATCTCCTCATCCAAGCGCTATGGATGTGTTATTTAGCGAAATGAAAGATAATGAATCGAATGATACAGAAATTGTTTCTTCTTCTATGAACGAATTCTTTAATGATTTAAAAGAGATTAGTAATAACGGAGAAAAACTTGAATCATTTGATAAGGAATTTCTAATGACAACTCATGGAGTTGGAAGTTATACATCAAGAACAATGTCTAAAAGGCTTAATAAGAAATGTGAAAACTTATTAGATGTATCAGAAAAAGCTAATTCTTTATCATCTATTCTTGGCTTAAAAGAATATCCACTTGATGCGTTAAATTTTGCATGGTTAAGAGTCCTTGAGCATCACTTCCATGATGATATTACAGGTACATCTTTTATGGAATGCTATAAAAAGAACTGGAATGACTATTTCCTCGCTCTTAATACCATAAAAGACGAATATCTATCCGCAATTAAAGGAATAGAAAGAGAATTTGATACATCTAAACTCCATAATCCTATTATGGTATTTAATCCTAATCAAGATGAAACTACTTCTACTCTTTCTATTAAACTAGATATAAATACCACAATGATTAAAGTGCTTGACTTAGAAGGGAGAGAGTATCCGGCTATTTATAGGGGTGGAAACGTTATATTTAGCGCAACAATTAAAGGAAACACTATTAAGGTATTTGATGTCATTCCATCTAGTAAAGAATATGCAGAAAATCTCTTATCAATAAGTGAACACTCATTAGAGAATGGAAGATATAAAGTAATACTTGATAATGATTATAATATTTCATCCATTTATGATAAGAAACATAAAAAGGAGCTTTTATCTAGTCCAATTAGATATGACCTTATAAGAGACTATGATTCGGTTCAATGGCCTTCATGGGAAATAAAATATAGTGATATTATGAGAACTCCATATGCATATTTTAAAGATGGTAGCGCAAAAATATTATTTAAGAGTCCTCTAAAGGTTTCTCTTGAGATTAATAGAACCTTTAATAAATCTACTCTTAAAACTATTATTTCTCTAGAGAAGAATACCGATAGAATTGATGTATATAATGAACTTATGTGGCATGAGTCTTCAACTAACCTTAAGGTCAAATTCCCACTAAGCATATCAAATGATAAAGCATTATATGATATAGGAATTGGGAAATATGATAGGCCTAATAATACTGAATTACTATATGAAGTACCTGCGCAAAAATTTGCGAGACTTGAAGATGATAAACTAGGCATAACTATTATATCTGATTCAAGACAAGGCTTTGATAAACCAGAGGATAATGTGATTAGGTTAACCGCAGTTCATACACCAATGTTTAATTATAGATATGAATGCGCTCAACACCTACTTGATTATGGATTAAATATCTTCTCATACTCAATTACTTCTTCTATCCCAAGCGAAGACAATTCAATTAAAGAGGCCGAGAAATTTACAAAGCCTATGAATATCTTTAAGATGGGTGTACATACTGGTGAAATCAAAAATGATCTAACACTCTTTAGCATTTCAAATAATGACGCAAGAGTTATGTGCTTTAAGAAAAGTGAATACTCTAACTCATATATTCTAAGAGTGGTAGATTATTATGGAAAAGGATTAGATAATGTTAAAGTTGACTTCATTAAGAATATTAAATCTTTAAATGAAGTTAGAGGTGATGAAGAGATTATAAAGAGTCATCTTTATGAGAATAATTCATTCACATTTAGTTTATCTAAGAATGAGATCAAATCCTATATGGTTGAGTTAGACACTTGTGACGTTAAAGAAGATTTCTACTATGAAGCACTTCCATATAATAAGGTTGGTATCACAAGTAATAGTAATAGATCTGATTCTACTCTAAAGAATAAGATTAGTATTCCAAGAGAACTTATTAAGGATAGTATTATTTCATCTAAAGGAATCAAGTATAAGCTAAATCTTGGAGATAGGTTAAACGCAGTATCATTTAATAACCAGGTAATTAATCTTAATAGAAAGTATAGGTACGCATATCTTCTTCTTTTAAACATAGGGAAGGATAAAGATATTAATATAGGTAATGAAAAAGTATTAGTTCAAAATTCATTTGAAAGATTAGGCGCATGGGATTTATATGGGCTTAAAGAATATGGTTATACTAAACCTATTTCTCAAGCGTTCGCTTTCACTCACTACCACAAGAATAAATCCGACAAAGTTCTAGATGATTTATATCTTTATAGTGTAAAGATTAAGATTGCTAGCGACACTCTTACACTCAAGAAAAATAGCAACTTAGTGCTTTATGCGATAACTTATTCAAATATTGATAATGATATAGAATGCGGAGATAAGTTAATTGATAAAAGAGATAAGAAAAAGTTCGATTATAAGCTTAAAGGTGATGAACTTAAGTATTCTAAAGAGCCACTTTACGAAAGAATTAAAGATATCTTTATCAATAGAAGAAAGGTGAAATATGTGGACTGGTATGGTGGACACTGCCTTCAAAGTCCAAGTGATTTCTATCAATTAAAAGCCCAAGAGAAAAATTTTGAAAGAAGGAAAAAACTTATTATTGAAGAATAATATAGTGGTATTAAATTATGAATAAAATTAAACCAGGTAAATTTTGGTATGATGATGAAAAGAAAAGAATCCAAGCGCATGGTGGTTCTATCATGTATGTTGATGGAACGTATTATTGGTATGGAGAAAATAAAGAAGGCGTATTTGGACGTGCCGTTAAAGATGATATAAAGCCATCTATTTGGCATAATGGTGTAAGAGTATATTCATCTAAAGATTTATACTCCTGGCATGATGAGGGAATCGCTATAATTAGCGATAATCCTAATAGTCCTTTCTATCCAAGAAATATTATGGACAGACCACATATTCTCTATAATAAGAAAACAAAAAAATATGTAATGTGGGCTAAATGTGTCACAAGATGTGTAAAAATTGGTGCTAATTTTGAAAGCGCTAAATACTATATTGCCTTATCAGATAAAATCACAGGTCCATATGAGTTTTCACATTGGATTGATGGTGTAAGAGCTGGTGATTTTGATTTATTTATAGAAAACAATAAAGCCTATTATATAGGTACTGAAGACCACACAGTATACGCAAGAGAACTAACAAGTGATTATATGAACTTTACCGATAAATTCTCAACCCATATCGAAAAAGAGAGACCACCATTTGTGAGAGAAGCTCCCTGTTACTTCACTCATGATGGAAGAAAGTTTATTATCACATCTGGCACATCAGGTTACTTCCCTAATCCTACACTGACACATGAAATAAAAGATCTTCATGGTGAATATATTGAACTCGGTGAAACTTGTGTTAATGATAAAGAAAAAACATCATTTAGAGCCCAATTTTCATCTGTATTCAAACATCCATTCAAGAAGAATCTATATATTGCCTTAGGAGATAGATGGTTAAATGATTTACCCGTTAATATGGAAGTAAGTGGTGAAGAAATGTTTGATGGCTATTTTAGGCCTGAAGGTCCATCATTTAGAGAAGATCTTATTCACGTATATAGCGATGAAAACACATCTGAAGCAACATATGTATGGTTACCAATTAAATTTGACTCTAATGGCATTCCTCACATCGAATGGGTAGATGAATGGAGCATAGAAGATTTTGATTAATATAATAAATATTGGAAGCGATATTAACGCTTCCAATATTTATTTAACAATAATCTTATTTACCCATCCAATTAATCCACTACTTGCGGATATTTGGGGTTTATCGTTTGCATAATGTGTATAACTAAATCCATGAAGATGACCGCATAAAACTCCCTTAATATTTGGATTCGAAATAAGTATATCAATGAATTCCTTTGTAGTGCTATCTGTATCGTCGTGATTAATAATGAAGTATTGATCTAACTTATTCATTTCATCTTTATTATAAGAAGTTGATACAGGAATATGCATAGCTACTATAATCGGTTTATTGTCATCTAGTTCTTCTTTAAAACTATTTAATGTAGCAGGTGACACAGATTTTGTAGAATTATCTATTGAAACTATTTTAAACTCACCTAAATCTATCTTAGAAAACCCAATATCACTTTTAGTTAATGATTTAAATCTTTCAGTTGGTGCTTCATGATTACCAATTAAAAATAGATATGGAACTTTAATCTTATCGCATTCCTCTTCAAGCATTTTAAAGTTAGATTCAGAGTAATAATCAATTATATCACCAGAGAGAATAGATACATTTGGATTCTCGTTATTGATATAATCTATTAGTTTTTCAAATGCTTCTTTAGATGGAATCATATGAGATTCGTCATAATATTCACCAAATTTATCTGCAAACCAGGTACGCTGTCTATACCATAAATCTTCTACTTTAAGTGCTTCTTCTTTCACATCATCACTATCATTATCACAAGATGTAACTGCGTGAACATCACTAATATGAATTATCTTATATTCTTTATTTAGACCAATGTTAATCTCTAAAATATTTTCTTGAATAAATGACATATTATTCTTCCTTTCACAAATACTAATATAAGTGTAGCACATTTTGATATTGAATACATTTATTGAGTATTATAGAATACATTATATAAGAGGTTAGAGACATGAATCTTAATGAATTAATTGATTTTAGATTAGATTTTGATTTCAAAAGAGATATTAGAATTCTTCAAATTACTGATATGCAACCAGTTGATCCTTCTCAACAAAGATATGATGGTCGTCTTGATTATTTTAAATTTGGTACTCCATTTACTAAAGAGATGAAATGGAATAATGAATTCTATTATATCGATAAAGCTATTAGAGATAATAGCCCAGATTTAATACTTGTGACAGGCGATATTATATATGGTGAATTTGATGACAACGGTTCAAATCTAATAGAATTTTGTGAATTTATGGATAAATACAAGATTCCTTGGGCTCCAATATTTGGAAATCACGATAATGAGTGTAAATTAGGGGTTACTTGGCAATGTGCACAGTTTCTAAATTCAAAATATTGTTTATTTAAAAGAAGAGAATTAACCGGAAATGGAAATTATAATATTGGTATATATAGAAACAACGAACTAATTAGAGTTATATTTATGATGGATTCAAATGGCGTATGGTGTGGAAAAGAATATTTTTATCTTAAAGATTATCCTCCATACAACCAAGATGAGCACATTGAAAAAGGTGGAGGACTATTCCCTGATCAAAGAGAATTCCTGTACAAAACTAGTAAAGATATAGATATCACAAACGGTCGACCAGTTAAAAAGACAATATGTACGCATATTATTCCCGATTTTGTGAATAAATATTTATTCGAAAAAGGATATCAAAGTGATGATAAAGGCGATAATAAAGAATATTATGATTTAGGTGGTACAAAACTTATAGATAATAAGGATTTTGGAGTTAAAGGTGAGGCGCTTGGTGGATTCTCTTCATTCGATTTATATGATAAACTCAAAGAACTATCATTTGATACTATGTTTGTAGCACATAATCATAATAATACTCTCTCAGTTGATTGTGATGGGCTTAGAGTATCATATGGTATAAAAACATCTACATTTGATTACTACACCAAGATAGGTTCTCTACTATTTAGTATTAATGAAAATACATACAATATAGAACATAAATTAATTGATATTTTAAACTAGCTGCATAAGATAAAAGATAATCGAGGCAATTCCTCGATTATCTTTTATATTCACTTGGCATTTTATTAAATATTTCTTTAAAGTTTTTGTTAAATTGATTTTGATTAGTATATCCAACCAATTTAGATATTTCAGAGATTGAATAATCAGTATGACTTAATAAAGATAGGGCATATTTCATTTTTAAATCTCTTAAATACTCTGAGGGAGTCATTTGATACTTATCCATAAATATTCTATTTAATTGAGTTCTAGAATAGCCAAGTTTACTGCATAATTCATTAACATTATATCTATAAAATTCTGGGTCTTGTTTAAGTCTATTAAGAGTGTTATCCCATTTTCCATCAGTATGATCGCTTTTTAAATTCTCTAAATATAAATAGTTAAAAATACTAATCACGGTTGACTTTAAAACATCATTAGTTTTTTCCCACTCTTCTTCGGTAAGCGAGTTTACATAATCTATATTTGACTTAATAGTATAAAGTAATTCATCACTTAGTCTATAGGTTTTATTTGGTACTATAATTGAGTCTAAAGATAGGTTAAATGTTTTATTTATTTCGTCTAGTGCCTTATCTCTAACAATTATATTTATAAAACTTAAAGCTGAACTTCTTTTAATAAAATAATGTGAATTGTTTGACGGAGTAATAAACAAAGTATTACCTTCAACAATCTGTTTTATAGTACCTGTGATATTTTCAATTACCCCTTCAGTTATAATAGTAAATTCTGTATAGTCAGTATGAATATGATTAATTGGATAATCATGATTGCTTATATGATATGTGAAACTAACTGTATTTATACAGTTTATTGTCTTTAATGATACATTATAACTAAAATCATACTTTTCGATACTCATATACTACTAATACCTATTTACTGTAATATACCTAATTATAGCGATATTATACTATTTATCAAGTGAGGCTAAATCTTCTTTATCAATATCAAAATCAAGTTCTAAATTATTTCTTAGGTGGTCAATACTTGTAGCTTTTGGTATAGCGATTGTACCATGTGATAATACATATTTTAGACATACCTGAGCAAATGATACATTATATTTCTTAGCTATTTCTAATACCTTCTTGCTATCCTTTGCAGTTCCATGTTCTAGTGGAGAGTAAGCTTCAAATGCTATATCATTATCTTGACAGAACTTAATTAATTCTAGTGGTCTATTATGGGGGTTAAAACATACTTGGTTTACCATAGGTTTAATAGAAGAATTGTCCATTATATTCTTAAGATCATCTACACTAAAGTTAGATACACCAATGGCTCTAATTAATCCATCATTGTAGCATTCTGTCATAGCTTTCCAGACTTCTAAGTTTTCTTTAAAGTAATTATATTTACATTCGCTCATTTCATCCCAAGGTCTTGGTGCATGAATAAGCATTAAATCTATATAATCTACTCTTAGTTTCTTAAGTGATTCTAGAATAGATTCTTTGGCATCCTTATAATTTTTAATTTCTGCCAGTATTTTAGAAGTAATAAAAACATTTTCTCTTTTAATATTAAGAGATTCAAGCATTTCCCCAATACCTAATTCATTTCCGTATCCCTGTGCAGTATCAAGCATCCTATATCCTAGGCTTAGTGCGTCTTTTGTAACACGACCTGCAATCTCGTTTGGAACAAGCCAAAATCCGGCGCCGATTAATGGCATCTCTACACCATTATATAATCTTACATTTTGATCCTTAATCTTCTTCATATACTACTTTTTACTCCTTTAATTAAAAACATTTTTCTTGTCTTTTCTTCATACATGTGTCAGTTTTACCGCATCTATAACATAGTTCATTTACTGATGATTTATTATCATTAAAGAATGATTTAATGTTTGATATGGTGGTAGATGCAATATTATCTAGTGCTTCATTTGTAAGGAACGCTTGGTGGCTTGTGACTATCACATTAGGCATAGATATTAATCTTGCGAGTAAGTCATCATCAATAATATGTCCTGAATAATCTTTAAAGAATACATCACCTTCTTCTTCATATACATCAAGACATGCAGCACCTACTTTTCTATCTTTTATTCCGTTAAGTAGCGCGAGTGCATCAACAAGTGCCCCCCTTGATGTATTAATAATTACTACACCTTTCTTCATTTTATTAATAGATTCTTCATTAATCATATGTTTTGTTTCATCAGTTAACGGGCAATGAAGAGAAATAATGTCGCTTTCTTTAAATAATTCATCTAAAGATACATAGTTTATATCAGAATTTGGAATAGGATATTTATCATATGCGATAACGTTCATTCCAAATCCATTACATATATCTATAAATATTCTACCTATTTTCCCTGTGCCTACTACGCCTACAGTTTTAGAGTGCAAGTTAAAACCAGTTAATCCATCAAGTGAGAAATTAAAATCTTTCGTTCTAATATAAGCTTTGTGGATTCTTCTTGTAGATGTAAGGAGGAGGGCCATTGCGTGCTCTGCGACCGCATATGGTGAATATGCAGGTACGTGTAGTACGTGAAGCTTTCCGAATGCTCTTTTTAAATCGACATTGTTATAACCTGCACATCTTAGTGCTATCATTTTAACGCCATTTTCATAAAGTTTATCTATAACTTCTTTATCTAATGTATCGTTAACAAACACACATACTGCATCATGATTTCTTGCTAAGTCTACCGTATTCTTATTTAGCTTTGTCTCATAGAAATCTATTGATATTTCAGTATTATCATTATATTTTTCAAAAGCATTTTTATCATATACATGAGTATCAAAGAATGCAACTTTTATCATGTTTTTTCCTCCTTGAGATTTAACTTTATAGAATAAAACCCATTACTTTAATTGTATAAGTAATAAGTATATATATCAAGAATTAATAATGTAACAAACCGATATATTATTTAATTTCTTTTAAAGAGAATGATGACTTCATCATTTCGATAGAACTAGATGAAATACCTAGGTTTTTAGCGACTTTCATCCAATTATGATTAATAGTAGAAACAACATCATTATAATACTTAACCGCATCTTCCTTACTTAAGTTATAGTACATATACGTCTTAAGCAAATTGTCTGTATCAATTAAATTATTATCTTTCGTAATATTTAATGATAGGCTATCACCATATGGGCTTGGGTTTATATCGTAAAGTGGGGATAATCTAATCCCATCTTTGTTTATTACGACACCATGATTCCTTAAGTGATCGTCTGTATTAGAAATAGCCATATTAAATACGATTCTTTTCCACAATTCTATTAAATCTAAAGTAGGTTTAGAGGAATATGCCTTAATATATGATGCTAAATCTATATAGCTGTAATTATTAGATTCACCATCAATCGCATTCAAACATGTCATAAAAGAGATAAAATGTATTCTTTCTTTATTATTTCTATCGAATCTTTTAGTTAGGAAGGTTGAACCATACTTAGAAAACTTTTCTAACTTAAAATCTGAAACATTTAGTTTACACATTCTAGCGAGTTCATATGATACTGCCTCCCAAGCACCAACATCATAAGTATCTATTTTGGATGGAAATTTTGCAATCCATAGGCTACCATCGGTTGAATAAATTGATGCTTTAGGCCTTGCGCCACCCAAAGATGAACCTGGTTTTAGGAGGTTCTTAATCCAATCATCATCTATCTCTTCTTCAGAATCATATTTTATTGCGTAGTCTTCTAATGTTCTAATATAGACCCATGGTGGAATAGTATTTTCTTCATCATTAGCTATATAATCACCATTTATGTCAAGTTTAAATCTTAAAGCACCCATTCTTGATTCATCATATACTGATAATAAGTAATCTAATTCTGTGAGTTTTCTTGGTCTTCTTCCTTCTATATTTGACTGAATATTTTCTTTTCTTTTGATTAAAGTTCTTCCCCATTTATCAGGAGCAGCATCAGAAAGAAAACCAAAAATGGCTTTTTTGGATGACAAAAATTGTCTTCCTGAATAATTATTTAATTCAGGATCAAGTTTATATTTACTGTATTTTGATTTCAGATACTCATCGCTTAGCTCGATAGAATATATTTCTTTTGTGCCTATCTTTTGTGCAAATAATTTTCCCAAATATATTTCTTCATCGAGGCTTAAGTATATATGAACAGTTCTTTCTTCCATTTAGAGTTACCCCATTGAAGCTCTTTTTCTAACATCGATACGTAAATCTTGAAGAGTTCTACCTAACTCGTCGTCTTTTGCCACTTTAAGCAAATCTCTATCCATATTATCTATCGCATGTAAAACTACTGCATATATACCTATCGCAACACTTGGATCACCACTTTCAACTTTCCAAAGTGTCGTTCTTGATATATAGGCTCTTTTGCAAATTAAGTTAACAGATATATCTCTTCTAAGTCTTGATAGTCTTATTTGTTCACCCATCTGTTTTAGTATTACCTCTGTATCTGGCATCACTATTGCTTTTCTAGTTTTAGACATAATAATAACTCCTTACGTTCACTATTGTAATGTGTTTTTGTCAATTATAATAAACGTTATAAAATTATTTGCAATTTTGGACTGAGATAAAAAATGAGGCAAGTTTTGCCTTGCCTCATTATTTGATTTTATCTTTTATGCAGTTTGATAACCAGTGTTGATTATTAACTTATCATAGATAGATGAAGATGTTGTTATTACATTATCAAATATAAAGTCTACTTTTTCTACATCTTCTCCATAGATAGTTTTAAAATCATCACGCATAGAAATTACAACGTAATTTGCTTTAATCCAATCTTCTTTTAAACCTAAAGCCTTCTCTCTATTAGCGTGGTCTCTTACATCATCATCCGCAATTAACATAAATGCGAGTGTTTTGTATTTTTCGTTGCTTAAACAGTAATTATGCATTGCGCTATCACCGCCTGAATTACCAAATGATAGTACTGGAACTTTTCCTATCTCTTGAGCTATTTGTTTAACTTTATTAGTTTTTAAGTTCTTAATAATTAGTTCATCGGTACGAATAAGTGTATCAGTGACTTGGTATGTATAGTTAACACCTTCAGTATCACCTTGGTTATCTGATTTAAGTACTACATCCATACCAATAACACGATTTGAAGGAATGCCTATTGGTTCAACTATTGCACGGCAGATATATCTATCAGATCCTGATACAACGTAATATGTAAAACCATTATCTTCTAGATATTTAAATACTTCAAGCATAGGTTTATAGAATGCATCACCATAGGTAAGATTAGTAAATCCATTAGCGTTTTTCCTTGCATATGCCTTAACATATTCATCAAATTCTTTTAAAGTCATTCCACTATAAGCTTTTGCGGCAGCGTATGCATGTTTCATATCGAAATGATCTGGAAGTTTTTTGCCTTCTCTTACAAATCTTCTTATATCCATCGCAGTTTCCTTAACATCATCTGGAGCTATATCCTTATATGATGGATCATCAAGAACACGATATTCTAGTAGGTTATATTCAAAATATGATGGATAAAGTTCACCTATAAAAGTACCATCCATATCGAATGTTGCGATTCTATCTTCGACTGGAATAAAGTTAGGTGATTTCTCGTTAGTGACATCTTCAACATAGGCGATTAATGTCTTTAACGAATCACAATCATTCCATGATTTAAAATAATCTTTTTTGTTTTTGCAGCTTGTAAGCGCAAAAACCATCAACATTATTATTACTAATATATTAATCTTTTTCATATATTAACTAACTAATTTGATTATGATCTATCTTCAAAACCAGTTAAATCTGGTTCTGTTAGTGGTGCAGTGTCATATTCGAATGTAAACTCATATGTCATAGGGAATCCTATATTAAATATTTCAGTCATACTAAGGATTTTGCCATCTACTTTTGTTGCGGTAAGTTGTAAGATAGTTGCGTCATTAACTTTAACAGTATAATTCATTGTATCGCCTTCAACCACACATTCAAGTACAGCTTCTTCATTATCTTCTAAAAGACTAACGTGTTCTTTATAGAACTTTGCACTTGCTGAACCGTATGTTAGCGGATCATTTACTTTATAGTATTTTTCACTTCCATCATATACATAATAGTAATCAAAATCTTCTTTAGCATTTAATTTAGCGTATGTATATGTTTGGTAGGTTTTATTATCAATCTTATCAATGCCATTTGAAAGTGTTTCAACAAACATTACTGATCCATAAGCTTTACATGTGATAACGATATTATCAGTATATACACCACCTTCACTTAAAAACTCATCACGTGCTCTAATTGCGAGTTCATTTGGAGTAGGCTCTTCTTCCTCTTCAACTTTAAAATCTTCTTCTGCCCAAGCATCTGTATCAGGTAAAATTATAGTTGCATTTCCATATACAAATGAAAGACTTAGATTACGGTTTCCATTTGGATCTGTATTATCAACTACGATCATACTAGCTGTCTTAACTAAATCATTTTTAGCTGTAGCGCTAATTGTGATAGTTCCACCTTCTGATATATATTTAAATTCTACTGTAGATGTTGATTGTTCATCTTCTTTTTCTTTATGATAATCACAGCTAAATGTCACACCATCTTCTTCCTTAAGCATTTCCATTAATCTAATATTAGATAGGAATTGACAATATTGATTATTATAATAATCTTCAGCATATTCTGAATAATATTGTTTTGATTCATCGCTTGTTAGATAGTAACGTCCATTAACAATTTCGCCATCAACGATATCTTTATATGTGTATACATAATAATAGAATCCATCTTTTATATAAGCATATGTTAAATCATCATTCTTATTGTGAACAAAGCTGTTTTTTCCTAAAACATTTTCAGTATATTGAGCTACATCATCACTCTTATATGTAACTACAAAATTAGGATCTTCAAGTGTAGTAGCAAAGAACTCATTTAATAGTGCAATTGAGCCTTCTTTACCAGTAGCATTAGCATCTTCGCTCATGTTCCATTTACATGCAGATAAAGATAATACTAATACTAGAGTAAATATTAATGATAGTCCTTTTGTTAAATAATTTTTCATTAATTTATTCTCTCCTTACATTTTAAATATTAATTATTATATAGTTTGTTTTTTAAGTTGAATATTACTTTTTATGTTTTTATACATAATAGAGATTAAGTAAGAAACCACTACTAATACTATACCCATTAGGTATAGTACAAAGTAATTAAACACTATACCTAGTATATAACAAAATACTGCTTCTAAAAAGCCTATAATACACCAAGATATTATATAAATTGATGTAAGGTTTTTACTCATCACGATAAATAAGTTAAATTTAGATGCATCTACCTTATTTAATAAGAAATGGTATAGTGATAGTAGTACTAAATCAATTGATAGAAGGCCAAGTGCTTCAAGTATGCTTAGCGCATAATATTCACCTTCTTTCGAAAGAAATAAAGTACCAAATATAGATGATAGTACGATATATGCCACCATTATAGGTAATGATATCATTAACACTCTTTTATATAATCGGTCTTTATCTTTAGTATTCTTTAAAATATTACCAAAGAATAAACCAAATGCCACAAATATATACCAGTGAAATAGTGAGAAACATGAACATACTCCATCCGTATATACAAAGTGACAAATAATGAAATCTAATATAAAACTATTACCATTATATGTAAAGGCAAGGAAATATCCTACTAACGATAGTACAAGAGAGATTATTAATATGTAGATATCTTTTAATTTTATTGATTTAAGGAATCCGGTTAGGATTAAGGCAAGACCTGCGAAATGGAAGATATCTTGACCTATTAATGCTTCTATTGTTTCTTCTACAAATTCGCCTTCAATGAGTCCATCAATGAGTGCGTATATTCCATAGCAAAAGAAATTAAGCACATATCCTAAAAGATAAATAATAATTCCTCTTTTAATTAATTCAATAGGCTTTTGATTATTAGAATAATAGATTGATGTACCCATTGAAAACATAAATGCGTGCGCAACACCTAGGTAGCATCCTAAGATAATATCCGCAAAAAAATAACTAAAATCATTTTCATATCCCTCTTTGTACATGCCAAGTCTAAAAACCATATGGCATATAAGCATAGCTATAATTGAAAATGATTTTAGTAAATAAAAATTATATTGTCTATTATCTTCTCTTTTAAATTCTTCAATCTTTAGTAGTTGCATATAAATATTATTTAATTATTAGTTTAATAAATAATATCACTAGTAGAATAAAATATAAATATTTTGGTTGATTAATGGGAACTATTTTTCTATTTCCATAAATATATGGTTATCTTCCATCTTAAAATCTTTAAATCCACATTTATGATAAACGTGTATTGCCCTATTATTGAATATCTTAGTACGTAGGTATATTTTATTAAGATTAAGGGTAGTAAAGCCATAGTTAAGAATGGCTTTAATGCTTTCTATGCCATATCCTTTTATCTGCATAGAATATGTAATTGAGATGCCTAATTCAGCACTACTATCTTCTATGTTCATAAACTCTATATTTCCTATAAACATATTGGTTTCTTTATCAATCATAGAGAATATAACATTATTATCCTTCTTCCTTGTATGCACCCAATTAAGCTCTTCTTCATATGTAAAAGGCTCTCTAATTTCACCGATAAACCTTTGTACATTATCCATATCATTTATCATAGTTAGATAGTCATCTATTAGTTCGTCCGATATTTCTACAAAATTTATTCTTTCTGATTCAAATACTTTTTTCATAATATTTATATTATAAGTTTTTTTTATTATTAATCAATACTAGAGTATTATATAAAAAATACTAGAAAATCCCTAAATGTAGAGATAATCTAGTATTAGTAAATTATTACTATTTTACACTTATATTAACCTAAATGGCTCACCCGAACTCTTATAGAACTATTACTATAAACATTTATTGTGGCTTTTATAATTCATCTTCATTAAGAACTAATACATTAACTTTATGGGTTGCGGCTGTACAGGCATCTAGTCCTATTAGATTATATTCTTTAGATATGAATATAGGGTTTTCTTCATAGAGATTATATTTGTGTTCTAGATTCATTAAATTATTGAAGAAGTCTGATGTATGCCAGTGGCCACATACAATTGTTTTACCTGTTTGATTTAGCCATGCTTTTGCGAGCCTCCAAGGACAGCCCCATGTCGCATTTTCGAATTCTTTTGGAGTTGATTCTCTCCAATTATCTTTATATGATAAATATCTTATATCTACATTATACATATGTCTAATATATGATGCTTCATCTATTAGAAGTGGAATAAATGCATGGGTAAATATATAATTGTTTGTCTCGAAGTAATCTACCCATTCTTTTGAAAGGAACCATCTCTTAATTTCATCTAGTTTTGGATCTATAACTAAATCATGCCAGTTTGTATATTTATCATTTGTGAGAGTTATAAGTGTATTAACTGTGCCATTTGTATGGTCATAATGATCTGGGATATCTTTATATAATAAATTAATGAATAAATATTCATGATTTCCTTTTATAAGCACTCTTCTTCCTTTTGGAATAGATTTAATAAACTCGTATAGTTTCATACTGTCTGGTCCTCTATCAAATAAATCTCCACAGAAAATTAGGATATGACTTTCATTATTAATATCAAATCCTTTTTCAAGTAGTTCATTATAAAACGGTTCAAAGAAACTGTGTGTGTCACTAGTTATAAAGTATGCTTTCATCTTTTATTAATCTTTAACTATATTTGGATACGGAGAATGTGCCTCTATCGTATGTATAATATTACGATCTTTTATAATTTGGTTTTAATTAATAGTATAAATTATAGTATTAACTCCTTCTAATACAATTTTATTGGATTTAATGAATAAAATAAAGATAATTGTATATACATTTTATGATAATGATAATAAATTAATGTCTTTCAGTAATTAATAGTAAAAAAAACTATATTATATGATTAATCAATACAAAAAGTGTCACCAGTGAGGCGACATTTTTTGTTTATCTTTTATTCTTCATTTTCTTTATTCCTAGAATTTAATTTAATTATGTTTTTATCAATTAGGAATAAGAATGTAACTCCAACACAAACTAATAGATTTAGAATAGAGAATACTACTGTGTATCCACATTGGTGTAGTATTTTTGATACTAAAGCAAATAGGAACATAGTTCCAACACAACCTAGGGCGATTAACTCTAAGAGATTTAACTTATTATAAAGTGAATCTAGTTTTAATTTTGCTCCTTAATTGATAGTGCACATACTACTTCAGAATGTCTTGATGAAACGAATGTGTTTAATACCTTAATATCATCTAATTCATAGAATCTAATTAGTTCTTTTAAATTGTTGGATAAGGTATATGAGTCACATGATACATATATTATTTTTCTTGGTAATTCTTTAATAATAAAATCTATTGTATCGTGTGATAATCCTTGCCTTGGCGGGTCAACAAATATCACATCAAATTTCTTATTATTAATAATATTTTTAGCGTTAGATGCATCGGTATTATAGAAATACACATTGTTTATATCATTAATACTCTTATTATAGTTAGCACTATCTACTGCATCTTTAACTATTTCTATTCCAATAACATCTTTAACGTATTTCGCTATACTTAGCGAAATTCCTCCAGCCCCTGAATATAGATCTAATACTTTATCAGTGGTTTTTAGGTTTGCCATTTTAATGGCTGTATTATAAATTAATTCAGCTCCTTTAGTATTAACCTGGAGGAATGATTGATTAGATATTCTATACAGGTTACCTAGTATTTTTTCTTCTATATAGTTAACTCCATATAAAGTAGTCTCTTTGCCATATACTACTGTAGTATCTTTACCTATGATAGAGACAGATACACCAATGATGTTACTATATTTTGATATTAGTAATTTAGTTATATCTTTATATTTGTTATCTAATTTAGTAGATAGTAACATTATAGTCATCTTTTGGTTATAATCACTACGCCTAATAGATACACCTTTAAAAATACCGGTTTTATTCACATAGTCAAATATGGGTATATTATATTCTTTAACTAAAGTGCTTAAATGATTTAATAAATCTAAGATATCACTATGTATTTGAATACAATCATCTATTTTAACTATATTATGAGTATTTGGCATAAAATAGCCAAATTCTCCTAACTTATTAAAGAATACAGTTATTTTGTTTCTTTTATCATTTTCATTTAAAGATAGGCATTCTATATTATCTAATTTGATGTTTAATGCCCTTTCTATATTAGATTTAACCATATTAGTTTTAATGTAGTTTTCATAATCTAAAGTAATATTATTAAAAGGGCATGTCCCTGATAAATGACTATGATGGCATTTATCTTTTGCTCTCTCTTTAATAGTATTTTTATATTCTATCACTTTAGCGAATGCATAGTTTTTCTTTACGTCAGTTATTTCAATAATTGCAGTTTCACCTTGATATAAATCATCCACAAATACTAAAAAAGAATCAATCTTACAGATTCCTTTTGCGTAATTATTAATACCTAAGGACGATGCGATAAATCTATCATTTACTTTAATATTAGGCAAGTTTATCTCCTACTAGAGCTTTTAGTTCAAATAATGCATCTCTTATTTCCATAGCACGTTCAAAGTCTAAAGCTTTCGCAGCTTTAGCCATTTCCTTTTCCATATGAGAGAATACTTTCTCTCTTTCTTTTAAAGGAAGTCTAGTGATATCAAGTTTAACTTTATCTTCTTCTGATTTAATCTCTTTAGATAATATTAATGCTTCACCAATAGGTTTATAGATTGTCTTTGGGGTAGTATTATGAAGAATATTATATTCTTCTTGAATCTTACGTCTTCTATAGGTTTCCTTAATGGTGTTTGAAATAGAATCTGTCATGTGGTCTGCGTATAGTATTACCTCACCATCTGCATTCCTTGCGGCTCTACCTATAGTTTGAATGAGTGATCTTTCACTTCTTAAGAAACCTTCTTTGTCCGCATCAAGAACGAGGATTTTTTGTACCTCTGGTATATCAAGACCCTCTCTAAGTAGGTTAATACCTACCAGGATTTCATATTCACCAAGACGTAGTTTTCTAATTATCTCAAGACGTTCTAATGCTTTTATTTCACTATGAAGATAGGCTACTTTATAGCCTAACTTCTTTAAATAGTCGGATAAATCTTCACTCATCTTAATAGTTAGGGTAGTAATTAACACTCTATAGCCGTTCTTTACTGTCTTATCTACTTCTTTTAAGACGTCATCTATCTCATTAGTAGATGGGTGTACATCAACAAGCGGGTCTAGTAAATATGATGGACGAATAATCTGTTCAACAATAGGGCCTCTTTCTTTTTCATAGTCACCAGGGGTTGCGCTCATATAGACAACTTGTTTCATTTTGGATTCAAATTCACAGAAATTTAGTGGTCTATTATCTAGAGCGCTTGGAAGTCTAAAGCCAAAGTCAACTAGAGTTTGTTTTCTTGATCTATCACCATTAAACATACCTCTTACCTGAGGTATAGTGATATGTGATTCATCAACAACAATTAAATAATCATTACCAAGATAATCAAGCAAAGTATATGGTTCTTCTCCTGGCCCCTTTAATGCTAGGTGCCTTGAATAGTTTTCTATACCTTGACAAGTTCCAATCTCCTTAAGCATCTCAATATCATATCTAGTTCTTTGAGAGATTCGTTCTGCCTCAAGTGGCATATTATTATCATTAAAATATTTAATTCTATCTTCTAGTTCTTCCTCAATTCGTCTTATTGATTCATCTAGAGTATTTTTATCAGTCACAAACTGACTCGCAGGGTAAATCATCTCTATTTCTAGCTCTTTGAGAGTTTTAAGTGATACAACATCTATTTCCTTAATAGACGCTATTTCATCAAATTCTATGGTAACTCTTATAGCTTTATCAGATCTATAAGGGGGAAGAATATCAATTATATCGCCTTTAACTCTAAAGGTGCCTCTAGTTAAATCCATGTCAGTTCTTAAATAATCAGATGTAACTAGTTTCTTAATTAGCTCACTTCTTGAGATTAAATCACCTCTTCTAAGTAAAATCATCTGATTCTCATATGAATCAGGTGAACCTATTCCATAGATACAAGAAACTGATGCTACGACTATGACATCATCCCTTTCAAGAAGTGATGCAGTGGCACTATTTCTTAATCTATCTATTTCATCATTGATTGTAGCTTCTTTTTCAATATATGTGTCGCTTGATACAACATATGCTTCTGGCTGATAGTAGTCATAGTATGAAATAAAATATTCTACCCTATTATTTGGAAAGAGATTTTTAAGTTCCATATAGAGTTGGCCAGCTAGAGTTTTATTATGCGCAAGGACTAAAGTTTTCTTTCCAATATTTTTAATCACATTCGCAATAGTAAAAGTTTTACCGGTGCCTGTTGCACCAAGTAAAACTACTTCATTTTGCCCGTTATTTAAATAATTGGTTATTTCATTAATCGCTTTTTCTTGATCACCTTTAGGTGTCATCTCAGTAATAAGATTAAATTCACTCATTTAATTGAAATACTCTCCTCACAATAAATATTTCATCATCACTGTTGTTGTCTTTTCTATATGTACCTTCTAAGATGTATAGGTTATTATCTTTTAAGATATGCTCATAGGAAAGATATTCTTTTGAGAATATAATCGCAGATACTGATTTAAACTCATCTTCTATATAGAATTTTGCCATATAGGTATTATTCTTAGTTTTAAATCTTTTAAGTCCTCTAATATAGGCTACTATGGTCTTTTGTGTATATGGATCAACCTCAATATCTGATATCTTATCATAATCACCCTTATATAATTTGATTGGATGATATTTAAAGTTGATAGATAATAAATCAAATTCTTTTTCTTTTAAATAATCAAATGAATATTCATCTTTGATTTCAATTTTATTCTTCATACCTTTTACTAAACTAGAATCAAATTCAAATAAACCATCTAGGGATGATATTAGGGTGTTTTTATTGTATTTCGTATAATCAAAAACACCAGAATAGATTAAATCTTCTACTAATCCTCTAGGTAATTTATCTTTTGATAATCTAATAAAAGATTCAAAATCATAGTTTGCTTCTTTAAGAAGATGAACAATTTCATTTGAGTAAGAATATCCTATTCCTTTAATCTCTGTATATGGCATATAAATACTGGTATCGTGAACTGTGTATTCACTGCGAGAAAATCTCGCATCAGGTGGCATAACCTTTATACCCAACTGATTACATTCTTTAATATATTTAATACTAGATGAACTTTTAAGTAGATTCGCTAAAAAATATTTAGTGTAGTGAGTTTTAAGGAATGCTAAATAATAGGAAATTAGTGAATATGAAATAGCGTGGGCTTTATTAAAGCCATATCCCGCAAATGATTCTATATCACTAAATAATTTCTTAGTAACATCCTCATTTCTTCCCATCTTAAGTGATGATTCAAAGAATCTTTCTTTGATAGAATTAATTAGTGATTCATCTTTAGATGACATTGCGCGTCTTATAATATCCGCATCAGCGAGGCTTAATCCAGCGTATCTAGATACTATAGCCATGGTCTGTTCCTGGAATACTACAACTCCTAGTGTTTCTTTTAAGACATTTTCGATAGATTTATCATAATAATCTATTCTTTCTTTACCATTACGCCTTCTAAGATATGTGGGGATTGATTCCATAGGTCCTGGTCTATATAGCGCAAGCACAAGAGCTAAATCATTGATGTTCCTTACCTTCATCTTTCTTAGTAAATCGCTAATTCCAGGGCTTTCAAGTTGGAATATACCTAGTGTTGATTTACTAGATAAATATCTATATGTATCAGGATCATCTAATCTTAATCTAAAGATATTGATTTTCTTATGTTCATATTTTTCTATATCTGAGACAATATCATGAATAATAGATAGGTTTTTTAAGGATAGGAAGTCCATCTTAAGTAAACCTATATATTTTAAGGAATCAGAATCATAGGTTGTTTGAATAAAGCCAGACTGACCCATGTGAATTTCACTATATTCTCTTAAATCTTTATCAGAGATGATAACTCCTGCGGCGTGAGTACCTATACTTCTAGGTAGCCCTTCTATCTTTTTAGATATATCAATAATTCTTTTATAATCATCATCATTTTGATAATAGGTTTTAGCTTTTGTGTTAAGCATAAGTGCATCTATACTATTTTCTGTTTCATTAATTAAAGATGCAAGCATATTAACCTTTGTATCGTCTATCTCAAGCACTTTAGAAACATCTCTAATTGATGATTTAGCGAGGAAGGTCTGATAGGTAGATATAAGAGATACATGAGTTAACCCATACCTTTCGCTCACATATCTAATCACGTCATCACGTCTTGTATCTTCAATATCTATGTCGATATCAGGCATAGTCTTTCTTTCAGGATTTAAAAATCTTTCAAAATATAAAGAATATTCAATTGGATCTACCTCGACTATACCTAGTGAATATGAGACAAGGCTTGATGAAGAAGATCCTCTTCCAGGACCAACATAAATATTATTCTTTTTCGCATATAATACAAAATCATATACCACAAGGAAGTAATCATCAAAACCCATCCTATGGATGATATCTAATTCATAATCTAGTCTTTTCTTATAATAATCTAGATCCTTACTGGTTCCAGATAGTCTTCTTTTAAGTCCCTTATTTGCGAGAGCTCTTAAGAATTCACTTGATTCCATATTATAACTATTTTGATATTTAGGAAGAACTTTAGTGGTCTCTATTTCTATATCTATTTGTGATACAAAATCATTAAGTTCTTTTATTAATTCAGGATAATCCTTGTATGAATTAATAAAAGAATTATAGTTCTTTAAGTGGTGTGAAATACTACCCTCTATATCAAAGATATTAGGCTCTTCTATCTTTGTTTGATTTAAGATTGCATGAAGCACATCACTAGCTTCTTTATCATCTTCATTAATATATTTCACACTCTCAATGGTTAAGCATTTATAGTTATCTTTTATTTGAGGATATAGGCCAACTTCACAAGGATAATATAAGAAATCTACTCCAAGATAGACACTATAGCCTTCGTTTACTAAAAAGTCATATTCTTCTTTAATGTTACTAAAATTTTCGGAAGTAAAATGCGATAAATCGAATACGTATATTAGATTAGGATCTTTAATTAAATCATAGACATCTTTCGCATCGTCCTTAGGTGTTATTTCTGATGCATAATATAATATCTTTTTATATCCAATACTATTTTTCGCATAGATAATATAATCATAGTTTTTACCCCTTACTCTAAAACCTAAAATAGGTTTTATATCGTGAGATTTAAGATAGCTATAAAAATTAATATAAAAGGCGGTGCTTGTATCCACAAGCCCAAGTGCCTTATATCCAAGTTTTTCTATGCCATTTAATGATTTTGTTTGTATAAGTGAACCATTAAATGAGTAGCTAGAAGATATATTAATCATATTATTATTATATTATATTTTTGTGATTATATTTAGATAATAAAATATGAAACACTTTAAAGAGTTTCATATTTTATGTATCACTTATTCTTTTTTAAGTAATCGATTATAGATAAAGCTGCGCGCATTCCATCACTCGATGCCTTAACAACTTGTTTAACACCTGGAGTAACATCTCCTGCGGCATATACCATAGAGACATTAGTTTTACCATCTTTATCTATCAAAATGTTGTTGTCTTGATCAAGCATAACACCGAGTGTATTAGATAAAGCTTTTGAGCCGAATGGAACTGCGAGAAATAAGTTATTCGCAAGAATCTTAGTACCATCTTTTAGAATAATACCATCTAGGTTCATATCGCCAGTCAACTGTTTAATCTCTTCATATGGGACATCTATTATATCTTTAGAGAAATAAGATAGTTCGCTCGTTAAGTGAGATAGATAAGGTTCTTCTCCAGTAACATAAATAGTTTTTCCTCTATAAAAAGGACCATCACAGAATGCACAGGTTGAGACACCACTTCCAAGATATTTCTGAATTTCTTTATTAATTTTAGCTCGTGATATTCCACTCGCAATGAGAAGAGTTTTTCCCTCGTAAGTATTGTCTTTAGTTGATACAGATATTTTAGACATATAATCTGATTCACACGATAATACTTCATCACATACTACATCAACACCTAGCTCTTTTAATTGAGAGATACCTGTATCAAATAGATTATCGCCTGATATACCAGTATATCCATAGAAGTTCTTTAGTTTAGCAAATTCAAGAGATCCTTTATCTTTATAAAAGACTAATACATTTAACCCCGTTCTTTTAAGATAAATAGCCGCAGTTGCGCCCGCAGGTCCTGCGCCAATTATTATCGCATCATAAATCATAGACCGAGTTTTGCCTTTAGAGCTTCTTTAGTTGTAGTACCTACAGTTTTTGAATCAACCTTGCCATTTTTAATCACAAAGAAACAAGGGATAGACATAACTTGGAATTTTTCTGCGAAGTCTTGATTATCATCTACATTAACTTTAAAGAATGCAACTTTACCATCAAGTTCTTCAGATAATTCTTCAACTACAGGCATCATAGCCCTACAAGGTCCACACCAGTTAGCGAAGAAATCAATAAATACTAGACTGTTTTCTTGTACTGCTTTATCTAGTTCATTTAGTTTTAAATCTTTTACCATTTTTTAATCTCCTACTTTAGTTTGATAATTTAATTATATTATGATTTTATTATTTTTAAAAATAATATGTATAATACCTACTTATTATATGTCTCATTTCTCATTATCTTATAGGCACGAAAAATCTGTTCTAAGAGAATGAGACGAAAGAGTTGGTGTGGGAAGGTCAACTTAGAAAAAGACATTAGGTAATTCGCTCTATCTTTTACTGAGCTTGATAATCCATAAGAACCACCTATTATAAAGGTGATATCACTTGAATTAATATAAATTGATTCTAACTTTTTTGAAAACTCTATACTATCAAGCATTAATCCATTTGGATCTAAGGCTATCACATATTCATTTGATATTTTAGATAAAATTTCCTTTCCTTCTTCAACTTTAGTTTTATCTATACTAGATTGAGATTCGTCAAATGATGGATACTCTTTTAGTTCAATTATTTCAACTTTTATGAATCTCGATAATCTTTTTAGGTATTCATTTATCCCATCCACAAGATATTTCTCTTTTAATTTGCCAATACAAATTATCTTAATCATTTTTTCCACCATCATTAAAGGCTTTATTATATTCTTCCTTAAGTTTTTCTTTTGATAATTTAGTATAAATTTGGGTGGTTGATAGGTTTTCGTGCCCAAGTAGTTCCTGGACAAACCTCACATCCATTCCATTATTTAATAGATGTGTTGCGAATGAGTGACGGAATGCATGAGGTGTAACTCTCATAAATGTTTCAGTTTCTCTTAACACTCTATTTAAAATATCTCTTACACCTCTAGTGGTTAAAGAACCACCGTGAAAATTTAGTAAAAGTGTATCATTTTCAAGGTTTTTTGATCTTGAAAGAAAGATGGGCCTTGCGATGATAAAATAATCCATATATGAATCTAAAGCACCTTTTGATATAGGAACTATTCTATCTTTTGAACCTTTACCGTGTATCATAATTCTTCTTTCATCTAGGGATACATCTTTTAGTTTTATCTGGCATAGTTCAGATACTCTAATGCCAGATCCATATAATAATTCAAAGATTAATTTATCTCTTTTGCCTAAATCAGTACTGGTGTTAATATTATCTAAAAATTCCTCTACTTCATCTTCATATACAAACTTAGGAAGAGATTTTTCTACCTTAGGAAGTGATACTGAAATAAAAGGATTAGAATCTATCTTTTTAACTGAGTTCGCAAAGTATTTATAAAATGACTTAACACTAGATATTTTACGTTGTATAGTTCTAGGTGTATATTCATCTCTTAATTTACTTACGTAGAATTCCGCTACCTTTGGCGATATTTCAGTTACATCGCCAAATTCTTCAGTTTCAATAAAATTAATGAAGTTACTAATATCATTAGAGTATGCGGTAATTGTATAAGACGAATATCTTCTTTCATTTTTTAGATATAAAAGAAACTCATTTACATATAGACTATTCGTTGTATTCATCTTTAAACCTCTTTAATGACTCAAGGGCTCTTTTACTATAGGCTTCTTTTCTTATAGCTTTATCTTTAATAGATAGATCTAAGTCCTTAAATATACCATAATTTACATTCATAGGTTGAAAGTCTTTCTTTGAAGCATTTTCCAAATAATATGCGCTTGAACCAATTGCGGTATCATTTGGAAAAGATAGGAGAGATAATCCATTAAGGTATCTTGCCATGTTTATACCTGCGACAAGACCAGATGCGGTTGATTCTACATATCCTTCAACGCCAGATAACTGACCCGCAAAGAAGAGGTCAGGTCTTTTAAGAGTCTGATAAGACGAATTAATTAAACCAGGTGCATTGATAAAGGTATTTCTATGCATTTGCCCATATCTTATAATTCTTGCGTTTTCAAGGCCTGGAATCATATGGATTATTTTATCTTGTGATGAATATTTTAGTTTGGTTTGGAAACCTACGATATTGTATAAAGAATCTTTTAGGTCATCTTTTCTTAGTTGCACAACTGCATAGGGTTTAAAGTTTTGAAGATATAAACCTACTGGTTTCATTGGACCAAAACGAAGTGTATCAACGCCACGTTTAGCCATTTCCTCAAATGGCATACATCCTTCAAATACCTTGATTTCAAAATCATGTGACTCGACAGATTCAAGTTTAATTAATTCATTATACCATTCTATATATTCTTCTTTTGTAAAAGGACAATTAATGTAATCTTTAGTTCCTTTATCCCATCTAGATTTGTAGTATGCTTTATCGAAATTAATTGATTCTTTTTCTATAATAGGTGCTATCGCATCGAAGAAATATAGGTATTCTTCACCAAAGAATTCTTGAATTGACTTAGATAAGGGGAGCGATGTGAGCGGTCCAGATGCGATAATTGTAGGGCCTTTTGGAATTGTTTTAACTTCCTCATTTATTACTTCAATTAATGGATTATTCTCTATCTCTTCTGTGATTCTTTTAGCAAATAGTTCTCTATCTACCGCAAGCGAATCCCCTGCGGGTACTCTTGTTTCATCCGCAATCCTTATAATAAGCGAATCCATCATTCTAAGTTCTTCTTTTAAAAGACCTACGGCATTATTAATATTCGACGACCTAAGCGAGTTCGAGCAAACTAGTTCAGAAAAATAGTCACTTTTTTGTGCCTCATTTCTTTTTATTCTCTTCATTTCATATAGCCTTACTCTTATCCCTCTTTTTGTGAGTTGATAAGACGCCTCAGCTCCCGCAAGTCCTGCGCCTACTACATTAACTATTTTTTCCATTATAACTTAAGCATTTCCTCTTTTGTGTATGACTTAACCTTTGAATTAAGGGTTAAGCTAAAGTCGGTTTTAGTATCAAATAATACTATTTCTATATCCTTATTCTCTTTTATAGATTTTGCGATAGATAAATTAAGGTTATTTGCCGCATCAAAATTCATAAATAAAATACTATACCTATCAAGTGTATCGAGGTCACTAAATGTTGAGAATAATCCTGCAAATTTAATACCACTATTTTGAAGTGATTTAACATTTTTGACATAATTGTCTTGAGATAAATTGTCTATATTGAATACTACCTTATTATCCAAATTAGATTTTTTGAATAGTACTGAACATTTCTTTACAAAATTATCATTGAAGATAGTTTCTTTATGAATATTAATAATAACTCTTATATCTTTATTAAACTCCTTAAGATCATTAAATACTACATTACACATTACTTGATCAGCTTTAGATTCGAGATGGTTAATATTAATTATTGATTCAAATGTTCTTTGGTCCATATTAAATGGTAAGATAAACTTAGGAATAAAGTAATGAATTACATTATCTTTATCAATAATAGGTATATATTCTATCTTTAATGATTCCTCTTTTAATAATCTAATAAGTTCTATTTCATATGTCTTATATAAAGCATATTTTTTCTTTTCTTCACTATCTATGAAGATAAAATCATCTCTCTTATTAGAAAGGAAAAAACCATATTCAAGGATTTCCTCTACGTCACTCCAGGTTTTATTCTTTAGTGCTTTGGTCGCAAAAGCACTAATATTTTCATCTCTTAAAGTAGTTGATGTTTTATATAATTGTTTAATGTTTCTTGCGATAGATTTATATAGTGATTCTATTACTCTTTTATCAGTATTATTCATAAGGATGATATAGTGATTTTCACCTAAGTAAAAGAGTGATGATGAAGGTGACTCTTGAATTAGGAATTTATAAAGTTGGTCCAGCTTTTCACTTCTTATGCTTAAAGAATCATACGCGGAAACCATATTAATGGTAAGCCCAATTAAGGCATATGATTCATTTCTTTTTGCGACATATTCTTTTAATGTTTCTGCGTTATAAAACTTAGTTCCAGAACGTTTCAGAAAATCGTCTTTTTCTTTTTCAATATTAATAGTATTTGACACATCCCTAATTAGTGTAAATAGGGTTCCATTATTCTCATATGGTATAAACTCAATTTGTTTTTCTTTAGAATTAATCTCAAATTTGATTATCGATTTTTTCTTTTTTAAAGTATCCACAAAGATATCTTCCTTAGACAAGGTTAAGAAGTATTCAAAATTAATAAGGGATGTTTTATTCTCTAATATATCTTTTGCCTTATCATTTAAAAGATGAATCATATTGTCACTAAAAAGTAGAATTCCATAATTCATTAAAGACATCATATCTAGTAAAGATTCATATTTAAATGTATCTTTCTTGATGCTATCAAGTCTTAAAAATAAACTAAATAAGGAATTTTTTAGTGCTTCATAAATATATTCTTTATCTTGATCATAGGATAATACTATTTTTCCAAAGTTATGGTATTCATCATATAGATTAAGAGAAATAAAATCTTCTTCTATTCTTTCTAAATAATAATTAATATAGTGATCTTTTAAGCTAAAGTCATTAAGGATATATTCTTCTAGATTCTTTTCTTTAATCTCATCAAAAGATAATCCTTTTTCTCTCATTCTAGTATCAAGTGCCTCATATATCGAATAACCTGTAGGTGTTTCTGATACGTAAAAAAGATGTTTAATACAGAGCTCCTTTAATGCTTTATAATACTTTAAAACTAGATTCTTAGGTGAATCATTCTTACTTATAGGCATTAAAGACATTTTTTCTATCATCGAGATGATCTTCAAGTTCTCTTTCTCTTCTTTTAGCGCGTAGTGAGGCTTAATATTTTCTAGTTCTTTTATAACTTCACGAGCTTCATCTTCCTTATTTAATAGCTTTAGTAATTCAAGAGATGCCTTATAGAACCTATATTTATTCTGACTTGAAAGAATAATACCTTGTTTATTCTTATAGGCAGTATAGAAAGTATAAGCTTCTTCTAGATGATTAAGCTTAATTTCAATCAAAATATATCTATCAATATATTTATATTTATTTGAACTCTTGCGGAAGAAATCCTCAAAAGATATAAGACTTTCTTCATATTTATTAGATAAATAGTAAAGGTCAGATTCAACCAAACTAAACATCTCGTTAGTATGATTAAAATCAACCTGTGACGCATAATTATATGATTCGCTTGCCTTTTTTACATCGCCTATTTTCGCATATAATAGAGCGAGTTTTAGGTATTTATTAATTAATGAGTGTCTTGGAATATTATCGATAATATTATTTAAGTATTCTATCGCAAGATTAACTTCATCAAGCGCTTCATACGCTATTGCCTCATAAAATAGGATATTAGGGTCAATAGTTCCTACTTTCAGTAATTTCTTTTTATCATTTAAGGCATTAAGTAGTAAATTATAATCTTCTATCTTAAGAGCCGCCTTAACTTTATAATTTAATATTTGGTTTTTCTTATCTGCGGTAAAACTATCAAAATCTTCTATATCATCAATTAATGTTAAGACAAATGGAAAATCACCATCCCTAGTGGATGTTTCAATATCAGTAACTATTTTATTGAATTTCTCGTTTAATGCTTCTTCGTTTGTCATTTCTTGATAATTATATTTTTATATACCTTATTTAGTTCTGCATCTATTATTTTAATATCCAGTAAATTAGGTTTTGAATCCATTATTATAAGAGTAGGAAAGTTCGGGAATGATGGAAGAGATATGCTTCCAGGATTGATAAAATATATACCTTTATCCTCTTCTATTGATACTACATGCGTATGGCCATAAAAACATACATCAACATTTAACTCTCTTGATCGAAGTCCTAAACGGTATCTACCATATTTAACTGAATATTTATGACCATGAGTAAAAAGTATCCTGAATCCATCTATTTCGTCTAGATAATCATATCCATATGATTGTGGGTCAAACGGATCATTTCCTCTAACTCCTATTACTCTTCTTAAATCAAGTTCTATTTCTGAGGCACCATAATCACCTAGTCCATAAATTTTATCTGGCTTATATTCCTTAATCATCTTATCCAGATATTCAAGATTATAGTGGCTATCACTAAAAATAAGTGATCTCACTTAAGCACCTCTTTTAGTTTAAGGAGTGCGTTATATCTATGTGATATTTTATTCTTAATAGATTCAGGGAGTTCAGCAAGTGTTTTCTTATATTCATCTAAATAAAATATAGGATCATACCCAAAACCATTTGAACCTTTTGGGGCAAGAATTACTTTCCCATAAATATATCCTTCTTTAGTTATAGTTTTTTCACTATCCATATAAGTTATTGCGCAAGTAAAATGTGCATTTGATTCAGTTAATCCCATATCTTTAAGCATACTTATAACTTTGTGTGTATTATCTATATCACTTGCGCTTCTTCCACTAAACCTATGTGAATAAATACCAGGAAGCCCATCAAGTGCATCAACCGATAATCCAGAATCATCCGCAATCACAGGTAGTTTATAGTAATCATAAATTGCTTTAGCTTTTATATATGAATTAGAAGAAAAAGAATCACCATTTTCATCAATTAGAAAGGGGTATGATAAATCTAGTAAAGATAATACTTCATAATCATACTCACTAAATATTTCTTTAAATTCTTTAACTTTATTTAGGTTTTTAGTGGCTAAAATTATCTTTTTCACTTTCATATTTTACCATGAAAAATAAGCCAAATAAACAAATTATGTGTATAATGTTATATATGGATAAAGAAAGTAAATATTATCAATTGTTAAATAAAGACACTAAATTTAATTATCTACCACTACTACTAATTTTTGGGGCACTTGTGGTAGAAATTATTGCGCAAATATTCACAACATTAATTCTTAGTTTCATTCAAACTGAAATTAAGTTTACTATCCTCATAACTATAGGAAAATTAATACCATTTCTATTTCTTCTCATCTTTTTAAGTGATGATTTTAGTAAAGACTTTATTAAAATTAAAAATAGAGTTTTATTTTATGTAGTATTTTTGGCATCATCTATAATTATATTTTATATTGTTGAGGTGTCCTTATCTATTTACCAACAGTTAATGGAACAGTTGTTTGATGCTGGGGAAGCTTCAAACCAAGCTGAACTAATAGAGTATTTTAAAGCTTCTGATTCAGTTCTCAATTATATCCTATTAGGTTTAACACTTATAGTTGTTGCGCCTTTGCTTGAGGAATTAGAGTTCAGGGCATTAATATTTAAAACTTTTAATAAGACAAAACCTGTTATACCAATTCTTATTTCTGGTTTATTATTTGGTTTAATGCATCTTGATTACACTAATCTATTTGTGGACTTTAGGGAATTATTATATCTTCCATTATACTTAGTTCCAGGTATAGGACTTGCGATGATATATCATTACTCAAATAGATGCATCTATATTAATGTCATAATTCATATGGCAATTAACCTTTTATCATTTATTTCAATAATTAGTACATTATCAAATTAAATATAAAATCTATTTATTATTAAAGAAAGCTGAGTATTTTTTCTCAGCTTTCTTTACATTAATTGATTGTATTTTTAAATTTAAGTGAATATTTCCTTATCCTTTCAAATACTTTAGCTAGGTCTTCTCCATCAACTAAAGCATGACTCACTGTGATATTAAGTGTAAGATAATATTTACTATCATCTAGAACATATTTGTCCCAGAATATCCTTGGAACAGATGTAGATTCTTTATCCTCATATTTAATAGGATGTGTCATTGATTCTACATCAATACTAGTAAGGCATGATGAATAGAATAAATTATATTTAGCAGAACTATTATAGTTCTTATCTTTATTTACAGTAGTATTGTTCTTATCTATTACATCTCTACATTAGAGTAAAACTCTTTATAAACCTTAGTATAAGTAAAACCTGCGTTATTGAACGACCCATCTTTTGTCTTTATTGTGAAGTCAGGATCAATTCTTTCATATAATACAACATTACCACCTATAAGTCTTAGTTTAAGAGCATCTACTTCATTTATCGCACGTGCAACAACATATAAGAAATTAGCGAAGAATGATGTATTTGTTTCTTTTGAATATTCAACAATGCTTGTAACATCAATTTTAACGTTAAAACCATATGTGGGATTATTAAACGAATTAAACCATTCAAAAGGAACTTTTCTTACCCAAGTTGATGTATCAATAATAGTATACTTAGTATCCATTACCTTGCGCCCTTATCGTATGGTATACCTTCTGCTTTTGGAACACCACTCTTTCTTTTTGAAAGCATTAAAACAACAAGAACGATGAAGTATGGAATGATATTGTAAAAATACATTGGAAGATTAAGAGTACTTAAGAACGATATTTGACTGCTTAATACACCAATACATTTTAGGAAACCAAATAGTAGAGCACCAAGTGCGATAAGTATAGGATTCCAGTTACCAAATATCATAATCGCAAGAGCAAAGAAACCAAGTCCCGCAACACTAGATTCAGCTGTTGCAGCACAACATGCTACTATATATGCATATCCGCCTATACCAGCAAGCGCGCCACCAATAGTTGTACCTAGATATCTCATTTTAACAACGTTAATACCTACTGAGTCACAAGCTGATGGGTGTTCACCACAGGCTCTAATATGAGTTCCGGTTTTACTCTTATATAGCCAAATTGATAAGGCAATAAATAAGAAGATAACTATGTATGTCGTTAGATATAATCTATCAAACATAATTCTAAGAATAGGTCCAAACCAAGAATTGAACATTGCATTTTGCATTGCTTCACTATATTGGCTTGAAATAATTACAAATCTAGCACCTGTAATAACTTTCTCTGAGTTAAATAGAATTAAACCAAATGTACAAACGATAGCAGGAGCAAGTAAGTTTAAGGCAGTACCACCAATTGTTTGATCTGCTTTTGCTCTAATCGCAGAGAAGGATAAAAGAAGCGAGAACGCGCCACCACTTAAACCAGATATTATTACACCAAGGATTAATAACCATTGAGATGTTGCAAGTTGAGGGTTGGCAGCAATTATTAATTTAGTTACTAGTGCCCCAATAAATGCACCAAATATCATTTCACCTTCAAGTGCTAAGTTGATAATACCACTTCTTTCACTAAATAAACCGCCTAGGGCAACGATCATTAGAGGAATGGCATAAAGAATTGTATATTGAATTAAAATTACAAAAGTATCCATTATTTTTTACCCTCCTCTTCCATTACTATTACATTATCATTAGGCGGATCAGATTTTAGTCCATTTTTTTCTTTTTCAAGGAGTCTTGCGAGTTCCATATCTCTAATCCTTTTATCTATTCTTCCGATAAAGTATCTAGTAAATCCTGCTAGATAAATTATTATCGCAATAATAATATCAGCGAAATATTGGTTAAATCCAACCATAGGAAGGAAAGCACCAGATGTACTTAAATATCTAATAAACATACTAGATAATATGATACCAAGTGGATTGCAATTCGCAAGGAACGCAACAGGTATACCATTAAATCCCCAAGGAGGAAGAGTTTGATATGCTGACTGCCATTTAAATTCAATACCAGCATTTAAGTGATATAGTGCACCACCAATAGCCGCAAGAGCGCCAGAGAAGGCCATACAAAGAATAATATTTTTCTTTTCATTTATACCTGCATATTTTGCACTTTCTTTATTTAAACCACAGGCTTTCATTTCATATCCAAGTGTGGTTTTATTCATGAAAATCCATGTTAATACACAGAATACAATTGCGATTACGATGCCTATATCAATATATGAACTAATATTTCCGCTACTAAATAGTTTTCCAAGTCCTAGTGTAGGTGAGAAGTTTCCTGTTAAAGATGTTTTTATGAGGTATCCATCTTTACCTTCTCCAATATTATGAAGTGGTGAATCTTTAAATACCCATGTGATAATATTAGCGGCAATCCAGTTAAGCATGATAGATGCTATAACCTCATTTAAACCAAATAGAGCCTTTAACATACCAACTAAAGAACCCCAGAACATACCAAGAAGCATGCCTACTATGATAGCCAAAATCCATACAAGAATGCCTAAGAATCTATTTCCTGTTGTATCAATACTTAATGCAACAAGAAGTGATCCCATAGTTCCCATTAAGAATTGTCCTGGAGCACCAATATTGAATAGACCTGTTTTATAGGCAATTGCAATAGATAAACCAGTAAAAATAATAGGAACCATATAAAATATTAGATTACCAATTTCATATTTTGGATTAAGTCCATTAAATGGACCAGTAAGTAAAATACCTATACCACCAAGTGCACTTGAACCAGGTTTAAGAATTGATGCAACTAACATAAATATAAAGCCTATAATTAGACCAACTATTATAGAAATGATACTTGCGAGTAAGGATTTAGTAGAATGTTTAGTGACAGCTTTCTTAAAGCCTTCAGTAAATTTGCTTTCCTTTAACATACTATATTCTCCTTTTTCATTTTTTTAGAACCTGTCATATATAGTCCTAAATCCTCTGGTTTTAAGCCATTATTTATGAAGTGAGCAACAAACTCACCATCATATATTACATAAATTCTATCTGCGAGATTTAATACCTCATCAAGTTCTAGTGAAAAGAGCAAAACTGCAGCACCATTATCTCTATCATTAATAATCTTTTTATGAATATCTTCAATAGCACCGACATCTAGTCCTCTTGTAGGCTGACATGCAACTAGAATAGAATGATCCTTATCAAGTTCTCTTGCAACAATAGCTTTTTGTTGGTTACCACCACTCATAGATCTAGCAGTAGTATTAGAACCTTGTCCACTTCTAACATCATAATTATCAATAAGATAGTCTGAATAATTCTTTCTATTTTCGAAATGAATTAATCTATGTCTATGCCAGCTAAATCTATCCTCTAAATATCTTTCGATAACAAAGTTTTCTGCAATGCTATAATCAAGTATTAAACCATGTTTATGTCTATCTTCAGGAATATGGCTTAAGCCATACATAATTCTTTCTTTGATGGTGCCATTTGTAATATCATTACCTAAGAGAGTGATTGTTCCGCTACTAACAGGGCCAAGTCCTGTGATAGCGTTAATTAGCGGAGTTTGGCCATTTCCGTCGATTCCTGCAACCGCAACAATCTCCCCGCTTTTTACAGAAAATGAGACATTATTTACTACACTTTTCTTAGTGTTTTTATCAACTACTGATACATTATCGAGACGTAAAACGATATTTTTTGGTTTGGCTTTTTCTTTATCTACAGTAAATGAAACGTCTCTTCCGACCATCATTTTAGCGAGTTCATCAGTATTTGTCTCTGATGTTTTTACAGTGTTTATGTACTTTCCTTTTCTTAGGACTGTACAAACATCAGAAACACTCATAATTTCATTTAATTTATGAGAAATAAAGAGAATTGATTTACCCTCCTTAGCTAGATTCTTAATAATGTGAATTAAACCTTCTATTTCCTGTGGTGTTAATACAGCTGTAGGTTCATCAAATATAAGGATTTCTGAATCCCTATAAAGCATCTTAAGAATCTCTGTACGTTGCTGCATACCAACGCTTATTTCATCAATCCTTTTATCTAAATCAACATGGAGGGAATAATCATCCATTAATTTATTGATTTTTTCGCGTGATTTTTTTCTAGTTACGAAACCTAATTTAGAATCTTCACTTCCAAGAATAATATTATCTAGGACAGTAAAACATTCAACTAGTTTGAAATGTTGGTGGACCATACCAATTCCATACTTAGTTGCATCATTAGGATCATTAATAAGTACTTTTTCACCATTAATTAAAATTTCGCCTTCATCAGGCTGATATAAACCAAATAGTATACTCATGAGAGTAGATTTTCCTGCGCCATTCTCACCGAGCAAAGCATGTATTTCACCTTTTCTTAGTTTTAAGGTGATATTATCATTTGCCTTAATGCCAGGAAACTCTTTGGTTATATTACGCATTTCAATGACGTATTTATCTTCCATACGACACCTCTCTTTTTTTAAAAATATCCCCCGAGAGACTTAACTATCAAACGGGGGATATTATAACATATGATAAAAATCTAAAATTATTTATCTAATGAAATGTTGGCATTAGCGCAAGCAGTATTAACTGCAGCCCAGAATTCTACATCATCACAGTTATCAGCAATATCATTCTTAATTGTTAAAGAACCGTTCTTAACTTTAGCAAATAATTGATCATATTCAGCTTTAGTGAATGTTGCAAATCTCCAAGAACTAGAAGCTGTTGGAAGTCCAGTTGCGTCTACAGCAGCACCTAAATTTTGAGTCTTATCAGCTAATTTAGCATCCCATTCGCCAGCATAGAATTGGCCTAATACTTGTTCAACAGATACAGCTAATCCTTTAACAGCAGATGTTAAAACTCTATCACTTAATCCAGCTTGGTCAACGTCTACACCAATAACTTTTCCGTTAGTAGTAGCTTCAGCAGCAGAGATTACAGATTGAACCATAGATCCACCACATGCGAATACTATTTCAGTACCATTGCTATACCAACCAGCAATTTGAGTTGCGAGTTCTGTAGAAGCACCGAATGTTGAACCATATTTGAAACTAATCTTAACTTCAACAGTCTTATTCATTTCAGCAGCAGCAGCATTTGCACCTTGAGCGAAACCATATGCAAATCTACTACATGCAGGGTTAGTTCCACCACCACCAAATGTTCCACCAAGTTTAGTGTAGCCATCTTTAACAGCAGCATAGCCAGCAAAGAAACCAGATTCTTCTTCTTTGTAAGAAATAGCAGTAACGTTCTTATATTCAGGACCAAAATTCCAACCATCAACGAATACAAACTTAACTTCTGGGTTTTCTTTTGCAACTGTTTCAATTGCAGCTGCTTGTAAGAAGCCTGGAGTTACGATAACCTTAGCTCCATTCTTAATTGCAGTTTGCATTGCAGTAATTCTATCAGCATCGGTAGCATCAGCACCATTTGCAGGTTGATAGTATTGTACGGTTTTGCCGTTAGCTTTAGCATAGCCTTCTGCTCCTTCCCAAGTACCTTGGTTAAAGCCACCATCCATGAGTAGTCCAACGTCTGTAACTACAGCAATTTCAGCTTTTTTACCACATGATGATAAAGCAAAAGCTGAAGCAAGCACCAAAACAGCGCAAGCTAATGAAAGAATTAAATTTTTCTTCATTTTTTGTTTTCTCCTTAAGTATTTTATATATTACTTTTTCAAGTTTAAAACAATAATTGGAAGGTTTAATAAAATATTTATATCTATAAATATCATAGTCTTCTATCTATTCAATGTCAACCAAAATAAATCAAGAAAATTATGAAACCGCTTTTATACCTCATCACCTGTAGGGTTTACTATTGAATAACCTATATTCGTTAAGTGATCTGCCACTCTTTCAAGTTCTGTGAGTAAATTATAATGGAAAGGTGATAACTCATTATTGCACTCATTTTTCTTTATTCTTTCAAAGTGATTATTACCATAAACTTCTTTTAATCTATCAGTTTCATCTTCCAGTTTGTGGAGCTCTGTAAGCCTTGTCTCATCCTTGTCCATAAATATATTTTTAGATAAGTCAAACATCTTTTCTAATACATTAGAATAATTATTAAATTCATCTTTCGCAATATCACTAAAACTTAAATCTTCATTAGATAAAGATTTAGCCATATTGTAGAAGTTTAACGCATGGTCACCAATACGTTCTATATCGTTAATAACGTGGTAATAGGCACCAATTTTAGCCTCATCATCAAGACTAGCCCTTGATGATAATTTAATTAGATAGTCAGATATTGATTTATTCATAAAGTCAATTTCATCTTCTCTTGCCTCTATCTCTTTTCCGTTTGATAGATTAACATTAAGCATTGAATCAAGACCCAAAAATAAGTTAGTCTTTGATAAATCAAACATATCAACTATTTCTTTTTTAACCTGGATAATCGCAACTGAAGGAGTATTAAGTAAATTGTCACTGATATGATGAATTGTTTTCATCATCTTTTCGTTGTCTTTATCTTTAATTACTATATTAGCTAGCTTTTCAATTGGATTTGAGAGCGGTAAGAAAACCATCATAAATAATAAGTTATATATAATTGTGAATATCGCAAGAACTAAACCAGTATCATCGCTAGGCACTCTAGATAATGAACTAAATAATGGTTGAGATATTGCCCAAATGATTAGGGTCATTAGGAGTGCACCAATTGTTCTTAGTATAATCATTGAATAGGTAACTCTTTTAGCCTTAACATTACTCTTTAAGGCGGCTAGGAATGTAGGGAAAAGTGCACCAATTGTTGCACCTAAAACTAAATAGAAACCACTAGATAAAAGACTAGGATTACTTAATACCATAACGATTACTATACCATTAGTCGCACTTGATGATTGTGTTAGTATGGTTAAAACCATACCTATTAACATTATTAATATAGGAAATTTAACAGTACTTAATATTGTTATTACCGCATTTCTTATTTGTTCAAGTTCAAAAGCATCTTTCATAGCCTCTAGGCCAAAGAATACAATTAATATTTCTGATATATTTTTAATACCTTCGTTTTTAAGGAATCCAAGAATGAACCCTATAAATGCAGTAAACATTAAGAATATTGAGAATGAAAATGAGGATAGAGATACAAAGAGTCCTGTTACAGTTGTACCTAAAAATGATCCAAGCATTAAAGAAAATCCTTGGGCGAATGTCAGTGCGCCCATACTTAAGAAACCAACTACCATAACAGTTGTTGCACCACTCGATTGAATTATTGCTGTTGTACCTGCGCCTATTAGTGCGCCAACAATTTTATTATTTGCGATTCTTTTAAATAATCTTCTTATAGACCTACCAGCACTTTTCTTAAGTCCATTAGACATAAGATTCATACCTGTCACAAAGACTACTAGCCCTACAAGTAACTTAACAATTTCCTTTATTGTTTCCATATTTTTACCTTTATTTTAATTATACTATATGAAAATCTTTTTAAATGTATTTAAATATAAAATATATGGAGCGGTATCGAAGAGGCTTAACGAGGTTGGCTGGAAACCAATTGTGCGACTAATGTGGCACCGCAGGTTCGAATCCTGTCCGCTCCGCCAACTTAAATAATTAGATTTTGATTTTAAGCAGGGTCTTTTTGTTTATTGTATATTATTATATTGACAAACTAACAGTATATGACTATAATCAAATTGTAATTGAAAATAGTCAGAGGTAGTATAATGACATACATTAATAGAGCGATTGAAGATATACTTAAAAACAGATTTGAAACGTCTAAGTCAGTGGCAATCACCGGTGCAAGACAGGTTGGCAAAACAACTATGACAAAGCATATATATTCCTATATTAGAAGAATTAATTTAAAAAAAGTAGTTCTTTATAGTAATGCCAAGGGAGATCCCCAGGGATTTTTAGAAAACTTTGGAAGACCTCTTTTTATTGATGAAGTTCAAATGGTTCCGGAATTGATTGGTGCGGCAAAATCTATACTTGATGATGTATCAACTAGAGGCAATTATTTATTCTCAGGCTCACAAAAATGGGAACTTATGAAGGGATTATCTGAATCTCTTGCTGGAATGGTTTCTATATTAGAACTTGGCACATTATCATTAAGAGAAATAAATGGTATTTCTTTTAAGAAACCATTTATTCCTACCGTTGACTATTTTAATGAACGTGAAAAATACCTTAGAAAGTATGAAAATTTATGGGAAATCATTCACAGGGGAGGATATCCAGAACTATATGAAGATAATCCAAGAGATTGGGAAGAGTTTTATTCTTCATATGTTAGTACATATATAGAACGAGATGTCTATGATATTACTAAAATAAAGGACCATAATTTGTTTTATAGGTTTATGGTATCTGTAGCCGCAAGAATAGGCAATATTCTTGATTATACTAGTATTTCCAATGACATTGGTGTATCAGTTGAAACAGTGAGAAATTGGATATCAGTTCTTGAAAAAACAGATATTATTTATCTTTTAGAGCCATATTATAATTCTCATTTAAATAGAGCTATTAAAACACCTAAAGTATATTTTAAAGATACAGGTTTAGCCGCTTAC
Source organism: uncultured Bacilli bacterium (assembly GCA_905235635.1). Classification (GTDB taxonomy): domain Bacteria; phylum Bacillota_I; class Bacilli_A; order Izemoplasmatales; family UBA1188; genus UBA1188. Next base: position 34,398 of record CAJOMC010000003.1, on the reverse strand, counting down.
CTAACATCTTGGTTAACAAAAGAAACACTTGAAAATGGGGCAATGAATGGGGCATTTTTTGAAACTTTTGTAATAAATGAAATAGTTAAATCTTATATTAATCAAGGAAAAGATTATAGAAAAAGAATCTATTATTATCGTGGTAAAGATAAAGTTAAAAAAACTGTAGGTAGCACGGATACCTTCGAAGAAATCGAGATTGATTTAATTATTGAAGAAAATGGCATTTTATATCCGATTGAAATTAAAAAAACAACAAATCCTAAATCAGAAATGGCATCAGCATTTGATGTATTAGATAAAGATATTAATAAAAAGAGAGGAATGGGAGTAATAATTTGTAGAGGTGAGTACAAATTAAAACTAAAAGATAATCTATATGCGCTTCCAATTGAATACATTTAATTATAATAGTTACTGGAAGATTTTAAATAGAATAAAGAATAATAAATAATTTTATCGTTTGTATCCTTTATATTAATCTAAACAAAAATTACAGCCAATCGCTGTAATTTTCTTCTATATTTAGATATTATTCTAATCCCTCATTATAACTAATGATAAGTTCATTCACCCTTTTATTGAAATTACCTTTTCGTGATGTTGCACTATCAACCATATAAATAGGCATAACGCTTAACCATTTAGAGAAATCTTTATTTCTAATTGCCTTTTTATTAAATCTTGCATTCATATCTAATACGCTCCATCCAAATAAGCTTCTTACCATTGTTTTATTAGCTTGGAATGCGGTTTTTTGCGCTTGATTAATCACAAATTTGCCTTCTACTAAATCTTGGTGATTTAGAATATATAAATATTCATCATTAATACCTAGAAGCATTTCTTTTGTATTATTTGTATCATGCCAGTAAGAACGAATTGAGTAATAAGATGTATCCTCATATGATGCGTCAGAGTCACGCCTATATGAATATTCAGTTTCAAGACCTTTAGTGAGAATAATCACTCCACCTTTAGTCCCATTCTCAGTTACATCATTATATCTTAATTCGCTTAGAGAATTACTATGTGCATTATAATAAACGAAATCAAGGAGCGAGTGACCATTTTCTGTCTTAATTGAACCAATATAATTAATTAATTCTACTATTTGAGCGTTTCTTTCTTCTTCTGTAGCTTTTTCTTCTCTTAAGAAATGCTGAATATCAAAGATGATGAATTCACCTTCATGCGTTTCGAGAAATTCTACTACATCTATCAAATATCTTCTTAAGTAGCCTGAAAGATATGCATGATATGTGTAGTAATCACCATAAGATTTAGTGATTCTCACATCTAAATACCTTACCCCTGAATATAGTAATTCTTTAGCGTCCGCATTTTGTGTTCTAGACATTCTAACTATTAATCCTTTCGCTAGGATTTTTGCGGCAGGATGAACTACTATCCCAGATTCTCCTTCTGCGGCTTTACTATTATATTTAATACCTTCTGATAAGGCATCATGAGCCCCAAGCATAGCTACTTTTGTGACATATGGATTCTTATTCTTTAAGGCATCTCTCATCACATATTCATAATCAAGGGATCTCTTAGTAGGTTTTGCTTGGAATGAGAAAGGCAGTTGTAGGGTTATAAGTAAAATAATAATTATGGTTAGTAAAGAACTGAAAAAATTTTTCATAAGATGACTCTCCTTAAAAATATTATACACTATATATTCAAAAATAAAAAAACAGGACGCAAAGGATTCGAACCTTTGGTGATAGGGTCAGAGCCTATTGCCTTAACCACTTGGCGAGCGTCCTATTTTATTCAATTAATAATTATTTATTTCTTCTTTGAAAAATATATCCACAACGTGGACATTTATCTTTATCATCTTTTAATACTTTAGCGCACTTAGGGCATTTAACAAGTTTACCCCTTAATACTTCACCGCAGTATCCACAAATTATATCTTCTTTCGAACTTTCTCTTTTACAGTTTGGACAAATCATTTTTCATACCCATCTTTAAAGTTCTCATGGAACTTAATCGCAGTTTTAATACTATCTTCTAGTGTATGGTTATTTTTATAACCTAATACTTTTTCAGCTTTAGCGCATGATGCAACGAGTGAATCTGGGTCGCCTGGACGTCTATCCACAAGCTTATAATTAATCTTTTTACCTGATACTTTTTCTACTGTCTTAATAATTTCAAGGTTAGACGAACCAGTATTTGTTCCAAGATTGAAAATATTAGATTCACCACCATTCATTAGATAATTTAATGCCTTAATATGTGCATCTACTAAATCTACCACATTTACATAATCTCTAATATTAGTGCCATCTTTGGTGTTATAGTCTGAGCCAAATACATCAAGGTGATCTCTTTTTTCATTTAATACTTGAATTATTATAGGGATAAGGTGAGTTTCTGGATGATGGTCTTCCCCAACGAGTGAATCATCAGATGCACCACATACATTAAAATATCTTAAAGATACATATTTTAAACCATATGCAGTATCAAACCACTTCATCATCTCTTCCATCATTAGCTTTGTCTCACCATATGGAGATGTTGGATTTTTAGGAGTATCTTCTGTGATTACATCATCACTTGTGTTTCCATATACAGCCGCACTGGATGAAAAAACTATTTTCTTTACGTTATTATCTATCATACATTTAAGTAATTCTAGTGTACCATAGACATTATTAGAGAAATATTTATATGGATCTGTGCATGATTCACCGACTAAGCTTTTAGCCGCAAAGTGAATAACCGCATCAACCTGTTCTTTTTTAAATACTTTATCTAAAGCAACTCTATCTCTAATATCTACATTATAGTATTTATAACCTTCTATCGCCTGATGGTGGCCAGTAGAAAAATCATCTACGATGACGATATCCGCTATTTTTGATAAAATTTTTGCGCAATTTGAGCCAATATAGCCGGCTCCGCCTGTAATCATAACTTTCATAACTTGTACCCCAAATAAATTATATTCTAAAATATAGAAAAATGCTATAATTTAGTTGAAAGAAAAAATTGGTCATTTTAGGCTATTTTTACTTAAATATGCGTATTTTTTGAGGTAAGAGATGTATAAAATTATTAATTATCGAAATTCACTAACACATATTGAAATCACAAATGAGAATGATTTTAGTGTAACGCTATCTAATTATGGTGCATCTATCTATAAGGTTGATACTATAGATAAATATGGCAATCTTGAAACCGTAACTCTTTCTCCACGTATGGTCTCATATTTTAAAAATCCAATGTATTATGGCTTAACAATTGGCCGTGTTGCGGGAAGAGTTAAAAATTCAATGTTTAAAATTGATAATAAAGAATATAAGATTTGGCCAGCTAATGATAGAGGAAATCTTCTTCACTCTGGTTCATATACTATTGCCTACCGCACATTTGACTTTGATGTTGAATCAAAAAACAATCTTGTAGATGTCTCTTTTAGTATTCACTTAAAAGATATGGAAGATGGCTTCCCAGGCGATCTTGAATTAAGAGTTCAATATAGAATTGATTTGGATGAAAAATCTATATTGGTTAATTATTATGCAATTTCAACCAAAGATACTCTGCTTAATATTACTAATCATTCTTATTTCAATCTATCTGGAAACTTAAAGACAACTATAGAAAAGCATACTCTTTTAATAAATAAGGAATGTCTAGCGGACCTTGATAATAATCTTATTATTAGAGGAATTACAAAGGTTCCAAAAGAATTTGATTTTAGAAAAGAAATGCCAATCGATAAATATTTAAGAAGTGATTTAGTCTTATCAAAAGGAAGTGGTGGATATGATGATATCTATACAGGGAAAGATCCTCTATATATAGAACTAAAAGACCCATCTAATGGAAGAATGCTTATAGTAGAATCTGATTATAAAGATGTGGTTATATTTACTAATAACTTTGCCTCTGAAACACTTTTCCCTAATATGGATTCTGATAAACCATTTAATGGTATTGCGATAGAACCATGTAGATATACAAAAATTTTAAGCGATAATGGACTTTTGTGGCATGCTAACGCTTTATATAAACACTATATTAAATATACTTTTAAGGTTAGTGGTGAATAAGATGATTGAAAAAACAATAGAAAAATTTATTCAATATGGACTTAAATATCTAGAATTAGACAAAGAAGATGTAATATACATAAGAAATAATCTTATGCATCTTTTAAACGTTAGCGAGCCATACGAAAAAAACGATGTATTAATAACTGAATCGGATACCCCTTCTTCTTTATTTAAGGAACTAAGAGAAGATAAAGATATATCAATTGAAGATGAAGAATTAATTATGAGTATAATTAGCCCAAGGCCTTCTTTGGTTACCAAAGAGTTTAATAGACTAAAAGAGAAAAGTTCAAAAGATGCATGTCTATATCTATACAACTTAATGATTAAAAATAATTACATTAAAGCGGAAGATATTAAAAAGAATATATCTTGGAAATATGAAGGTCTTCATAATTATTTAGATATCACAATTAATCTATCAAAACCTGAAAAGAAAAACACTGATATCGCAAAGCTTTTAACCTTCAAATCAAGTACCTACCCTAAATGTAATCTTTGCTTTGAAAATGTAGGAAATTATGGTGGGGGTAAAATACCCGCAAGGTCTAATATTCGCGTTATTCCAGTAACCTTAAATAATGAAGAATGGTTTATGCAATTTAGTCCTTATTCTTATTATAATGAACACGCTATCATCATTAATAAAACACATACACCTATGCTTATTACACGTTCTACATTCACTAAATTGCTGGAATTTGTAGATGAATATCCAAATTATTTTGTAGGGTCTAACTCAGATCTTCCGATAGTAGGTGGATCTATCCTTGACCATGAGCACTACCAAGGTGGTGGAGAACTACTCCCTATGATGTATGCGAAAGATAGATACAAAATTATAGGTAAAGGTTTTAAGAATAGCGAGATATCATACCTTGAATGGTACAACTCTACATTCCTAATCAAATCAACGGATATTGCGGAAACTTGCGATATCGCAGAAGATATCTATAATAACTGGCTAGTATATGAAAATGTTAATTCAGATATTATTCCTACGGATGAAAATGGGCGTCACCAGGCAGTTACGCCTATCGCAAGAAAGGTAGGAGATACATATTATTTATATCTTATTTTAAGAAACAATAGACAATCAGAAAAATATCCAGATGGAATATTCCACGCTCACCCTGAATATCATAATATTAAAAGTGAAGGTATTGGCTTAATTGAAGCTATGGGTAGATTCATTCTTCCTCCAAGACTATTAGATGAACTCAGTTTAATAGAAGGAATTCTATCATCTTCTTCTTACTCGGTAAGAGAAATAATAGAAAAGCATAAGGAACTAGAAAAGCATCTTATTTTTATCAATAATATCATAAGAACTTACGGAAGACACAACACAGTAGATGCCGCAAAAGAAATAATCAAAATCGAAGTAGGTAAAATTTGTGAGAAGATTTTATACAATACTTCAGTATTTAAAAATGATATAAATGGTCAACTTACCTTATTTGACTTTTTAAATAAGATGAACTATGAGGTTGAAAATGAAGACTAAATATAATCTTATCTATGGCGATAAATACAAATGGTATCAGAATAGAAAAGAAAAACTAGTTAAAGATTTTAATTTATTATTTAATGAAGAACCCACTAACTTCTTCTCGTCTCCAGGAAGAGTAGAAATACTTGGTAACCACACAGACCATAATCAAGGTCTTGTGCTAGTATCAAGTATTAATCTTGATATATTTGCGGCTGTGTCTAAAAGAGATGACAATATGATTTATTTAAAAAGTAGAGGTTACTCTATGAATATAATAGATCTATCAGATTTAGATATTAAGGAAAGTGAGTACTCTAAATCAAATTCAATAATTAGAGGTGTATCTAATAAACTAAAAGAATTAGGATATAAAATTGGTGGCTTTAATTGCACAACTGAATCGTTAATCTTTAAAGGTGCAGGAATATCATCAAGTGCAGCATTTGAACTACTAATTGGTGAAATAATTAATAATCTCTATAATGATGGATTAATTGATAAAGTCACACTTGCGAAAGTTGGTCAATACGCAGAAAATGTCTATTATAATAAGCCATCTGGCTTGCTTGACCAAATGGGCGTATCTTTAGGCGGTTTTAATTTCATTGACTTTAAAGAAAAGGAAAATCCCCAGATTGAGCACTTTAACATTGATTTAAAAAAATATAGAGTAGTGTTAATTAATACTGGTGGTTCTCATGGTAACTTAACACCACTATATAAATCTATTAAAGATGATATGATAAATACCGCTAAATTATTTAATAAGAGTGTATTAAGAGAATTACCTGAAAAAGATTTCTATGATAATATCCCTCTTATAAAAAGAAAATTAGGAGGTAGGGCAATTCTTAGATCCATCCACTTCTTTGATGAAAATAAAAGAGTATTATCTGGTTATAAGGCCCTTAAAAATGATAATGTTGATGAATTCTTAAAACTCATTAATGAAAGCGGTGATTCATCATATAGATTACTAGAAAACTGTTTCGTTCAGAAAGATAACAAACAAGGTATATCACTAGCGGTTAATTTATCTAAATTATATTTAGAAAATACTGGCGCAGTGAGAGTTCACGGTGGTGGATTTAAAGGTACGGTAATAGCCTACGTACCTTTAAAAAAGAAAAGTGATTATATCTCTAAGATGAAAAAAGTGTTTGGGGAAAGAAACGTTGTGCTTGTGAAATTAAGACAAGTTGGCACAACAGAAGTGATTGAATAATATGGAAATAATTAAATCAGATGGAAAGTTAACTTTCTTTGAGGCAACAAGTATTATTGTAGGTCACGGAGTAGGTGCAGGTATACTATCTGTGCCATACCTTACAAGTAGAAATTCTATTTACGACTTTATATGGATTGTGATACTCGCATTTATAATGAACTGTCTTCTTCATCTAATGATAGCAGAATTATCTTATAATAATGGTGGTTCACACTTCGTTAAGTGTCTGGAAAATATTTTTAAAAGCTAAAAAGCTAAAAAGGTAATAAGTTGGATAGTTTTCATACTTTTAGGTTTTTCAGTATGTATGAAATTACTGGTTCAAGTGTTGCAGTAGCATCTATTTTTTATATGATAAGAGGGCTTGAAATACCAGATACTTTCCCTAATAGTGTAATTATTATATCAATGCTTGTATATTATGTAATAGTTGCGCTTATTGTCTTCTTCGGTCTAAAAGTAGTTGGTGTTTCGGAAAAATATTCAGTATTTGCGATGATAGGTTTAATGCTAATACTACTTGTTGCGGTAATAGTAAAACATAACTATCACCCTATTCAAGGTGAATATAAAGCATTAACTAACATCTTTGGCTTATATGGAATGATATCCTTTGCCCTTTCTAGTGTAATATCCGTCCCACAGGTTGTTAAAGGGCTTGAAGGAGATACAAAAAAGATTAGAGGCTCAATAATATTAGGTATTAGCATCAACATTGTTATGATTATCGCATTAACTATCATCACTTTAGTTGGATCAAATTTAGTTACCAAAAATGGGGCGATTAATGACCTCGCTAGATCTATAGGTGGATGGGTTAGTGTAGTAGGATATGTGTTTACTCTCTTTGCCTTATCAACCTCTCTTTGGGCGAATACGCTTGATTTAAGAGACGTGATTCACGAGCAAACTAAACTAGGTCTTAAGACAAGTTGGCTAGCTGCATCGCTTCCATGCCTTATAGTTGCAATACTTGCAACCTTCCTCTCATCAACTTTCCTCATGTTTGCGAAAGCTGCATCGCTTTTCCAAATTATTACTTCTCTTGCGGTAATAGTTGCATACGCAATCTCACGTCATAAGATGAAAGATTCACCAATTTGTGGTGCATTTGGAACACTAGCTTTCCAAGTGCTTGTGGTACTTTTTGCGCTTATTGCGACGGTAGGTTCAATTCTTCCTACTGTATAACACATAAAATAAAAAAATAGAATCTGCGAGCGCAAATTCTATTTTCTGTTCGGGAATAGCGTGTAGAATATATTTGGCACTTGGGCACTAAACGTCATTTCTTCTAAAGTTACAGGATTCTTAAAAATGAGTTTTGATGCATGTAAGCCAAGACGTCCAATAGGTGATTTACTATGTCCATATTTATCATCACCAATTATTGGGTGTCCTAAATATGCCATGTGAACTCTAATTTGATTCTTTCTACCCGAATCTATCCATACTCTTAATAATGAATAATTAGAGCTTGTCCTTATAACTTCATAGTGAGTTATCGCAAGTTGACCTGTATTATCCTTTGTAACATACATTAGATTATTGCTATTTTCTTTAAGGTAAGTTTTAATAGTTCCTTCTCTTTGATTAAGATTACCTTCAATTATTGCGTAATATTCCCTTAATGTTACGTATTCGTTCCAGTTAAGTTTAAGCATAGAATGTAGCTTAATATTCTTAGTAAAGACAAGGACACCAGATGTTTCTTTATCAATACGATGAAGTTGGAATGCTCGAGAAGTTTTAGATTCATCTTTTAAATAATCTGATACATAATAGTAGGCTGATTCCCTGTCTTTATCGCTTTGAACAGATAACATACCTTCAGGTTTATTTATTGCGATGAAATCTTTATCCTCATAAATAATCTCTATTCTATTATTTTCTTTCTTATTCTTCTTTTTAGGTTCTTTCTTAAAAGGTTCCTCACGTACTGGTTTCTTCGCAATCTTTACTTCATCATCTTTTGAAAGAGGATAGTTAAATTGTGTAACCACATTCCCATTTACTAGTACCATTTTATTTTTTAAGATATTTTTAACGTTATTTCTAGATGTATTCATTTTAGATAATAAAAACTCAAGCAATTCACTTGAATGTGCTATCTTATATGAATATGTATACTCAATACGTTTAATTTTTTCTTTCATTATATATTTATTATATGATAATATGTTATAATTTTATAGAATGAATTATTACATTAAGAATTTATCCGAAATTTATGATGATATTTCTAAAGAGATTATAGGATTAGTTAACTCGAAAGCTAATCCTATCTTAGGTCTTGCGACTGGGTCAAGTCCTATTGGCATTTACGAAAGATTAGTGAATGCATACAATAAGGGAGAAGTTTGTTTTAAAAATACAAAAACTTTTAATTTAGACGAGTATGTTGGATTGGATTCATATAATCCAAATAGTTATAGATATTATATGAATAATAATCTATTTAACAAAATAGATATAGACATAAATAATACATTTCTTCCATCACTAGAAAACTGTGATAAATATGACGATATGATTAAAACAGCTGGTGGAATTGATATTATGATACTTGGGATAGGTAGTAATGGACATATTGGCTTTAATGAACCATATACTTCATTTGATTCATTAACACATGTGACAGATTTAACGGAATCTACCATCAAAGATAATTCTAGACTATTTAGTAATACTGACGAAGTTCCTAAAAAAGCTATCACAATGGGAATAGAATCAATAATGAGATCTAAAAAGATTGTAATGGTCATAACCGGGAAAAATAAAAAGAATATAATAAAGGAACTAAAAAAGGGAATAGTTCATGAATCAATTCCCGCAAGCATTCTTTATAGACATAAAAACGTAGATATTTATATAGATAAATCAATATAGTATAAAATGCCCATTTCTGGGCATTTTATACTATAAGATATATAGGTTATTTAGCGCAGTTGATTCCTGATTTTCCAGGGAATTTTGCAGATGCGCCTAGTTCTTCTTCGATTCTCATTAATTGATTGTATTTTGCGATACGGTCAGTTCTAGAGAGTGAGCCAGTCTTAATTTGGAGAACGTTTAATGCTACTGATAAATCAGCGATAAATGTATCTTCAGATTCACCAGATCTATGAGATACAATAGTTCCATAGCCAGCACGTTTAGCCATCTCAACTGTTTCGAAAGTTTCTGTAATAGTACCGATTTGGTTAACTTTAATTAGAATCGCATTAGCGTATCCACCTTCAATACCTTTAGCGAGTCTCTTAGCATCTGTAACGAATAAGTCATCACCAACTAGTTGAACCTTATCACCTAGTGCTTTAGTTAACTTCTTCCAACCTTCATAATCATCTTCTACAAGACCATCTTCAATAGAAATGAGTGGATATTTTTCACATAGATTCTTATAGAATTCAATCATTTCATCTGTAGATTTGATTACGCCATCGATATGATAATTGTGATGTTCTTCATCATAGATTGAGTCAGCTGCAACATCGCATGCGAGGCAGATATCTATTCCAGGTACATATCCTGCATTTTTAATAGCTTGCATAATGTATTCAATAGCTTCTTCTGTAGTAGATACGTTAGGTGCAAATCCACCTTCATCACCTACAGATGTAACCATACCAGCTTTCTTTAAGATAGACTTTAAAGCGTGGAATGTTTCAGCACCCATTCTAATGGCTTCTCTTACATTTTTAGCGCCTACAGGCATAATCATGAATTCTTGGATATCAAGTGAGTTATCAGCGTGTACACCACCATTCATGATGTTCATCATTGGAGTAGGTAGGTTCATTGCGCCATATCCACCAAGATATCTAAATAATGGAAGACCGCTATATTCAGCCGCAGCACGTGCACAAGCCATAGATACAGCTAGAATAGCATTAGCACCAAGTCTAGACTTATTAGGTGTTCCATCAAGTTCCATCATCTTATGATCGATTAAAACTTGTTCTCTAACGTCCATACCATTAATAGCTTCTCTGATTTCAGTATTAACGTTATTAACGGCTTTTAGCACACCTTTTCCAAGGTAGCGTGATTTGTCACCATCTCTTAATTCTAAAGCTTCATTTTTACCAGTAGAAGCTCCAGATGGTACAATTGCTGAACCACAAAATCCTGATTCAGTATAAACGTCGCATTCAACTGTAGGGTTTCCTCTTGAATCAAGTACTTCTCTTGCGACTACATCAACAATATAAGGCATTTTTATCCTCCGTCCTTAAATATATTTTATTTTGTTAATCTATAACTATCACGAACACCAAGTGAAAGCACAAGTATTTCAATAAATAGGTAGAATATACTTAACATAATTTGAAGTGGTTCACCAGTGAATCCACTAATAAACGAATCAATATAAGATATAAAAGTATATGCTAGGCTACTAAAGAATGAATTACCTGCGACAAGTAATAAGATAAAGGTGTATATTGGTCCAACAAGCAGATACATTAACACGGATAGTGTCGGTAGATATATCGAGTAATAAAGACACCTAGTATTAACTCCTCTCATAACTAATTTAGTTAAAAATCTAACCAACATAAAATAGATTAATATCGAGATAAAATCAATCGGAAATATTAGGTTAATAACGAATCTAATTCCACCTAAAAGAATAGAACCAGATAGAAACATAATAAGTCCCATGAATGTTACATAAACTATATCTTTTGTCTTATTCAAACCTATTCTCCTTTATCATAATTATTATACTCACTGCGTTGATATAAGTCAATTTGTATGATATTATTTATTTATAAATAGTATCATTATTTTTTACGAGGATTATATGAGCGAACTAAAAAAAGTATTAGAATCTCTAAAGAAAAGAAAGAAAGAGAAAATTAATTATACTGTGCCAAAACTCTGGTTTCTTGAGGACTATCATATTGAGCACAAAGAGTTACCTCAAAATGAGGTTATGGTTAACCCATATGATTTTTATAGCGCTGTAATAGAGGAATATATTCTTCCAAAGAAGGAAAAGGGAATCGATTATTCTAAATCACTATCAAAGGCACTAAAACTAAAAGATACAAATGGTGACTGGATTAAAAAGAGTGTTCTATATTCTATGATGGTTAGATCATCTTCATCTTGGGATAGCGATAGAAGTTATTCGCTTGATATATCTAACTTAGATGGACTTAAAGAAACAGGTACATTTGTTAAGACTTTAGCTCTTCTTCCTCTTCTTAAACGTATGGGTGTTACAGTATTATATTTACTTCCACTCTCTAAATATGCACTTAAGGATAAAAAGGGTGAGCTTGGAAGTCCATACAGTGTTCAATCATTTACTGAACTAGACCCAATGTTAAAAGAGGTAATGACAGGAGATGATACAACTCTTGAAGAAGAATTCGCAGCTTTAGTTGAAGCGTGCCATATCTTAGGTATTAGAGTAACTATTGATATAATCCCTAGAACTAATTCTGTTGTATCTGATTTAATTAAAGATCACCCTGACTGGTTCTACTGGATTAAGGCAAGTGAGGCTCACAACTATCGTGTGCCATTTGTAGAATCAATTCCTGATACAACATATCCAAGTAAACAATGGATGAAACAGGTATATGAATCAAGTGATGTATTAAGACATATAAAAATGTTTGAAAAGAATCCGCTTGAAGTAGATGAGGAAAAATGGAACTCAATTAAAGAAAAAGATACTGTTAAATTCCTCAAAAAGGTTGAAGAAGAATTTGATTTAAGGGTTGCACCTGCATTTTCTGACCAAATCAATGACATTCAACCACCATGGAGTGATGTTACATACTTTAGATTATATCTAGACGATCCAGTAGATTCTAAAGAATATCTAAAGATTAAACATAATCCATATATCTTATGTTATACAATCAAGAGTAATTTATATCCTGGTAAAAAACCAAATCTAGAGTTATGGAAACTTCTTTCGAGCATTATTCCGTTCTACCAGACGCATTTTGGAATTGATGGCGCAAGAATTGATATGGGTCATGCTCTTCCAAAAGAACTCCTTGATATGATTATTGAAGAAGCTAAGAAAGTTGATAGCGATTTCTCTTTTATTGCTGAAGAATTAAATATGGAAAATGATATTTCCGCGAAAGAAAAAGGCTATAACGCTATGATAGGTAATGGTTTCTGGGCTGAACCTAGAGTATCAGAAGGAGAACTAAAGAAGTTTATAAATATGTTGCCTGAAAAAGTTATTCCTGCCTTTGCATGTGGAGAAACACATGATACGAGACGTATTACAAAAAGAGAGGGCGGAGGCAAACTCACAAGGTTCTTAACAATTCTAAACTACTTCATCCCTAATTCAATTCCATTCATCAATAGTGGTCAAGAAGTGTATGAAGCTGAACCAATGAATACAGGTGTTGATGCAGATCAAACTGATTTGCTCGCTCTTCCAAAGGATGACCTCTTCTATGGAAAACTAGCGTTATTTGATAAATATGCCTTCCATTATTCTCACCAAACTTCAAGTGAGATAGTAAATCACTTGAAAGATGTGGTTAAGGCAAGAGAAAAATGGGTTGATCAAATTACTAATCTATCCAACTATGTTCAACTTCATTTCTACAATGATAATCAACACTTAATAGGTATATCATACTTTAATAAAGATACTAATAAATGTCTTATTATAATTGGCAACTCCAATATGTGGGGTGGTGAATACGTTAATGTATACCTTGATGTATTAAGACAAAAATCAAAGAATATTGAGACGAAAGCTAGACTCATTTACGGCACATATGAAATGCCAAGAGACTTCTACGATTTCAATGTAAATGGTGATTTATATTGTTATCTTGGAAGTGGTGAAGTTAAAATATTCGAACTATAATTGACATTAAAATAGACAGATTCGGAACTGAATCTGTCTATTTTACATCTATTCCTCAATTATATTCCAATCAACCGGAGAAATTGAATTACTCATTAAAAATTTATTCGCTCTTGAAAATGGTTTTGAATTAAAAAAACCATTGTATGCCCCAAGTGGGGATGGGTGTGAAGACTTTATAATCAGGTGATGTGAGGATGTAATTAGCCTTTCTTTTTCTTTTGCATTATTACCCCAAAGTATAAATACTATGGGTCTTTCAACCTTATTTAATAAAGAAATAACATTATCAGTGAAAGTTTCCCATCCTAATCCTTTGTGCGAAAGTGGTTCTTTATCTCTTACAGAGAGTGTCGCATTAAGAAGGAATACTCCTTCTTTTGCGAGTAGCGTTAAATCGCCAGATTTTGGGATTTCAAGATTGACATCATTCTGCATCTCTTTAAAGATATTTTCAAGAGATGGTGGCTTTTTAATTCCTTCTTTTACACTAAATGATAATCCCATTGCTTGGTTTTCGTTGAAGTAGGGATCTTGACCAATTATAACCACTTTTATCTTTTCAATTGGGGTCAAGATAAATGCATTAAAGATTAAATCTTTATCTGGATGACAAAGATATGTATCATACTCATTATCTATTCTTTCTTCTAACTTTTTAAAATATTCTTTATTAAACTCATCGTTTAATACTATATCCCAAGAATTGCCTATATGCTTATTCATGACTTAAATCCTCATCATCTTCCTTATTAATGAAAAAACAACTAGACTTCTTAGCGCAACTAAAACATGGACTATCAGGATCAGTTGAATCATAGTCAGGTTTCTTAATTTTAATATTTAATATGGTAATAAATAAGAATACTAATATAATTCCTAGAACTATCGCAATTTTTGCGATAGTTGATACTAAAAAATTAACCATCTATTCCAGATAATTCTTTAATTTTATCGAATACTTCACCATCTAACTTAAGAAGGAGTGCTTCAGATTCTGCTTCTGATGGTGTTTTAACTTCAAAGTAAATTTTGAGTTTAGGTTCAGTTCCTGATGGACGAAGCACAACCCAACATTCGTTTTCTAAATAGAATTTTAATACGTTAGATTTAGGTAATTTTATTTGGTAATTCTTACCTGTGTTTAGTTGATATCCAACTTGAGTCTCATAGTCTTCTTTAAGTAATACTTTTAGACCACCAATTTGAGTAATTTCCTCATTTCTAAAATATTCCATTAGATTAGCCATAGTTTTTGGGCCTTCTACTCCTTCAAAGTAAGTAGACCTAGTAAATTCTTTAAAGTAGCCATATTTATCATAAATTTCATCTAGTACTTGGCATAAATTCTTTCCCTTATTAAGGTAATAATTTGCCATCTCAGATATCGCAAGACATGATTGAATAGAGTCTTTATCTCTAACGTAATCTTTTATTATATAACCGAATGATTCTTCATATCCAAAGATATATGCTTCATCAGTTCCCTCAAGGAGTTTAGCTTGTTCACCAATGTATTTAAAACCAGTTAATGTTTGAATGCGTGAGTAACCGAATGACTTTGCGATTTTTGCCGCAAGGTCAGATGTAACTACAGTATCAAAGAATTTTCCTTTCTTCGGAAGAATACCTAATTCTTTCATAGTGTTTAATCTATAGTAAACAAGAAGCGCGCCTGTTTGGTTACCAGATAAATATACATAATCTGTTCCATTATATACACCAATACCAACTCTATCTGCGTCTGGGTCAGTCGCAAGCAGTAAGTCTGCCTTAATTTTATGACCTAGTTCACTCGCGAGTTCGAACGCTCTTGGATCTTCTGGGTTAGGTGATTTAACAGTCTTAAAAGATGGGTCATGTACCATTTGTTTTTCAACACATGTTACGTCAAATCCATTTTCTACTAGTGCATCTCTTACTGTTGGGTTACCACATCCATGAAGTGGAGTATAAACTAATTTAATCTTCTTTTCATCATTTGGACGAAGTAGTACAGTCTTTGATATATCAAGGAAAGCTCTATCTACATCATTAGATAATATCTTTATAAGTCCCATATTTTCTAAGTCTTCAATTGAAAGTCTTGGGATTTTAAAGATATTATCAATTTGTTTAATCTCATCTATTATTTGGTCTGCATAAAATGGAGTATACTGGCATCCATCTTCATTATAAATCTTATAACCATTATATTTTGGTGGGTTATGAGAAGCGGTTACCATTATACCTGCGATTGCGTTTACGTATCTTACACTAAATGATAATTCAGGGGTAGTTCTTAATGAGTCAAAGAGGAATGACTTGATACCGAATGCGCCAAGTACGCTTGCGCATTCAAAGGCAAAATTACGAGAGTTTAATCTACCATCATGTGATATAACGACTCCTCTATATGCATCGCTCTTATAATTCTTTAATAAGAATTTGGCTAAACCATAATTAGCCTTTCTTAAGGTATAAGCACTCATTCTATTAGGACCATATCCCATGATTCCTCTCATACCACCAGTACCAAATGTTAGTTCACCTGTGAAAGCTTCTTCTCTTTCTTCCTTGCTTTGAGCTTTGAGCCCTTTCATTAATTCAGGATCATTTTTCGCTTCATGTAGCCATAACTCGTATTCTTTTTCGTTCATTTATATTATCTCCTTATAAAATATCTATATAAAAAATAAAAAACCAAAAATACCACAAGAATTAAGATGGAAATACCCACTGTCTTAAAACTTTGTTTGAAGGCAGCCTTAAGCCCATTAAAGGTCTGTCTCTTTTTATCTAGGAAGAATGACAGTTCTCCTAAGCTATACTCCATATTTTCTTTAAATTCGATTGTATCTGTCTCATAGTAGGTTGAACTGTTCATATCGAATTTAAAGGATTTTTTATCTACATAATCAATTATCTCATTAATAGATCTATCTCTTAAATCGAAACCATCTAAGTGATAATTGTCTAGTTTTATGTCATAATCTACATATGATACATAGAATCCAAATTTCTTTGATTGTTTGCTTAAAACCGTTTTTGCGTTAGTAAGAATATAGGCGCGCTCAAGTGTTAACTTATTCTCGCTTAATATCATATATAGGGGAAATTTACCAGTATAACCGCTAGAGAGCCTTTTAGTATCTAGCGTTGAGCTTATTTTAGAACCAAATTCATCAAGCAATTTAATATATGATTCAAGATATGGAGTCATCTTATCATAAAGATATAATAAATTACTTTTATTAAATTCTCCCTTTCTTAAGATATCAATTTCATCGGGAGTGATAAAATTACCTATTTCATCTGAATATTCAAGAAATTGCTTGATCAACTTCTTTAAATATCTAGATGATGATAAATCTCTAAATTCTTTTTCCTCAAATTTATTAATTATATCTCTTGAAAGATAGTTTGCATTATAGTTGAATGTTATAAACAACATCTCGTTATTTATTTCATTTATTAATGCGCTATATAAATTTTTATTCATTATTCAAGTATATTTGAAGTGATAAAGTCTATACCATATGAGATAAGTCTTAGTGCTTCATCCTTATCATCTACGGTATATACATTCACTTTTAGTCCTTTACTATGCATTTTATCTATTACTTCTTTTGTACACTCTGTGTGTTCAAGGTCAATGCCAAAATTAAAGTGAGTACATAAATTAAATACCCCTTCACTCCATTTTTGAGATAAGAACTGTATTTGTACATTAGGTAGTTTTCTTCTAATCTTAGTTAAATATCCGGGGAAAAATGAGATAAAGATAACTTTATCCATTAAGTGTTTACTATTTACTATCTCAAGCACTTTATTAATATCTTTAGATTTGAGAGTTTGTTTAAGTTCTACTACTGGAATCTTGTTATATTTAATACACACATCAAGATATTCTTCAAGAAGTGGTAAACGTATTAAAGGATTAATCTCGTTATTGTTTGATTTATCGGGGAACGGAATTTCTCTTAATTCACTAAAATTCATCTTATTTATTATTGCTTTATTCCCAACTACTCTTTCAAGTGTTTCATCATGATTTACCACAATAAAACCATCAAGTGTTGGATGTACGTCACATTCAAGACCAATATATGAACGAGATCCTCCTTCATTAAAAGCTTTAAGAGTATTCTCAGTCTCAAGTCCTGCGCATCCTCTATGCCCTATCATGCCTTTAAATGGAACACCAATTTTGATAGTATCTTTATCCATATGAAACTCCATGAATTATAATATTCTAATAATATTATAAACCTAAATTATTTATTCTTATCTATTAAACTTAAAACTTCATCCAGGCTTGGAATAGAAATGGATGACCCTTTTCTTGATACCGTGATTGATGAAGCTACTGAACTAAATTTTAAAGAATTGGTAATTGTATCACCCAAAGATAGTCTTGATGCGATAGCGCCAATAAATGTATCACCCGCAGATGTTGTATCAACCGTATCTTTAATTAACGCTTTTGTATAATAAACTATACTATCTTTTATATAGTATGAACCCTTGTCTCCAAGAGTAATAATTAAATCTTCAGTTCCTCTTTCATAAAAGAAGTTATACGCCATAATCGCATCTTCTTCATTTATAACTTTAATTCCTGAAAGAGTATAACACTCCGATTCATTCACTACTAATAAATCTGCATATTTATAGATAGAATCATCTAGTTTTTGCGCAGGTGCTGCGTTAAATATCGTATACATATTTAGAGATTTTGCGATAAGAAGAGAATGATATACTGCATCTACATTATTCTCAAGCACAGTCATAAAGATATCGCCAGGTTTAGCCTTTTCCTTTAAGAATGATTCTACTTTATATTTATTAACTAATATATTTGATCCATCATTTATTATTACGAAATTATCTTTAATTGAATCATCAAATGTAATCATACAAGTAGGAGAGGTATCCCCATTAATTTGAACGCCACTTATATCTATATCATATGATTTAATTGATTTTAATAGTAAATCCTTTATATAATCGTCTCCTAATGATGCGATCATATAGACATTATTTACTCCTAGTTTCTTTGCGGCAATCGCCTGGTTTGCACCTTTACCCCCTTGTGAATATAAAAAATCATAACCAGGTTTAGATTCACCAGGTGATGGTATTTTATCAACGTGAATTATGTAATCCATATTTATTCCACCAAGCACAAAAACACTCTTCATAAAAACCTCTTATTAATATTTTACTATAAGTATTATAAAAGAGACTCAAATTAATGAGCCTCTTTAATATTATTGATTAATTATCTAGGGTTTTTAACTTGTGCTTGAGCTGCGGCTAAACGAGCGATTGGAACTCTAAATGGAGAGCAAGAAACATAAGATAAACCAGCATTGTGGCAGAATTCGATAGAAGATGGATCACCACCATGTTCACCACAGATACCGCAATGGAGGCTTGGACGAGTACTTCTACCAGCTTCAACAGCATGTTTGATTAACTTGCCTACACCATTTGTGTCAAGGTGAGCGAATGGGTCAGATTCAAATATTTTCTTAGTATAGTAATCTTCAAGGAATTTACCAGCGTCATCACGTGAGAATCCAAATGTCATTTGTGTTAAGTCGTTAGTACCAAATGAGAAGAATTCTGCTTCTTTAGCGATTTCATCTGCGAGGAGTGCAGCACGTGGTACTTCAATCATAGTACCAACTTCAAATGGAAGATTAACACCTCTTTCACTAAATACTGCATTAGCAGTTTCAACTACTACGTTCTTAACATATTTTAATTCTTTGATATCTCCAACTAGTGGGATCATGATTTCAGGATGAACTTCAAATTTGCCTTCAGCTGATACGTTAAGTGCAGCTTCAATAACGGCTCTAGTTTGCATCTTAGCGATTTCAGGGTAAGTGATAGAAAGTCTTACACCTCTATGACCAAGCATAGGGTTAAATTCTTTGAGTGAATCACATGTAGCCTCTACTTGTGCAGGAGTTAATCCTAAATCATTAGCTAGATCTTCGATTTCTTCTTTAGTCTTAGGAACGAATTCATGTAGTGGTGGATCTAAGTATCTAATAACTACTGGTCTTCCTTCCATAGCACGATAGATTCCTTCAAAGTCAGATCTTTGCATTGGGAGAAGTTTTGCTAAAGCTTTCTCTCTTCCTTCAACGTCTGTTGCAAGGATCATTTCTCTAAAGGCTTTAATTCTTTCAGCGCCATTAAAGAACATATGTTCAGTTCTAACAAGGCCAACACCTTCAGCACCAAATTCAAATGCACGTTTAGCATCTTGAGGTGTATCAGCATTAGTTCTAACTTCGAGCTTTCTTATTTCATCAGCCCAAGCCATGAATGTTGCAAAGTCACCAGAAATAGATGCAGGAACTGTAGCGATTTCGCCTCTATATACTTTACCAGTTGAACCATCAAGAGAAATCCAATCTCCTTCAGAGAATTTTTCACCATTGCATGTGAAGAATTTGCCTTCTTCATTAACATGACAAGCACTAGCACCAGCTACACAGCATGCACCCATACCTCTTGCAACTACTGCAGCGTGAGATGTCATACCACCACGTTCAGTTAAGATACCTTGTGATACTACCATACCTTCAATATCTTCAGGTGATGTTTCAGCTCTAACGAGGATAACCTTCTTAACGCCTGATTCAACTAATTCTTTAGCTCTTTGAGCAGTAAATACTACTTTACCAGTTGCGGCACCAGGAGATGCAGCAAGAGCTTGAGTGATAACTTCTGCTTTCTTAAGTTGAGCAGCATCAAATTGAGGGTGAAGGAGAGCATTTAATTGGTTAGGTTCAACCTTCATAATTGCTTCTTCTTTAGTGAGTAAACCTTCTTTAACGAGGTCAATAGCTACTCTTAATGCAGCACTTGCAGTTCTCTTACCATTTCTTGTTTGAAGCATATAGAGTTTGCCTTCTTCAATAGTAAATTCCATATCTTGCATATCTCTATAGTGACCTTCAAGAGTATCAGCTACTTTTTGGAATTCAGCATATACAGCTGGATTATCTTTTGCGAGTTCAGAAATAGGTTTAGGTGTTCTAATACCAGCAACAACGTCTTCGCCTTGTGCGTTGAATAAATATTCACCGAATAAAGCTTTTTCACCAGTTGCAGGGTTTCTTGTGAATGCAACACCAGTTCCAGATGTTTCACCCTTATTACCAAATACCATTTGTTGAACGTTAACGGCAGTTCCCCAAGAATAAGGGATTTCATTCATCTTACGGTATACATTAGCTCTTGGGTTATCCCAGCTTCTAAATACTGCTTTAATTGCTTCAAATAATTGTACCTTTGGATCATCAGGGAATTCTTCACCTTTTAATTCTTTGTACTTAATTTTGTAGTTCTTAACTACATCTTTTAAATCCTCAGCTGATAATTCAAAGTCTTGTTTAACATTAACTTCTTCTTTCTTCTTATCAAAGATGGCTTCAAAATTACTCTTAGATATTTCCATAACAACATCTGAGAACATTTGAATGAAACGACGATAAGAGTCGTATGCAAATCTTGGATTATTAGTCTTTCTCGCAAGACCTTCTACTGACTTAGCATTTAGTCCAAGATTTAAGATAGTATCCATCATACCAGGCATAGATGCTCTTGCACCACTTCTTACTGATACGAGGAGAGGGTCATCAGGATCACCTAATTTCTTGCCTACTTCACCTTCTAGTACGTGAAGGGCTTTTTCAACTTGTTCTACGATTTCAGCATTAATCTGTTTGCCGTCTTCATAATACTTTGTACAAGCTTCGGTTGAAACAGTGAAACCTTTTGGTACAGGTAAACCTAGATTAGTCATTTCTGCAAGGTTAGCACCTTTACCACCAAGAAGTTCACGCATGTTTGCATCGCCTTCTTGAAATAAATAAACGTATTTCTTTGACATAAAATCTCCTTTTGATTTTTATATATTTGCCGAAATAATTATATCACATTTTTACATATATATGTAAATAGCATTATTTTCTAAATATTTTTTAGTTTAAGAAATATTAAAATATAATTTTTCTCCCTTCTTTAAAATGAGTAATAACCATAATAACCCATATAATGCAGTGAATAGAATTAATGATATATATGATGGTATCATACCAAATTGACTTAATACAGGAATAAAGAGAGGAATAATAAATATTATTGCGTTAATAATTAATGTAGGAAGTATTGGAAGAAGACATATAAGGATAGCGGGTGACTGTTTAATAATATATTGGTCATCTACCCCAGTACGAGGATGCTTAAGTCCTACATATAACTCAAAGAGTGTATATGTTAATCCTGCAACACATATAAATATTAGAATAAATATAAAATCTATAAACGAACAATATCCAAGTATTATAAATAAAATGCTGAGTGGAATGGTCGCAAAACCTATTATAGATAGGTTAAATATTATCTTTGATAATAAGATATCTTTAGTCTTTATAGGGGTTGATTTAAGTATCCAGAATAACCTCCAATCTAGTGATATAGTAATCGCTGGAGAAGATGAAGCTAAAGAAGATAGTATTGTTGTGACTAAGATTATGATAGCACCAACACTTACCTCACTAACATCCGTAAATAATATTCTCACATCAGGCATAAACACCATAATTATAGTCATTAAAGGCATAATAAGTGGCGGGATAAGTACATTAGGCACAAAGATTGAGCTATTTGATCCACTAAAACGTCCAAACTCACGTCTTAGTAAATTTTTAAGCATACTTCTTTTCTTATATGGTGTTTTAATGGTCTTTTTTATTTCGCCATTATATTTCCCAAAGAACATTATCCTATATGCAAACTTTTTAAATAGTATTATAAAAATAGTAAATAAACCTACTGTAGATGCTAAATAGAATAAGAGATATATAAGGTTTTGTGTTTCAATTGCTTTTTTAATAAAGAACACAAAAGGAATAAAGTCAAGTGCCTCAAGTGGTATAAGGCTTGTGGTTGTACCACTATATCCACTTGTAAAACTTCCCACAAGGATAGCAAGTATTAATAATACGTAGAATAAAGTTTCTATTTTTTGTGCGTGCTTACTTCTTTTTACTGCTTTAGCAATAACAAGGAATAAGAATGATGTGAGTGTAATAGGCACCATAGTAGAAAAGAAGGTCACAATTATTATAGATAGATAATCAACTATACTAAATAAAGATGAATAATCACACAGAAGCATTGCGACAAAAGTCGAGAACCCTATCATAAATTCATAAACTGATTCAAATATGATAGTCACGATTAATTTCGCTGTGACAATTTGTCCTTCTTTAATTGGAAGAGGTGCGATAATATTCATTTCTTTTGGCCCAATAGATAAGGTATTACCTCCTATTAAGGTAAAGAAAAATGACATAATAGATACAGTTAATATAGGAGGTAATAATACCTCTTGTGTTTTAGTCAATGGGTTTTCCCCAAAAGTGGTGTTAAAACTCATTCTATAAATGAATGACATAAGCACCAGGTAAAAAATATACATTATTAGTAATATTAATAAAACATTGCTCTTCTTGCCATTTTTTCCTGGTTTAGTTTTAAACATCTCACTAAGATATATCTTAACTAGAGTAGATGTTTTAAGCATTATTCTTTTCTCCTAATAATTCCATAAATACTTCTTCTAGCGATTCATCAGATACAATATCTTCCATCTTTCCGTCTTTTACTATTTCACCATTCTTTATAACCGCAATTTTATTGCATAATTGTTCTGCAGTTTCAAGAACGTGAGTTGAGAAGAATATTGCACCACCTTCCGATACAAACTCTCTCATTATATTTTTAAAAATAAATGCTGCTTTAGGGTCAAGTCCCACAAATGGCTCATCCATCACAAGTAGTTTAGCATCATGAATAAGTGCACTTATAATAACTATCTTTTGTTTCATACCATGAGAATAGCTACTAATTACAGAATTTAAATGATCAGTCATTTCAAATTCCTTAGCGTATTTTTCTATTCTTTCTTTTCTTTTTTCAATAGATACATCATATGCATCCGCAATAAAATTAAGGAATTCAAGACCAGATAGTGATTCAAAAGCATCTGGTTCATCGGGGATATATGAAATTATCCTTTTAGTGTCAAAAGGATTTTCTAAGACATTTATACCATTAACTTCTATAACGCCTTTATCAAATGGTTGTAGGCCTACAATACTTTTAATTAAAGTAGTCTTACCCGCACCATTATGTCCAATAAAGGCAAATATATCGCCACTTTCTACTTCAAGAGATACATTTGATAAAGCATTTTTCTTTCCATCATAACTCTTGTAAACTGATTTAACACTAAGCATATTTTATCTCCTTGATTCAAAATTATAATTATATTATAATAATACCACAAACTATATATTATGCCTCTATAGTTTAATGGCAAAACAGAGCAATGGTAATGCTCCGATCCTAGTTCGATTCTCGGTAGAGGCAGAGTTAAGTAACTAAATGTTTTATAAATAGTAAATGGACGGGCATCCCGTCCATTTACTATTTAATACATACTATTCTACTGTTGAGAGTAAATACTTGCCAAATCCTTTTATACTAGCTTCTTCATGTGCTGGAATAAAGGCAGTTTCGCCAATACCTAGTTCTATATCATTAACATGAAAAGTGCCTTCTATAACTGTTACTGCGGTAAATGATTTATCATTTTTAATTTCTTTATCCTCATCATAGAGATATAAAGAGAAATACTTACATTTACCTAAAAGTTTATCTCTTTTTGGATTGGGAACCATATATTTATTAAGATTAGTTACTTCCTTAGCTTTTTCGATATGGAGTTCTCTTTTATTTCCAAGCTTATCAGTTCTATCAAAGTCATATACTCTATAAGTTAAAGAAGAATTTTGTTGCATCTCAAATAAAGTGATGTTAGGGCCTATCGCATGTAGAGTACCACTTTCAATAAAGAAGGTATCTCCTTTTTCTGGATGTATTTTATTTAAGTAGTCACAGATTGTTTTATCCTCTATTGCTTTGCTGAATTCTTCTTTGGTCATATCTTTGTTTAAACCTATGTAAAGGTAGGCATCGGGAGCTGAATCAAGGATATACCACATTTCTGTCTTACCATAGGAATTTTCATGTATTAATGCATATTCATCAGATGGATGAACTTGGATAGATAATACTTTTGCGGAATCAATCAGTTTAGAGAGTTGTGGGAAGAAAGGAAATGAAGAAGAATTAACTCCTAAATCTTCTTTAGTTAATACATCAATTAAAGCTTTTCCTTTATCTTTACCACTATCTATGATAGATAGCCCATCTTTATTGCATGATAATTCCCATGATTCAGATAAAATATCTTCATTTGAATCTTTATTCCATTTTGTTTTAAGATTAGTTCCACCCCAAAGATAACTCTTTAGGGCGCTTTTTAGTTTAACAACTTCCATTTATAGTATTTCTTTTAATATCTTTTCAATTCTTTCTTTTATTATAACATATGATTTAGGGCTGAAATGAAGTTGATCATCAAGATATGCGTCTAAATTATATTTACCATTAGTCTTGCATAAATCACTAGTTTCCACAAAATACATATAGTCTTTATCTTTCACATATTCTTTTGACCAGCTATTTAATTCATAGACAAAATCTTTATATTCGTCTCTTGCGGGACTAGTTTTAGTCTCAAGAATAATAATTTTTATATTAGGAAAATCTTCCCTAAATTTATTAAATAGAGTAGTATATAGTTCTATTGTTTCTTTAGCGCTATACCCACATACTGGTTCATTATCACCATTATAAAATACTAGTACTTTAGGATTTAGTGGTTTAGCTAAATCAGAGTAGTGGTATAGTGCTTCATCAGATGTTGAACCACCAAATCCAAAGTTCATTGCGTTATAGTCTTTAAATTCTTCCTCAAGGCTCTTCCAAATAGCGAACGTACTACTTCCATAAAATAGTACTGGATTTTCCTTCTTCTCTTTTTTCTTTAGTTCGCCTATTTCCCATGCAAATCTATTCATATCAATTCTATGTGGTACCATATTTATCCCCCTTATATAAATGAATTAATTATATTCCTAGTTTAATTATAATTTATAATTAAGATTATGTATAAAACATAATTGTTAAACAATCTATTCTTTCTCTTAAACATTTAATTGATATATGAAATATAGGCACTTTCGCGGATGAAAGTGCCTATATTATTAATTAGTTTAATGTATATTCTTTATATACTTTGTATGATCCAATCTCACCATAATCAGATAAACCAATAAATATCTTATTTAACTCTATCTTTTTTGGCGTACCTATATCTTTAATTCGAATATACGCTTCATTTATCTTTGATATATTATCATCCATAAAAAGTGTTACGTGAAATTTATAGTCTAAATCGAATCTATGTCTAATAATATTAAATTTTCGTTTTAATATTCTATCTAAGTCGTGGTGAATCTTTCTTAAGTAAATATTATGGCGCATTCTTAACCATACAATATTGTTTGAATATTCAATTCCTTTAACTCTTACATAATTTTGTCTCAGTTTAGATACATATTTATCTAAGGTTATAATAACCTCATCGAGTAATTCGCGGGAAACAGTAAAATTATTCTTTAACGAAATATGAAAAGGCAAATAGTATTTAGAGCTTATAATATTAAGACTACTTCCAACACTATTAATACTATCTCTTAAATATCTAAGTTGATCTTCTGCGTTAAATGCGATAAAAAGTTGCATATTATTTCACAAGTTCCTTTTCTAAAGATTTAGAAGGTATATTTATAAGTATTGCGGGTAAGAAGATAAGACACGCACCAATTATTTGTATAAAGTTCATAGATTCTTTAAAGAATATAACCGCAAAGATACAACCAAAAACACTTTCAAGCCCCATAATAATACCTGATACTGATGGTTCTACATATTTTTGACCATACATTTGGAAGAAGTTACAGAGTGAACTTGAGAATAATCCCACAAATATAATAGAGATAAGACCACCAGTGTGGAACGAGAAATCGTTAGTTAAACCCATAAAAAGTAGTGAGAATAATGTGGTATACATCATCTCTACTGCGGTTAAAGACAGTGGGTCACTATCCTTATTAAATTTATCAATAAAGAAAATTTGAAGGGCAAAGAAAAAGGCACTGAGTAAGACAATGGCGTTTCCGAGCAAGTTCTCTTTATCAAAAGATATAGGGAAATTTATATTTAGTAGGAAACAGCCAATTATAGAGATAATCACGCAAATCCAAACAAGTGGTTTTTCCTTAGTTTTAGATAAAATTGAAGTTAAAATAGGAACCATCACAATATAAAGAGATGTGATAAACGATGTGTTTGATACGGTTGTTCTTGCCTGACCAAAGGTTTGAAGTGTCATCGCAATAAAATATGACACTGCGCACAAAAAAGCACCAAAGAATAACTTTCTACTATTGAACTTTCTTTTAGTAATAAAACATATAGTAAAAAGAACTACCATAGCTATGCCTGATCTAGTGAATAGAATGGTAAAAGTACCCCAAGAATTATTGAGGCCATCTTGGACTCCTATATAGGCTAGTCCCCATATCATAGACATAACGAAAAGCGCAACAATTGCGGAAGTTCTTTTTTTCATATCTTTATCAATTTAAAAGCCACTAGGGGTGGCTTAGATAATTATATCTTATTTTATTCTTTTTAGTAATTCTTCTTTTGAGATAATTTCAGTAGTATTATTATATCTATCTTTAAATTCTACTTTGCCCTCTTTTGCGTCACGTCCCACAATTATAATATATGGTACGCCGAGAAGTTCCATATCAGAAGCTTTTTGTCCAATAGATTTATCTCTATCATCTAGGATAGTAGAGAGACTCTTTGATTCAAGTAATGAATAGATTTGATCAGATAGATCTTTCATTTCATCTTTATATTTTACTGGTACTATAGCGTATAGATAAGGCGCAAGATTAGATGGGAAGATAATTCCTCTTTCATCGTGGTTTTGTTCGACTATGGCTTGAAGGGTTCTTGATACCCCAATCCCGTAACAGCCCATAATAATAGGTTTTTCTTTACCATCTATTCCAATATAGTTGGCTTTCATTGAGCCAGAATATTTAGTACCTAGTTTAAAGATTTGACCAACTTCTATTCCTCTTTCCTCGTTCAAAGGTTCACCTTTAACTATATCTTTATCGCCTTTAACTGCGAGCCTTAAATCTAGTACCTCACATGTATAATCACGTCCAAAATTAACATTTTTTAGGTGATAATCAGATTTATTAGAACCAACTATACTATTTTTTATAGATGGTACTTCTTTATCTGCGAATATTCTTACATGGTTTAATTCTAGTGGTCCTGTATAGCCTTTGTTTGAATTAATCTTTTCTATATCTTCATCAGATGCAAAATCAATGTCAAATTCATTTGCGCCTAAAAAGTTTACAAGTTTAATCCTATTTAGTTCTCTATCTCCTCTTAAAAGACATACAAATATTTCTTTAGTTTGATAATTCTTTAAGACTAAAGCTTTTACTATCTTCTTTTTAGGTACGTTTAAGAAAGAAGATAATTCATCTATAGTTGATATATTTGGGGTATATACTTCTTCTATTTCGCCTAAGTCTTCTAGGGAATGTTCAATCTCTGGGAGTGATTCAGCTTTTTCTTGATCGGCTGCATAATTATCATTATAAATAATTACTGATTCACCAATATTTGATAGAGCCATAAACTGATGAGAAAGTGAACCACCAATCGCACCTGTATCAGCGAGAACTACCGTATAATTTAATCCTAATCTATCAAAGATATTTGAATAGGCTTTATACATTAAATCATATGTTTTATTTAAACCATCTTCATCTTTATCAAATGAGTAGGCATCCTTCATTATGAATTCACGACCCCTCATAAGACCGAATCTAGGTCTCATCTCATCTCTATATTTAGTTTGAATTTGGTATAAAGTTAAAGGCAGATCTTTATATGATCTTACGTAATCTTTTACAATTGATGTGAATACTTCTTCATGAGTAGGTCCAAGACAGAATTCACTATCATGTCTATCCTTAAGTCTCATGAGTTCAGGACCATACTTTGCCCATCTACCTGATTCAACCCAAAGTTCTTTAGGTTGAAGGGCACTACATAGGATTTCTTCACATCCGACCTTATCTAATTCTTCTCTAATTATATCTTCAATTTTCTTTAGCACTTTAAGTCCTAGAGGCATATAGTTATAGACACCTGACACCATCTTTTTGATCATTCCAGATCTTAAAAGTAGGATATGAGAATCTATTTCTGCCTCTTTTGGCACATCTCTTAAAGTATTAATATACATTTGACTTGCTTTCATAACTACCTCATAGATATCATTAAAATTATATCACAAGAGCATAAAGAGAGCCCAAACAATTAATTAATATTTCATAGTAAATATATTAATTAAGTGAGTTTTAAATTATACTCTTTTAAATCTTAGTAACTTAATTTAAAATAAAGAAAACAGAGTGGTGTAATATGACTAAACTAAAAGTATATTTATTTAAATTAGGTTTAACCGCAATTCTCACAGCTTTAGCTATTGTGTTAAATAGTTTTTTATCTATTAGAATAGGGAACGTGATTAAGATATCTTTATATGGATTTCCTCTAATTATTTTAGGTTTATTTGTGGGTCCTTTATTTTCAGTAGTAGGTGGAATAACCTGTGCACTCATTAACGATATAGTGGGCTATGGGATTAGCTTATCTACTTTGTGGTGGAGCTTAGCTCCTATTACGTGGGCATTAATTCCTGCGTTGCTTAGAAAATTCTATTTTATAAAAAATAAAAACTACTTAAGAGGATTAATAGTTATAGGACTATCTGCATTTATGGCTTTCCTCGCAAATAATCTTGCCTTCTATCTAGATTTAAAAGTTTTTGGATACGACTATGGTGACCTTGTACTAATAAATGTAGTATTTAGATTAATATCACTTGTAATCACAACCTTCATTTTCTCATTCCTTTTATTTGTGGTTTCTAAGCCACTCGGTAAAAGATATAATAGATTTAGGGTTAATAGTAGAAAAGAAAATGAACCAGAAATAAGCCTTGAATCCTTTGGTGATATCGATGATTAAAGAATTATATATGCCTTTTATGGGATATAAAACATATATTAGAATTGTGGGTGCTGAATACACTAAGGCGCCCCTTATTCTTTTACATGGTGGACCAGGATCAACTCATAATTCACAAGAACTATTAGATGTTTTATCAGAAAAAGATAAAAGACCACTAATTATGTATGACCAGTTAGGCTGTGGATTATCCCCTTGTGATGATAAATCACTCCTTCATCCATCAATATGGATTAAGGAACTTGAAAGTCTTGTGAAATACCTAAATCTCGCGAAATACCATTTACTTGGTCATTCATGGGGTGGCATGCTTCTTATCATGTATATGTGTGGTAAAGGAAGAGCTAATGTTAAATCTATAATTCTCTCATCAACGCTTTCAAGTGCACGCCTTTGGGCGAAAGAATCAAGACAATTTATAAGACAACTATCTAAAGACGATAGAAAGGTTATTAAAGAAGCTAATAAGACAAAGAACTATGATTCTAAAGAATTTAAGGAAGTTCTTGATAGGTATTATAAGATTTGTGTATTTGATAGACCTGATGAAAATTCACCTGAGTGTTTAAGAAGAGAAAAGCCAAAAACTTTATCCTATGAGGCATGGGGAAAAAGCGAATTTCATCCAACGGGTGAACTAAAAAATTATGAATATACAAATAAACTCAAGAATATCAAAGTGCCTACTCTTATATTAAGTGGTGAGAAAGATGAATCTACACCAAAACAAAATAGTCTTATGTATAGGAAAATTAAGGCCTATAAAGAACAATATATCTTTAAAGGCGCAAGACATATGACATATTATGAGTCACGTGATTTATACATAGAAAAAGTAATTAAATTTTTAAACAAGGTAGAATAAAGGATGATGGACACTCATCATCCTTTATTTCGCAGTAAAACCATTTTCTCTTAAGAATTCAAGAGATAAATCCTTCCATTTGCTTACTTCTTTAGTAACGTCATTAATTTCATCCAATAATATAGTATTATAATCAGATGTTGAAAGACCATGTCTACCATTTTCAAATAATATAAGCTCACTTTCTATACCATTCTTACTTAGGGTATTCCTTAAAAGTATGGAATTCTCATATGGAACAAGATCATCATTTTTAGTGTGCCAGATAAACATTGGAGGGGTCTTATCATCGATTCGCTTATCTATAGAGACTTTCTCTCTTTTTTTCTCCATATTGATACTTTTGATTGTATCTTCGTGTGTAATACCTTCTTCTGATGAAATGACAGGATAAGCCATAATTGTAAGATCTGGTCTATATGTATTACCCTCTATTAATGATGATTCATCTTCCTTAATTGTGGATAAAAGCCCAGCTAAATGCCCCCCTGCGCTAAAACCTATAGATGCTATCTTATCTTTCCTAATATAGTATTCTTTTGAGTGTTCTTTAAGATACTTAAGCGCAAGCATTGCCTCTATTAATTGTGTTGGATATGGTTTTAAAATTGAATAGTATAAGGTAGCACAAACAAAGCCTTGGGCTAAATAATATAGGGCAATTGGTTCTCCTTCTCTTTCAGAGACAAAACTATATCCACCACCCGGTATTACAAGCATAGCTGGATATAAATCAGATCTTACCAGTAAATTCTCTTTCTAAGTTAGGATAATATAGATATAAGTATTCATTATATCCATCTTTTCTTTCTATACTATACTCTTTATATAGGTCTATCTTCTTAATAATCATAATGACACCTTCTATATATACTTATTATATAATGGAAAGTTATATATGAGCTCTTATTTTTTTATAGTTAAACACGTCAGTATCTAATAGTTTATAAATACCTTCTTTAATTGCATCCTCATATGAATAGTTTTCGTATAATAGCTTAGATGTTATAGTTTTGTAGTCTCTTTCATAAAAACGACTGTCTATAATTTCTTTAAGCATTGAATTAATATTATACATTAAGTTAGCTGATGGATTATTTTTTGACATCATCCTATCATCTCTAACATCATCAATTAGTTTATCAAGGGATTCGTCTATCTTAACTAGTGGTATAATCTTTGCAATATCATAAA
Organism: uncultured Bacilli bacterium; assembly: GCA_905235635.1. Taxonomy (GTDB): domain Bacteria; phylum Bacillota_I; class Bacilli_A; order Izemoplasmatales; family UBA1188; genus UBA1188. Next base: position 2,556 of record CAJOMC010000003.1, on the reverse strand, counting down.
GATGCCTTGAATCTCTTTCTTCCATATTTTCTATTCTATAGTCACATACAGCAAATACTTTATCTATGAATGTTCTTTCAATTGTTTGAACATTCATCTCAAATTCATAAATAAATGGAAATGGTAGTTTTATATTATTACTAATGCAATAATCACCAACATATGAATGAATAGTCTTCTTTTCTACTGGATATGATACTTGGTAGAAACTTGTTTCAACAATTAATTCTAATTCATCTTCGTCGAAAAGAGACTCGTACCTAAAAACATATCTATTAAAATCAAATCTTGATTTTATCATATCAGGGTTGATTAATTCGAGTCCTAATTCAGAAGCAATCGATAGAATCGTTTCTTTTGTTTTTCTTTTTTCGCTATCAGTAGGCTTATTTGACATTGAAATATCTAAGTCTTCAGAAAATCTATTAATCGTTTGGAAGGCCTTTGATAGAGATGTTCCTCCCTTAAAGACAAACGAAGGATTAGAGTTAGCAAGTTTATATAAAAACATAGATTGAATAATATCTTTTTCAATTAATACAACACTTTTGTTTTCTATTGTAGATATAGCCTCTATTGTTTTAATCCACTCATCTTTATACGATTTATGCCAATTCATTTATCAATCCTCCTTCATAAATATTCTTATATACTTTTTTTGGATATAAAGGTAAGTATTTTTTAACAATATCAAAATTAATTTCATTGTCTTTTATATATTTTTTTAATTTCATTTCATACTCTTTTCCTTTTACTTCCTTGTATTTATCCATTACTGACATCATACTAAGAAATTCTAATTCTTTTACATTATTATTAGTAATTCTAACGGGTGGTTTATAGATAATCATTCTATAACCATTAAATTCTATATTTCTTTGCTTTGTTGTAGCTCTATTAGTGCATATCTCAATAACAGCGGGATTTTGAGTAGAAAAACCTTTAGAATTAATTAAGATATATCCTGTTATAAAACCACTTATTTCGTTATTATACTTTAAGTACTTTTTGCTTATATATTTATTGATAGATATTGTTCCTTCTGTGCCTAAAATTGTTTTGTATGGTAAATAATAAACCCCATTACATGCTCTTTTGAGTTTATTATTATCAGTTAATCTTTTTAGTTCTTGTCTTACTACTTCTTTTGATGAACCAGGTATTTCGCTAATAAATATAGGTTCACCGTCAGAAAAGTTATTCAATATATACTCATAAATCATAAAATACCTCACAGATTAGAAATATTATATTTCATTTTTATTATATATCATTTTGATATAGATTGCAAAAGTCTTACAAATTCTTACAAATTTATAAAATTCTTACAAAGTATTACAAATTCTTACAAATTCTTACAAATTTATGTTATTATATTTGTGGAGGTATATAGAAATGCAAAATCCTTATAATATTACATTTGGTATAGAACCATCACAGTACATCAATAGACTATCTCAATATTCTGAAATAGTTGGGGAATTCAATAGAGATGAGCCATCTTCTCAGATTTATCTAATTACTGGAGTAAGAGGTTCTGGAAAGACTGTACTTCTATCTACTATTTCTAATCACTTCAAAGAAAATAAGGACTGGATAGTTGTCGAATTAAATCCTGAACGAAATATGATAGAGAGTCTTGCTGCGAAAATATACGATAGAAGTATTAATAAGTTTAAATTTCATGTAAATGAATTTAGCTTTTCTTTTAAAGGTTTTTCTATTAGTTTATCTGGTGAAAAACAAATAGTTGATGTTGAATCACTTCTTGAGACAATGCTTACTTATATTAAAAATAAAAATAAAAAAGTATTGGTTGCAGTGGACGAAGTTTCAAATGATAAAGAAATGAAAGAATTTGCTCATACTTTTCAGATTCTTCTTCGCCAAAAACTACCTATTTATTGCTTAATGACAGGATTATTTGAAAATGTTAAAAACCTTGAGGATGAAAAGAACTTAACATTTTTATATAGAGCCCCTAAAATTAATCTTGGTCCATTAAATACTATAGAAATCGCAAGAAAATATAAGGATACTTTTAATCTTAATGAAGAAGAATCAGTAAATCTATCTAAATTAACTAAAGGATACGCGTTTGCTTATCAAGTGCTAGGATATCTACTATATAGGCAAGAAAATAAAACTATAGACGAAGAGTTTTTAAACAATTATGATCTATATTTAAAAGAACATTCTTATGATAAGATTTGGGCTTCTTGTCCGAAAAAAGAAAAAGATTTCTTGGTTGCTCTAACTAAAACAAATAAAATGATTGAAATAATAAATAAGATATCTGTTTCAAGAGGTGCATATTCTTCGCTGAGAGATAGACTAATTAAAAAAGGAATTCTACTATCTAAGGAATGGGGCAGTCTTGAATTTGCTCTACCGAGATTTGATGTCTTTATCAAAAATGAATTAACATTCAACATTTAATAAAAAGTACAATAAAACGTATACGTCAAAATTCAACACGTATTATAAAAAAGAAAAAGATAATCAAATGTTATAGTTTAAATTTGCTATAATAAATGATTATCTTTTTTGTTTAAT
>CAJOMC010000002.1 GCA_905235635.1 uncultured Bacilli bacterium | reverse complement strand
TAGTAGTATATATAGCATTTATATATAAATTTAAATCGTTAAATTATTATTAATCGTTAAACTACTACTTACTATATATAAATACATATAAGAGAAGAAATATCAATTTTTATAAATACCCCCACGTGACACGTGACAAACGTGACAGTTTTTACAAATAAAAAACTCTAGCCTGCTAAACTAGAGTTCAATATTTATTACTGAGCCATCCTTGAAATTGAATTCGAGGTGGCTATCTTTATATACTTTTATGTTGATGATTGTTAAATTGAAGAGTTTATCGTTAAATTCTAAATTAAGTGTATCGGTAGCTTTAATCTCATTAATGAATGCTTGAAGTTTAATTGATTGTCTATTCCTATTAACCTGTTCAGCCATAAGCTTATTATATTTATCCTGAGCTTCAGTAAACCTTTTAACCAGATCTACATATTCTTCCATGTAAGCCTCATATTTCATTTGTTTCTTTTCTTTGTTGAAAATGTGTTGGTCACATAAACCACTAACTACTAGCATTTCATTCTTGGCCTGTTCCATAGGCTTGGATAGATTTACGTCTAGTAGTTTTTCTTTTACTAGAAGAAGATTTGAAATAAGAAGTTCCTTATCTTTTAGAAGAATGTTTAATGCTTTTAAATAAGCATTTTTAATTGTTTCTTCATCAAGAGTAGGAGTAGTGCATTTAGTTCCGTTAAACTTATTATTACATTGCCATACCACATGCCTATAGATATCATTTGAATGCCATACCTTAGGACCATAAATAGAACCACAATCAGCACATATAACTCTACCGCATAATATGTTATTGCCACAACTTCTAACTTGATTATTAAGTTCAAGTTCAGCTTGTACTAATTCCCATTCATCAGGATTAATTATTGCTGGATGAGAATCTTCAACATAATATTGTGCGACTTCACCATTATTCTTTTTAAGTTTCTTTGTTAAGAAGTCTACAGTGTATTTCTTTTGAAGAAGAGCAGAGCCTTTATATTTCTCATTTCTTAAAATTGAATCAACAACATTGTATTGCCATTTAGTTTTACCACTTGGAGTTGGTACACCTTCTTTTGTTAATGTACTAGCTATTGTAGATTGGCTTTTGCCTTCAATAAACATTCTATAAATCCTTCTTACGATTTTAGCACCTTCAGGTTCAATCTCAGGAAGGCCATTCTCACCTTTTTTATATCCTAAGAAGCATTTATAGGGTAGGGCAACTTTACCATCCTGGAATGCTTTTCTTTTACCCCAAGTAACATTTTCTGATATTGACCTAGATTCCTCTTGAGCAATACTAGACATAATAGTAAGAAGTAGCTCACCACCAGTACCAAAGGTATAAATGTTTTCTTTTTCAAAAAAGACTTCAACACCTTTATCTTTTAACTTTCTGATGTTCACTAAAGCATCAACTGTATTTCGTGCAAAACGTGATATGGATTTAGTTACAATTAAATCAATTTTACCTTTTAGGGCATCATCAATCATTTGTTTAAATCCATCACGCCTTTTAGTAGAAGTGCCACTAATGCCTTCATCAGTATATACATTTACAAATTCCCATTCATCTTTGGCTTTGATGTATTTAGTGTAATAATCAATTTGAGCTTCATATGAAGTGAATTGTTCATCTTGGTCAGTTGATACTCTAGCATAAGCAGCTACACGTCTTTTATGTGGCATGTTCATAGCTATATGAGTATGTGGATTAATTGTAGGTTTAATTACTGTTACCTTTGCCATTGTTAGCCCTCCTTAGTTTATGTTGTTCTAATGTTTTTTGTCTTGCTAATGCTTTCTTTTCTGGAGTCCAAGATAGACGTCTGGATTTGTTTTCCCATTTGATATCTTTTGAAGTTCCTTCTTTGAAAACATAAGTAAGGATATTGTCATTTTTAACAATTATCTTTTCTATTTTCTTTTTGAATAACTTTTCATCGAAAGAAGTAGTATCTAGTATTTTATTTGTAACTTCAAATAAGATTTCTTCAGGAACTTGTTTAGAATTGCATGCCTTAATTCCTTTCTCGTTGTTAGTTCTACAAAGCCAAACATGTTTATATGGAGTGGTTTTCCTTGAATAGTGTTTGCCACAACATCCACATTCCAGCATTCCACTAAAAGGAAGTATTAGAGGCTTCGTAACTTTCCAATTGATGCTTTCTTTTTTAGATTTAAGCATCTCCTGAACCTTATTAAAATCTTCTTTAGAAATAATGCCTTCGTGTGAATCTTCAACATAATATTTAGTAAGTTCACCATTGTTAATAAGTGTTCTTTTAGAAATAAAATCTTTGCAGTAAGTCTTTTGAAGTATCTTATCGCCAGTATAATATTCGTTTGATAACATTCCTCTTATTGTTGATTTAGAGAAGAAGATGTTGTTTCTAGTTTTTATTCCTTCAGCTTCAAGTATTTTACATATTGCTTGAACCCCATTACCTTCTAAGTATAAATCAAATATCTTTTTAACAACCCTAGCTTCTTCAGGAATAATCTCATATTGGTTGTTTTTATATTTATAGCCATATAGATGAGTACCCCAAGATAAGCCTTCTTCAAAATTCTTTTTTACTCTCCATTTCATATTTTCAGAAACTGATCTAGATTCTTCTTGAGCATATGAAGCAAGGATTGTAAGAAGAAGTTCACCATCTTTTGATATAGTGTGAATATTTTGTTCTTCAAAATAAACATCAATATTGTTTTCTTTAAGTTTTCTAACAGTCTCTAGGAGAGTAACTGTGTTTCTAGCAAATCTGGTAATTGATTTAGTAATAATTAAATCTATATTGCCAGACATGGCATCATCAATCATTCTTTGAAATGAATCTCTTGATTCTGTTGTACCTGTGATACCTTCATCAACATAAATATCTACAAGTTTCCATTTGGGATTATCTTCAATTAAATGTTTATAATAATCAATTTGAGCCATTAATGAATGGTGCATTGTTTCTTTATCAACTGATACACGAGCATATGCTGCAACATTGATTAATTTAGTTTCATTATGATTAATAAATATAACTTGGTTAATTATCCTTTCCATCATTTCCTCCTATAATTTTGATTTCATCAATAGTGCCATTATCAAATAGCTTTATTGTGTATTTGATGGCTTCCTCCTCAGTCCAACCGAGGGAATTAATATAGTAGTTGATTAAGTAATTAATCCCCTCAGTGCTGGTCTTATGTTGTTCACATAACTTAAGTAATTTTTCTTTTAAATTATTCATGATAAACCTCCTTTAGGTCATACATATATATCACTCTAAAGAGGATTTATATCAAGTTAATTTGATACGAAAATAGAGGTGCTATTTAAGCCATGATTTGCTGCAATAATAGAAGATGCTTCCATATAATCTTTATCGGTTAGAACACCATTTTCATGGAGCATTTCTAATATTGAAACACTTAAGTTATAAACAATAAGATTATTAGATTTGTATTTTTCTAAGAGATTTCTTGTAACATTCCCTTGAGCAGAATTTGCGACGTTTGTTTCCATAACTTAAAAACTCCTTTCCACAGTGTTCACATACTAATTTGTAGTATGCTTGTTTGTTAACTTGATCTAAATGAGAATTCCAATATTGATTCCTGCATTTATCACAACAAAACTTTTTATTTTTCTTTCCTTTAGTGGTAGTTAGTGTCTTACCACAATTCAAACATTTAATTGATTTAGGCATCATATTTTTATGTCTTTTGAAATAAGATTTGATTGTTTCAAGCTTAATACCAGTAATCTTTGATATTTTTGTAGGCATAATACCTTGAGCTCTTAATTTTCTTATTTCAATACGTTCTTTATCAGTCATAACCTTAAAATTCCTCCTTTTTATTGCGTTATTTCACGATTTATTAGTTTGTTGGTTAATTTATTGCTACAGCTAAAACAAGTGGTTTAACGGCGTTTATTGGGGCTTTTGTTATTGGAATTTAGTATTTTAATGGATAGGGGGATATACCCCCTTTGAATTCGCAATTTTTTGCGTGAAACCCCAGCTCGGTGTCCGACTTGATTAGTTGTAGAGATTTAGATTCCCTACCCCCTAGAAAATAAACTCTGAGGGAAGAGGTAGTACTTATATTAGTAATCCTGTGTGACACGTGACAAGCGTGACAGAATTGGTAAATCTTCTAAGAATCCATCACAGGCATATTCAAGATAGATTAATTAGTTCTTCATCTATGACAGTTGTTAGTTTGGATTCAATACAATTAACTAAACGTTTTAAACCTTCAATAATTGCATTCATTTTGTTTTTTGGTACTGCCATAACATGAATTAGTTCTAGTGAATCATCTTTACTAAGTGCCATCTCAAACGACATTTTATTATTTAGCTCATTGTAAAAATCAATATTAATTTTAAAATGACTATTAATTTTAATTGAGAAATCATAGTTTAATTTCATGTCTTCGTATAATTTTTCTAGTTCATAAAAAGCATCGATTTTATCCATTAGTGTTTTCCTCCTTTAAAATTAATTAGTTGGTTTAATCCTCCAACTTCATAATTGATATTGGTAGGACCAAAGCCAAATGCTGCGATTGAATTTCCTTCAAAATCATCATCAGTTAATCTCATTGTAAATTTCTCAATGATATGAATAGCTTTAACCACATCTTCATGTGGGACATTAGAAATTTCTAGAATCACAGATTTCTTATTAATCCACACCCACATCTTTGCTTTTTTAGATGTCCTTAAAGTGTTGATTCCGTCAATTTCAATATCATATTTTTCATTAATTATGTACCAAAGGTCAGTAGAATGGTCCTTTGTATTAAGTTTATGTTTGTCCAATTGATTCATAATTGAACGTTGTATAGGTTTAATCTTTTTACTCATTTTATTTTTCCTCCTTGTTATTTTGATTAAAGATTATTGGATTAGATAAATATGATTCGGTTTTCTTATTAGTTTGTTTAACTTGAATGTATCCATATTCGACTAATCGATTAAGAACTGGTGTTAGAGATTCAACAGTTTTAAAGGATCTACTTGCTCGAAGAATATCCCTTTTGCTGAATTCATAAAAACCATTCTTTTTAATATTTGCTAGCACATATTCAGCTTGTTTATTGATTGGATCAATTCCCATAAGTGAATAAGATGCTTTTGCGTGTTCAATGTAATATCTACCGATTAAGATAGCGTTAGCCATATCATCTTTAGATACAACTAAGGGTGGTGTTATATCAAAGAAAGGATTAAATTGATCTTTATTGAATCTTGCTAGTAGAGCAGATATACGAAGTACATTACCTACAAGTTTTCCTCTCCAAGTCTTAATCTCAGTGTTTTCGCCCATGATTTTTTCGTTTTCATCATGGAATGCTTCAAATAAAGAACTTGCATCACTACTTAATCTAACGATTTGATTATCAATAAGATTTTCTTCCTCATTTAATACATCTTTGATTTTCATATCGTAGAGTCTTGAGACCTCTGGTGGAATAGGAGAAGTATGAAACTTTCTTTTTCCGATTAAGGATTCAGGTAGTGCATATAAGAATCTCGTTGTTAAGCCTTTACCTTCAAAAGTTGAATTACTTATAAGTTGAGATAATACTGAAGGCTGCACTGAAAGAAGTATGGTTAGTGCAGGCTTTTGAATTAGTTCTGATGGTCGGCCGATTCTATCGACTCTAATTGTGTCTCCTGAATATCCTTTTAAGAACACATCGATATTTACACTCTTGTTATACATCCCAGCAAGAACATCAAAGATACCACCTTCAGTTGATATAATTGCAGTCTTACCACCCGAATCAGATAGAATGGATGTTAGCTTTTCAGTTGTAATGTCATCAACATATAATTTCTTAGGCTTTTCCTCTTTAAAGTTAGCTACCTTTTCGGCTATTTCAGTTAGATCAGTTTCTGATGCTTTACCTTTAGCATATTGAGTTTCAATATTCTTCTTTTTGCTTTCTAGGGCTGATTTACGCATACGAGAAGCTTCAAATCTTCCTGCATTTGTATTGTTGTAATTAAGCTCATATTCGTTAACTGGCCTTGTCATAAAGCTGATGATAGCTGATTTTCTTTCACTAGGCTCAGCAATAATTAATGTATAAAGATTAACTGGTTCATTCCAGTCAGCTTTACCATCAATACGATATCTACCTTGCATACATAAAGACATAATAGCTAAAGAAGCAGTAGCAGCCATATCAACTGGTGTTTGTGTAGTTTCCGCTACAGCAACTACATAATCTTTTATGATTTTAGGTAATGCATCTACAGGAAATGTAGGAAGCGTAGGCTTTTCAAAAGGAATAGGTGTATCCCATTTGATTTCAGCTGGCTTATTATATTCTTCAGGCTTCGTATAACTTGGATTAGTTACAACTTTATTCTTATAGAATTTAGCAGCACTTTTCCAAATTAGATTCAATTCATCCTTTTCTAGTGGTGGATTGCATTTAGAAGATGCATCTCTATATTTAGATTTAGATTCATCACTAATTCCATATTTCACTAGTAGAGAACAAGCAATCTTATGCATCGTTGCATTTCTTGATCCTTCTGGTATGACTTCACCAAGCTCACTAAACGCTTTTTCGCTTATTACATCATCTAAAAATTTATTTAATGTAATAGTGCCTTCATGATACTCAACTAGAGGCTCAGTTGTGCCTGCTAGAAATCTTGCTGAATCTTTGGCGTTAGGATCAATTAAAGGACAATAGTCATATAATCTTTCCTTTATTGCTTTATATTCATCAGCATTAGTTATTTCATCAATTAAGAAGATGACATGAAATCTAGGACGAGGACCGTATTCGGTTTTACTTTTTCCTATTTTAGGTTTCATATGTGATTTAGAATAATGAACTAAATAAGGAACTCCACTAAACATTTCTTTAATAGAAGAGGATGTAACCCAGTCATCTGGATTATTTGAATGATCATTATCAAAATCTACACCAACACAGTTAGAAGAAATGAAGTTATCGATTGACCTATAATTATCCTTATATTTCGCGCATACGTAATCATGTGATACAGCCTTCTTTAATGATTCGATATCAGTAACATCAACCTCATTGGGATAAAGACAGTTATTATATTGTTGAATGCAGTTAGAATAATAGATTTTAAATGGTATATTCATTACTTCACACCTTCTTTATTAGAACTATTTTCTTTTAACCATCTCTTGAACTCATCAATAGGAATGATGATTCTTGTCCCAATTCTTATTGAAGGGAATCCAGGAGTCTTAGTTAGTTCATATGCTTTAGGAACTGAGATACCAAGTTGGCTTGCTAGTTCTTGAACACTAATAGTTTGTTTTTCCATTTTTGTTTTCCTCCATAATTTAGATTTGAATTCAAGAGACTTAAGGACTTACCCAATTTAGAATCAAAATAATTTCTAATCGTTAAACAAGCAATTGGGTGAAACCTGATTAAACGGCTATCAATTAAATGAAACTAAAATCCGTTAAATCTCTTGTTTTCGATTGCATTTTAGCATATAATATAACCAAACAAAATCCGTTCTAACGGTTAGCTTAATGGTTATAAATGGAGGTGTTACTTTTGGCAAGAGATGGTAAGTACATGGACAACAAATGGAAAGTCAAATTTCCTAAGATTTATAAAGAAAAACTCCAAATGGCAGATATTGGTGGAATTGGTAATATTACATATAAAAAGGTTGTTTATTCTAATTATGAGTATGCCTTAACCGACGAAGGAGCAATTATTCGTCCTACTGTTAGTGAACCAGTAATCAATCCACAAGAAGACTATGATTTAACAGGCGAAGCATTGCTAGTTGAATTATGTAATCTAGCAAGAGATATTAATAAATATAATGTTGATAACACACTTCCTGCTGAAAATAAAAAAAGCATCAGAGATGCTCAAAGAAAAGGATGCGTTGATTCAATAATCGATTGGTGCAAAAACAATATGCATCCATATGATATTGAAGATTTATTTGAAAAATATCATGTTGAAAAGAAAGAAGAAAAACCAGCTATCTATAATGATGGCTATGATGGTACTTTCAAGTTATCAGACTTCATGAAAGAACTAAGCTATGTATATGCTGTATTTACTGTTTATTATGCTTTTATAGATGCGATTAATGGTAATCCAGCAACTGCTTATAATTTATATGAAGAAGGTATTTATTTCGATACTTTAGATATTTTTGAAAAGTATAAAACCACAACTACCTATGATGAATATGAAGAAGATCCATCATGGGATATAGTTAAAGCGATGCAAGAAGCTAATAAGCATGAGCATACAAAACAAAATTCAATTGATGAATTTAGAAAAGCAATTATAAAGGATAAAGATGAAATATTAACGTTTTTATCATCAATGATTCCAGATTTAAAAATGTGCTTGATTTATAAAAATTCAAAAGCGGTTTTTACAGCAAACATTAATTCAGTATTTGATATTTGTTGGTATACGTTATCTAGATTTATAGCAACTAATTCAGGTTCATTAGATTTAGATCTAAGCATTGATACTGAAGATTTTAGGTCAACACATATTGGCGTTTGTAGAAGCTGCGGAAGATACATGGAAATGAAATCTAATAGGCAATTATACTGTAAAAGAGATGATTGTCAAAAAGATAGAAACAGAAGAAAGCAAAAAGATTTTCAACAAAGAAAAAGAGAAAAAGCCAATTAATAATGGCAAAAATTCACTTTATTAGGAGCAATGTAATAGTTGCTCTTTTTATATGTAATATAAGAATTTGAGAAAAAATGAAAAACAACATGGAAATATTTGCCATATACTAGAGATTTTTATAAAAAAGTGTTATAATGTTTTATAGAATGTTAGCGATTTAAGAGAGGTAAATAATATGGCTAAAATTGACTATGCCGACGGCATTTTAAAATTAAGGGCTAAACTTAATCTTTCTCAAGAGGAACTTGCTAAATTATTAGGAGTTTCTTTTATGTCTGTTAACAGATGGGAAAACGATAAGTACGCTCCTACAAAACTTGTAAAGGTTAAGCTTTTACAGTTATTTGAAGAAAATAATATTGAAGTGAAAGAGGTAAATGAATAATGGCTATAGATAAATTACAAAAACAAACAAATATTAATATACAAGAGAAAGCAAATCTTATTTGGGAAATTGCTACTCATTTGTATGGTGAATATAAACCACATGAATATGGTAAAGTCATTTTACCTATGACCGTTATTAAAAGATTTGATGATGCTCTAAGAGATACTAAGAAGGCAGTTGTTGAAAAGAATAACGAGCTTAATAGTTCAAATAAGGAAGTAAATGATAAGACTAGACATGCTATTTTAAAAAATGTTGCAAAGCATGATTTTTATAATACATCAAAGTTTGATTTTGCTGGATTAATTGCTGATGCAGATAATATTAAAGAAAACTTCACATCTTATCTACAAGCTTTTAGTGATAATGTTAAAGATATCATTCAACGTTTTGATTTCTTTAAAGAAATAGATAAGATGAGTGAGAATGATCTTTTATATACAATTATTAATGAGTTTAATGCTAAGAAAGCTGATTTTTCACCTAATGTAGTAACGGCTCAAGATATGGGCTATATCTTTGAAGAGTTAATTAGAAAATTCTCAGAGTCATACGATGAACAAGCCGGAGCTCACTTTACAGCAAGAGATATTATTTATTTAATGACTGAATTACTTGTTGTAAACGATAAAGAAGAATTGAAGAAAAATGGTGGGTCTAAGACTGCATATGATATGACAATGGGTACATCTCAGATGCTTACATGTCTTGATGAAAGATTACAAGATATTAATGAATCTATTAACTTGACTTGCTTTGGTCAGGAGTTTAATCCCGAAACATATGCTATTGCTAAAGCAGATACTTTAATTCGTGGTGGCGATGCTGACAATATGAAGTTCGGCGATACATTATCTAATGACCAATTTGAAGGTTATACATTTGACTATATTATTTCTAATCCACCTTTTGGCATTGACTGGAAGAAAGAAAAAGATTCAGTTGAAAAGGAAGCTAAACTTGGTGAATCAGGTAGATTTGAGGCTGGATTACCAGCAATTGGTGATGGACAAATGCTATTCTTACAAAATGGTTTAAAGAAATTAAAACCTACTGGTAGAATGGCTATTATTCAAAACGGTTCATCATTATTTAATGGTGATGCAGGTTCTGGACCATCTAATATCAGAAAATTCATAATTGAAAATGATAGATTAGAAGCGATTATTCAATTACCTAATGATTTATTTTACAATACTGGTATTGCTACATATATCTGGGTAATCACAGGTAAAGAAGGCAAAGAAGATAGAAGATTAGGTAAAGTTCAGTTGATTGATGCTTCTAAGTGTTATGTAAAAAGAAGAAAGAATATCGGTAATAAGAGAGTAGATCTTTCTGATGAAGCGATTAGTCTAATTGTAAAAGCATATAATAGTTTCGATAACTTAGAATTCAATGAAGATGAATTATTTGTTGAATCTAAGGTTTTTGATAATGCTTATTTTGGGTATACAAAAGTTACTGTTGAAACTGCTGAAACTGATGATAAAGGCAATGAAGTATTAAAGAAGGGTAAGAAACAGGCAATTAAAGGCAAGACAGATAATGAAACAATACCGTTAACCGAGGATGTAGAGAAATATTTTGATAAGAATGTTTTACCTTTCAACGAACACGCCTTTATGGATAGAACAAAAGATAAGATTGGTTATGAAATACCATTTACAAGAATCTTCTATAAGTTTGTTGAACCTAGAAGAAGTGATGATATTTTTGCTGAATTTAAAGAGCTTTCTAATCAAGAGCAAGATTTAATGAAGAAGATATTGGGGGAATAGACCATGAAATATAGTGGAATTGAATGGATTGGTGAAATCCCTGATAATTGGGTATTAGAAAGAATTCAATGGCATCTTGATGAGATAAAAGAGTCAAATAACCCAATAAAAACTGAAAAAGTATTGTCACTAACTAATAAATTAGGCGTTATACCATATGAGGAAAAGGGGGAACAAGGTAATAAGGCAAAAGAAAATATTGCTGAATATAAATTGGCTTACCCTAATACAATAGTTGCTAATAGCATGAATATCCTTATTGGTTCTGTAGGCCGATGCGATTATTATGGCTGTGTTAGCCCAGTTTATTATGTTTTTAAGCCAAAAGAAAATGAAAACATTGACTTTCTAAACTACATATTTCAATTAAATCAATTTCAAAGAGAACTTAGAAGGTATGCAAATGGTATTTTGGAAATTCGTTTAAGATTGTCTTCAGCAGACATTTTAAAAAGAATTGTCGCATTTCCACCGAGCAATGAGCAAGAAAAAATAGTTGATTATTTGAAAAGAAAAAGCGATGAAATCAATTCTCTAATAAACATTGAAAATCTACAAATTGAAAAACTTGAAGAGTATAGATTGAGTTTAATTGGCGATGAGGTTTTTCAAAAAGAAAAAAATGGATCATTGGGTTCAACTGCAAATAGGATTGTAAAAATACCTTCAAATTGGAATGTTCTACCAATGAAAAGTTTATTTGATTTTGGTAAGGGGTTGCCTATTACAAAAGAAAATTTAGTAGATTCAGGTGTTAAAGTAATAAGTTATGGGCAAATTCATGCTAAATTCAATAAATCTGTATCCATTGATGAAAAGTTATATAGATTTGTGGAAGATAAATATTTAGAAAATAATCCCGAATGTATTGTTAAAAAACATGATTATATTTTTGCTGATACATCTGAAGACCTAAAAGGGACATGTGATTTTATTCATATTGATAGTGATGAAATAATATTTGCGGGTTATCATTGTATTATTTTAAAAAATAAAGGCAATTTTAATCCATACTATCTTTCATACCAATTTTTGTCTGACGACTGGAGAGAGTTTTTTAGATGTAGAGTTGGTGGCGTAAAGTTGTTTAGCTTGACTAAAAAACTTCTTAGCCAAGGACATGTTATTTTACCACCTATTGATGTCCAAAATCAGATTGTGCAAAGACTAAATGAAAAATGCAAGACAATTGATAGCATTATTGAAATAAAAAAAGAAAAAATAGAGAAACTTGAAGAATATAAAAAATCTCTTATTTATGAATATATTACGGGGAAAAAGGAGGTAAATGCATGATAGGTTATTGGATATCTTTTGCTCTTTTATTTCCGTTTATACTTTTTGCAGTACCATATAGCAAGATTCAGTCTGTAAAAATGTTTAAAATTAAACTAACGCCAGAGATGGATAAAGTTGCAAACATGCGAGTAGTAATTATGATTCTTTACTTATGGCTATGGAATTTTTTCTATATGGCCATGTTTACTAATAATATGATTTGCAAGTATATATTCGGCGGATTAATTATGATAATAATTTTTATGGATCTTGGAAATGCCATGTCATATCCTAGACAAAGAAATTGGCTAGAAAGATGGCTGATGGTTCAAGATTTTATCGTCGGAACTGTTTTAACTGTATACTTGATTTATATTATACCCAATGCTGATGTTAAAGAAATTGTTATTCCTATAGTAGCTGCCGTATATGGTGGATTATTGACTTTAGTTGGAGTTATTCTAACAATTAAAAAATCTGATAAAGATAGGAAAGAAGATGAAATAAAGAAGGCTAGACCATTATTTGCATATAATATGCTAAGACAAGAACCTAAACTCGATTCAGTAGTACAAAGAGTTTGCATTTCTGATTCGTCTGAACAGTTACAAGATGCATGCGATGTTTATGTAGAACTTGAAAATTCAAACTTATCTGCTTTTGAAATTAAAAGGGTAAATCATGATTCTACATGGGTAAAAATGGAAGGTAACACAACAGTTTTGCCAAGTGCTAAATGTTTATTAAATTTTAGATTTATTGATAATCCTAATTCATTGTTTTTAGAAGTTGAGGATCAACTAGGAAATAACTATTATTATCAATTATTTGTTTTGTTTTTAGGCACAAAGTCATCTAATGGTATGGCTCTTCACACTGTTAGAGAAATTAAAAATATTACAAAAGAAGAAATAGAAATGATTATGAAGGAGGCAAAATAATATGGATACAAGTGAAAAAAGATTTGAACAAGATATCGAAACACATTTTTTAAATCATGGTTTTAGAAAGGTTTTGCCTTCAACGTACGATAAAGAAAAAATGTTATTTTCTGATGTTTTAGAAGAATTTGTTTCTACGACTCAACCTAAAGCATGGGCAAGATATACTAAGTTATATGGTGCTTCAGCTGTAGATAAATTAACTAGAAGAGTAAATACAGCTATATCAGAAAGTAATGTTCTTGATGTCCTTAAAAAAGGAATTAAGGATATGGGTATTGAAATTAAATTATGCTATTTCAAACCATCATCTAATTTAAATCAAGATTTAGTAAAATTATATGAGGGAAATATCTGTGGTATTACAAGACAATTCCCTTATTCAAAAAACAACAATAACACAATAGATACTGTTCTATCTATTAATGGTATTCCTTTATTTGCATTCGAATTAAAGGACCAATTAAAAGGCCAAGATGTCAATAATGCGATGAGACAATGGAAAGAGGATAGAGATCCTAAAGAACCTATTTTTAAGTTCGGTCAAAGATTCTTATGTTACTTTGCAATTGATTTATATGATGCATTTATGACAACTGAATTAAAAGGTGAATATACAAGATTCTTACCATTCAATCAAGGTTCAAATGGTGCTGGTAATCCAGGAGGAAAAGGAAATCCTAAAAATGATGAAGGATATCCAACTTCTTATATCTGGGAAAGAGTCTTCAGCGTTGATTCAATGATAGATTTAATTGCTAAATTTATTACTATCACAGAAGAAAAAGAAGAAAAGAATGGTAAATCCTATATTACAAAGAAAATTATATTTCCAAGATATCATCAATATGATGTAGTTAAAAAGATTTTAGCAGATGTTAAAGAAAAAGGTGCTGGTGTAAATTATTTAATTGAGCATTCAGCTGGATCAGGTAAATCTAATTCTATTGCTTGGATAGCCTATAGACTAGCATCTGCATTTGATAAAGATGATAAATATATTTTTGATTCAGTAATTATTGTCACTAATAGAATAGTTTTAGATTCACAATTACAAGATACAATTAATTCATTTGACCATAAAGCTGGATTAGTTGAGTGTATTACCCAAAAGAAAGGCTCTAGAGGTCTTGTTGATGCTATTAATGATAAGAAAAAGATTATTATTTGTACTATTCAAAAGTTCTTATATGCTTATAAAGATTTTGATGAATTAAAAGGCAGGAACTTTGCTGTTATCATTGATGAAGCACATCAAGGTCAAAGTGGAGAATCTGCAAGAACATTAAGAAGTTCTTTAATTGATGTAGAAAAAGAAAAGAAGGAATTTGCAGAAGAAAATGATATGAATCCTGATGCAATAGAAGAGACTGAAGAATTATTAAATATCTTAGGTCAAGGACATCATGAGAATCAATCATTCTTTGCGTTTACTGCAACACCAATTAATAAAACACTAGAGTTATTTGGAACTAGTATTGGTGATGAAAAGAAAAAGCCATTCCATACTTATTCTATGAGACAAGCAATAGAGGAAGGCTTTATTTTAGATGTTTTAAGTACATATGTAACTATTAAAGAAGCATTTAAGTTAATCACTAATACAGAAGATAATCCTGAATTATTAGAAGAAAAAGCTAAACGTGCATTATTTAAATATTATAAACAACATGAATTTACCATTTCTCAAAAGGTAGATATGATTATGGATAACTTCCTTAATAATGGTAGAAAGAAGATTAACGGTCATGGTAAGGCTATGATTGTTACTGACTCTAGACAAAGTGCCGTTTTATATTATCAAGCAGTTAAAGAGTATTTATCGAAGCATCCAGATGAAACAAAAGGATGTGGTGTTTTAGTTGCATTCTCAGGTAAAGTCAAATTTGATGGTGATGATACTGAATATATCGAAGCTGAAATGAATGAATATCCTGATGGTAAGAAAATCAACTCTGATGCTAAGTTTAGAAAAGCCTTTAAGAGTGATGATTTCAACATTATGGTTGTTGCTGATAAATATCAAACAGGTTATGATGAACCATTACTTCATTCAATGTTTGTAGATAAAAAATTAAAAGGAGTTAATGCGGTTCAAACATTATCTAGATTAAATAGAACTTGTCCATTTAAAAATGATACTTTCGTGCTTGATTTTGCTAATACATCAGACAGCATTAAAGAATCATTCCAACCTTTCTATGAAGAGACTACATTAGTTGGAAGTAGTGATGTAAATAGAGTTTATGATTTAAGAAGCAAATTAAATGAGTTTGCAATCTTTAATGATGAGGATATAGATAAATTCTATGCAATTATGAAAGTTAATTCTGATAAGAAAAAACAAGATGACTCCGCAATTGGAAAACTTGTAAGTGTTATGAAACCAGCTGTAGATAATTACGCTGATTTAGATGATGATAAGAGACTACTTGCTAGAGATACAATGATGAAGTTTATTCGTTCATATGGATTTGTAACTCAGCTTGTAAGAATTAATGATGAAGACTTATTTAAAGATTATTTATATATTTCTCATTTAATTAGATTATTACCTAAGACACAATATCCTGTGTTTGATTTAACAGGTAAAGTATCACTTGAATACGCTAAATTAAAAGAAACTTTTAAAGGCGCTATTGAGCTTAAAAAAGAAGGTGGCGAAGTTATTCCTGGTAAAGGAGCTAAGCCAGCTAAAAAGAGTAATAAGACTGATACTTTAGAAAGAATTGTTGAAAAGGTTAACGAGAAATATCAAGATGATTTTTCAGCAGCTGATAAGGTAGCACTTGATAGTGTATTCCAGATGCTTATGGGAGATCCTGTTGTTAAGAAAAAACTTACTGAGTATGCCAAAACTAATGATGCTCAAATGTTTATTAAATCAATATTCCCTAAAGAATTTGAAAGAGTATTAGTTGAATGTTACACAAAGAACGATGATGCTTTCCAAAGATTACTTGGAAACGATCAATTCCAAAAGGCTGTAATGGATATTATGGCAAAAGAACTATATAAGACATTAGTGTCAGGAAAATAAGATAAATTAAAATACGATATAACAACATCATATAAAGAGAGGCGAAAACTATGACACAACAAGAACTAATATCAAAAATAGAAAACCAATCTATTATTAGCCAAATGTATGGCAAAGGAACGATTAGTAAAGTAAGATTATCTGGAAGTACCATTTATTTTGATATTGTTTTTATTGTTAATGGTATTCAAGTGAACAAGTCATTTTCTGCAACTATAGCAGTTGAAAAAAATGTTCTTGAATTTGAAAATGAAGAAACCGTCTCTTTTTATAATGAATTAAAAAACACCTTAGTTCCAAGCGTTAAAGTAGAAGTTCCTATAATTGAAAAGAAAATTATTTCCGATGATGTTTCATCACTAAAAGATATAAATAGTGTTATTAAACTTTTCAAAAATAATGAAAGTATTACTCAATTACTTATTAATAATTTTGATAATCAAACATTTGAGGAAACATTATGTGCTGAAGGTTTTCGCTATTTAGAAAAAGCAATGAATGGGTATTATTTAAAAGATGACTGTAAAATAGAAGTCATTATTCTTTTATCATACCTAGCTCTAAAATATTATGATGGAGATTTACATACACAAATTTTTAGCAATTATAGAAAACATAGAAGTGAGACTGAATACCAATTTACAGATAATTCTATTCGAAATTCAATGTATAAGATATTGGAACCTTATAGAAAAGAAGTTCAATATTTCCATGATAGTTCGTATAATGCAGTTCCAATTATTTATGCTTCAGTCCCTCATTATAGAGTTTCACAACTATACAAAATATCATATGATATTTATAAGAAAAAACTTTTATTTGATGAGGATGTTTCAAATGACCAAATTGAGGCAAAAGTTGAAGAATGTCTACGTGCTTTAAAGAGAAAAGATTTATTGAGTGATTCTGATAGTATAAAAGGTACTGAGTATTTAATGTCAAAATATACTCAATCTTGTATTTATAGTGGTTTTAATCTAGAGGCTCTTATAAAAATAATATCACATTGTATTAGATTAATAATAAATCATTTAACAAGACATGAGGATTCTTTTATTGTAGAACCATATTATAGAGAAGGATATGATTCATGGGTTGATGAGTTTGATAATAATACTAAGGAAAAAACAAAATATGAGCAAAGTAGATTATTATCTAGACCATATTTTAAGCTTCAAAATCAAAAGTATTTGTATCTTAACACTGGTGAGTATTGTATGGATGATTCATATGATCCTCAAAAAGTTCAAATTGAGATATATTCTGATTCAAAATTAATTAAATCATATGATGTCGATGGACCAGACGATGTTCTTTTTAATGATGATGTTTCTATGGGTGGATACATTATTAAAAGACAAAAATACTTGTTGGATTGTTCACCAATTGATAAACTTTCCTACAAAATAGTTTGTGATGGTGAAGAAATATACTCATCTAAGGAAAGATTATTTAGAAAAGTATTATTCTTTGATAAAAATGGAAATGAAGTTAAACCTGGTACGGAATATGATGGAGATATATTTGTTGTATCTCATACTTTAGATAGCAATGACGAGAGTGGAAGTAGTGCTGTAATTGTATCTAAAAAAGAAGATTACTATATATCTATTTTTGAAGTTAATTCAAAAGAAGTCTTTAGATTTGATAATGAACCTTATGTATTCTTCAAAATTAAAGATCCTAAATTAATAGGTTATCAAGTTCCTTGGGCTTCTTTTACAACTATGGAAGGAAAAGAAGAAAAAATTTATAAGGATATTTCTGTATTATTCCAAGCATCTTGTGATAAGGAAGATATTTACATATCAGTAGATGATAACATTATAACTTTTGGCGAAGACAACGATATTAATTATAGAATATATTTATTCTCTAACGAGTATAACGGTTTGTTTGCATACTTAATTAAGATTTATGGTTTAGATTCAGGGTTACATAATATTAAAATATATAACATAAAAACAAATAAAATGATCAAGAATTCTGATCTAGTATTTGTTTATGATGATACTTTATCGAAGTGCTTCGTTTCAAAAACAAATGAATCAATTATTTATGAAACTTCATCTAAATTTTTAAATGAAACAATATCATTTGATTATCCATACGGAACATCAAAATTAGAGTATGACGCTTTTGTTAAAGGTTTAGGGCATGGAAAATTAAATATTTATCCATCAACAATTTCTTATAGTATTGATGGGCTAGTATGGCATGACATTGATTGGAAATTTTATTTATTTGAATTGAATCAAACTAAAAATTCAATTTTTGTATGTGGCCCAGACAATTTAATTCCTTATGTCATTGATGAAAAATCAACAATAAGAAAAAGAAAACTAAATTATGTTCAAAACGATTTAGATCAATTTAAATATGAGATCAATGTTGATTATTTAAAGACATTAAAAGATGCAATTTCTTTGAAGATAAGTTTTGAATATGGAACAAGAAGCAAATATTTAAAAGTTTGGTATAAGCCTTTTATTAAGAACGATTCTATTATTGAATATGATAAATCCTCTGGAAAAATAAAGGCAAATATCCTTTTTGAAGGAAAGATTAAATTGTGGCTTTTGTTGTCAATAACTAATACAGAAAATATATTACACAAAGTTCAAATATCTAGTGGGGAATCAATAGAATTAGATAAAAATAGCCTTATTAATCATTATGATGGTGTTCATTATATAACTGCCTCACTACACATGCCAGCTTCAGGTATATCATTGTTTAAGAAATACGACGAAGTGCCATTTAAGACTTTTCCTAAGGTGTGCATTGATGATTTGGAAGTGAAAGTTGAAAAACAAAATATATATTTTAATGATGTTACTAGTGAAATAGTTGTTAATACGGTATTTATAGGTACAAACAAATTGAAAATGGAGATATGTCCATCTGGATTTAACAAAATAATTTATAATGATGAGATAACAAGTGGAAAAGCGATTAATATAAAAATTAATAAAAGCATCTTTAATTCATTTACGATTTTATTATTTAAACCTAAAATCAACGGTGGCTATGAGGAAAAGTCGTTTTATACTTCAAAACCAATTAGAACTACGTCTTATTTTTTAAAAAGAAGATTACAAATAAAAGATTTCATTTTAGATGATAATTCTAAATATCAGCCTAACAATAATTGGATTAATTTTATAAGAATAGAACAGTTAGATGATGAATATTATTTATTAGGGAACATTGTTGGAATGGGAAATAAAATTGTGTTAGAAAATGTATATGTTAGTCCTATAACTTTAAATTCTGAAGAAAGTGCTATAAAGATTTATAGGATTAAAGATAACAAAAAATATAATTTAAAACTAAAAAATGGATTAAAAATTTTGAGTGCAATTTTGAGTATGAAGTAGGAGGATAGATGATGGAAAAGAAATTCAATAATCAAATTGATCAGACTAATTTTATAAAGTCAAAGTTTTCTACATATCTAAGATCAACATTTGATATTAGGGATAAAACATATAAAAAACTTTATAATGATAGACTTACAGAATTAGAATCAAAATTATATAAAGGCC
This sequence comes from uncultured Bacilli bacterium, assembly GCA_905235635.1. Lineage (GTDB taxonomy): Bacteria > Bacillota_I > Bacilli_A > Izemoplasmatales > UBA1188 > UBA1188. The sequence continues at coordinate 122,620 of CAJOMC010000002.1, read as the reverse complement.
CTTATTTATCTTCAACTCTTCCTTTTGAACCCTCTAAGTCTATTAATGAGTTAATTAAGGATAATGTTTTTGAAAAAGAATTTTTGAAGGTCGGAGATTTGGACTTTGATAGACCATGCTATGCTCATCAAGTAAATGCTTTTACAAGAATAGGCAATGGTAAAAACATAGTTGTTACAACAGGTACTGGTTCAGGTAAAACTGAATGTTTTATGCTGCCAATTATTAATGAACTTATTAAGGAATTAAATAAAGGAGATAAAGAACCAGGTATTAGAGCAATATTCTTGTTTCCATTAAATGCATTAGTATACGACCAAATCGATAGACTAAGATCTTTTTTAAAAAACTATGAGGAAATCAAATTTGGTTTTTATACTGGAAGAACTCCTGAAGATAGAAAATCTATTGATGGTAAAAAACAAATAGAATTATATAAAAGAAAGTATGGAGAGCCATCTAAGAATGAAATTTTAACACGTGAAGAAATGCGTGCTAATCCTCCTCAAATTCTCTTTACAAACTATTCAATGCTTGAGTATTTATTAATTAGACCTTCAGATGAAAGTTTGATATCTCAAGATGCTTTGAAACATTTAAAATTTATCGTGCTTGATGAGGCACACATATATCGTGGAGCTCTTGGCATTGAAATTTCTTTGCTATTGAGACGCTTATTAGGAACAGCCAATAAAAATGTTCAATTTGTATTAACCAGTGCTACATTAGGCAGGGGAAAAGAAGATTTGCCTGATATTATCGATTTTGCATCAAGACTTACTTCATCTAAATTTACTGATGATGATATTATATTTGCAATTAGGCACTCAAATAATATTACTCCAAAATACGAAATTGAAGCTTCAGACTATAAAATATTATTAGATAATATTGAAAATATAGAAGAATTTAAACAGGTGTATCAAAAATACAATCAATACGATGATTCGGTTTCTGTTAAAGTAAATTTATATAATTTATTGATTAAGGATGAGAATACTCAAAATCTTTACCATTGGACTAATAGAGTTGGAGATTTTTTTGATGTATTTAGGAATTTTTATAATTTTAAAATAGATGATTTGACTTCATTAGTCGAGTTAATAACTAAGTCACAATCAAATGATAGCAAGTACCCTTTAAAACTATATGATATTAAATACCATATGTTTATGAAGGCTCCAGATGGTGCATTCATTACACTTGGAAACAAAAAAAATCTATCTCTGTTAACGGTTAATCAAATAGATGGATTTAAAGCATTTAAAATCGGTATTTGCCAAAACTGTAAAGTTCCATATATTATGGGTATTACAGAAAATAATTATTTATGTATTGATGATGAAATAGATATCGATGAATCATATGCTGATAAGGCTAAAAGACTTGAATATTATCTAATTGGTGATTGTTTGACGGATGAAGAGAAAAATGATCTTGATACAGATCAAAACTTTGAAAAGTATTATTTGTGTGCAAAATGTGGATATATAAAGAGTGCAAAATCAGCTATTACAACATCTGATTGTGAGTGCTTTGATACATATAAAACTGTTGTATATAAATTTATTGGAAAAGATGAACAAGATTTAGATGATGAAGATATTGTGACGAACAATATTCATAGATGCCCTATTTGTGAATATAAAGCAAATAATGGTGGAGTTATTATGGGATTCCACGTTGGTAAAGATAGAGCCACTACTTTAATTTCCCAAATTCTTTATGAGTCTATGAATTATCCTGTAATTAAGAAAGCAGCTCAAACAAACTCATTATTTAAGAGCAAACCTAAAGAGGTGGCCGGAAGAAAACAATTTCTTGCCTTTTCTGACTCTAGACAACAAGCAGCATTCTTTTCAAAATTCTTGAATTCTAATAATGATAGATTCTTAAAGAAAACATTGATCTGGGAACTGTTAAAAGAAAACAACCATGAAAAAATATCATATCTGCAACTTGTAACAAAATTGGATGATGTTTTTAGAAATAAACTCCACTATACTGAAGAAGAAGCAATAAAGCATGCCAAAGCAACAGCTTTATGGGAATTATTATTAGTTGATGGTAGAAATAGTGGAGAAGGTATTGGCTTATTTGCTTTTAAATTAAATTTAAATAAAGGCAATTATGCTGATGAAGACGCACTGACTGAAGCACTTCAAGGTGCAGGTTTCGATAATATTACTGGAAAACAATTTAAAGATATTACTACTCAGTTATTTACATTATTTAGGATGGCTCCTGCTATTGAATATGAAACCATTCTTTGTGATGATCCTGAAGAGAAAAAAGAATTATTGGGATATCGTCAAAGAAAAATGTATATCATGGAGCAGGATACAAAGAAAACAAAAGATTCTGATAAGCCAAAATATTATCCAGTTAAATCATTTTTACCAGTTGATGACGGAAGAACAAATAATGGCCTTAAATATATAATGAAAACTTTAGGGTATGATTATAATAAAGCAAAGTTGTTAATGACAACTATTTTTGAAACTGCAATTGAAGAAGAAATTTTAATTCCAAATACAGAAGCTCCTGAGTATCCAAATACATATGTAATAAAAGCAAATAATTATGATTTGTTTTCATACAAAAAATTAAAATTTTATAAATGCCAAAAATGTAATAAATTAACTCTTTATAACGTTAATAATAAATGTACTGAGGCAGACTGCGATGGTGAATTGATAGAGTGCGATGTAGATAACGATGCATTCTATAAAGATAACTATTATCGTAATGAATATATGAACCGTCCTGTTGAAAAACTTGTATGTAGAGAGCATACAGCTCAAATGAATGCAAACGAGGCTAAAGAAATACAAGATGATTTCAAGAGTGAAAATGGAAAAATTAATTTTATAAGCTGTTCTACTACGTTTGAAATGGGTATTGATTTAGGTGGTTTGAATACTATATTTATGAGAAATGTCCCACCTACACCTTCTAATTATGCGCAAAGAGCTGGTCGTGCAGGTAGAAGGGCTGAAACCTCTGCATTTGTATTAACATTCTGTGGAACTTCTTCACATGACTATACTTATTTTTCAAATCCAGCTGAAATGATAAGAGGACTTGTTAAACCTCCATATTTTGTTGTTGACAATGATAAGATTATTATGAGACATATAACTGCAACAGCTCTTTCAATGTACTTCAAAGAGCCTGAATTTACTGAGGATTTTGATTCTGTTGAGCATTTCTTATCAGATGATGTCGCAAATAAATTTATAAATTATATTAAATCTAAACCTGCAAAATTAGGTACTATGGTAGATAAGTATGTTCTTAAAGATAGTCAATTGATTAGTAAATATGGTGGCTTTAAGTGGATCAATTATCTTGATATGTCTGAAAGTTCATTAAACAAAATGACTGAAGGTTTAAATGGACTTGTTGAGCTTTACAAAGAAGCAGAAGAATACGCTAGAAATCAAAGAGATTATTCATTGGCGAATTCATATAAAGAATCTCTTAGAAGATTGAATACTCCAAATTCATTAATTACATATTTTACTAAATATAATGTAATTCCAGGATATGGTTTCCCAGTAGATAATGTCGAACTTTATATTTATGACTATGATAAGGAACAAATGAACGAAGATTATAATCTTTCAAGAAATTTATCTGTTGCAATTTCTGAATATGCTCCAGGTTCTGAAGTCATTGTTGATGAAAGAAAATATACTTCAAGATATTTATTCTTGCCTCATAATGGCTATTCGTTGCCTGCAACTTTTTACTGCGAATGTGAAAAATGTCATACTATAAATACAAGTGAAGATAAAAACTATTTTGTTTCTAATAATACATGTAAGTATTGTGGTGCCACACTAGATACTTCAATGGGCAAGCTTAAGTCTTATTTAACACCTATTTATGGTTTTGTTGCAGATAGAAAGAATAAAGAATCAAGGAGAATTAAGCCATTTAAGACATATGCGAGTGATGTTTATTATATAGGTGATAATCTATCTAGTAACGATGAACTAAATAATGTCGTGAATGTATCTGAGCATAAGGACGAACAGTTGCTAGTATTGAATGAAAGTAGATTTTATTTCTGTCCACATTGTGGTTATACAGATCTTGATAAGAAAAACCAATTGCCTACTAAAACTTTAGAACATAGAGAATATAGAGGAAAGCTTTGTAAGTGTGGTAACAAGCTTGAATTGATACATTTAGGGCATTCCTACAGAACTGATATCGTAAAGATTTCATTCAATAAAGTTAATGAAATGTTTGATGAAGACACTGCAATTTCAGTATTGTTTGCTCTTCTTGAAGGAATTAGTATGACTTACAACATTGAACGAAATGATATTGGAGGCATGATTTATAAAACAAATTTAGCAAAGCCTTACTCATTTATATTATTTGATACTGTGGCTGGAGGTGCAGGTCATGTTAAGAGATTAAAAGATGATAAGTCTTTGATGGAAGTATTAAAAAATGCACTTGCTAAAGTATCTCAAAACTGTTGCGATGAAGATACATCTTGTTATAACTGTTTAAGAACATATAATAATCAACGTTTGCATAAGCATATAAAAAGAGGCTTAGCAAAGAATGCTTTGTCAGTAATAATTAGTAATATCAAGAATAAAAATAAAAATTTTGCATTATCAGATCCACAATATGATTTTACAATGGTAGATATAAATGAATTTATAAATAGTGGAACAATTGATGGAAGTGAATCAAATAGCTCTCTAGTTAGTTTAATAAGTGAAATAAGCATTAAGCGAGCAGAAACTCCAGATGGTTACGGTTATGTGTTAAATCCTAATGATGGTAGTCAAGTTGAATATGCTGATTTTGCTTGGAAGGATAGAAATATTCTATTGTTTACTATTGAAAATAAAAAATCATATGATAATTTAGTGAATTCTCAAAATAAATTTGATTGCTATTTATTAACAGATTCTTTTGATTATGTAGAATTTGTAAAAGAATTGTTGAGGTGAGATTATGGCTATTATGATTCCGACAGATGGTTATTTTGAACCAAAAAGTGGCGAAAAAGATATGTTTGAGGCCCTTCAAAAATTGCCAAATGATTACTATGTCTTTCATTCGTATAGATTAGTTCAATTAATACCAGATAAAGGCTTAAATGAAAATGAAATAGATTTTCTTATTTTCAACCCGAATTATGGTTGCCTTTTTATAGAATGTAAGAATGCTAGAGTTTCTAGAAATGAAAACGGACAATGGAAGTATGTTAAAAATGAGAATGGAACTGTAAAAGAAATAAATATGAAAGATCCATTCGATCAGGCGTTTTCTGGACAACATAATTTATTTAATAAGTTAAGAGAAACATATCCTGAATATAAAGATAATATTAATAGTTGTAAATTCATGGTCGCAGTGTGGTTTCCAAAATATACTAAAGAAGAAATACAAAATACAGATTTTGGTCCAAATGTGGTAAAAGAAATAATAATGACTCGTGAGGCATTGTTGTATAAAGATGAAACAATCTCACAAGTAAAAACTTTGATGGAACGTATGAATAAAGTTCATATTGTATGTAAATATGAAGAAGAACTTATCGAAGATGGTCCTGGTTATAAACATTCATTGTCCTATTCTGATGCTATGAATTTATATAGTAAAGTATTATGCCCAACATTTAAAGCTATTGTAAATGTAAAAAAAGATTATGAACAAACTTATATAGAATTACTAGATGAGCAGTTCGTAATTCTTGATTTCTTGAGACACCAAAGAACTGCAGCTATAAGCGGTGCAAGTGGTACTGGTAAAACATTGGTAGCTGTCGAAAGAGCCAGAAGGCTATCTAATAGTGGAGAAAGAGTTTTATTTCTTTGTTATAACAAAAATCTTCGAGAGTGGTTACACAAATGTTATTCAAGTGATTTAAAGAATGTTGATTTTTATACTTTAGATGCATTTGGATGTAAGAAATGTAAAACATCGCTAGAATCTTTAAGTTATTATGATTTAAAAGATATTCTTGAAACGGAAATAATCGAAGATAAATTCGAGTATCAACATATTATCGTTGACGAAGGTCAAGACTTCGGGCGTGAAAGAACTGATGATTCAAAGATACTAGAATTATTTTATGAATATGGAGAAAATCCTATTGATGATAAGAAAAATACATCTTTTTTCATCTTCTATGATAAGAACCAATTGGTAAATTCTAAAAAGCTTCCTACATACATACAAAATGTTGATTCTAAATTGACTTTATATAAAAATTGTAGAAATACAAAAAATATAGCTGCTACAGCATATTCACTAATTGAATTAAAGCCTGTCTTATATGATAAGGCTTGGACTGGTGAACCATCAAATTTTTATATCTATAATACTGATGATGAATTAAAAACAAAAATAGGTAATCTTGTCGACAAATTATCAAAAGAAACAAGTAATGACAGAGTAATTATTTCTTGCGCTGATTCATTGAAGGTATCAGATTTGAAAGATGTAATCATTAATGATTCTGGCACTAATACTGTTAAAATGAATGGCAAGAAAACAAAAGTTTTTACGTGTCCTACTTTTAAGGGATTAGAGGCTGATGATGTTATTATTACAGATATAAATAACGACATTTTCGATGAAAATAATAAATCATTTTATGTTGCAGCTTCGCGCGCAAAAAAGAGGTTATTCATTTTTATTAATAAAAATAATGTTAACTTTAAAGAAGTTATTGAGAGAAGATTTAGTGAAACATTCCCAAATCCTGATAAAACTAGACAGTTGATTGGAATTATGAAAGGAATAATAAAATAAATGAGATTGTTTAAAGATAGCATCATTATTGCATGCTTTATTGCAATTTTTTGTTTAGTTAGCTGTAACATGAATAATAATTCATCAAATCCATCAAATACTGATGAGCCTAGTACAACAATTACTACTCCATCAGATGATAATTCAACAACTAAGGAAGATGAAACTGAAACTATGAAATTAACATTGAAAATAGATGACATGGAAGTAGATGTAATATGGTCTGATAATGATTCAGTAAAAGCTTTGAAGAATCTTGCTAAAGATGGATTAACTATAAATATGAGTAAGTATGGTGGGTTTGAACAGGTAGGATCAATTGGTTCTACATTGCCATCCTCTGATACTAGAATAACTACTAATCCAGGAGATATAGTTTTATATTCGGCTAATCAAATAGTAATATTTTATGATTCAAATACATGGTCTTATACGAAATTAGGACACATCAATTTATCTAAAAGCGAATTAACTGATTTACTTGGTGATAAAGATGTTGTAGTCTTACTAAACTTGAAATAAACGATAACAGAACTAAGGGGGGAAGGTATGAAGGAACCTAGCATAGAATTAATTAAGGCTTTAAAAGCCCTAAAAGATGAAATACCAGCAGATCAATTCAATAACGTTTTAAATGGCTTAGGGGTAGATTCGAATAGCTTTGAAGATAGAATTAAAGGGCTTGAGCGCGAATATGAATTTATTGGAGATTTATACATATGCAATGTTTGCAAAGATATAATTCCAATCGATGAAGAATTCACTACAAATATTGGAGAAAAATCGTGCGATGCAATTATTACTTTAAAAAATGATAAAAAAATAATGGTTGAAATAAAATCGACATCAAAAGATGAATATAGTATTTCTAGCGGTAATTTTAATAGTAGAGTTGAGTGGGCTAGAAAAAATGGTTACGAATTATATTTTGCAATTAATTTATTTAATTATTGGGCATTATATTCAGCAGACCAATTAATACAGTGGAATCGTAAGATTACATTAAATAATTTTCCCGAATCCTTATTATCAGAAGTGTTTAATATTGTTTACTTTATGTCTACAAATAAGATTAAATTTATTTCAACATACTCAAGTGATTCATCACACGAGAATCTTGGAATAAAAGATATAGAAACTGATTCATATTTAATAAAGGAAGAATTTTATGTTAATGATAAATTAGTGAAAGAGGTTACAACTACTGATAATAACGGCTTACCTTTGGTGCTATTATCTGCTGAAATAAGACTTCGTTGTTCTAGAAAAAATCTAAAAATCAATGATTTTACGACTAAAACAATTTATGAACTTGATTCTAATAATTCGTTTTGTTCTCTAGATATAATCAAAACTACCATTTCAGAAATGAGTGGGACATCACTAAAAAACAAGTACAATTCGTTTTTGAAAATGATTTCTAAAAAAGATAACAGGGATAAAATTAACATTTGGTTAAATGAATTAGTCAAGCTTTTACGAATGACTCCATATATTTTAATGCCTGCTTCAAAAAACAAGGAAAATGATTAATATTTAGATTTTTTTATGATTTTAAAAAAGGCCTATGACTTATATGATTGTTCGTTAGTCTCTATTTTGATGTAACTAGATACTTAGGAGGAATAACATGGGATTTAAAGAATTTATTGAAAAACTTAATAGCGATGATAAAAGCACATTTGAGAAGTATTCTAAAATTAGAGGCGTTCAGCAATATAGAATTATATTTGAAGCATTGAATAAAGTTGATTCTAATGTTAAATTTGCTGACGTCAATTCATTTGTTATCCTCGATAAGGCAATAAAAGATGTTCTATTTAAATATTTAGGTACTTTAGAGGAATATATTAGAAATGATATTTTACTGAGGTTTGATTTTGATCCAGAAGCTGAACTAAAGAAACCAGAATATCATTATTTTAAGGGACTGCCAAAGTGTATTAGAAAGACTAATCCAGCGGAAGAAATAACAGAGTTTTATAAAAAGTTTGCTTTAAACTTTGGAGATTTAGTGTCTTTTATAAAAGATTATGATTCACAAACTTATTATACTAGCAAATTAGATATAATAATAAATCTAAGAAATAGTGTAATGCATCACTCACCTTTATTATTTGATTATAATTTTGAATCGACTGTTGATGAAACACTAAAAGGAATAAATGCATTAGTTGAAATGCTACCATCTGATTATAAAGATGGATGTATCAAAAATCTTAAAGCACCTAACCAAAAGACGAAAGAAAATATAGCAAGTACTTATTATAAGTTCTTACTATATAAGGAGGATTGATTTATATGTGTGATTACGTAAATAAAAATGAATTGATTGAACCTAGAGAAATATTTAGTGAATGGATTTCTAATGTTCAAAGTGAGATCAGAGAAGAGTACGGAATTACATTTTCTTATAATCCCATTGGAAGTGGAAGCAGGAATATGGTTATTAGAAGATGTGATAACGATTATTTTGATTTAGATTTCCAAATTGTGATGCAAACAATCCCCGATGATATGGATTGGGATGGTGATTGTAAGAAATTTAAGGATATATTTAGAAATACCTTCAACAAATATAAGCCTCAAGGATTTAAAGATTGTAAAGATCGATCTCAATCCTTAAGAACAAAGAATCTTAATTTAGGTTTTGGCTTTGATATAATCATTACGTGTTTCGATAATAATGATAATTTCTATATTTTATTTAATAAAAAAGATACTAATGGGGCCAATAATGAAGACTATGAGTGGGCTATAAGAAAAGATATGAATAAATATCGTGAAAGATTAAGCCTAGTTGAAGGCCCTGAAATGTGGAATTATCTTCGTAACATATACAAGAATAAGAGACATAAGCATATGCATGATCAGGAACCAAAAAAGCACTCTTATCAGTTGCTTAATGAGGCTGTAGTTGAGACACTAGTAGCTTTTGGAATTAAGAACTATCCGAGATAATAATTATATGATATAATATACGTGTAACAATTTTCTGATTGTTGACCGTCCTGGTTTGACCAGAGGAGGTTGTTACAATGTTTGATTTAATATCAAAGGAAGAAATTCGTAAAATTGTAATCGGATTAATAGGAGATTTAACAGTTAAGTATTCTTATTATGAAATGTCAATTCTACTAGATGTTAATGAAAAAACAATCTACAAATGGCGTTCAGGATATATACCAAAAGCTGATAATTTCCTTAATTTACAAATTTTACATAATACTCTAATGAAATAGAGTGATTGAAGCATCAGTTATTAATTTAGCTGATGTTTTTATTTTCGCCTGAAGGCCCGATATTAATTTATTTATTAATATATAATGAAGCCCGAGGTGATGGAAATGTATTCTTGTATAAATCTTCATTTTACAGATTTCTGTAATTTTCATTGTAAGCATTGCTTTGTTAAAAAAGAAAATTGTGAGTTGTCATTTGATGAACTAAAGGTTGCAGTAGATAAAATTTATAAATATTTTAATGATAATGAAATTAAGGGAAGAATCAATCTCGCAGGAGGGGAGCCCTTAATGTCTAGAAATATTGATAGATTAATCGATTATATTGCATCAAAAGGTATTGAAGTATCTATTATTACTAATGGTTATTATTTGGATGATTCATTTATTGAAAGGCACAAAAATCAGATAAGTACAATTGGAATTAGTGTAGATTCTTTAGATTATGATACAAATGTTTTAATTGGAAGATGTTTTAAAGCTAATACTTTATCTAAAGAACAATTAATTCACATCTGTAATAGTATTAAAAAAGCAGGTATTAGATTAAAAATAAATACTTGCCTTTCAAAACTAAATATAGATGAAGATTTTAATTCGTTTATAAGCGAAATAAAACCAGATAGATATAAAATTCTACAAATGCATTGTGATGATAATGACCTAAAAAATAAAAATAATATGGTTAGTAAAGAAGAAGCAGAAGCCTTCTTATCAAAAATCAAATTTGACCATATATATGAAAGTTCTGATGAGATGAAAAACTCATATATAATTATTGACTCACAAGGTAATATTTCAACAAATAATGCACATATAAGCAATATTTCAATATTTGATTATGATTTAGAAGAAGCAATTAATCTATTGAATATTGATTATGCCAATTATATTAAAAGATACATTTAATCACTTTAGAAAGGAGGTATTCAAAATGTCAAAGTACAATACAATTGATGTCTGGAATCATTATTATGGTAAAAAAGAAGATGTAAAGGACTATGCTGGTAGATCAATGAAAAAATCTGCTTGTGGAAATCCAAATAGTAATTATCATCCCACATTAGATCACATTAGACCACTATCAAAAGGTGGAGCTGATGTTTTAGATAATATTATAATTTGCCATCGTGATACTAATGAAGAAAAAGCTGATAAGTTTCCTCATTGGGAAGCAAATAATAGAAGATTCCATGCAGTAAGAGTAAAAGGCTCTAGAGTTGCTTATGAAATTATTGAGGATTAATCTTCTTCAGGTTTCTTTCCCCAATAGTCTTTATTCTTAAACTCTCTGCGTTTACGATTAATCTTTCTATTTTCTTTTATAGACCATGTACCTAGTTCATAACGATATAAGGTATCGTCAATAAATTCATATAGAAGATAATCATTATCAACAACATATATTTTTCTAATTAAGAATTTAGTAAAGTAATCTATAATATCCTTATTTAAGGGATAGATAGAAAATAACTTGTTACTAAATTCTTTTTGTTTGGTTTTTGTGGTTATTGTTTTAGATGCAATTAATCTTAAATCATTTATAATTTCATCTTTATAAGAGCTATATAAATTTTCAAATGCTAGAGTGGATGCTTCAGTCATTTGCTCATCATGAATAAGAATTCCGTTACATTTTCTTTTGTATCTTGAATTGCAAACCCAATATAGAAGAACTTTGCCATAATCCTTTTTTCTATCGTTTCTTCTAGGCTGATAAAACTTATGACATAGTCCACATTCAATTTTGTTACTTAGTGGATATGAGTTGTTAGTATATTTAATTGAATATAATTCTTGAACATATTCCCATGTTGGCTTTGGTATAATTGCAGGATGATTATTATATATTTTATATTGTGGTAATTCACCTTCATTCTTTTTTAATGTATGGAGTACTACATCAATTGAAAATTTCTTTTGTAGTATTGCATCTCCACAATATTTTTCATTAGTAAGAATTGAATTAATAACAGCATAAGTCCATTTTTTAGAACCTAGTGGTGTTAAGATATTATGGTTTTCTAAATATACTTGTAATTGATGATTATTTAAACCTTCTAAGAAAAGTTTATGAATCATTTTAACGAGTTTAGCTTGTTCCTTATCAATTATAATTTTACCAGCTGATGTTTTCTTGAAACCCAATAAATGTTCAGTATGCATTGTGAATTTTCCATGCTTATATCCGTTTCTAATTGACCATTTAATATTATCGGATATTGATTTAGATTCTTCTTGAGCGAAAGAACAGAAGAGTGTAAGCATGAATTCACCTTTAGGGTCCATACTATCAATATTTTCTTTTTCAAAGAATACAGGTACACCTTTTAATTTTAAATCTCTTGTTGTTTGAAGAGCATCAATTGTATTTCTAGCAAATCTAGATACTGACTTAACTAATATAACATCTATCTTCCCATCAAGGGCATCTGTTATCATTTGATTAAATCCTTTTCTACGTTTTAATGAAGTACCGGTAATTCCCTCATCATAATAAATATTAACGAGTTCCCAATCAGGATTAGATTTAATATAATTTTCATAATAATCTCTTTGAACCTGTAAAGAATGAAGCTGCTCATCTTGTTCAGTTGATACTCTTGCATATGCTGCGACTCGTTTTTTAGTAGGTACATTTTCAACCTTTTTCTTTATTGGAGTAATTTCTTTAATTATCTTTTTCATCGATTTCCTCCAACACACTAATTATAGGCTTATATTTTTTAATGAGCTTTTTCTTAAATGATATAAGATCACCTTTTGTTATAATTTTATCTTCAAGCATTTGATTTAGAAGAAGACATGCAAATCTATACTTTATTTCGCCTTCAATTTGTTTATGACGCATAATAAAAACCTCCTTAAAGTTGTGTCTATCTATCACTCTAAAGAGGCTTAAAGTCAAGTTGTATTAAACTTGTTATTTTAAAATTTTTGTTGTATGAAATATGCATATCATACCTAAGTGTCACACCTGTCACGCCAGTCACGTGTCACTAAGTGCATATACCTAAAAATATAGGTTTAGAGGGTGCACCTTCATCTATAGAGGGTGCATTGTATTAACAATACTTACCTTTCACATTATAGTTAAGCATAGCTGATACGAAAGTATCGGCTATTTTTCTTTGTATTGGAATAAATACTGCAAATATTAATGATTTATAAGGTATTTCTACAATAAATATAGCAGTAGTAGTATATAGAGTATTTATTTATAAAATTAAATCGTTAAATTAGCTTTCTTATATTAACTAAGGCATCAACAGTGTTTCTTGCAAAACGTGATATTGATTTAGTAACAATTAAATCAATTTTATCAATTAGGGCATCATTAATAATTTGCTTTAATCAATCACTTCTTTTAGTAGATGTACCACTAATACCTTCATCAGTATAAACATTTACAAATTCCCATTCATCATTAGCTTTATCAAATTAAAAGGACAAGAAGGAGGATTGATTTTTATGTGTTATTACGTAAATAAAAATGAATTAATTGAGCCTAGAGAAATATTCAGTGAAGGTTTGCTTGTTCTTTATCAATTATAATTTTACCTGCTGCTTTTTTTAAATCCTAATAAATGCTCAGTATGTATTGTGAATTTACCATGCTACAGAACTTGGTAGTGAAGTTTGTCTTGATATTTATGATGATAGGATTAAATATCATTCTCTCATTTGGTATTCAGTTTTACGAGAAAGATTGTAAAAATGAGAGAATCTATATAGTAAATCATAAGCAAACAGACGCAAAAATTTGATTTTTCTCACCAAAAGTGATATAATTGGTGCGTAAACAATAAGGATGGTGAGAAAAATGAAGAAATTTAACTACTCAAACTTAAAAAATAAAACTTGGGATATCAAGATAATCAATTATTTGACTCAAATCCATGAAGAAAAAGGCAAACAACAATTATTTTTAAAACAAAAGCCTGAAGAATTAGAGAAATTAGTTATTATTGCTAAAATACAAAGTACAGAATCATCTAATGAAATTGAGGGTATTAGGACAACTAATACTAGACTAAAACAATTAGTGAATGAAAAAACAGCTCCTAAAAATAGAGCTGAAGAAGAAATTGCAGGATATAGAGATGCACTAAACATTGTACATGAAAATTTTGATTCAATACCTATAACTCCTAATTTTATTCTTCAATTACATAAAGTATTATTATCTCATACATCAACTTCATATGGTGGAAAATATAAGAATGTCCAAAATTATATTAGTGCAACTAATGAAAATGGAAAATCTTATACTTTATTTACTCCATTATCACCATTTGAGACACCAATCGCAATGCAAGAATTATGTGATGAATACAATAGAACTCTTGGTGAAGGAGTAGTAGATCCGCTTATTTTAATTCCGCTGTTCATTCATGACTTTTTATGTATCCACCCTTTTATTGATGGAAACGGAAGAATGTCTAGATTATTAACGACACTGCTTCTATATCGTTCTGGTTATTATGTAGGAAAGTATATATCACTTGAAGCTAAGATAGCTAAGAATAAAGATTTATATTATGATGTATTATATGATTCTCAAATTGGGTGGCACGAAAATGAAGATGACGCTACTCCATTTATTAAATATTTGTTAAGTACAATTGTTAGTGCATATAATGATTTTGAAGAAAGAGTAGAATTAGTGTTAGATAAGAAACCTAGTATTGAAGTGGTAAGAATGGCAGTTAATTCTAAACTGGGAAAATTCACAAAGAGGGATATACTAGAACTAGTGCCTTCATTATCATCAACTAGTATTGAAAGAAGTTTAAAAGAATTATGTGATTCAGGCGAAATAAGAAAAGAAGGCGTTGGTAAGTCAACATATTATATTAGATTAAAATAACATTCTTAACTTGGCTTTGTATTAAACATGTTTTTAAAAACTTTTGTTGTATAAAACATGCATATCATACCTAAGTGTTACGTTTGTCACGCCAGTCACGTGTCACATAGCGTATATATCTAGAAATATGGCTTTAAGGGTGCACCTTCATCTATAAAAGGTGCATTGTATTAGCACATTTAAATTTTATCAATGCGGTTGATTACCAAATTGAGAAAAAAATGGTTAATAAAAGTGGTGAAAAAATGGTTAATAAATTATTAAATAAATCACAATTATCCATCATTAAAGCAATAAGAAATAATCCTAATATTACAATCGCAGAACTAGGTTTAGAAACTGGTCTTGGTCATACAGCCATTCAAAACAATTTAAATAAAATGCAAGAATTATTCGTAATTGAGAGGATTGGTTCAGGAAAAACAGGATATTGGAAAGTAAAATAAAAATAGGTTAATAGAAAAACTTACTGTTATGATATTCCAGTTATGAAATTTATAATTGTAGTAAAAGTTGGAGGTATCGTTTTATGAAGAGCAAATATGAAAAAAACAATTTTATGATTGCTATAATATCTTTCTTCTTGATTCTTATTTGTTTTATTGGAATGTTTACATACGTGCCTCCTAAAGTGGAATCGTTAAAAACAACAAATGGTATCATTGAAAAATATGAGCAAAAAGATAAAAAATGGTATTCTTATTTATTTAACGATGAAGGACCGTGTTTCAATATAACATTAGTTAATGGTGGTTTTTATAAAGCAACAGGAATTAATTATGACAATATAAATCATGAACTATTCGATGTGATTGAGTTAAGAAAGGAAATCAAAATAACGTATATTGATGGAGGATTTTGGTCTCCGAATGATATTATGTCAATAGAGTACGAAGGTATTAGTTATCTTAAAGTTGATGACATTATAGAAGATATGAAACAAAATGATAGAATTAGTAAAACAATTTGTTCCTGCACTATTGTAATTACATCAATTTTATCTTTGTTCTTGTTTATGTTAAATTATAAAAAATATCGAGGCGCAAAAAGTCAACACGATTTGATATAAGGGTGCTAAAAATTTTACACGATTACAAGGTAGGTTGCTAAAATGTATCAAAACATTTCTACTTTGATAGAGCTACAGAACAAGTCGATACTTAGTTATCGACTTTTTTCTTATATATTTATATTTTCGGTTATCTTAGGATACAATAATTTATTGTAAAAAAACTATATATTAAGTATCAAATACTAGAGTAACACATACACTGTAGTGCCTAGTAATATCATACTCACAATCACAAAACCATTATTAAAGAAATCCTTAAACCCATAGTCTATATTATTGTGTTTTAAGATACTCATCCACATAATACCTGCGAGTGCCCCTACAGGCGTAAGT
Source organism: uncultured Bacilli bacterium (assembly GCA_905235635.1). Taxonomy (GTDB): domain Bacteria; phylum Bacillota_I; class Bacilli_A; order Izemoplasmatales; family UBA1188; genus UBA1188. The sequence continues at coordinate 106,311 of CAJOMC010000002.1, read as the reverse complement.
AGTGCACCAATATTTGATCCTATCACAGTTAAATACACATAATTTAAATTAATTGTATTATTTAGTAATTCACTAAAGGCAATAGTCATTGGAATATTATTAGTTAAATTGCATGTGAGAGTAGACGAATATAAATATACTAATTCCCTTACTTTTATATTATTAATTCTTTCAATTAGTAAACTAAGATTACTAAATATATTAAAGCTATCTATTGCCATAATAATCACAAACATTGATAGTATAAATGGAATTAATGAATATGGCACTCTCTTTACTGGTTTTAAGATATAACTATTATTACGATTCCCAATAGAATAAATTAATAATATTATTAATAATATAAAAGCGCTAGATGTGGCTATTAACCACATCTCTATATCTATATAATTACTAATAACCAACATGATAGTAGTTATTATGAGTATTACTAAAGATATAATACATAAAGGTTTATTTTTAATAGATACTTCTACATCACTACTAGATTCAATTTCTTTACTTAAACTTTTATGAAATAGTAGTAATAATGCAAGAAGAGAAACTATACCTATGACTAGTACTGGTATAATCATATGTAATACATAATCTATGAAATTTAAATTAAATATTGTTGTTAAGTATATATTTGTAGGGTTACCTATGGGAAGAAGAATTGAATAAGTATTCGCTGCCACAAATTCCGTAACTAGATATGGAATAGGATTTATTTTGGCGTGTGCGCAAAAATATAAGATAAATGGCGTAAATGATAATACTACAATATCGTTTGATGTGAAAATAGTTAAAATAGACACTATTGCGTATAAGGCAAAGAATAGTTTATACTGATTGCTTTTATATTTATTAATAAACTTATGAGCCATATACGCAAAGAAACCTGCTTCATCTAGTGATATTGATATAAAAGATATAGAAATAAATAAAGATAAAATCTTTAGTGGATTCATCTTACTATTAGAGAATAGTATATTAATAAGTTCTCTTTTATCAAATGTATTTGATACCAGTAATATAATTGCCCCAAGTAATATAGGTAAATAAAAAGTATCAAAAGAATGACCCTTAATTTTGATACTTGGATAATATAGTATTAGAACCATCATTAATGCAATAGATACTATTGCGACAATAATTGAGAAGACCATATAATTCACTTCTAAACGAAGTAATTATACTCTCATTTTATAAAAGTGAATAATTATTTATTATTTTTATTAAATAGTTTTAGTAGTAATACGCCAGGTATAGTACCTAGGATATTTCCTAGTATACAAAGAACTAAATCAATAATTGCATAAATACTCCAACTATTAGACATAGAAAAATAATACATATTCGCAATTGAGTGTTCAAACCCTGCATATACAAATAAGAATATAAAGAAGAATAATAAGAATATACCTACAGGCTTTAATCTATTCTGATTGAATGCTTTTACCGCAAGGTATACACATAACCCACAAAGAGAAGATTTAATAAAACAAGCTAAATAATCACTAAACGAATCAAATTTAAGCCTTAGATTTGATACTTCTATAGCCCTATCCATAATATCTGTATCCTTAAAAATGAAGAATAAGATATATCCTAAAGATATAGCTCCTATGGCATTTCCTATAAGCATTAAAGGTATTGAGATATAAAACTCTTTAGATTGTTTTTCTTCAAATATGAGACCAATCTTTCCTGTGAATAAAAATAGTGAGAAAGTGCATACTATAAAAAGACCAATAGGGAAAAGAGTAGCACCTAATGCTTTACCTATATCACCCTTAATATATGTGGTGGATACAATAAATAAGAATCCACCGAAGGCGATGGATAATCCCGCAAGTATACCTTTTAATATTGAAACAAAAACATCTTTAATCTTCATAATATCTATTATCGCATATATTCTTATCTTATTATTGGAAAACTTATATTGTTCATATATAATTTAACTATGAGGAAGAGAGAATATTTAAAACCATCACTAATAATATTTATAATATCTATAGTATTGCTTATACTCACATATTTTATTTATCATTACCTAGGGAGTGATTTATTATTCCATAGTGAGTTTAACGCAACACCCGCTAAACCCTTTGTCTCGGAGCTGTTTGGAGATTTATCTATGATACTCCTCGCGCTATCCATATTCTTTTTAGTCTTAGGAATAGTAAAGAAAGAATAATTATTAAAGTAAAGCGCGTCATCAAGAACGCGCTTTTATTATCAATCTAGGTATTACGTAAATCACAAACGCTGAAAGACTAAATCCTAAAATATATCCAATTAAATAAACTGGGTATGGAACCATATTATAAAAAGATAGAGCCACTTTTGGTGGGTCATAGAACCTACTGATAAAAAACATATTGAAATATGAATTATCTGGGAGAAATAAAATAAATGTCTCATTCATAATAAAAGCTATAAGGACAAATACTAAGAACAAAACTGATCCCCTTAAAAATATTTTAAAATTTAACTCCTTTCTAAAATAAACCATTGTGATAATGCCGAGCACTACTTGTGATCCATGGTGAATCATTGTTTGAATATTAATGAAGATATATGTAGAAAATATTGTTTGTGCATTTATTATAGTTATAAGTCCACCAAAGAAGAGGTATGTTGCGGTAAAACCTACTGTTGAATAAAAGACAAACTTAGATAATTTTCCTTTATTTGGACTCGAGATTAAAAGGAGTGGTATTACATAGAATATTGTCGAACAGAACTGAAAAGGAAATGCACTCCAAACATATTCCCAAGAGTTTCTATAGGCAAGAGATAATTCTTTTATTACTTCTAGTCCTATAATAATAATCCACATAATAAAAATAACTAGTTTATATCTCTTAAGACTAGCATTTTTAAGAACAATACTTAGTATTACTGAAACTACTAATATAATAAATAACCATATAAAATGGTATAAACCAAACATTTGAGGTTCATCCATTGTTTTCGATATTATTTCCCAAAACATGAATCTACCTCCTTTAAAGTTCAATTTAGTATATTATACACTACTTAATATCTAAGCGATAAAACTCCTAATATTACTCTATCATTTGTGTGTATTATGTGTGAAAATAAGTTTTTAAATATAGATTTTCATATCTCACTAAAGGGTATGCAAGCATTATATTAAAGATATGCAGTTAATTATGCTACTCATACAGGTGTTGAATATTATGTATTTTATAAACCAACTATCATAAAAAATAAATTCATTATTGAAGAAACCGAGAAGTTTTTCTCCTTGAACTAACTCTAATTTTAATAATAATTAAATAAAAATATATAAAATAATATAAAAATGAATAAAAATACATAAAATTACCAATTAATGAAATTAATCACAAGTTCTAAAAAATTATTTGATATAGGCAAAATTAAAATATTTTTTGAGAAAAAATTGAATTTTTAGTAAAATGAACTATAATAATAGTGTAGTAATTGAAAAGGAGCAAAACATGAGAGATTTCAGTGCCAAAAAATGTGTAGACAATATATATGCTTTATGTAAGTTTAATAACATCAAAATAGGTGATTTAGAGGCTAAATGTAATGTAAGCCCTGGCTATTTTTCTAGATTGAATAAAAATGAGGAGTTCTCTTTTCCTAATATTGATGTGTTATTACGTGTTTCTTCGATATTTAACGTTGGCTTGGATAGTATTGTTCATTTTGATTATGGAAGTGACAAAGAAACTGAAGCGTATATTATTTCTTTTATTAATAAAATAAATCGCAAGACAAATGATGGAACAATTCGCTGGTCAAAAACTCTATTAAGTTCCGTTAATCATAGTTCGTTAGAGTACTCTTGGATAAAGGCACAACTTAAAATAGCAACGATGGATTATTATTATTCTGCTGAGATAGAAGAATGCAATTCTATTGAAGAGATACTAATTATTAGTTCTAGATACAATTCGTTAAGTGTTCAACCTCAAAATATTATTACGCTTGCTGTTAGAAGTACACATGAATTTTCTAAGGTGTGCGAAATAAACAATTATGAAGATAGCGAATTAAACGTATATATAAAACAATTAATACAAGAAGTATCCAACTCTATAAAGAGAATATATATCGAACCAAAGGTAAAAGAATCTATTGATGATTTTATGAACAATTTTTAATAATATAGATAAGGAAAATAAAAAAAGCGGGGGAAAAACCCGCTCTCCATGAATTTAATCATGTTGGCGCTTAGATTATATCATGGAGAAAACCTTGCTGTCAACTTATGAAAAAGGAGGTGTTCCATGATTTTTTATTTGGATAATTTTGAAAAAGCGTGATGTTCTATTAGTATTTTCTTTTTAAATCTAATAAGGAGGAAAATAATATGTCAAAAAAAGAATTTATTAATGGAAGAAGACGCGGTTTTGTTGATGTTTTTCAAGAATTTATGATACAAAAATCGACATTTGATGGTTTTTGGGAGATTCCGGTTGTACCAAATAATGTATACAGAACTCCAAAAAGAATAATACCATATGACCAAAGAAAAAACGTAAAAGGGGACCTTAAAGATACATTTATACATTTTTATATAGATGATCAAAAATTCGATGGTCCATTTGGTATTTGGATAGGTGCCACAAGAAACTTAGAAAATAAAAGAGGTTTTTCCTTATCGTCAATTAAAAAATATGGAGGAATAATAGGGCCAGACTTTTCATTGGGCTTTGGTTTCCCCTTGTGCAAACAGCTAGATAGCGTTAGGAGGACAAGATATTTTGAATCGTGGATGGCTTCACTAGGAGTCCAAGTTATTCCTAACGTTAGGTGGACAGATGAAAGAAGTTATGACTTTTGCTTCCTTGGATTGCCTAAAAGAGGAGTTGTTGCTATATCTACCTTGGGAGTACTAAATCACAAAATACAAAGAAAATACTTTAAATTAGGCCTAGTTGAACTACTTAAAAGAGTTGACCCGACAGTAATAGTTGTATACGGTTTAATGCCAAAAGATATTTTTGATGTCGTCGATAACACTAGAACAAAAATAATAAATTTTGAGAGCGAGACATCGAAGCATTACGGAGGCAAAAATGGGAAATCCTAAGGGCTATGTTGGTGGTCCACCAACAAAAGGCAATATTGAAGAACTACTTGTTACAAAAAAAGTATATGCTCCATCTAAAAAACATGATGTAGGAGGTTGGGGAACGCCAAACCCAATAAAAAGTACGAAAGAAGGAAATAAATTACTAAATAGTGGTATTTCTTACGGAAAACGAGTATATAATGTAACCGGGGACGGAAAGATAGTTGTGTTTATGCCTGATAACACTCCTCAAAACGGGTATCATTCATATGAAGTAACAAAACACAGCGAAATACCTAGTTCTGTATTAAAAGAAATGTACAAATTGGAAAAAATTGACAGAAAGTTCTATATGAAAGTTATTAGGAATAAAATTGGAGGCAGTAATAATGGCAGTAACAAATAATTTTAGTTTTTTAGTGAATAGAATAAATGACTCATTATTCGAATTTACTGTTAACGTGGAAGGAAAAAACATATCTAGTTTTACCTATAATGGTGAGGAAAGAGTAACAAGATGGTCTAATATAACTGTAATTGATTTTTTTGTTGACCATTTAAAAGATATAATCCTAGAGGACCCGTACCCATTTGGTTCTGAAGATACGATTGGTTCATGTTTCCCTAACGAAAAAGATATCCTAGTTGATTTCGATAAACTTGATGATGATGCTGAACTTGCCAAGGCTGAGGAGTATATGTCTAAAGTTGAAGATTGGAGAAGAAAACATAATTGGAACTTTTATGTTGTTGGCGCTTTTTATCCAAATGTTACATTTAGACGCCATGCAGAAAAAATAGAGGTTTCTTGGAATAATAATAATCTATATGACGAGTTTGGAGTAGATTATTTAAATAAAGAAGGGTGTGCATTAATTGACTTAGATATATTTGAAAAAGCCGTGAGGGAACTGATTATAGAATATAAAACATTAAATCATGATGCATAAAACAAATAGAATGTTCTAAATAATAAGTTTTTATAGGGCGAGCAATTGTTCGCCCTATCTTAATATATTCAAATATATTAGAGTTATAAATGATATAATTAAGAGGATGGAGAGAAATTTTAAATTTAGCCAAGCTAGTGATTTAATTAAACAAATAAAAAATATAGAAAAAGACCTATCCTCTTTATCTTCTTATTGAATAGATAAGAGTACTTCAAAAGATGCGGTTAATGAACTTGTATCTAAAGGCTTACTTAAACTATTAAAAGAAAAACAATCTATCTTTGATGCATTTGCGGATAAATCAGAAGCTAAAGAATTAGTAGAGATTAATGATAAGAATTTGAGTGATATCACTAATAGTGAGATTGAAAGAATCAAACAAGACGAGGAAAGTAAAAAAAGTAATGAATCTACATAACAATATTCCAAAAGAACTACTATTCTTAATTTCATGTATTGAAGAATATAAAAATACCAAAAATATGACCGGAAAAGAAGTTGTAGATTTATTTAATAAGTATTCAGTTATGGAGTACATTGTTTCGTTCTATGATGCTTTACATATTTTTGGAATGAAATATATCGTTGATGATATTGATTTATATATTCAATCAAGAATAACTAAGTAAGAGGGTGTTTATGGAAATAATAAAATATAAAAAAGTTTTAGAATATTCATATTCATTAGGCGCATTCCCCACAATTGAATTATTAAGAAATAAGAATGAATATGTTGAAAAGGTATTAATTCATTCCACTTTTACTAACGAAGAAGTACTAAATGAAATTAATGGTTTAGTATCTAAAGATAAGATATTTATCAATGATAAGTTAATTAATAAATTATCTGATAAAGAAAATATCTTCGTAATAGGTATATTTAGAAAATACAAAATAGAACTAGATAATGATAACCATCTAGTTCTTGATAGACCATCTAATATGGGCAATCTTGGAACTATTATAAGAAGTTCACTTGGATTCAATATTCATAATATTGCGATAATAAGGCCTGGCGTTGATATGTTTGACCCTAAGGTAATTAGATCATCCATGGGTTCAATCTTTAGTGTAAATGTTGAATATTTTGATTCTTTAGAAGAATATATTAAAAAATATCCTAAGCATACTCTATATAAATTTATGCTTCAAGCATCAAAATCATTAAGAGATGAAGAATTTAATAAATATCCTATATCACTTGTATTTGGAAACGAAGCCACAGGAATTGACCAGAAATATTTAGATGAGAACTCATTAATAATTAAACATTCAGATAAGATAGATTCTCTAAATATTACTAATGCAGTATCAATCGCTTTATATGAATATTCATCTAAAATAGAAAAACGCTAGAAATAGCGTTTTTTCATCATTATTTATCGTTTAAAGTTAGTGAAGGGCTAAATATTCCTTTTACCTTTCCTTTCACGAAATCTTGGTCCACAAGTTTTTTAACTCTATCAAGAGCTTTCTTAGTTTTTTCATCTTGATAATTTGCGAGTTTTAAGGCAAATTCTTCATCAGGGAACTCTGTGAATATTGCATCCATAGTTTCATCAGAATCAACAATTTTAAATTTAATATATCTAGTAGATGCAAACTCTAAAAAGTTAATAGTAATAATTAATTCGGGTCTACCTTTTTCATCAAGAGTGAATACGGCACTAGAGTTCAATTCAAATTTATTTCCATAAATATCAAGGGTTTGGTATATACCATCTTTAAAATTAAACCGTATTTCGAATGATGCATCATTTTCCTTAATACATAGGGTGTATGCATCTTTTTCTTTTTTAAACATCATACTATTTAATCCAGTTGAGTAAGTAGAAAAGGTTGCCTGAAGAATTAAGGGAAGAATAGAAGTAGATGCCCTCTGGTCACCTAAAGCCATAAATTCCCTATTTAAAAGTATTGGAACTATATTAAGCAAAGACTTAACACTATCTAGTTTTCTTTCTCCATAATATTTTGTATATTTGATCTTCTTGTTTATACCATCAAGGAAATATTTATCAGCGATATCATAGAATTTAGATCCGTGGAATGCCTCAGGATTAGACGAATTAACCACAATGATGACATCTTCATTTCTATAAATTAATATATCTTGGTCAAATAAACCATTAAATAAAGACACGTTCTTTTCTTCATTAACCCACATTTGATATCCATAGTCATATCTATGGAAGAACTTAGTGGCTTCATTTTGAGTTTTAGTCATTTCACTAACCCAGTATTCGGAGATTATTCTTTCATTATTATATATACCTCTATCTTTTATTAAAATGCCAAGTTTAGCCATATCCTCAATAGTGAGGTATAAGCCCCATCCCCCCTTTTCAATGCCTTCAAGGGAAGTTTCAAAATAATAGTTTACGATGCCTAGTTTCTTAAATATTCTTTCGCCAACAAGTTCGCTTAAACATATTCCCGCTTTTTCTTTCACAATAGCGCTTAAGATGTAAGTGTTAAGTGAATTATACTCAAATTGACTACCTATAGGGAACTTACTATCTGTGTTAAAGAAATCTTTAACCCAGTTGCTACTACCCGATGTAGATACCTCGTTGAATTTATTACCAGTAGACATTGTGAGTAAATCTCTAACCTTGATCTTTTTATTTGATAAAACCATTATTGGTTTATCTTTCATTAAGATATCGTAGGCATATTCGTCTAAATCTAATAGTCCATCATCAACTAAAAGACCAATTCCTAAAGCTACAACTGTCTTTGTGAGGGAGTAACAAGAGTCCCAATTATCACTTTTATATGGTGCTTTATAGTACTCTTTTACAACTTTATTTCCTTTTAATACCATAAGCCTATTAATATGTATTGATGGTTCATTTAATAATTCATTTAAAAAGCTATCTACATAAAGAAGGTCAAACCCAACAAAAATAGGGCTTACCCTATCAAGCATAGGACTTTCCTTTCTTTCATTAATTACAGGTTTACTAGCTTTGTCATTTTTAATAACGACTTCAGTGATATTTCCTGTTTTATATAGATTAAGTAACATTTTCATTGTGTTTATTGTGGTATTAAACGGCATATCTTCACCTCTTAAATAGATTGTATCATAATTAAATCTATGAGTGTAGGTTTAAGAAAAAATAACACAATAAAATATATAATTATTGATTTATTTATATAAATCATTGATAATTTAATTAACACGGAGGCAGAAATGACAGTATTTGATTTTATGGTTAAAAAGAATGGAGTTGACACTTCACTAAAAGAATTTGAAGGCAAGGTATTATTAATCGTTAATACCGCTACAAAATGTGGTTTTACCCCACAATATGAAGAACTTGAAGCTATGTATGAAGAGTTAAAAGATAAAGGCTTTGAGATTCTAGATTTCCCATGCAACCAATTTTTAGGTCAAGCACCTGGAACTAATGAAGAAATTCATGAGTTCTGTACTATGAGGTATAAAACTCTATTCCCTAGATTTGATAAAATTAATGTCAACGGAAAAGATGAAGATCCATTATTTAAGTTCTTAAAAGATAACGCTCCTGAAAATAAGGGAAAGAAGGTTAAGTGGAACTTTACTAAATTCTTGGTTGATAGAAATGGTAATGTGGTTAATAGATTTGAACCAACTGATAAACCAAGATCATTTGAAGATAAGATTAAAGAACTTCTATGAAAACTAGATGGTATAAAAATGCGATAATATACCAAATATATCCAAGAAGCTTTATGGATTCCAATAATGATGGAATTGGTGATATAGATGGTATTATATCGAAACTAGATTATGTTAAAGAATTAGGCGTAACCGCTATTTGGTTCTCGCCTCTTTATAAATCACCTAATAAAGATTTTGGTTATGACATTGAAGATTATCTTGATATGAGTAGTGATTATGGCTCAATGGAAGATTTTAAGAGATTAATAGACGAATGTCATAAAAGAGATTTAAAAGTCATAATGGATGCAGTATTTAATCATACATCTGACAAGCATGAATGGTTTAAGAAAGCATTAAGTGATAAAAATAGTCCTTATAGAGACTACTACATCATTAAAGAGGGAATAAAAGATAAAGACAAATTACTTCCTCCAAATAACTGGACATCGTCTTTTACTGGTTCAGCTTGGGAGAGAATTGAAGATACAGATGAATTTTATCTTCATTTATTCACTAAGGAACAGCCTGACTTAAACTGGGAAAACCTTAAAGTTAGGGAAGAAGTAGCCAATATATTTAAGTTTTATTGTGAGATGGGTGTTGATGGATTTAGAATGGACGTATTTAACGTCTTCTCTAAAGTCCCAGGCCTTCCTAACGCAAAACACAATGTAGTTGCCTCTGGTGGTATGGAATACTTTGTCGATGGACCACGTATGCATGAATTCCTTCACGAATTAAATGAAAAAGCTTTTTCTAAATATGACACATTTATTGTGGGTGAGTCATACCAATCTAATGAGGAAGAGTCCGCAAAATACGTAAACGAAGACAATAATGAAATAGATGCCTTATTCAATTTTACCCATCTTCAAAGTGACTGTATAATGTTTCCATTTTTAAAGAAGAAGTTTAATATTATACAGTTTAAAAAAGGATTAATAAATCCTCAAATCAAAGATTACTTAAATGGGTGGCATACACTTGTACTTGAAAACCACGATGTACCAAGGTCAGTATCTAGATTTGGATTAAATTCAACTGAATATAGAAAAGAAATCGCAAAGATGCTTTCAACAATCACTTTTATGGGTTATGGAATCCCATTCATTTATGAAGGCGAAGAAATAGGAATTGATAACCATCCATTTGAAACAATAGATGAATGTATGGATCCTGTATCTCACTTCATCTATAAAATATTTAAGAAGATTCCTATGCCAGAAAAACATCGTATGAAGATGATTTCAAATGGTGCCCGAGATAATGCGAGACGCCCTATGCAGTGGGATGGAAGCGATAATGGAGGATTTTCAAGTGCTATTCCGTGGCAAAAAGTAAATCCTGATTACAAGATGATAAATGTTGATCATGATTTAAAAGATAAAGATGGTGTTTATCAATATTATAAGAAATTAATTAATCTTAAGAAATCATCTGAAACCGCTATTTATGGCGATATCAGAGAATATAATCATAAGGATAAAAGTACTATTTCATACACCAGAACTTATAAAGATGAAACACTATTTATCATAGGAAATTTTAAGGACAAAGAAATAAACTATGTAATTCCTGATGAACTATTAAATTATGAGTTTGAACCAGTATTATCTACCTATCCAGATGCATGTCAACTTGATATGATGATACCGCTTAAGCCATATGAGGCTATAGTATTTAAATTAAAACCAGTACTTGGGCTTAAAAAAGAAAGAAGTTATGGTGCGGTGCTATATAGAAAAGATTCTAAAGGAAATTTTGAATATTTAGTTGAATGTATGGGATTAGGTCATAACTCACTTCCTAAGGGTCATATTGAAAAAAATGAAACTATAAAAGAATGCGTTAAACGTGAAATTAAGGAAGAGTTAGGATTAGAATTAAACATCGATTATTCATTTAAGAAAACAATTACTTATTCGCCTGAAGAAGGGGTATTAAAAGATGTCACTTTCTTTATAGGAACAGTAGATGGTGATATAAAGGTTGATAATGCTGAAGTAATTGATTATAAATGGTTAAGTTGTAAAAAAGCACTTAGAGAAATTACTCATAAATCAGATAAAGAGGTGCTTAAAGCTGCGAATAAATATTTATTAAAAAGAGGAAGAAAATGAAGGCTATATCATGGAATGTGAATGGATTAAGAGCGGTATTAACTAAAGGTTTTTATGATTTTTTAGAAAAAGAAGAACCCGATTTTTTAGCTCTACAAGAAATAAAAGCGACGGAAGACCAAGTCTATATAGATGATCACGGATACAACCTTTACTGGAATAGTGCTGAAAGAAAAGGTTATTCAGGTACAATGATATTCGCAAAAAATAAACCTTTAAATGTTATATATGGCATGAATGGTCTTCACAATGACGAGGGTCGTATTATTACTCTTGAATATGAAACATTCTATTTTGTAACCTGTTATGTACCAAACTCTAAAGATGGATTATTACGTCTTCCATACAGAATGGAATTTGAGGATGCCATGAGAGAGTATCTTTCATCGCTAAAAGAAAAGAAACACGTTGTATATTGTGGTGATTTAAATGTTGCGCACAACGAAATAGATTTAAAGAATCCATCAATTCACCATTTTGATGCAGGATTTAGCGATGAAGAAAGAGAAAAGTTTGGATTACTATTAGATTCAGGATTTACCGATACATTTAGATATCTTTATCCTGATCAAGTTAAATACTCTTGGTGGAGTTATAGAGCAAACGCTAGGGCAAACAATGTAGGGTGGAGAATCGACTATTTTGTAGTAGACAATGACTACAGAAATCATATAGAAGATTCACTCATCTTAAACGATGTTTACGGCTCAGATCATTGTCCTGTCGTTCTACTTTTTAACCCATAAAATAAATCGCTTAAGAAAATACTTGTATTTTCGATTTCGTTTTGATAAAATAAACAAGGCTATAAAAATACACACACTGCGGAGCGGAGGGCAAGAGCCTAAATATAGGTGCCCGGATGCGTAGATGCACGTGGAGGAGTAAATCAGATAATAAGGAGGAAATATTTTTTATGGCAGTTATTCAAATGAAGGCTTTACTTGAAGCCGGTGTACATTTCGGACATCAAACAGGTAGATGGAATCCAAAGATGGCACCATATATCTACACTCAAAGAGCAGGCACACATATTATTGACCTCGAAAAAACTTCTGAGTGTATTGACCAAGCTTATACAGTATTCAAGGAAATCGGAGAACTTGGCGGAAAAGTACTATTCGTAGGTACTAAGAAACAAGCTCAAAAGGTTATCCAAGATGAAGCTATTAGATGTGGTCATTACTACGTTAACCAAAGATGGTTGGGTGGTACTCTAACTAATTACGGCACTATCAGAAAGTCAGTAAACAAGTATCTCCAATATAAACAAATGGAACAAGATGGTACTTTTGAAGCTTTACCTAAACAAGAAGTTGCTGAAATTAGAAACAAAATGGCTCGTAGCGAAAAATTCTTAGGTGGTATTCTTGATATGACATCACTACCTCAAGCAATCTTCGTAATCGATCCACATGAAGAAAGAACTGCAGTTTTAGAAGCTAAGAAACTTCACATTCCAGTATTTGGAATCGTTGATACAAACTGCGATCCAGATGACGTTGATTATGTTATCCCTGCAAATGATGACGCTATCGGATCACTCAAACTCATTGTATCTGCAATGGCAAACGCATTAATCGAAGGAGCTGGTGGTGTTGTTGAATCTCCAGAAACTATCCTTGCTGAATCAGGACTTGCTAAGAAAGAAGAGGCTCCTGAAGAAGAAGTTGTTCTCGTTGAACAAGTTAAAGTAGAAGAAAAACCAGCTGAAGAAGAAGTTAAGGAAGAAGCTAAACCTAAAAAGAAAGCTGCTCCAAAGAAAGAAGCTAAGGCTGAAGAACCTAAAGCTGAAGAAGTAAAGGTTGAAGAAGTAAAAGCTGAAGAATCTTCTGATCAATCATATGATCCAGAATGGTTAGCAAAACAAACTGTTAAAGATTTAAAGGAAATCGCTAAATCAAGAGGTCTTGAATCAAGCGCTTATTCTAAACTACTCAAGGCTGACCTCGTAGCTTTACTTGCAGAAAGAAAATAAGGAGTATACCTATGGAAATCAATTTAAAAGACCTAAAAGAATTAAGAGAAAGAACTGGTGCTGGCGTTTTAGACTGCAAAAAAGCACTAGCTGAATGTAACTCAAACCTAGAAGAAGCTGTTAAATGGTTAAGAGAAAAGGGAATCGCTAAAGCCGTTAAGAAAGCTGGAAGAACTTCTGCTGAAGGCTTATTTGAAGTTTTAGTTGATGGTAATACTGCCACTCTATTTGAAATTAACTGTGAAACTGACTTCGTTGCTATGAATGCTAAATTCAAAGCATTCCAAGCTGAAGTTGCTAAAGTTATCAGTGCTAATCACCCTAATAATACTGAAGAAGCTTTAAACACTGTACTACCTGATGGTGCTAAACTTTCTGACAAAGTATTAGAATTTAGTGGTGTAATTGGCGAAAAGATTGAATTAAGAAACGTTCAAGTAGTTACTAAAGAAGATAGTCAAGTATTTGGTGTATACAAACATAACGGTGGAAAGATCGCTGTTGTTACTGTAATGGATGCTTGTGATGCACAAGTTGCTAAAGCTGTAGCTATGCATGTATGTGCTAATGATCCTCAATACATCGATGAAACATATGTTGATGAAGCATTCTTAAATAATGAAAGAGAAACTCTTCTTAAGGAAGCTTTAGCTGAAAACGCAGCCCTTCCTAAACCAAAACCAGAAGTTATCGTTGAAAAAATGGTTCAAGGAAGATTAAATAAAGAGTTAAAAGAAATCTGTTTAGTAAATCAAGCTTTAGTTACTGACCCTAACACTACTGTAGGCGCTTATCTTGACTCAAACCACACTAAAGTACACTCTTATTTAAGAGTAGTTGTTGGTGCTGGTATTGAAAAGAAAGAAAACGACTTTGTTAACGAAGTAATGAACGCTGTTAAGAACTAATTTCTTGAAAAATGAACACTTTTAGTGTTCTTTTTTCATAAAAGGAGGCGTGCTATGGATAGAATCTTATTAAAAATATCTGGCGAAGCTTTAAGAGGCAAAAGAGAATTTGGTATTGACCCAGAAGTCTTAAACAACCTCGCTGATGATATTATAAAGAATATGAAAAATGCATCTATCGCTATCGTGCTTGGTGGTGGAAACTTCTTTAGAGGAAGGGATGCAGAAATATTAAACCTTGATAGAGTAGATTGCGACTATATGGGTATGATTGGTACTATAATGAACTCTCTTGCGCTTAAGAGCGTTCTTATAAGTAAGGGTGTAGGATGTGAACTATTTTCATCACTTGATATAGCGCCAATTAATAACTATTATAAAGATGATGCAGTTAAGGCACTAGATGAAAATAAAGTTGTAATCTTTGCTGGTGGTACAGGAAGACCGTATTATTCTACTGATACCGCAGCCCTACTTAAGGCATCTGATATTGGTGCATCTAAGGTATTAATGGGAAAACTTGGAGTAGATGGTGTTTATGATAGTGACCCAAGATTAAATCCTAATGCGAAAAAGTATGATATACTTAATCATAGAGAATTAATTGAAAATAACTTAGCTATTATGGATTTATCTGCGGCAGTTATCGCAGATGATAATAATATCGATATCATTGTTTTCAATATCTTGGAAGAAAATTCAATTGAAAGAGCGATTAAAGGTGAAATATCACACACTTTAATTACTAGGAGAGGTTAATTATGGATTCAGATGAATTAATGTTTTTATGTGAAGAAAAAATGGAAGGTGTCTTAGATAATCTAAAATCCACACTTCAAAAGGCAAGGACAGGCAGGGCAAACCCTAAAATGCTTGATTCAGTTAGAATTGATTACTATGGAACTCAAACACCAATCAATCAAATTAGTGGTATAACTGTCCCAGAAGCTAATCAAATTTACATTAAACCATATGATAAATCAACTCTAAAAGAAATCGAAAAAGCAATCTACTCATGTAATCTAGGGGTTACACCTCAAAATGATGGTATTGGAGTTAGACTCGTTTTACCTCCAATGACAGAAGAAAACAGAAGAAACGTAGTAAAAGACGTTAAAAAGAATTCTGAGGACGCTAAGATTGCGATTAGAAATATTAGACAAGATATAAACGCATCACTGAAGAAAAATGAAAAAGATAAAGAAATATCTGAAGATATGCTTGAAGCATATCTAAAAGATGTTCAAGATTTAACTGATAAGTTCATATCTAAGATAGATGAAGAACTTGATAAGAAAGTTAAAGATATTATGACAATTTAATTTCTAAAGGGGTGTTGTGCACCCCTTTAATAATTTACTTATGGAAAAAGAAAGAATTAATCATATTGCCTTAATTCTTGATGGCAATGGAAGATGGGCAAAAGAAAAAGGAAAATCACGTACATACGGACATAAGGTTGGCTTTGATAATATAAAGAAAATTGCGTTACACGCATCTACTCTTAATCTCAAAGCACTTTCTCTATACTGTTTTTCTACTGAAAACTGGTTAAGGCCTAAAGAGGAAGTTGATTTTTTAATGAATATTCCAATTTCATTTGAAAAAGACATTGAATATTATAAATCCAATAATATAAAAGTAATAGTTTCAGGGAGAAAAGATAGAATTCCAATTAATACACTTAATGCCTTAAATCATCTTATAAATGAAACAAAAGATAGTACTGGATTAATTCTAAATATTTGTTTTGACTATGGGGCATTAGATGATATTAAGAACGCAATTAATGAAATCATTAAAGCAGGTATTAAAGAAGTAGATGAAAATACTATATATAGTTATCTATCTTCTAAAGATTTACCTAAAGTAGATATCCTAATAAGGACAGGAAAAGAAAAAAGATTATCTAATTATCTTTTGCTTGAATCATCCTATGCAGAACTATTCTTTATAGATACATATTGGCCTGATTTTACTGAAAAAGATTTAGATAATATTATAGAAGAATATTACACAAGAGAAAGACGATACGGAGGGATAAAATGAAAGATTTAAAGAAAAGAACTATCACTGCGATAGTTTTACTAGCTGTACTATTACCTATTGCGTTCTTTGGTTCTATACCTTTATATATTGTATTTGGTATGTTGTCTATTGGTGCAGCGTGGGAACTTGAAAGATTATTTAAACAAGAAGAAAAATGGGGTATTGTAAATATTGTATTAATCAGTATTAATGGTCTTATGTATACTGGACTTTTAGTATTCTTGATATTTAAACTATACTTATGGATATTAATCCTATTAGCTATAGGGCTTGCGATAATGTCGGTAATTAAAATAATTAAACGTGACCTAAAGTGTTCTAATCTTTTACTCACAATCTTCTATCCTTCAATAGGTTTTGCATCTTTCTCATATCTAAGAAGCCTTGAGACAGGTCTTTATAGAGGGGGATTACTAGTTGTTGTATACTTATTTCTTGTTTGCGTATCAACCGATACTGCAGCTTATTTTATCGGTTCTAAGTTTGGCAAACACAAGCTTGCTCCAAAAATATCTCCAAATAAGACAATTGAAGGTTCTCTCGCAGGAACTATTGCGGCACTAATTATACCTACATTATTTGTTTTCTTGACAGGCACAAATAAATATTTATTTGGTACTGAATTTAAGTTATGGTATCAGATTCTTTTATGCGCTATATTATCCATTTCTTTATCAATTCTTGATGAAACAGGTGACCTTTTTGCTTCAAGCATCAAAAGAAGATATAACGCTAAAGATTATTCACAAATTTTCCCTGGCCACGGCGGTATCTTAGATAGATTTGATTCCTACCTATTTGTATCATTCTTCTTAACTATTTATGTGACAATAATTTCAGTATGCGCAGCATTGTAATACTTGGGTCAACTGGATCTATCGGCACACAAACTCTTGAAATAATTAAAGAATATAAAGATATTAATGTTTTAGGACTTGCGTGTAAATCTAATGTATCACTACTTAAAAAACAGATAGAAGAGTTTAACCCAAAATATGTATATACCCAAAAAAGAAATAAAGAACTTGAAAGTATGTATCCTAATATTACTTTCTTTTTTGGCTCTAGTGGTCTTATAAAACTTACTAGTTTAGAAGAAGACTATGAAGTATTAAATAGCTTAGTTGGATCAGCAGGATTTTATCCTACTATAAATGCGATCAAGCATCATAAGAAAGTTCTTCTTGCGAATAAAGAAACCCTTGTGATAGGGGGAGAAATAGTTAAAAAATATCTTAAAAGATATAACGAAACACTTTACCCAATCGATTCAGAACACTCATCCCTTTGGGAATTATTAGATGAATATAATGATAATGTCGATGAAATTACTATTACTGCATCTGGTGGCCCATTTTTTGATTACAAGATAGAAGATTTAGAAAATGTTAGTAAAGAGATGGCTCTAGCCCATCCAAACTGGAAGATGGGACCCAAAATAACTATAGATAGTTCAACAATGATGAACAAAACTTTTGAGTTAATTGAGGCTTATTATTTATTTGATTATCCAATAGATAAAATCCATGCGGTAGTAAATAGAAAATCTATGGTTCATTCATATGTAACACTAAAAGATGGATCTATTAAATATAGGGCATCAATCCCATCTATGAGAGATCCTATTATAAGAGCCCTATATTATCCAGAAATAAGATACCCTATGAGGCATATGGAGGGAAATTATATATTTGAAAAGATAGATGAAAATAAATTTCCATCTATTAACCTAGGTATTAAAGCACTTAAGATGGGAGGACTATACCCTACAGTTCTTAATGCAGCAAACGAGAGTGCAGTATATTTATTCTTAAATGATGAAATTAAATATACTGATATCTATAAAATCGTAAATAAAGCATTAGATTATTTTAAGGTAGATGAAGCACTTAGTATCAAAAATATCTTAAAATATGATAAGATAGTTAAAGACTGGGTTATTAAAACCTATGGTAGAGGCGAAAGATGATTGTATTATATATACTTATATTTATATTAGTTTTAGGCGTACTGGTTTGTTTCCATGAATTTGGACATTATTTTTTCGCAAAGAAAGCAGGAGTTCAAGTTAATGAATTCGCATTCGGTATGGGTCCAAAACTTTTATCTAAAAAGAAAGGTGAAACTTATTGGTCAATAAGAGCCTTCCCTATTGGCGGTTTCTGCGCTATGGCAGGAGAAGATGAAGCTGTTTCTTTATTAAATGAAGGGGATAAAATAAGAATAGTATTAAACGACCAAAATAGGATATCTAAAATCATCTTAAAAACAACCGATGAAGAATATAAAGATGCACCTTTAATCACAGTAGAAAAATTTGATTTATTAGGTAAAGATATGGCGCCTCTTTATATTAATGAATATGAAGTGGAACGTGATGCCTTAGTGTACTATTCAAAAAAGAATGAAGTTCAAATATCTCCATATGAGAAAACATTCTTCGCGAAAAAAGTATGGCAAAGATTCTTGATTTGTTTAGGTGGCCCACTAAATAATCTTATACTCGCATTTGTCACAATGATTATTCTAGGATTAATTGTGGGGACAAGCATAGGTAATACTAGTACTTTAGGTGATGCATCAGATTCTGCTTATAAGGCAGGACTTAGAAAAGGCGATACTATTTTAGTTATCGATGGATACGATATAGATAGTGAATATGGTTTTTCCGGGGGCCAAACCCAAGAAGGAAGCTTTGCGTATGCCATATATTCATCACAAAAAAGAGAGCTTCCTATCACATATCTAAGAGATGGGGTTACATATAATACAATAGCGTTCGCAAGTTATGCATTTAATAATTTAGGTATATCGTCATATGACGATGACATAACAAGTGAAAATGCAGAACTTGTGAAAGTAATAGTCGAAACTAAGGCTGCGCTTGGGGGAACTAATAAAACAATCGCATACCAAGCAAATAATGGTTTAAGAAATGGAGATATCATCACTAAAGCATATTACTATGGTGATTCAGAATTAACCATTCAAGAAACTAAAATAATTGAAACTTGGGCAGATCTATGCTCATTTGCGACTTCAGAATCTGTCTTATCTGGTGGTAATGTTGCGCTTGAATATTTAAGAGATGGTGGAACTCATACTACTGGAGTATTCCAAATATACTCTGAAAAACTATTACTTAGTCAGGGGTATACTATAGTAACTAAATTTATAGGTATATCTGCGCCTACTAAATTTAGTCTAGGTGAAGGCCTCCTTAATGGCTTAAGATACTTCTATAGAGCCATTGCGACAGTATTTTCAACTTTATTCTTACTATTCTCATCAAAAGAAGTAGGTTTAAATAGTTTAGGTGGATTTATTACTATCTTAAATCAGGTTGCATCTACCTCAGCTGCGGGATTTATAAATCTCTTATATTTTATAGGATTCTTATCTATAAGCTTAGGTATAGTGAACCTTCTTCCAATACCTGCGCTTGATGGTGGAAGAATACTCTTCCTCTTTATAGAAGGTATCACCGGAAAGAAGATAAATCCTAAGGTAGAATCAATAATTATTAACGTTGTATTTGTCCTATTATTAATATTAATTGGTTACGTTTTAGTTCAAGATTTAATTAGACTTGTAATTCAATTAAAATAAATTAAAAAAATAATTAAAAATAATTAGGACAATTTAGTCCTTTTTATTTTGTATTTCATTATATTTATTTCAATATATTAAAACGAATGAACTGAAAATTTACCCAAATCTAGAGAAATTTTTTTAGACTTAAACATAGTTTAAAAAGGAATAAAAAAATATTTAAAAAAATCAAAAAAAATATGTTGACATAAAAAAAATATAATGATAAACTAAATAAGCACGCGTTAGAAGAAATGCGTGTAAGATTGGTCTTTGAAAACTAAACATGAAGCGTGAATCAAACAATTTTTAATGTTTCAAGTCAATTGAAACCTCAGTAAAGAAAATAGATTACATTTCTATAAATATTTACGGAGAGTTCGATCCTGGCTCAGGATAAACGCTGGCACCATGCCTAATACATGCATGTCGTACGATCACTTCGGTGATAGTGGCAAATGGGTGAGTAACACGTAAGGAACCTACCCTAGCGACGAGGATAACTTCTGGAAACGGATGCTAATACTGGATAGTACATCGGACCGCATGATCTGATGTTTAAAGGAGCTGTAAGGCTCCACGCTAGGATGGCCTTGCGGCGCATTAGATAGTTGGTGAGGTAACGGCCCACCAAGTCTATGATGCGTAGCTGTACTGAGAGGTAAAACAGCCACATGGGGACTGAGACACGGCCCCAACTCCTACGGGAGGCAGCAGTAGGGAATTTTCGGCAATGAGCGAAAGCTTGACCGAGCAATGGTGCGTGAATGAAGAAGCTATTTGTAGTGTAAAATTCTTTTATTAGGGAAGAAAAAGTGAGTAGGAAATGACTCACCTTGACGGTACCTGATGAATAAGCCCCGGCCAACCATGTGCCAGCAGCCGCGGTAATACATGGGGGGCGAGCGTTATCCGGATTTATTGGGCGTAAAGCGTGCGTAGGCGTTTTGTTAAGTCGAATGTGAAATGTCGAGGCTCAACCTCGGCCTGCATTCGATACTGGCATAATAGAGTACGGTAGAGGTAAGTGGAATTCCATATGGAGCGGTAAAATGCATAGATATATGGAGGAACACCAGAGGCGAAGGCGGCTTACTAGGCCGGCACTGACGCTAAGGCACGAAAGCGTGGGTAGCAAACAGGATTAGATACCCTGGTAGTCCATGCAGTAAACGATGAGAACTAAGTGTCGGGGTTACCCGGTGCTGAAGTTAACACATTAAGTTCTCCGCCTGGGGATTACGGCCGCAAGGTTAAAACTCAAAGGAATTGACGGGAACCCGCACAAGCGGTGGAGCATGTTGTTTAATTCGAAGCTACGCGAAGAACCTTACCAGGCCTTGACATGCCTTGGACCGGTGTAGAGATACGCCTTTCCCTTCGGGGACCAGGGACACAGGTGGTGCATGGTTGTCGTCAGCTCGTGTCGTGAGATGTTGGGTTAAGTCCCGCAACGAGCGCAACCCTCGTGGCTAGTTACTAACATTTAGTTGAGATACTCTAGTCAGACTGCCAGCGATAAGCTGGAGGAAGGTGGGGATGACGTCAAATCATCATGCCCTTTATGGCCTGGGCTACAAACGTGCTACAATGGCTGATACAAAGAGTCGCAAAACGGTGACGTGAAGCTAATCTCATAAAGTCGGTCTCAGTTGGGATTGGAGTCTGCAACTCGACTCCATGAACGTGGAATCGCTAGTAATCGTAAGTCAGAATATTACGGTGAATACGTACTCGGGTTTTGTACACACTGCCTGTCAAACCATGAAAGTTCATAATGCTTGAAAACGGTGGCCTAACCGTGAGGAGGGAGCCGTCTAGGGTAGGATGGATGATTGGGGTTAAGTCATAACAAGGCATCCGTACGAGAACGTGCGGATGGATCACCTCCTTTATAGGGAGAAACGACCTATATTTGTTTATAAATACAGTGTTCAACGTTTGATTCAATATTACTTCGTGTTTAGTTTTCAAAGACTGATCGGAAAGATCTTTGAAAAGTGGATATATACATTTAAAAAACAAAGTTAAGGAAATAAGGCGCATGGTGGATGCCTTGGCATTAGAAGACGATGAAGGACGCGACGAACGGCGATACGCCTCGGGGAGCAGTAAGTACGCAGAGATCCGGGGATTTCCGAATGGGGCAACCCGACAGCAATGTCATCCAGCAATGGAAGGTAACGCAGCGAACTGAAACATCTTAGTAGCTGCAGGAAAAGAAAGCAATAGCGATTCCGTTAGTAGTGGCGAACGAACGCGGAACAGCCCTCGTACCATTAAGAGTCAAAAATTTCTATTATAGATGAATCTCTCTGGAAAGTGAGAACCATAGTGGGTGATAGTCCCGTAATCGAAATAATGGAAACTCGGTACCTGAGTACGGCGAGACACGTGGAATCTTGTCGGAATTTTGAGGACCATCTCATAAGGCTAAATACTCTCTAATGACCGATAGTGAACCAGTACCGTGAGGGAAAGGTGAAAAGAACCCCGGGAGGGGAGTGAAATAGAACCTGAAACCGTGTGCTTACAACAAGTCAGAGCCCGTCAATGGGTGATGGCGTGCCTTTTGTAGAATGAACCGGCGAGTTATTGTTAACGTGCAAGGTTAAGCCTGAAGGGGTGGAGCCGAAGCGAAAGCGAGTCTGAATAGGGCGCTTAAGTACGTTGACATAGACCCGAAACCGAGTGAGCTAGGTATGGGCAGGATGAAGTAGGAGTAAAATCCTATGGAGGTCCGAACCGCAGTCCGTTTAAAAGAGCCCGGATGACCTGTGCCTAGAGGAGAAATTCCAATCGAACCCGGAGATAGCTGGTTCTCACCGAAATAGCTTTAGGGCTAGCGTTGAAGTTTAGTGTCTTGGTGGTAGAGCACTGAATGGATGCGGGTCGTTTCTAACGATACCAATTTCAATCAAACTCCGAATGCCATTACATATATTCAGCAGTAAGACTACGGGTGATAAGGTTCGTGGTCAAAAGGGAAACAGCCCAGACCGACAGCTAAGGTCCCAAAATACGTGTTAAGTGGGAAAGGAAGTGGAAACGTTTAAACAACCAGGAGGTTGGCTTAGAAGCAGCCATCCTTTAAAGACTGCGTAATAGCTCACTGGTCGAATGAGTCTGCGCCGAAAATGTATCGGGGCTAAAACACGTTACCGAAGCTTCGGATTCACATTTATGTGAGTGGTAGGTGAGCGTTCTTGTTGCGTTGAAGGGAGATCGTGAGGGCTCCGTGGAGCGACAAGAAGTGAGAATGCCGGTATGAGTAACGATAAGTAGGGTGAGAATCCCTACCGTCAAAAGTCCAAGGTTTCCAGGGCAATGTTCGTCAGCCCTGGGTTAGTCAGGTCCTAAGACGAGGCCGAAAGGCGTAGCCGATGGATAGCAGGTTGATATTCCTGCACATGTATAGTGACTGATGGAGTGACGGAGAAAGATAACTTGAGCCAGTTAGTGAATTCTGGTCTCGGAGCACAAGGTTGGGGGATAGGAAAATCCGCCCCCGCATAAACTGAGGCTCTTGGGGTAACTCAAGCGAATCTAGGCTTCCAAGAAAAGCTTCTAGGGCTAATTGCTATACATCCTGTACCGCAAACCGACACAGGTGGACGAGGTGAAAATCTAAAGACGCGCGAGATAACTATTGTTAAGGAACTCGGCAAAATTACCCCGTAACTTAGGGAGAAGGGGGGCTCGTAAGAGCTGCAAAAAAGAGGCCCATGGAACTGTTTACCAAAAACACAGCTCTCTGCTAAATCGTAAGATGATGTATAGGGGGTGACTCCTGCCCGATGCTGGAAGGTCAAGAGGAGTTGTGCAAGCAACGAATTGAAGCCCCAGTGAATGGCGGCCGTAACTATAACGGTCCTAAGGTAGCGAAATTCCTTGTCGGGTAAATTCCGACCTGCACGAAAGGAGTAATCATATGGAATCATATGGGCGCTGTCTCAACAATAGACTCGGTGAAATTTTAGTACCTGTGAAGATGCAGGTTAATTGCGACTAGACGGAAAGACCCCATGGAGCTTTACTGTAGCTTGATATTGACATTTGATGGTTGATGCACAGGATAGGTGGGAGGCTTTGAGACCGGGCTTTTGGGTTCGGTGGAGCCATCCTTGGGATACCACCCTTCAACCATTGAGTGCCTAACCTGTAGGTTTGTACCCTAAGGGACAGTGTCAGGTGGGCAGTTTGACTGGGGCGGTCTCCTCCCAAAATGTAACGGAGGAGCGCAAAGGTTCGTTCAGAATGGTTGGAAATCATTCATCGAGTGCAATGGCATAAACGAGCTTGACTGCGAGACCTACAAGTCAAGCAGGGTCGAAAGACGGTCATAGTGAACTTCCGATTTCGAATGGAAGAGTCGGAAATCATCGGATAAAAGTTACCCTGGGGATAACAGGCTGATTACACCCAATAGTTCATATAGACGGTGTTGTTTGGCACCTCGATGTCGGCTCGGCGCATCCTGGAGCTGGATAAGGTTCCAAGGGTTGGACTGTTCGTCCATTAAAGCGTTACGCGAGCTGGGTTCAAAACGTCGTGAGACAGTTTGGTCCCTATCTGTCGCAATCGTTGGAAATTTGAGAGGAGCTGCCCCTAGTACGAGAGGACCGGGGTGGACGTTCCTATGGTGTACCTGTTAGGATGTCAGTCCTACTGCAGGGTAGCTAAGAACGGACGGGATAAATGCTGAAAGCATCTAAGTATGAAGCCCTCCTCAAGATGAGATTTCCCATCGCAAGATTAAGATCCCATGAAGAACACGTGGTTGATAGGCTGGGTGTGTAAGCACAGTGATGTGTTAAGCTGACCAGTACTAATAGATCGATGACTTAACTTTGTTTGTATGTATCCAGTTTTGAAAGATTTGCCTAGTGATGATGCCGAAGTGGTCCACCCGTTCCCATTCCGAACACGGAAGTTAAGCACTTCAGGGCCGAAGGTAGTATGTAAAACATGCGAGAATAGGACGTTGCTAGGCTCTTTCTTTATTAAATGCTAAATAGCTCAGTTGGTTAGAGCACCTGACTGTTAATCAGGGGGTCGTAGGTTCGAGTCCTACTTTGGGCGCATCCCCCTTATAATAAAAACACTCTTCTAAAGGGTGTTTTTTTATTTGTGTGTTTTCGTTAAAGGTTGTTATTTGAATGGAAATGAAAAAATAGTTCCTGAAAAGGTTGCAAAATTAATGGATTTATATTATAACATAAATTATTAAATAATTACCTTGAGGAGCTTACAAGTCTAATGAAGTTTGCGACAATCTTGACAGACAGACAGATAGACGGCATAAATCTGCCTGATTTTGGTAACTCTACAACTCAACACGGAAAAACACAGCATTACTCGCAAGATATGCATCCTTATGCCGTCTGAAAGGTAGCGCTGTTTTAATATAAAGTCAAAATAAGGAGAACAGAAAAAAATGAGAAAGAATGTACTTTTGATTATTTTATCCTTTTGCCTCATCGTTGCATCGAGCCTTTCCCTTATGGCTTGCGCCCATTTAGGTGGCGGTGGTAACAACTTACAGACCGACAACGGAAACGGTGGCGGTTCTTCCGACAAAAACGACGTCCCTACTATAGGTGAAGTCAAGGACCTCGTGTTGAACTCCATTTAAAGCAAGATCGACCTTCACCAAGATAACAATTACTCCTTGACCGTCAGCATGAACGGAGCCGTTAACAAGGGAAGTTTCGACGTTGTATGCGACGGATTGACTTATCATTCTTTCTTGAAAGAGAACGATGATTTTGTCGACGCTTACTTTGCATATACGAGCGAGACCGGAGGTCAAAGAGTCGTCTTTTATGCCACGGGAACGAATACCGACGGCACGAACCGTTACGCTCAACGCACAGACACGGGTCCCAATCCCGCCGCGATTGTTTTCACTATGATCGAAGAGAATGTTGGTAAATCACTTTACAATCTTTTCACCGAAGTCATGATGGGAGAAAATTGTTCCATAACAAAGGACAGCGAAAAGGTCGATGTGAATATTACCTCCCGTACCGACAGAGAATTGCCCTTCACTTTCCGTATCATTTATTCTTTGCAACACTCGGGAATAACTAAAATATTCTTCAACTATGAGGGAAATAACGTCGATATGGAGATAAGTTACGGCAAAGCTTCCATCGGTGTTTTGCCCGAGGTCAAACAAGCGACCATCGGCGAAGCGATTGCAAATACCAAAGATCTCATTACGACCAAAAATGAACGTCAGGTCAACTTTATTTTGACCGAATCCGAGGTGACCATTGCTCAAACAAAGGTCTATCAAGATACGTACTATCGTAACGGTGGCTTGCTCAAACTTGTCGAAACGAGAAACGGACAAGACTATACTACTTACACGGAATTTTTCGGTGATACGAATTACACTTCTTATCCTTTCCTCAACACCTATATCCGCAAATCGGGCGAGATCATCGTTCCTCAATCTTACGCGGCTATACTTACCAACCTTGCAGAAAAAAAATGGGAGGAAACCGATGACGGCACGTTTACCGTAATGGACCAATACGCAGCGACGTACGAAGCGGGGGTCGATGGCAACATCATTTCCAAGATGGTGGTTTCCTATAGAGACGGAAACAAGAGAACTTACGAAATAGCTGTGGGCGAAGTCGAAAGTATAGACCTTCCATCTTCTATCGAGTTCAACACCGCAATTAACGAAGTAGGCAGAGCGGTTGCACAAATTCCTTCCAAGTACACTTTGTCCATCAGCGGATACGCTTATAAAAGCGCGAACGGATGCCGCGTCGTATATTGGCGTGACTACGAAAACGGCAAAGAAATACTCAGAATGATGGGAAAGAGAACGGGTGATTTCGACCTTTTGGCTATCACTGCCTCCTACGTCAGTGATTATTACGTTTACGAAGGCACCGAGACCTATTCCGATTACGGCTGCTGGTTGCACGCCGTCGACGCGGATTACCTCGGCGATGTCAAAGACGAATACGGCACTCCTGTGCTTATGTTCATGAACGAAGTCAGAGGCGGAACGGACAACGCCAGTTTGGCATCTCTCGAATATGACTACATCACGGGCAAATTCACATTCAAAAATTCGAGCAACGAATCCTATACCTACTTGTTCGGTGGCACCTATCAAAATCCCGCCTTGGTCGAAGTTGACGGCTACGTTCCCGCAGACAAAACACGAGGTTACTTCAACCTGCACGCGACTGTAGAATCCTTCTCTTTCGATCTTCCCACAGTCGAAAGCGCTAGAGAAGTCCAATGCTATTCTGGCTACGACCTTAAAAACAAGATTCAAAAAGATCTCAAATTAGCGGAGTATTTAGTCGAAGACGAAAGTTACGATGGCTATACCATCACGGTCGACAAAACCAAAAACTACGAGTATCTTATCGTTGAAACACACTTGGGCGAAAAACGCTTCTTCAGCAATGAAGATGACAAACATGTTTGTATTTACAAGAATAACAGCGGCGTATATGTCAAATCCGAATACAATACGGATATGTATAACAACAAAAAGCAAGCATATACGAGATACAAAAATATGTTCAACTTCATCGATAATCCGTCCACCGACAGATACTATTTCTCCGACAAAAACTACGGCACCGGCGACACCGTTAAATTGCGTTTTGAAACCGACGACGATGGCAATGAATACTACGAATACACGTTATACAAAGGCACGATAACTCAATTTGTTTGTCATACCGAAACGAGAGAATATATCTTTTACGTTACCTTGGTAGAAGATTGGGATTTTCCCGAGATTTAACCGTTCTCTTATTCGATTTGCAAAAAAATGTTCTATTGGAGTTTTATGAAAAACTAAAAATTCGATTACGAGAGGTCAACAAACAAGGATTTGGATTAATTTCCAAGTCCTTTTTGTTTATTTGTATATAAACAAATAAAACAATTCGTTTTTGACAGTTTGCAATATCCTCTACGACAGCGCCGTTATTTCCCGTAGCTCGACATAAAGACAATAAAAAAAGGTTTTTAATAAAACGAATAACTAAAATCGGGTTTCCCGATTGTTCGTCGAGCCGACGATGACGCCATGCAAAATAGCGGATTTAGCTATATCCTTATCCTGCTTCCTTAGAAGAGCGGATAGCCAAGCAAATAGATAATAAAAAAGTTGAAAAAATGTTAAGGTGTTTGCTAAAACGAGCAAACAAGAGATCAGGCGTGGCATCACGCCACGCACGATTCTCATAGGTCAGCCTTATCGTAAAATCCCTAATGGAAATGCGGTTTTGGGAGTTTTTTTATTTGTGTTTATTACCCAATAATATTAAAATTATAGTATGAAGTATAAATCAATTATTAATGAACTCACAAATCATGAAAAGGCCTCTTTACTTACTGGTAAGGATTTTTGGACTACTCTTTCTATTGATAGATTAGGTATTAGATCTATCGTAGTCTCAGATGGCCCAACGGGCCTTAGAAAAATATCTGATTCAGATAACCTAGGTATAGGTAAATCTATACCCGCGACCTGTTTTCCAACGTCTTCTGCCTTATCTATGTCATGGAATAAGGAATTATGCGAAAAAGTTGGAGACGCCCTTGCGAAGGAGGCAAGAGAATTAGATGTAGATATTATCTTAGGCCCAGGATTAAATATCAAAAGAAATCCACTTTGTGGACGTAATTTTGAGTATTATAGCGAAGACCCATACCTTACTGGTACACTCGCATCTAAACTAGTCTCTGGTATCCAAGAAAATGGTATTGGTTCATGTATCAAACACTTTGCGTTAAATAACCAAGAATATAATCGCTTAACTTCATCAAGTAACGCCTCAAAAAGGACTATGAGGGAAATCTATTTAACTGCCTTTGAGATGGTAATTAGAAACGCTAATCCTGTATCTATTATGTCTTCTTATAATATGATTAATGGTACTCACTCTAATGAGAATGAATATTTATTAAAAGAAGTACTACGTAAAGATTTTGGTTACACTGGACTCGTTATGTCTGACTGGGGCGGTTCAAACGATAGATTAAAAGGAGTTTTCGCTTCATCTGACCTTGAAATGCCTAATTGTAAGTACGGTATAGAAGAAGTCGAAGAAGCACTAAATAATGGTAGTCTTGATTCTAAATATGTAGATGAATGCATTGAACGTATCCTTTCTTTAAGAGAAAGACTTGATAAGATGGTGAAACCAAAGGAAGAACTAAATTATATTGATCAAAATGATATTGTCTATAAAGCTGCGCTTGAGACAATGGTTCTTCTTAAAAACGAAAACAAAGCACTACCATTAAAAGATAATGAAAGAGTATGCGTTATAGGTTCATTTGCGATGAAACCTAGATTCCAAGGAGCTGGTTCATCTTTAGTTAATCCTATAATGACTTCAAATATCTTAGAACTTATTGGTAGATATAACCTTGATTATGTGGGATATAACGAAGGATATTCAAGATATAAACATAACTCAAATAAATACTTAAAAGCTGCGACTAAGTTAGCCGAAAAATCAGATACTATTCTTCTCTTTTTAGGATTAGATGAGAAGAAGGAGTCAGAGGGTTATGATAGAGTTGATATGAAACTACCAGAAAATCAAATTAACCTATTCAATAATTTAAAAGCACTAGGTAAAAAGATTGTGGTAGTAATAGAGGCAGGCTCTGCCTTAGAACTTAAACCTATATTAGACGCAGATGCGATCTTCCTCACTAACCTATCAGGCCAAGCATCAAGTGATGCAATCCTAGATCTTTTAACTGGTAAAGTATCTCCATCTGGTAAACTAACTGAAACATATTCAATGTCATATGAAGATGTGAATACAAAAGATAACTTCCTTAAACCATCCAACAACAACTATAAAGAAGGTATATACGTTGGATATAGATATTATGATACATTTAATGTTCCTGTCCTTTATCCATTTGGATATGGTTTATCATATTCTAGTTTTGAATATAAGGATTTAAAACTTTCAAAAGACAAGGCATCTTTCACTATTAAAAATACTGGTTTAAAAGAAGCACAAGAGATTGCGGAATTATATATCTCTAAAAAAGAATCAAGTGTTTCAAGACCTAAAAGAGAACTTAAAGGTTTTGTAAAAGTAAATCTACCTCCAGGTGAAGAAAAAGAAGTAGAAATACTATTTGATGAATATACATTTAGAGTATATGATTCTTTATCTGATAAGTTCCAAATTGAAGATGGAGAATATGAAATTCAAATAGGTGCTTCCCTAAATGATATTAGATTAAAAGATAAAGTTAATATTGAAGGCGTTAAATTAGATAAAAGACTAGATGACACATATGATTTATCTGATGAAGAATTCTATAAGTTTATAGATATCAAGCCGGCTCAGGGTCTTAACTTTATTAAGAAGAATAGAATAGAAGTAACACTTAATACCACTCTATCTGAACTTAGATATTCAAGATCATTAATCGGAAGACTTATGAGCTTCTATATCAGACATTTCTTAAGAGAAGGTGAAGGCTTCCCAGTAAGGGCAATCGCTAAATTTGGCGGTTTTACAGAAAGAAAATTAGAAGGATTTTTAGTCCTTCTAAATGGCAAATTCTTTAAGGGTTTAAAATTATTCTTATCTAAAAATCGAAAGTAAGTTGTTCCTCTAGGACTTCTTTCACTGGCTTAAACGATTTTCTATGGAGCGGTGACGCTCCATATTTTTTAAGCGCATCTATATGAGCTTTTGTCCCATAACCTTTATGACTATCAAACCCATATTCAGGATATTCCTTACTAATTTTAGTCATGTATCTATCTCTTGAAACCTTCGCAAGGATAGAGGCCGCCGCAATAGATGCAGATAGCGCATCCCCATGTGCAAGTTTTAAGTACTCTATATCTGTATGGTATAAATCCATATAGTCTGTGAGTATATAGTCTGGCTTAATGGTTAAATTCTTAACCGCATCTTCCATGCCTTTTCTTGACGCTTCAAGGATATTGATTCTATCTATTGTTTCACTATCTATTGATACAATGGAATAGGAGAGAGCGTGTTCTTTAATTTCACCAAATAGTTTTTCTCTTTGTTTCTCGGTCAACTTTTTAGAATCATTAAGGCCTTCTATTTTATATTCTGGGTCTAGGATGCAGGCGGCACAGTAAACAGGACCCGCAAGAGGTCCTCTTCCTGCCTCATCACACCCTGATATATATTTATATCCCTTGTTTAAGAGATTATTTTCATATTTATATAAATCAATTTGGTCTTTCAAAACTAATACGTCCTATCTTTCCTGATCTTATATCTCTTAAGATGATATCATATACCTTAGGATAATCAATTTCGTTGCCTCTTAAGATGCATCCTCTTTTTCTTGCGATTTGATCAACTAGATCGCCATCAAGTGACTCAAGTTTATATCTTAATTTTAGAAAATTAGGGTAATTTTCTTTTAATAAATCTAGCCCAAATCTCACTATTGATTCTATATCTAATATTTCATCTTTTATTGAACCAGATAAGGCAAGTATTTTTGCCTGTGTTTGATTTTCAAGCTTTGGCCATAGGACACCAGGATTATCTAAAAGAAGAAGTTTATCAGATGTCTTTAGATATTGTTGGTTTTTGGTTACTCCAGGCTTATTCCCTACTTCAAGCACCTTCCTTTTCGCTAAATTATTCATAAATGTAGATTTACCTGAGTTAGGTATACCCACAACCATTGCCTTTAAGGGATATATACTCATGCCCCTCTCTTTTGCACTTTTAATTTTATCCTCTAATAATTTATCTAGGGCACTCGATATTAATTCTATATTCTTTGTCCCATTTAGCGAATCAGTAACCACAACCATATATGTTTTAGATAATTCCTTAACCCACATTTTGGTTACTGTATCGTCCGCAAGATCAGTTTTATTTAACACTAAAAGAAGAGGTTTTTCTTTTATAGCCTCTTTTATTGATGGATTAATTGATGAAAGAGGGCATCTTGCATCTAAAACCTCAATTATCACATCTATTAGATTTAGTTTTTCTTTCATCTGTCTCATGGCCTTAGCCATGTGACCAGGATACCAATGAATTGGTCTTGAATATATATCAGTCATTACTAGTTATGTGCCAAGTCTTTCTCTATTTTACCAAATGGTTTTATGCTATATACCGCTTTAGCGCAGAAAGTGGCATTTTTATCCCTTCCTTTAATTTTAAATACCCCGAGATATCTTGAATCTATTGAATTATAATAATTATCCCCTACAACAAATATTTCATTTTCTTTTAGAGTATAATCGTCAAAGAATTCATATCCTCTACCGAATACACTTCCAGTGTTAATTTCTATTCCGTTGATCGTTAGAATAGCATTCCCATCAACGTTTTTAAATGATACGGTATCACCCTCAGTTGCCTTAACTCTTTTCACAATTAACATATTATCGCCATATACTTCAGTATAAAGGATAACTATATCTTCTTTACTTATTGTATTTTCGGGTGCGTGATAAGCAAGGATGGTATCACCATTCATTAATGTATTATTCATTGAAAGCCCTGATACTTTAACAACAGAAAAGAATAAGACATCAACCATTAAAAATATCATCATAATAACAGGAATGATTGTGGTGATATCTAAAATATTGAAGGCTTTCCCCATAAGTTTTTCTTTTTTGATTGAGCGGGATATAATAGCGAATATTAGAGAGAAGAGGAAGATAGAAAATATAAGCGATAATAAAATAAGCGAAATAATACCAGTACTACTTCCTTTAAATCTGTCAGAGATTTGATACATGAAGCAAATAGGATTAATCATATTTAAGACAAAAAATAAGAGGAAAAGAAGTAGCCAAAATGTAGCTACTATAATTTTTCTTAATAAATAGTATTTAATACTCTTTTCCTCTTTATCCATTTTTTTAAAATCCTAACTTTCTAAGTATTTCCTCTAGTTCATATTCATCAACTAGAACTTCTCTTGGTTTTGTGCCTTGGTTTAATTCTACTATATGGAATTGTTCCATAGTGAGAACTATGCTATCGGCTCTATTGTAACTGAAATGGAATTGTCTACATATAGCATTTGTAGAACATCTATTTTCTTTTACCACATATCTTGCGACATCCGCAAATTTCTCGTCAATATTAATTGATGATTGACTATCGTCTTTCTTTTCTAAATTTTTAGGATTAAACGCAAATTTTTGTGGTCCTGAATGTTTTATAACCCAATCCACAATTTGCGCAATTTCCTCTTTATCAACGAACGCACCCTGGCATCTATATTGCATACCATCTGAATAATAAATCATATCACCATGATTTAATAGTTCATCTGCGCCTGTTTCATCTAAGATTACCATTGAATCGGCTCTTGAGATAACCTTAAATGCAAATCTTGTGGTTGCCTGTGATTTAATAACGCTTGATAATACTGATGCGATAGGTTTTTGCATCGCAAGAGTAATGTGAATACCTGCTGCCCTAGATTTTTGAACGAGGAATGTGATGGCGTCTACTGCCTCTTGACCTGCGGTCATGAGGAAGTCTGCGGCTTCATCTATAATGCAAACTATTACAGGTAGTTTTTCCATGCTGGTATCTTTCTTTCTTGCCTCATTCCAATCTTTGAGTTTATATATACCGCCATATTCTCTAAAGAGAGTATATCTTCTATTCATCTCATCAACTAACCATTTTAAGGCAGGGATACCTTGTTTAGGGTCAGAGATAATAGGACAAAGTAAGTGTGGAATATTACTATATGCCTGAAGTTCGACCTGTTTAGGGTCAATAAAGAAGAACCTCACATCATCTGGGGTTGCCTTAAAAAGAATAGATGTAACCACATTATTGATAAAGATTGATTTACCTGAACCTGTCGCACCTGCGATTAATGAGTGTGGCCAGTCTGTGATTGAGCTATAGATTGCCCTTCCCTCAACGTCTAATCCAACAGGTATTAATACTGGGTCATGGCTTTCTTCATATTCTCTTGTGGTCAGTAGTTCTTTAAGATTAACGGTACGTCTTTTCTCGTTTGGAACTTCAATACCAATAAATGGCTTACCAGGTATTGGATTTTGAATACGTAGAGAGATTGCTCTTAATGATCTTTGGAAGTCGTTTTGAAGATTTTCAACTTTTGATCCTTGAACACCAGGCGCAAGACCTATCGCATAACGGGTGAAAGTTGGACCCTGAGTATATTCTTCAACTTGTCCATCTATTTTAAAGGCTTTTAGTGTTTGATTTAATACATCACAATTATGTCTAACATTTTCAATATTATTTGTAGCCATGATAATAGGCTCATGAAGAATTGATAGTGGTGGATATTTATAATTTGAATAATCAAATTCAGTATTATCCTTTTCTATAAACTCAACCTTAGGGTAAGTGCCTTTATTCTCACTACTATCAAACTCATTATCATTCTCTTCCTCAAAAGAAGAAGTAGAAGACTCGCTATTACTTTTACCATACTCTCTTGTGACGCTTGTTGGAGTGTAATGGAACAAATCTTCCATTAAACCTTTATCTATATCTTTAACTTCACTATTATCTTCATAGTGAATTATTTTCTTTGGTTCTAGATTTTCTTCGCTATCTGTATCTTTATCTTCATTAAAGATTTCACTTAGTGGTTTAATAGGTTCCGCTTTTATTTCTTCTTTAACGGGTTCTTCCTTAGCTCTCTTTCTATTTCTTTCATTTACAGTTCTAAATTCAAAATAAGGATTTTCTTCATCTTTCTTTATTTTTCCACTAGCCGAAAAAGCCTCATATTGAGAGACTGGTTTATCAATAACTCTATTATTTAACGCATTATCATAGTTATCGTCACCATACATAGGAGATACGAAACCTTGGTCATCTGTGTGGACAACTGTATCACTGAATAATCCTAATATTTTATATTGTTCTTTATCAGGAGTTCTTTTTACTACTACCGCTCTTCTATTTTTCTTAAACAGCATTCCCCTATATACCTCCTTCATCATTAAATATTTCTTCTATATCTATTCTTTCTTCACTCACATCTTTAAAGAGTTTTTTAGAATAAATCTTGTTTGTCTCATCTCCAATAATTAAAATAATGCTCTTACAGAGTTTCTTAAGTGCCATAAATATCATAGGTGTAATTGTGGTCTTTTTAATCCAGTAAACTGGGTTTACTAAAGATGTTAAACTCTTAACCCAACCATATGTCTCTGTCCCGGCCTTTACAGCCTTTGCTTCTGGAGAAAATGCGACAGTATTAATAATAGATACAATTTGTGTGACAGTTCTTGGTTTTATATACTTAAATAATGGTTTATTAAGTAGTTCATCTAGTCTAATTTTAACGTATCCAATTAATTCCACAACTTCACCCACAGTTAATTCATATTCAGGTGATTTAGACTCAGGGAAGTAGTATGATGCAATTTCATGGACTAATTCCATTACGATATCACTCATCTTTTTGGCATCAAAACCACTTTCTTCAAGAATAGATATTAAAACCTTGCTTTTTTCAAGCGATATCTCTTTAATAGTTTCATCATCTATCGCATCTACAGTAGGTGATTTAATAGCTTTTATTTTTACTTTGCTGGAGGCTATTATCACAAATATAGCCGCCGCAAGTAAAACACCTGATAGTATACCTACCAGAAAACCAACTATTGAACCTACGTTTATAATCTCCGATAAAAAAATAGCCATTAAATCCCCTTAATCTATATATATTATAACCTAAGATAAACCCATAATTCTCAATTTTTATTTTATTAATTTTAAATAAAATAATATAATATACCTAAGGAGCTTTAAATGAAATACTTAATAGCGCTTGATTTAGATGGAACATTAATAGAAGGTTTATATAACTTAAAAGAATACACTATTAAAGTTTTTAAAAAAATTAAAGAATTAGGAAATGATTTAGTTATAGTCACAGGTAGACCATTTAGGTCTAGTTATTTTGTGTATAAGGCACTAGGTCTTAATACCCCTATCATTAACTATAATGGTTCTTTAATATCTAATCCAATCACGAAAGAGATATATTTCTCTGACGAGTTAGATAGAAATGAAGTATTAAGACTATATAACGAAAGAAAAGAAGATTATAGTTTATTCTTTTGTGAATATTTTGATAATATATTCACTAATGTTAGCGCGGATCAGTTTGAATTATTAATGCATATTAACACTCTATCTAAAACATATACTGGTGATTTAAATAATATACTAAAAAATAATGTCCACGGTTCGCTTATACTTGCGAAAGATGGACATGGTAAAATCCTTATGGATTATATAAATAGTAATTTTAAATCATTCAGTGCACGTCTTTGGGCTTGGGGGCCATACAAAGAAATTGTAGAGCTGTATTCAAATTATTCATCCAAAGGTACTGCACTAAATTGCGTTAGAGAAATACTTAAATATAGTAAAGAATCAGTAATTGCCTGCGGAGATTCTCAAAATGACCATGAATTTTTTGAAGAAGCAGGCATAACCGTATCACTTAAAAACGCTGACCCACGTATTAAAGAAAAATCTACCTATGTTTATGATAAAGAGGCAGAGAGAGAAGGGCTTGCTCATTTCTTTAATGAGTTTTTAGATTTAGGAATAGAAGATGGAAATTAGTATTAAAGATTTTCTAAAATTAGATATTAAAGATGAAGTATTCATTATTGAAACTGATACTGTATATGGTATTGGTTGTCTTTATTCATCAGAGATAGGCGCAAAGAGAATAATGGACATAAAAGGTAGAGATGAATCAAAATTTTTTTCCCTTCTTGTATCTAATATGTATCAGGTAGAAGAGTTAACCACAGATTCTAAAAAATATATAGATATCACTGATAAATATTGGCCTGGTGCCATTACATTTATCTACACTAAATCAGATAAAGTTAGGGACTATATATCTAAAACGGATACAGTTGGTTTAAGAATGCCCGCATCTCCAAAAGTTTTAAGATTAATGGAAAAATTTGGACCTATCATTATGACATCACTTAATAAAAGCGGTGAAAAACCTCTCACCAAATATAGTGATACACTTAAATATGTGGGTACCGTTGATTATATTATTCAGGGTTCGGATTTAAGCGGTATTCCGTCTACTGTTTATGATTTAAAAAACAAGAAGACCTTAAGAGAAGGATCTATCCATATCGATTAATTGGGCTATAATTAAATAGCCCTTTCTTTTTTCTTATGATAAAATATGTGTATGATTAGAAAAGCGATTTATAGCGATATCCCTAAAATTGAAGAATTACTCGAAGATATTCATGACCTCCACTTTATGGCACGCCCAGATATTTTTAAGGAGGGTGTATCAAAGTTTAATGAAGATGAAATTAAAAAACTAATAGATAATGAATATACTCCAATCTACATTTATGAAGAAAATGGTAAAGTCTTAGCTTACGCTTTTATTTCTTATATGTTTCAATGCAATAAGATGCTTGAGATTAGAAAATATATCTTTATTGAAGATTTGTGTGTAGATAAAAACCATAGATCAGAAGGAATAGGCAGGGCCCTAATGGATTATATCTATAATTTAGCGAAAGAAAAGGAAATGGACTATGTAAGGTTAAATGTTTGGAACTTTAATGAAAAAGCGTTGAAATTCTACTTAGATAATGGTTATAGCCCACTTGAAACAATAATGGAGAAAAAGGTGAAATAGTTTTATTTCACTTTTTATTTTTTAAAAAACAGCTACTACCTAATACGAATATATTTTATAAAAAAGAAAGACAAAAACTGAACGAAATATTTAGTGGTAAATCCTTAAATATAGGCATTTTACTTTTTTTACATTATTATTTTTTGTCTGCATTTTTTATAAAATATTTTTTTAGCTAAACCAATAAATTAGTCAAAACAATCATCACAATAAATGTTTCTATATGCCTATCATACTAAAGTGTTTTTATCTTCATATATATCTTTTTATTCGGTTTTTAATTAATAAACTAAAAATTAGTTTATAATTATATATAGATATAACGAGGTTTTTATGAAAGTATCAATCGCATCAGATCATGGCGGATATGAATTAAAAGAATTTATTAAGAATAAACTAAGCCATCAATATGAATTTATTGATAAAGGCTGTTTTTCGAAAGATAGTGTAGATTATCCAATATACGCATCTCTTGCGGCGGAAGATCTATCAAATGGCATAGTAGATAATGCGATAGTTATCTGTACCAATGGAGTTGGTGTATCGATGGTCGCAAATAAAGTTAAAGGTGTAAGATGTGCCTTATGTCTAAATATAGAGATGGCATCACATGCTAAACTACACAACGATGCAAATTGTCTTGCGCTTGGTCAAGTAAACCAATCTATGGATGAGGCGCTTAATATTGTTAAAACGTTCTTAGGTACTAACTTTTCAAATGAAGAAAGGCACCTAAGAAGAGTAAATCAAATAAAAAAGATGGAGGAAAAATAATATGCTACACATTTTAAAGCATCCACTACTTGATTCAAAAATGGCTATCATAAGAGATAAGTCGACAAACACTAGGGCATTTAGCGCTATTGTTGACGAAATAGCGATGCTCGTTACCTATGAAATCACTGAAAATTTAAAGACAAAAGAAATAGAAGTTGAGACTCCTTTTGAAAAGGTTAAGTGTAGAACTCT
Source organism: uncultured Bacilli bacterium (assembly GCA_905235635.1). Lineage (GTDB taxonomy): Bacteria > Bacillota_I > Bacilli_A > Izemoplasmatales > UBA1188 > UBA1188. Next base: position 67,341 of record CAJOMC010000002.1, on the reverse strand, counting down.
TGATACAAATATAATTATTGTCCCAATCTTACGTGCTGGACTTGGTATGGTAGATGGTATAAGAAGAATCATTCCATTTGCAAAAGTAGGACATATCGGTATGTATCGTAATGAAAATACCCTTAAACCTGTAGAATATTATTTTAAACTTCCAGAAGTGGATGATAACACAACTGTTCTTCTTGTAGACCCAATGCTTGCGACAGGTAATTCTTGTAATAAAGGTATAGATCTACTTAAAGAAAAAGGTGTTAAAAAGATTATATATGTTGGACTAGTAGGATGTCCTCAAGGTATTAAAGCTGTAGAGGAAAGACATCCTGATGTAGAAATATATCTTGTTGCAGTAGATAGAGAATTATCTGATATAGGATATATACTACCTGGTCTTGGAGACTGCGGTGACAGACTCTTTGGAACCAAATAATAAAGATAAAAACAAAAAAGAAAAAGAAGAGTCAACTTCTATTTTCTATAAAAGTTATTTTATCTTTACTCAATTTGTAATTGAAGTTATTTTATTTATTGGCTCTGCGATAGTACTTGGACTATATCTAGACTATAAAGCCAATACTAAATGTTTATTTTTAATTTTGTTTATTTTTCTTTTTGGCTTTGTGCCAATAAGAAATCTCTATGTAAGGTTAAATAATAGGAAATAGAAAAAAGATATGGAAAATAAAGATAGCTTAAACCTATTTGATCAATCATTAATAGTAACTATACCATTTACAATTGTATTGTCTGTGGTTCTTTTCTTTGTAACTGGAAATAGTAATGGTGAGGTTAAATCATTAATAGTAGGTGAAGTATTATCTTTAATCTTAAATCTCTGGAATTCTCGTGCAACTTTAAATATAGGTCAAAGAGACTATAAGAAATTAAAAAGTTTTTCTATTATCTCATTCCTTTTAAGATATTCAATAATAATCGCTTTTGTTTTACTTTCTACCACATTAAGCGATTTCCATCCAATCTATTTAGTATTTGGATTATGTGAATATTCAATTGCCTTAACAATCATATCTATCTTTAGCGGAAGAAGGAGCCAAAATGATTAGTTTTGATACATCTTTTAATTTTGGATTAAGCTTTTATGTGTCTATAGCGATCATCATTATGTTAGCTATCTTTTTCATTGTACTTGGTGTTAAGTTTTCTAAACTTGATCCTATAAAAGATGAAGTACCACTAAAGGGATTAATGATGCTTTCAGTTTTGCTCGTTGGTTTTGTGGATAATAACGTTGACGCAAACTTGGGCAAGACAAAAAGAAAAACTTATTCACCATTCTTTTTAGGTCTCGTTTCATATTTATTCTTCGCAAATATTACCTCAATGATAGGTATTACACCACCTACCTCAAATCTCGCAATAGCTCTATCTATGTGCGTTATTGCTTTCTTAATATTTGAGTTCACATCATTTAGGTTTAATGGGCTTAAGAATAAACTTAAAGGAATGCTTGGGCCTGTACCATTTGTTGCGCCAATTATCTTCCCAATTAACCTAATTGGTGAGTTTACTACCCCATTCTCTATGGGTATGCGTTTATTTGGTAATATTTTCTCAGGTGTATTACTCTCAGGTGTCCTATTTGGTGCCCTTGAAGCGTTAGGACACGCTTTAGAGTTAATAGTAGGTACAGTCGCAGTAACTATTATTTTCCATCCTATTTTTGATTTTGCCTTTGGCTTAATTCAAGTATATGTTTTCTTTATGCTTACCACTATGAACATAAAGATTAATATAGAATAATTTAATTATTTTTTTGGAGGTATATATAATGCAATCTCTATTTAGTGTATTACTCTCAGAGATGGAACAGGTTGTAGAATACAACCAATATTTCTCTCAAGCTATGGCCTATATTGGCGCCGCTATCGCAGTATTAACTGGTGTATCACAAGGTATTGGTCAATCAATGGTTGCGGCTAAAGCTTGTGAATCAATCGCAAGACAACCAGAAATGGCTGGCCGTATCACAACCGCTATGATCGTTGGTGCCGCAGTCGCAGAAACTACTGGTCTTTACGCATTCATTACCGCAATTTTAATCCTTTCTCAATTTATGTAAAAAGAGGGATAGATTATTATGCCTTATATACTAGGCATAGGTGAGAAGCTCTCAGATATCTTAAAAGATTCTTTTCATATCAATATTTGGGAACTTCTTATCAATGTGGTCGCAACGATTCTTTTAATTATCCTAATCAGATATGTTTTCTATGATAAGGTTTCATCTTTCTTAAACAAGAAGAAAGAAAAGATTGAAGAAGAATATAGAAAAACTGATGAAATCAAAGAAGAAGCTTTACGTGTTAAAGAAGAAGCACTTAGTACTTTATCTACTTCTAAAGAAGAGGCAAGAGCCATCTTAAGTGAAGCAGAAAAAGATGCATCTTTAATCAAAGAATCAATTATTAAAGACGCAGAAAAGAAGGCTTCAAGTATAATTACTGAAGCTAGAAAAGAAGGGGAAATTATTAAGAGTCAAAAGATTGAAGAAGCGAGAAGCGAAATCATTGATATCGCATCTAGTATTGCGGGATCTATTATAGATAAGGAAATAGATAGCGATAAATACAATGAGAAACTTTTAAGCGAGATAGGTAATAAAGATGAGTAATCTTTCTTTTGAGTACGCTAAAGCTCTATTTGAACTTAGTGAAAAAACTCTAGACAAGAAAGATATTTTTGAATTACTAAAGTCGTCTTTAGATATTTTTAGTGATGATGAAATAAGTGAATTTTTATCATCACCTACTATCCCTAAAGACGACAAGAAAAAAGTGATAGGAAAATCTTTCTCTAAAGGGTTATATAGAGATTTTCTCTATGTACTAATAGACAATTCAAGAATATTAGATTTGAAAGATATTAAAGATGACTATGAGTCTCTTCTTTTAGATTATTTAAACAAGATGAATGTTTTAGTTTACTCAAAAGAAAGATTAGATGATTCATACCTATCAAAGCTCAAAGAAGAACTAGAAAAGAAATTTAATAAAGAACTAGTCTTAGTTAATAAGATAGATGAATCTATTAAGGCAGGTATTCGTATTGAATATGAATCTAAAGTCTTAGATTTATCAGTAAACACAAGGCTAGAAAAACTAAAGAAGGAATTAAAGGGGTAGTTTATGGATAAAATTAATACATCAGAAATCACATCCTTAATAAAAGCTCAGATAAAATCATATAGTGTAAAAGTTAATGAAGATGAGATAGGTATAGTTGTTTCATGTGGTGATTCAATTGCGCTTATTCACGGACTTAAAGGCGCTATGGCTAATGAACTTCTTGAATTCTCAAGTGGAATATATGGACTCGCCCTTAATCTTGAAAAAGATTTAGTAGGCGCTATTTTGCTTGGTGATTCATCACTAGTAAAAGAAGGAGATAAGGTTGTATCCACAAGAAGAATCATCGAGGTGCCAGTAGGAGACGCTTTAAAGGGGAGAGTAGTAGATCCACTAGGTAAACCACTTGATTCACTTGGACCTATCTCAACTAATAAAACTAGGCCAATTGATATAAGAGCTACGGGTGTTATTGAAAGAGAATCAGTAAATACACCTTTAGAGACAGGTCTTAAAATAATTGATGCCCTAACCCCTATTGGACGTGGCCAAAGAGAGTTAATCATTGGTGATAGACAAACTGGTAAAACTACTATTGCGATAGATACAATCATCAACCAAAAAGGTAAAGGCGTTAACTGTATCTATGTTGCGATAGGTCAAAAAGAATCAACTGTCGCATCAGTAATAGATACACTTAAAAAATATGATGCGATGGAATATACGACAGTTGTATGCGCTAACGCATCAGATCCTGCGCCACTTCAGTATATTGCGCCATACGCAGGATGCGCAATAGGTGAAGAATATATGTTTAACGGAAAAGATGCACTTGTAATATACGATGACTTATCTAAACATGCGGTAGCTTATCGTGAAATATCATTATTACTCCGTCGTCCTCCAGGAAGAGAAGCATATCCTGGCGATATCTTCTATCTTCACTCAAGATTACTTGAGCGTGCCGCAAAATTATCTAAAGAACTAGGCTCAGGTTCCCTAACTGCTCTTCCAATCATTGAAACACAAGCAGGTGACTTTAGTGCCTATATCCCTACAAATGTTATTTCAATCACAGATGGACAAATCTATCTTGATACTAACTCATTCCACTCAGGTATAAGACCTGCGATGAGCCCTGGTATATCTGTATCACGTGTAGGTGGTGCGGCTCAAATTAAGGCAGTAAAAAGCTTGTGTGGTACACTAAGGCTTGACCTTGCTTCCTACCAAGAACTTGAGGCCTTCACTCAGTTTGGGGCGGATTTAGATGAGATGACTACCCGTCGTCTTGAACGTGGTAAAAAATCTATCCAACTATTAATCCAAGGTGCTCATGAAACACTAGATGTAGAAAAAGAGGTTATATCTTTATATATCCTCACCAAAGGTCACCTAGACGATATAGATGTAAAAGATGTCTTAAGATTTGAAAAAGGTATCCATAACTATATCTCAAAAGATAAAGAAGGAATTAAACTTCTTGAAAGTATCAAGACAGATAAAGTTATCAAAAATGAAGAACTACTAATTAAATTAATTAACGACTATAAACAAATATTTAAACAATAATTATGCCTGAGAATAAGAAACAGATTAAAGAACGTATTCAAGCAACAAAAAAGACAGGTCAAATAACCTCCGCAATGAATATGGTTTCAAGTGCCAAGTTAAGAAAAAGTGAAAGAAGTCTAATGAAGTTTAGACCTATTTCTAATTCAATAAAAGAGACCATGCTTTCACTCCTTACTTCAAATCCTAGTGTTACACACAAAACACTATCACAAAACAAAGGAAAGCCTTGTTTTGTGATAGTATCTTCTGATAGAGGATTAATTGGCGCATATAATAATTCTCTCTTCCGTTTCTTTGAATCATATTTAATTGAAAAAAATCTCACAAAGGATGATATATTTATCGCCACAATAGGTTTTAAATCATATTCATATTTTAAGAAGAAAGGATATAACTTAATAAATACTGAGGCGATAAATATAAGAGATGATGTTTTATTCGTAGATTATGAAGAATTACTTGTGAGGCTTGTGGAAGGTTATATGAATGGTACAATAGGCAAAACAAGTGTTATATATAATTCATATGTTAATACTATTGAATATAGGCAAACCATCACAAATCTTTTACCTATAGACGTTAATAACCTAAAAGGGGAAGTTAATATTAATAATAAAAAAGAAAATAATAAAGAGTATATTTTTGAACCAAATATAGAAACTGTGCTTGATTCACTTATCTATCTAGATGTATCATACACAACTCACAGGATTATACTTGAAGCTAAATCAAGTGAACATGCCGCACGTATGAATGCGATGAAGAACGCATCAGATAACGCGGAAGATATCGCAGAAAGACTCACTCTTTTATATAATAGAGCGCGTCAATCTCAGATTACTAATGAGTTAATAGATATTGTGAATGGTTCAAACGCAGTATAGGAGGGTATATGAATAAAGGTATTGTAAAAGAAGTACTTTCATCAATCGTCGATGTTGAATTTAAAGATAATCTTCCGAAGATTAATGATGCTTTAATCATTAAAGCATCTAAGGAAGAAAATAATGGAATAGAGATTAATCTAACTTTAGAGGTAGCACTCCATCTTGGATCTAACACTGTTAGATGTGTTTCTATGGGTCCAACTGATGGCTTAAGACGTGGAATGGAAGTGTTAAACACTGGTGAACCTATTAAGGTACCTGTGGGCGATAAAACTTTAGGTAGAGTGTTCAATGTACTTGGTGAGGCTATTGATGGAAAAAATGAAATAGATTCTAGTGAACTAAGAATGCCAATTCATAGACCCGCTCCAACCCTTGATTCTATAAACGCTAAAGTTGAAATATTTGAGACTGGAATTAAGGTTATTGACCTTCTTGAACCATATATTAAAGGTGGTAAAATTGGTTTATTTGGCGGTGCAGGTGTAGGTAAAACCGTCTTAATTCAAGAATTAATCCATAATGTCGCCACATCTCATGGTGGTATATCTGTCTTTAGTGGTGTAGGTGAGCGTACAAGAGAAGGAAATGATTTATATACTGAGATGACAGAATCAGGTGTCATCTCTAAAACTACTATGGTATTTGGCCAAATGAATGAAGCGCCAGGTGCTCGTATGAGAGTAGGTCTCACAGGCTTAACTATGGCCGAATATTTTAGAGACTATAAACATCAAGATGTATTACTTTTTATCGATAATATCTTTAGATTTACTCAAGCTGGTTCAGAGGTATCAGCCTTACTTGGCCGTATGCCTAGTGCGGTAGGTTATCAACCTACCCTCGCCTCAGATATGGGCCGTCTTCAAGAGAGAATCGCATCAACTAAAGATGGTTCTATCACATCAATTCAGGCTGTATATGTTCCTGCGGATGATTATACTGATCCCGCTCCTGCGACTGCCTTCACTCACCTTGATGCGACAACTAACCTCTCTCGTAAGATATCAGAAGAAGGTATCTACCCTGCGGTAGACCCACTTGATTCTACCTCTCGCGCTTTAGATAAATTAATAGTAGGTGAAGAACACTATAATACCGCAAGAGAAGTTCAAACTATTCTTCAAAGATACAATGAACTTCTAGATATTATCGCAATCCTCGGTATGGACGAATTATCTGATGAAGATAAAGTAATAGTTAAACGCGCTCGTCGTATTAAGAAATTCTTATCTCAACCATTCTTTGTGGCTGAGAAGTTTACTGGTAATCCTGGTAAATACGTTAAGCTTGAAGATACTATCCGTTCATTTAAGGAAATTCTTTCTGGAAGATATGATGAATATCCAGAAGAAGCTTTCTCATTTGTGGGTACTATTGAAGACGTTAAAGAAAAAGCAATTAAAATGGGATATACTAAATGAGATTAACTATCTTTACTCCTGATGGTGAGTACTACACCCAAAAAATTGAATCAATTATGGTGAACGAAAAAACTTTCGGTGCTTTTGGTATTCTAAAAGGCCACCTTCCTCTAATATCAGCGATAGAAGATGGCACAATATCCATTAAAGAAGCAAAAGGCACTATGAAGTATTTCTCTTTACTTGATGGAATGCTTAGGGAAGTAGATAATGAAATAGAGATAATCTGTGCCATCATAGAAGAAGGTGATAGCCCATCATCATCTAAAGAAAATCTTTTAAAACTTATTGAAAGAAGAAAAGAAGAAAATAAAGAAAGAAATGTAGAATTAACTCTTGCGGAAAACGAGTTAAGAAAACAAATTAAGAAAGCAAAACCAGGACATCTATAAGATTGTCTTAAATGTTTTATCTAATATATAAAAATATAAGGAGAAACTAATGAGGAATAAAATACTAATTATACTTCAAGTAATATTCCTATCTTTAGTATTAACTTCTTGTGGTACGAAAACTTATCCAGTTGAGGCTTATAAGAAAGAGCTCAAGTACCACGAGGATTATAAAATACTACAGTTTACGGATATTCATTTTGGCTTAAACGTTGATATTGATTATGAATTTAACTACTTAAATAAAGTATTAAAAGAGGCAGGGGATGTAGATTTAATAGTAATCACAGGAGACTCGTTCCTATTTGGCAATAAAACTATGGTTAAGTCACTACTTAAATTCTTTGATTCACTAAATATTCCATGGACATATACGTTTGGAAATCATGATAATCAAGGATATTATGATCATGGCTATATTAATAGACAACTAATGAAATGTAAGAACATAGTTTATGTAGATTACGAGGATGATGATATAGATGGATTTACTAATTTCTATATTAATCTACTAGATGAATCTAATAATACTAAATATAGACTATACGTTGTTGATTCAAATAGTTATCACTACACAGGTCCAGATTATGATTATGATATTATTCATCCAAATCAACTTGAACACTTAAAGAACATTGATAACTATGAAAATGATAATGCACCTGGAATTATGCTTATTCATATTCCTATCATCGAAGTTGATGATGCATATAATGGATATAAAGAAGGATTATATGAAGGAAAAGGCGAACACAATGAACCATATTGCCCAGGGTATATGAATAATGGTGCTTATGATGTGTTTAAATCAATAGGTATAATTGGTGTATTTTATGGTCACGACCATATAAATTACACTACAATCAACTATAAGAATGAAATGATTCTATCTTATGGTATTAAGGCTACTGACCTTGTATATTATGATAAAGAAATTCAAGGATGTCAGATAATAACCTTACCAAATGATCCAAGCGAATTTGGAGTAGATAACGTTAAGTGGGTGATAGTGCCATATGAAAGCTAATAAACATTTATTATTTATAGTATTAACACTTCTTGGTGGATACTTTGTATATGACGGAATAATCCACTTTATCTATATAGTGTTTGATTCAGTTAATTCAATCTCTCAACACTATCTATATGTCCTACCATTCTTTATTAGTGGGCTTATCTATTTAATTAATTATTTCTTCTATTTATCACACTATTATATTAAAGAAAGAAGTAAGATTAATACATTAGTTATATCTATTATTACATTCGTCCTATCTTTAGCATTCTATGTAATATACTTTATTAAAGTTGGTAGATACTTTGTGAACCTTAAGTATGACGCAAACGCTAATGTATTCTTCTCTTTTATCATGGTTACAGGCGTAGTTATTTTAGATATCCTTGCGCTTAAGAGAAGAGAATTAGTACTTAAAAATGTAGATGAAAGAGAACTTGAGAATATCTCTAAATCTAGATTTATCCTAGGAACTATATTCTCAATATTCGCATACTACGCACTAGGATGCTTCTATGTATCATTTATTTCTATTAGAAACTATGGTGTAAGTTTCTTCGGATATCTTGTATTAGTTTTATTCTTCTTAACACTAGTATTTGATGAAGTATATCTACTATCTAAAGATAGACTTCCTAAAGTGATGCCTTTAGTTAACCTATGTGTAAACTTAGGAATGATACTTCTATTTGTATTAACTGAAGTTATTTTACCCGACTTTATAGTAGAAGTAGGCAAGCCATTTGCGCCAGTAGATTTCGCGGTATCAATGCCAATACTTCCACTAATTTTACTACTATCATCTTTAATATTTAGTGTGTATAGTGGAATTATTTTAGTAAAAGGATTACTTAAAAATTAAAAAGAAGTTAAAGAATAAAAAAATCTTTAAATCTAGCGAAATCCTAATATTATAGGAGATAATAAAATGATCAAAAAATATTACGACAGAATCTTCTCAAGGTATGATGAAGTTCCGTATTTTAAATACTTTGGATTAGATGACTTTAAAGGGCTTAAAGCGATTCCCTATTCATTCTCATCTTTTAATCACGCATTAAAAGGATTTTTCTATTATTATGATAACTATAATAAGGATGTGATTGTAATATTTTGTCATGGGATAGGCGGAGGTCATTCTTCATATTTTAAAGAAATAGAACGATTGGCTAAAGCGGGCTATTTAACACTCGGCTTTGATTATACAGGTTGTGTATTAAGTGAAGGAGAATCATCAAATGGCTTATCAAATTCTTTAAGAGATTTAGATATGTGTATTAAATCCTTAAGAGAGAAAGAAGAATATAAGAATAAGAAGATTTATGTTGTAGGTCATTCATGGGGAGCATATGCATCAAGCGCCATAAATGCGCTTCAAAGGGTAGAAAAGGTTGTGGCCATCTCACCATTTATCTCACCAAAGACTATGTATAAATCATTCTTTAAGTTTCCACTATCAATTCTTTTACCCATCGCAATGAAACTTGAAAGAGAAAAACTTGGTGATTATGCAGATATATCATCAATTGATGCGTTAAATAAGGAGGGAGTAAAAGCCCTCATAATCGCATCAATTGATGATTCCATAGTACCTTTTAACCCCAACACTAAAAAACTTATCAAATGTGTAGATAATAAAGATGTGAAATTCTATATCCCAGTTTCAAAAGATCATTTCCCTCAATATACAACTGATGCGGTTAATTATTTCAAAGAAGTAAATTCAACATATAAAAAGAAACTAAGAAATAAAACTATTAAAAAAATAGAAGATAGAGCGGAATATTATTCTCATGTGGACTTTGATAGAGCCTCTGCACAAGATGATGAAACATGGGATTATATAATTAAGTTTTTATCAGAATAATAAATACATTTATTAAAAAATTGTTAATAATGATAAAATTTATTATAAGTATTTCTGTTCAACAAGGAGAAGAAAACTACTATGGTAAAAAAAATATATATCTCTTATGATGACATAACTAAATATATTGAAGACGTTGTGAAATATTTCGAATCTATAAATGTAAAGCCTAATGGCGTATACGGTATCCCAAGAGGAGGTCTTTTCTTCGCTATTCTTTTATCATATAGAATGGATATACCTCTTTTACTCGCCCCATGCGATGGATGTGTTGTAATAGATGATATCGCTGATACAGGAAGAACACTTGCACACTATACTGAAAATGAAACTCAATTCAATAAATATTACTTAACTACTATGTTTTATAATAGTAAAGAATGTAGCGTTAAAGTTGATTTCTACGAAAGAGAAAAAGCAGGAGACTGGGTTGTCTTCCCATATGAGGGAGATAGTGGCGATGCCTTAAAGTATGATGAGGCAATAAAAAATAAAAAATAATTTATGTTTCTAATATAGAATAAGGCAAAAACATTGAGGCACTAGCTGTCTCAATGTTTTTATATTTATTGACATATGACAAGAAATGACAAGAAATGAAAAATATAGAAAGAAATGAAAGGAAATATGTTTTAGTTTTTCTTAGTTTTTTGAGTTAAAAATGATGTGGTATTTCTGTGTCACATCCTTTTATCTATTTCAAATATGCATCAAGTGCTTTAGTATATCTTTTTATTAATCTATCTTTTAATTCATTATTATCTAAGACGACTGCGTGTTCACCAAAGGTGATTAAATAGGTAAATAATTGCCCCATAGATGAATTAAATTCATATATATTATCGTCTATACTAATAGGACTACATACTGGCCTATTAGTATAGATCTTTCTAAGCAACTTTAATCCTTCTTTATCGAATTTAATTCTAGTGGTAATGATTTCATCATTAATCCATTCTGCGCCATTTGCGAGCCTATTATTTATACTTATCTTTTCATCTTCTGATAGTTCATACTCTTTACCAGTATAGATATTAGTTATGTTACATAGTTTAGTTGAGAAAGCTCTACGTCTATCACCATCAGTGAAATATCCTACTACATATAGATGGTTTTCATGCTTGCCAGGAATAAGACCATAAACTTCTAAAGGAATAACCCTTCCTTTAGAAGTAGTAATACATGAGATCGTTTTATTCTTAATATTTTCTCTTAATTTTGTACAATCACTTAAGAATACTATCTCCTCTCTTATATAAAGTGGATAAGAGAGGTATTCATTAAAGAGATTCTTAAGTAATTGCGCTCTATATAAGCTCTGTGTTTCGTTAATAATATTATCTATCCTATGTCTTATATTTTCATTTTCTTTAATATGAATCGTTTTAGTACTATCACTAATAGTATAGTCAATAGAATAAATAGAAGAAGTTATTAGTGTTGCGATTTCTTTCGCATCTCTAATAATTTTTTTATTTCTATTATCTTTAATATATCTTGAAATATCGTTAGATATTAATGAATTATTCTTATCTAATAATATCTCAGTAATATCATTAATTAGTTTGACTCTATTTTTGTATTCGTGAGTATTAATGATAACTGTGGTAAAAAAGTCATTATTCTTTTTCTCTTTAGAATTATCATCTATGTGAAAGAATAGTTCTTTATCACTAATTAACCTTTCATATGTTTCATTTTTAATACTTAATTTAACATCTAATAAACTATTGCCCATAATATCTGTAACCTCATATATATATATATATATATATTAATAGTAACATATTCCACAAAATATGTGACCATATTTCATAAATAATAGTAGAAAAATAGCCAAATATAGATATTTCTATATAAAAATATGTGACCTACTCTATGTTTATCAAGTTATATCACTACCCCTTTTAATAATGAGACTAATATTTTAAAATTAAATTGTGTTTTGGTGATAATTTGATTTTTTTTCATCACAAGTACCTCCTGTGATATACGGTGTGGCCTAGAGGTAGCCAAAAAAGTAATTATAGTTGTTTCACTCTTATTACCTCCATAGGACATTTGGCTATAGGCTTATTCCTCATTAAAATAGGCCACACCACATTCTCCTTTATTAAATAATAATAGGTGTTATCACACTTATTTTTATTATAGAAATATTAAATAACTGAGGTATAGATATGCTTCATAGATTTGTGGTTGATATTGTGTATAGTAAGACAAAAGGATATAGATCTACCTTTTATATGGATATACCAAAATCAGTAGATATAGTTTTATCTTTAATGAAATCGTCTAACGCTTTAATTGAAGATTATGATGATTTTATTCATACACTAAAATCATCAAAATCATTAAATGAACTAAATGATTCAGGTGTTTTTATAGACAATACCATTTATTCCTTTGATACAATCAAAGAAATAAACTATAATGAATTAGAAGAGTTTTCTTTTTATGACATATTCGATAAAGCAATGGAAAACGAAAATATGATGAAACTAGAATATTCTTCTCATTCATTTTATGATGCACCAACTATAGAAGAAGATGGCGTATCACTATTGACACTCATAGAGTGGTAGAAGAATATAATAATTACTTAATGGAGGCACCTAAATGGATATAGCTATTATTATACTTTGTATTGTTGCGATAATAGTAAGTAGCGCAACACTTGTATTTGTGATACTTGGATCAAGAAAAGGAAGTACTACTCTTTCTTCTCATGATTTAAAACAGATTAAAGAGTCAGTTTCAGAAACACTTAATCTTTTATCTACTAATGTTTCTAACTTAGTCGCAGAGAAAAATAAAGTTATTCTAGAGAATGTTTCTAAAGAATTAGAAGAAGTTAATAAGAAGATGACTCTAGTAACTGATAATCTAAATACCTTTGAAAAAGATTTCATTGAAAAATATAATAAACAAAAAGATGAAATCATGGAGAAGTTATCTTTAGAAATCAAAGCATTTAATGAAGAAGTGAAGAAATCACTTGATTCTTCTGATAAATCTATTAAAGAAAAACTAGAAGACTTTAAGAAAGATACTAAAGAATCTGTAAAAGAACTAAGTACTACTGTTTCTGATAATCTAAAGAGTATCAGAAACGATAATAATGAAAAACTAGATCAAATCAATAAATCAGTTAATGAGAAATTACAAAAAACTCTTGAAGATAAATTAAAAGATTCATTTAAGAGTGTAATAGAAGGTATTGGTTCAGTTAACCAAGCTGTAGGTGAGATAAAGGGTCTCGCCACAGATGTTGGATCACTTAAGAACGTTTTAACAAATGTTAAAACTAAGGGTATATTAGGTGAAGTAATACTTGGTAATATTATTAGAGAGTTCTTAACCGCAGGTCAATTCGAGGAAAATGTAGTAACTAAGAAAGGCTCTACTGAAAGAGTAGAATTTGCGATTAAACTTCCAGGCACTAAGGATGAAACTATATATCTACCTGTAGATTCTAAATTCCCATATGAATCTTATTCTATTATCAGTGAATCAACTGACATAGACGAGATAAGTAATGCGAGAAAGAACTTAAGACAAAATCTTCTTAAATACGCTAAAGACGTAAGTGAAAAGTATATAGATGCACCTAATACTACTGACTTTGCGATTATATTCCTTCCGCTTGAAGGATTATATCTTGAAGCACTTAATATGGGATTATTTGAAGAGATACAATCTAAATATAAAGTAAATCTAACTGGGCCTACTACATTTACCGCATTTGTTAGTGCGTTAAATGCAGGATTTAGATCTCTTATGATTCAAAAGAAGAGTGCAGATGTATTCCAATTACTTAGCGCAGTTAAGACAGAGTTCAATAAATTTGCGGAAGCACTAGAAAAGACTCAAAATAAAGTTAATTCAGCTGCAGAAGAATTAGATAAATTAGTAGGTACTAGAACTAAGATGATGAACTCTAAACTTAAGAGCATCGACACTATGGACGATGCAACAGCAAGGCAAATCTTAGAGGGTCCTGAAGAAGAATAGACACTTTTGGGTGGCACTTTGCCATCCTTTTGTCTTTTTATATAATTTGATAAAATTATTATAAAATATATTAAATAAAGTGTGGAAAACTACAGTTTAAAGGAGAAAAAATAAAATAACTAAAAAGATACTGTTATTTGTAATTGCATCATTACTATTATTGTTTAGCAATAGTGTGCAAACTTCTGCACAGGCTGCAACACCAGTATATACCAGTACAAACTATTCAGTTAATATTCCACAAGGAACAACGAACCACTATACTTTTTGTATCAGCGGAATTAATTACTATAAATTCTATCTCAATGGGTCAAGCTTAATGAGGGTCACAATTACAACTAGTGTTAATACATTTGTTTATACAAATCCACAAATAAATATAGAGTTCTACGATACTGATACGCCAACATATATTGATATAGAGTGCCTTTATAATTCAGGGTCACCATCAACTTTTATAATTCATCCTATGGTTGCAAGTTTATATGGATGGAATTATGATTTGGGAGAGGGCACTGATATTAATACAGCACCAGATGTGGATGCTCCTCACGCAAACTTGTCACCATATATTAATTCCACTAAATACACCGATGCCACGTATCATAATGCTATGCAGATGGTAAGTACAGACTTAAGGGGTTTACCATATATTGATTCCGATATTTTCTTTTACGCAGGCCATGCTAATTATGATCGTTTCGCACTACCGGGACTTTTTAATGTTCTTTGGGCCAACACCGGTACTTTCTATGGGCAAATTTTACCTAGTTTGACAGTAACTAAATTAGCGATATGCGCAGGATGTTGTACTGCAGAAACACCTTCAAGTAGATATAACATTGCTAACCAATTTGTTATCAATGGAGCCAAATCGTCTATAGGTTGGAAATATTCGATTGGAAATGTGTATGCTAGGACTTTTACTGATAAATTATTTGATGAAATGTGTTCAAATCAATATTCTATATCTACTGCTGCGGCAATTGCTAAATCCAGTTTTTAATCGGGAACATTAGACAGTATGTAATATACGGAAATACAAATACAAGAATAATAGATGCGTGGATGTCTTTACCTAGCAAAAATAGTGTTAATATACGTGGCGATATGTTAATTAATAACATTGATAGTTATTTTATAGAGTATTCTTATAACGATTATTATAGATTATATAAACTTGTAAATGGAATAAGATCAAGTGAGTATATTGACGCTATTAAACAAAATGGAAATTATTATGCAATCAGTTATTCTAAAGTAAGTATAAATAATAAGAAAATACTAGGTATTAATTATAACTATAAAGAAACTGCTGCTTTTAAATTAATTGATTGTAAACATTTAATTACACATATCGATGAAGACCTAATGTATATGGTTTTAGATAATCAAGTTGTTCCAGTTCAATACCTTGGAATTACCTATAAGAATGGAAGTAATACCGAATTTATGGATGTTCTAATTAATTTAAATACGGGGGGTGAATTACCATATGAAATCGCAATCATTAAAGAAACCTAAACTTTTATTTTTATATATAATTATTGGACTAATACTCGTAGTACTTTGTGTATTAAATATTTTATATGGTCCAAAAAATGTTTCGTCTAAAGTTAAGACTAAAGATATTGCTTATATAGTAATAAATGAACCAGGTTTTTATGGAGTTACTACAAATATAGATGAAGACATTAAAACACTTAAAAAACTATTAAATAAAGCAATATACTATAGGACATTTAAGAACGACTATAGATGGGGCACTGATATCTCTATTGAAGTATATTATGATGATGGTTCTAAAATCTTTTTTGGACCACACAGAATTGTATTTAACGACGTAAGGATAGATGTCTATTACACAAACTTTGATTTTGAGACAATGTACGAAATCGCATACAATCATTAATTTTATAAATAATTTCATACATTTTATATAATACTTTTTAAATAATCCTAAAACCCTAATTATTTAGATATGTTTAAATAAAGAATTGAGGCATGGTAAAAACCATGCCTCAATTCTTTATAGATGCCTATACTATGTAACTTTAATCATTTTAAATTATATACCTTTATATCGCCAGAAATAGCGATTTACTACTATTTTAATTAAATATAATTATTGTGTTAATATAATGTTTTTTAATCTTTAATTAATAATTTTATAAAATATTAATTGCATTTTCTCCCCCTAATATTATAATATAAGCGATTTAGGTAGGATTTAATATGAGCGAGAAAGTAAATATATATTCTGAGATAGGAAAACTTAGCGCAATAATTCTTCATGAACCAGGGGAAGAAATTAATAATTTAACTCCTCAATATTTAGAAGAATTATTGTTTGACGATATTCCTTGGCTCCCAAGAGCGAAAGAGGAACATAAAAAGTTCGCTAAAGTGTTTAAAGATAATGGTGTTAAGATATATTACCTCACTGACCTTGTATCTGAATCAATTAAAAATGATAGTATTAAAGAAGAATTTATTGATACATTTTTAAATGATTCAAATATCGCAAGTCAAACCTTAAAAGAAAAGACTAAGGAATATCTATTATCATTTACTGATACTAAGGAACTAGTGCTTAAGTGTATCTCAGGTATTAAGACAAGAGATATAGATAACTTTAAATATAGAACATTATCTGATTACGTTAATGATTCACCATTTATCACAAACCCTATGCCAAATCTCTATTTCACAAGAGATCCTTTTGTCTTAATAGGAAATGGGGTTGTGATAAATAGGATGCATTCAAAGACAAGAAGAAGAGAGACCATCTTTGGCGATTTCATCTTTAGATACCATGACATGTTTAAAGACGTGCCTAAATACTATAATAGGTATGACTCCTTTGAAATAGAAGGTGGAGATATTATGGTATTAAATAGTGAAACACTAATAGTAGGTGTTTCACAGAGGACATCACCTGAAGGTGTATGGGCACTCGCTAAGAATATTTTCTATAACTTTAATACCACATTTAAAAGGGTACTAGCTTTTGCGATTCCAAAAGCTAGAACCTTTATGCATCTAGATACTATATTTACTCAAGTTGATTATGATAAATTTACTATCCATAAAGGCTGTTATGAAAGGCTTGAGATATTCGAAATCACAAGAAGTGAAAATGACTCACCTAAGCTTGATATAAAACCACTTAAAGACAAGCTTGAAGTGGTTCTAGAAAAATATATAGGTAAGCCTGTTACCCTTATCCCTTGTGGTGGAGATGATCTAATCTCATCTGATAGGGAACAGTGGAGCGATGGTTCTAACTGTTTATCTATATCACCCGGTAAAGTTATAGCCTATGATAGAAACGATATAACTAATAAAATACTTGAATCATATGGTATAAAAGTTATCACTATAGAATCAAGTGAATTATCAAGAGGACGTGGTGGCCCAAGATGTATGTCTATGCCATTATATAGAGAGGAGGAAAAATAATTATTATGAATTTAAAAGGAAGATCATTCTTAACTCTACTTGACTTCAGTGAAGAAGAGATAAGATATTTACTCGATTTATCAAAAAGATTAAAGAAAGAAAAGAAAAGCGGCATTAAACATGATGTCTTAAAAGGAAAGAATGTAGTACTACTATTTGAAAAGGATTCCACAAGGACTAGATGCGCCTTTGAAGTCGCATCTAGTGATTTAGGAATGAATGCTGTATATATTGGTTCAAGTGGTTCTCAAATGGGTAAAAAAGAATCTATTAAAGATACCGCAAGAGTACTAGGCAGAATGTTTGATGGTATTGAATATAGAGGCTTTAAAGAAGAAACAGTAGAATGCTTAAGAGATTATTCAGGTGTACCAGTATGGAATGGTTTAACTGAAAAATATCATCCTACTCAAATCCTTGCGGATTTTATGACCATAGAAGAATTTAAAGGAAACCTTAAGGGACTAAAGTTCGCATATCTTGGTGATGGTAGATACAATATGGGTAACTCATATATGATAGGTAGTGCCAAGATGGGGTTAGACTTTAGAATGGTAGGCCCAAAAGAACTTTGGCCAAGTGAAGATTTAATAGAAAAGTGTCAGGAAATCGCAAGAGTTAGCGGCGCAAAGATTACTCTCACAGAGGATGTTGCTGAAGGCGTTAAAGATTGTGATGTAATCTCAACCGATGTATGGGTATCTATGGGTGAACCTGATTCTGTATGGGAAGAACGCATTAATCTTCTTAAGAAGTATCAAGTTAACGCCAAATTAATGAATATGGCTAAAAGTGATGCCATATTCATCCATTGCCTTCCGTCATTCCATAACCTAGAAACTAAAGTAGGTCTTGATGTATACAATAAATTTGGTTTAAATGGTCTTGAAGTCACTGAAGAAGTATTTGAATCAACTAAGTCTAAAGTATTTGATGAAGCAGAAAATAGACTCCACACAATTAAAGCTGTAATGTATGCAACACTTTATGGAGATAACTAAAAGTGAGAATTGTTATTGCGCTTGGTGGTAATGCGCTAGGAAACGATCCAATCACTCAAAAGAAAAACGCAGAACTAACTGCGAAAAACATTATCCCAATTATTAAAGATGGACATGAAGTAATTATCACTCATGGTAATGGTCCTCAAGTAGGTCTCATTAATCTTGCCTTCAGTGAAGGAGGCAAGATTAATGATAAAGTCTATAATATGCCATTCCCTGAGTGTGGGGCAATGAGTGAAGGCTATATTGGTTATCACCTTAAAGAATCTTTTCAGAACGAATTAAATAAAGAGAATATTGATAAAAGTGTATCTACAATTATCACTACTGTATTAGTAGATAAAAAAGATGATGCCTTTAATCATCCCACAAAACCTATTGGTTCATTCTACTCATTAGATGAGATTAAAAAGATGAACGTGGATTATATGGAAGATTCAGGTAGAGGTTATAGAAGAGTATTCGCATCACCCAATCCAGTTAAAATCCTAGAAGAAAAAGAAATAGATACATTAGTTAATAAAGGCTTTATCGTGATATGCGCAGGAGGTGGTGGAATCCCTGTCGTATTAAATGATAATAATATGATTGAAGGTATTGATGCGGTAATAGATAAAGATTACGCATCAAGCCTACTCGCATCATCAATAGGTGCTGATATATTGCTTATTTTAACGGCTGTAGAAAGCGTTAAAATCAATTATAAGAAAGAAAATGAAATATCACTCGGTAAAGTTAAAAAATGCGTTATAGAGGAATATTTAAAGAATAATGAGTTTGGTGAAGGATCAATGAAACCAAAGGTAATTGCGTCTTTAAGATTCCTTGAAAAAAGTAAAGACGCTAAAGCTATTATCACTGATATAGAAAGCGCATATGATGCGCTTAATGGCCTTAAAGGAACCATAATGGAGAACTAAGATGGAGAAATTATTAAAAGAGGAGAATGGTGAACTTTTTTATTTTGGCTACAATCTAAAAGATTTAGCCATTAAATATGGGACACCACTGAAAATAACTTTTCTTGATATCATCAAGAATAGGGTATTAGAATTAAAGGATGCCTTTAATAAAGGAATAGATGAATTAGGGTATAGTTCTAAATTTATCTATTTAAACGCTAATAAAGCTAATTATTCTAAAGAAGAAATAGAAACATCATTTATCTATTCAGATGGTCTTGAAACATCTTCATACTATGATTTACTTTTAACTCATAAGATGTTCTTAAACCATAAAGATGGAAAAGATAAATATATAGTTTCTAATGGTAATAAGGAAAGAAACTATATAGATAAGATTATTGATATTCATAATGAAGGATATAAGATTATAGATATCATTGATTCACTTGAAGAATATGAATATCTGAAAGAAAGAAAGGTATCACTTGAAGTAGGTCTTAGAATTCATATTAGTGCCTTATATAATGAAGAAGGAGATGTAGTATTAAATGATAGATTTGGACTTCCACTTAAAGATTATGAATATATCTTAAGTGATATTGGAAGTACAAATCTAAAACTCACTACTATCCATTTCCATCAAAGAGGCTTTGATTATGAAAAAGAGAAATTCTATATCAACTTTGATAAAGTATTTAACTTTTATGTAGAAGCACATAAAAAATATGATACAGTTGTTAATTTTGATATAGGTGGTGGAACACCACTTCCTATAGATTATGGCTTTGATTACTATGCTTGGGCTAAAGAAGTACTTAATCACTTAAAAGAATTATCTAAAAAATATAATGTGAAAGAGCCTAACCTCATTTCTGAGAATGGTAAATATTCTCAGAAAGACTCCACAATTAATCTATATAAAGTAGTCGCAAAGAAATACACTGATAATTATCCTTGGCATATCATAGATGGATCACTCTTAATCGCATTACCTGAGATGTATGCCTTAGGTGAACCAATATTTGTGACACCTGTAAATGGATTAAATAAACCTACTATAAAGGGAAGACTTGGTGGTATTACTTGTGACTGTGATGATATCTATTATCTAAAAGATAAAGGATATATAGACCTACCAAATATAGATGATTTATATATTGGATTAATAGGCACAGGTTCATACCAAAATAGTATGAACGGTAAAGGTGGAGTTCATCACTGTCTTTTACCAGAGGAAAAAGACATTGTGATAGAGAATGATATAGATAAAGTGAGACACAATCTTCAATCTATTGATGACATTTGTAAGCTAATTGATTTAAAATAAAGATAGGGACAAATAAATAATTAAATATAAATATTAAAGGGAGCTATTAAGGCTGAGAGGTTATATTATAGTAAATATGGTATAACGACCTATACCTGATCTAGGTAATACTAGCGTAGGTTTAATATAAGTAGGGGCTTAGTCTTTTTGGCTTGGCCCCTACTTATATTAAGGAGGTATAAAAGAAATGAATAATAGTAGATTTACAATAAGAGAGATTACAGAAATAGGTGTATTATCCGCACTTGCGATAGTACTTGATACATTCGTTAAAATACCAATAGGTTCAACAGGAGGTTCTATTAATTTCTCTATGGTGCCACTATTTATTGTGGCATTAAGACATGGACCAATTAAAGGTTTTATCGCAAGTGGTATCATCTATAGCATTATAACTGCGGTAATAGATGCATATGGAATAGCGTTCTTTGTCTTTGATTATTTAATACCATTTGGCTTAACCGCTATATTAGGCCTTGTGGCTAAACCTATATTTAACATGTATACAAGTAAGGAAAAGTTAAATGTGGTATTTTCTTTTGTGGTACTAGCGCTTATGATTGCGTTACAAGGTCTACTCAGAATACTATCATCTAGTATTAACTCTATGTTGTTTTATGAGGTAACATATCTTGAAGGTATTATTTATAATGTATCTTATGTCCTCCCATCAACCGCAGTAAATATAGTGATAATGGCGTTAATGTTACCAGTTATTGTGATGTTATCGAGAAGGTATAAAACTTCATTCCTAAAGAATAGTTTTCTCGGCATGATTTATGACAATACATTAATCGAAGATGAAATAGAAGAAGAGGAACAAATTATATAAAATAATAGAGTGAGATTAATACTCTATGTTTAATATCTGTCTTGTCACTAGAAAGATCACAAAGAATCAATGAAATAATATGTAGTATAATAATAAAAAGGTATTAGAAAATGAAATTTTATGGTATTCAAAAACTATCGCTTGTTGATTATGACTCTGAAGTATCTTGTACACTCTTTACTAAAGGGTGTAATTTAAGATGCCCTTTTTGTCATAACTATGAATTAGTAGAAGATAGTGTCTATAATCAAGATGCAATAGATAATAAAGAATTAGAAGAGTTTTTAGAATCACATAAAAATAGATTAACTGGTGTTGTAATTACGGGTGGTGAACCAACACTATATGAAGATCTACCAGAAACTATTAAATGGATTAAATCTTTTGGATATAAAGTTAAGCTTGATACTAATGGTTCTAACCCTAAAATGTTAAAAGAATTAATTGAGAATAACTTAATTGATTATGTCGCAATAGATATAAAAAATAGTCCTGATTCATATTCGGATATCACTGGTAGAGTTAACCTTAATATGGAGCCCTTCAAAGAATCAGTATCATATCTTTTAGATCATTCATTCCCATATGAGTTTAGGACTACTCTAATAGATGAATATCATAAAGAAGACAATATTAGAGGTATTGGTGAATTTATTAAGGGTGCAAGAGTATTATTCCTTCAAAAGTTTGAAATATCTGAATATGTACCTAATAAGGCACTACACCCAGTAGATAATAAAAAAGTGCTTGAATACAAGCACATTTTAGAAGAATATGTGAATGATGTTCGCCTAAGAGGATACTAAGATAAGTTCTTAGATATATTGAATGCAGCTATTGCCGCATCACTACAGGCAGTAGTTAGTTGTCTAACTTGTTTAGATCTAACATCTCCTATACAGTATAATCCCTTAGTTTTAGTTTCCATATTCTCATTAGTTAGAATATAGTTTCTATCTCTATCAACTAAATCTTTAAAAACTTCAGTTTTTGGTGATTCACCAATTGCGATAAAGCATGCCTTAACATCTAAATCAAATGGTTCATTTGTTTTAGTGTTAATGAAATGCAATGATGATAGATTCTTATCTCCCTTCATTTCTTCAAGGGAGATATTTTTATATATCTTTACATTAGGGATATTAAGTAGTCTATCTACTAATATCTTATCTCCAAAGAATCTATCAAATAACATACAGAAGTGAACTGTCTTTGCATAGCCTGATAGAAGTATCGCGTATTGGAGTGCGGTATTCGCATCTCCAATTACCGCAACATCTTCACCCTTATAGAATGGACCATCACATAGGGCACAGTAGGATACACCTTTTAATTCTTCACCAGGTTTATTTATCTTATTATGAGAAGCACCAGTTGCGATTATGACGGTGCGACCTATATATGTAGCGTAGTCAGTTGTTACGATAAATGATTCATCACTCTCTTTCTTAACCTCTAATACCTCTTCAAGCGTAAATTCTGCGCCTAGAGCCATTACTTGGTTAAAAAGGTTAGTAGAGAACGCTACACCTGATGTCTCTTTGATAGAAGGGAAATTTTCTACTTTAGGACAAGAGGCTATTTGACCACCAATCTGTTCTTTTTCGATTATTAATACACTTTTTCCGTTTCTTAAGATGTTTAAGGCTGCAGTCATACCTGCAGCCCCAGCACCGATTACTATTGAATCGTATTTCATTTTCTATCTATTCTCTTCAATATATCTTTTAATATTAGAAGCATTTTCAAATACTTTTAAGTTTTCGCTTCCAGGAACTACCATTGTAGGTGCTGATGTAATATTGTATGATTTAGTCATTTGAACATTTTCTTCAGCATCTATGGCCTTATATTGGATATGAGCTCTATCAAGCATCATTTCAGCCATCATACAGTTAGGGCAATCTTTTCTTACGAAGAGAAGAATCTCTTTATTGATAGTACATGCATCAATATTAGATTTATCCTCTACTTCAGTTAAAATTTTATCTTCCTTCTCTCTGTGTTTAGTTAGAGATCCTATAGCGTCATATGTCTTTCTTTCTTTGAATTCTTGAGTTTTACCAGCATTCCAGTTTTTAACAGGTCTATAGTAACCAGTAATTCTTGAATATATTTCAGTTTCTTTACCACAAAGTGGACATGTGTCCATCTTACCAGTGATGTATCCATGTTCAGGACATACTGAATAAGTTGGTGATAAAGTGAAATATGGAAGTTTATAGTTATTAGCGATAGTTCTAACTAGCTTTGCAGTAGATTCCCAACTTGGCATCTTTTCACCTAGGAATGTATGGAATACAGTTCCAGATGTATAAAGAGTTTGGAATCTATCTTGAATATCAAGAGCGCTGAACACATCTTCTGTATAAGATACAGGGAGATGTGATGAGTTAGTATAATATGGAGTATTATCTGGAGAAGTTGCGGTGATGATGTTTGGATACTTTTCCTTATCATGTTTCGCAAGTCTATAAGCAGTTGATTCAGCTGGAGTTGCCTCAAGGTTATATAAATCACCATATTTTTCTTGGAAATCTGATAATTTATTTCTCATGAAATTTAATGTATTCTCAGTGAATTCTTGTGCTTTAGCATTAGTTAAATCTTCTCTAATCCAATTAGCATTAAGACAAGCTTCATTCATACCAACAAGTCCAATTGTAGAGAAGTGGTTGTTGAAGGTGCCTAGATATCTCTTAGTATAAGGATATAATCCTGATTCAAGTAAACTTGTGACCACAGTTCTCTTTATCTTTAATGATTTAGCAGCTAAGTCCATTAACTTAGATAATCTTTCATAGAATTCATCTTCATCTTTTGATAGATATGCAATTCTTGGCATGTTGATTGTAACTACACCAATTGAGCCAGTTGATTCACCTGAACCGAAGAAGCCACCACTCTTTTTTCTTAATTCTCTTAAATCAAGACGTAGTCTACAGCACATAGATCTAACATCGCTTGGTTCCATATCAGAGTTAATATAGTTTGAGAAGTATGGTGTACCATATTTCGCAGTCATTTCAAATAGAAGTCTATTGTTTTCTGTATCACTCCAATCAAAATCTCTTGTGATTGAATATGTTGGGATTGGATATTGGAAACCTCTACCATTAGCATCGCCTTCAATCATTATTTCAATGAAGGCTTTATTAACCATAGCCATTTCTTTAACACAATCTTTATATTTGAAGTCTTGTTCCTTGCCACCCACTATACAGTTAAGTTCAGCTAGATCATTTGGAACTACCCAGTCTAAAGTGATATTAGTAAATGGAGCTTGTGTACCCCAACGAGAAGGAGTATTAACACCATACACAAATGATTGGATACATTGTTTAACTTCTTTATATGTTAGGTTGTCTGCTTTAACGAAAGGTGCGAGGTAAGTATCAAAAGAAGAGAATGCTTGTGCGCCTGCCCATTCATTTTGCATAATACCTAGGAAGTTAACCATTTGGTTACAGAGAGTGGATAAGTGAGATGCAGGAGTAGAAGATATCTTAGATTGAACACCACCAAGACCTTCTTTAATTAATTGTTTTAAGCTCCATCCTGCACAGTATCCACTAAGCATAGATAAGTCATGGATATGGATATCACAGTTTTTATGAGCGTTAGCTATCTCTTCATCATATACTTCACTTAACCAGTAGTTAGCAGTAATAGCACCAGAGTTAGATAATATTAAACCACCTACTGAATATGTAACTGTAGAGTTTTCTTTAACTCTCCAGTCAGCAATCTTTAAGTAGTTATCAACTGTATTTTTGTAGTCTAAAAGAGTCGACTTTGCTTGACGAATATTTTCATGTTGTTTTCTATATAAAATGTAAGATTTAGCAACATCTGCGAAATCAGCTTGAATAAGCACAACCTCAACGCTATCTTGGATGTCTTCAACACCAATAATGCCATCTTTGGTTTTACCTAGGAAATTTGATACTACTCTTAAGGCAAGTAGTTCAATAACATCCTTAGATGATTCTTTTCTAACGTCTTCGAATGCTCTCTTAAGAGCACTTTCAATTTTTGCAATATCGAAAGAAACGATATTGCCATTTCTTTTCCTAACTCTTAACATAATTCCTTCCTTCCCTTACCAGTATTTTTTATGTACCGTGAATAAAACACTCCTCCTACTATCAAGTAATAGAAGTACATTATTTATACACATAAGTCATAACTAGTGTAGCACTATTGTATACATAATATAATTAAAAGTAAAGGGGCAATTTTGCCCCATTTTTAAAATGCCGTAAATGTGAAAAAAAATAAATTGCTAAAACTAGCGTTTTTCTTTCAAAACCAAGAGTTTTGATAATGTCAATATTTTCTATTTTAGATCATATAGCTTTGAATATTTATTTTCCAAGTAATCTAGGAAATAATCAGGGTTTAATTCTTCGCCGGTTATTTTTAATAACCATTCTCTAGGTTTAAGAAGAGATGCATATTTAAACACGTGTTCTTTAAGCCATTCCTTAATTATCTTTAAATCCCCATTTTTAAGTGTTTTTTCAAGATCTATATCTTTTCTCATAGTATTAAGGATTTGTGCACCATATGCATTGCCTAGTGCATATGTTGGGAAATATCCTATAGTTCCATCGCTCCAGTGCATATCTTGTAAGATTCCTTCCCTATCAGATGTAACATCTACACCAAGATATTCTTTATATAGACGATTCCATTCATCTTTTACATTATCCACAGTAATCTCATTGTTAATTAAAGCTTTTTCTAACTCATATCTAATCATGATGTGAAGAGAATAAGTTAATTCATCAGATTCAGTTCTTATAAGTGATGGCGTAGAAACGTTAACGGCTTCAAAGAATTCAGTTTTAGATACATCACTTAAAAGTTCAGGATAGATACTATTAATAATGTCGTATATATGATCAGTATATTCTTTACTTCTACCTATTATATTTTCATAAAACCTTGAAATTGTTTCATGCTCTCCCATACTCATTGAGCCAGCGAGACCAATTTCATAGAATAAATCAGGTTCATTTTGAGCGAATATGGCGTGTCCACCTTCATGAATTACTGAATATATATTTGACGCAAAACTATCTTCATAATAGTGAGTTGTAACTATTACGTCGTGGTGGCTTGGGAAACAGGTAAATGGATGTTCTGATTCTGATAAAACTCAAAGTCATTAAACTTAAGTAATTCATAAGATATTTTTTGTTGGATATCTTTTGACACAACTCTCGATAAAAAATCAGTTCTAATTTTCTTCTTTGATTTCATTATCTTTTGAAGAAGAGGTACTATTCTTTCTTTTAACTTATTAAAGAAATTATCAAGTATATCTACATTTAATCCTTCTTCATATTGGTCTAAAAGACTATCATATGGATTCTTAAATTTAGTAGGTTTTAAATCCACTATTAGTTTTAAAGCCTCTATAATATTTTTTAATGCATCTTTAAAGATTGAATAATCATTCTTCTCTTTAGCTTCTTCCCAAATAGTATTACCATTTGAAAAGATTAGTTGTAACTTGTAGTTTGTTTCAGAATCAAGATTTTCACTTTCTTTTAGTGATTTATATTTGAGTTCAAAGAGTCTTTTATAAGGTTCACTAAACTCATCTCTTTTATTATATGCTTCGACCACAAATTCTTTATAATCGTCACTCTTATATACCTTATATACTTCATTAGAAACGAAGCTTAATGCTTCATTCCCTTCCATTGCGCCACCTTTTGGCGCAATAGTTGCCCTATCATAGTTAAATACTTGTAGTATATATGAGCATGATCTATCAAACGTTGAGTAGTATTCTGCTTTCTTTAATATTTCTTCCTTAGTCATTTTAATCTCCTTCTTTATATTATAATATCATACACCGCCACTATAAATAAGCCAATAATATTGATATATTTATAATATTTATTTAATAAGTGATACAATTTGAGAAGAGGTTATTTTAATGAAATATAAAGGAATAATATTCGATTTAGACGGAACTCTTGTGGATACATCAATAGATTTACTTAATGCGGTTAATTATGCATTAAAAAGAAATGGTTTTAACTCAATAACTAAAAAAGAAGCCATCCTAAATACCGGTGATGGTATGCTTAACCTCATTAAAAGAAGTTCTAAATGTGATGACGAAAATATGATAAACAAACTATTTAATGACTTTAAAGAATATTACTCTAATCATTATCTAGACTATTCAAATAGATATGATGGGCTTATTGATGTAGTAAAAGAATTAAAGAATAAAGGATATAAACTAGGTGTTGTATCTAATAAAAGAGATGAATTCACAAAAGAAATAATAAGTACCCTTTATACTAGACTGTTTGATTATGTGACAGGCGAAAAAGAAGGTTTAAAACTAAAACCATCACCTGATTTGGTGGATTTATGCTTAAAAGAATTAAATATTAGTAAGGAAGATGCATTATTTATTGGAGATTCATACACCGACTATCTTACGGGAATCAATTCAAAAGTAGATGTATTAATGGTTACGTATGGTTTTAGGTCAAAAGAATTTTTAGAAAGTAAGGGCATAAATATACTTATTGATAGACCAGAAGAGATACTAGACTTTATAGGAGAATAAAATGGATATAATTGTGGTACTTGGGAAAAGATTAAATGATGATTCCACTATGACAGATGAACTTATTAATAGATTAAATCTAGGTATTAGTCTTATAAATGATAAAATAGGGAAAATCGCTGTATGTGGCGGTATTCCAAATAAAAAGGCTGGAATAAGTGAGGCATCACAAATGTATAAATACTTAGTAGATAAAGGTATTAATAAAGATATGATTATAAGAGAAGAAAAATCTCTCACAACACTGGGTAACGCAATATACTTTAAAAGAATATTGAAGAAATTAAAAATAAAAGTTGATGCCTTATACCTAGTTTCAACTAAATATCATTTTAATCGTAAAACATTTAATTGTTTTAGAATATTTAAAAGATATTTTAGAAAGAGTAATGTAATAAAATGTGAATCATAAAATCGGAATGTAGCACAGGTGGTAGCGCGCTAGGTTCGGGACTTAGAGGTCGTGAGTTCGAGTCTCACCATTCCGATTTTCCTATTATATATAATATATAAGTATATAAGAGGCATAAGAAAAGGAGGACAGATGTCCTCCTTTCATCTTAGGTTATACTAACCAAGAAGTGTGTTTAATGCGTCAGCTACACTACTAAATTTTGGTGATAATGTAGTATCTTCACAAGCACTTAAGATAGTTGCATAGTTATATGCATAATAAGCTGTGGTAAAGTATTCGTCTAAGATAGCATGAACATAACTTGATAAGTTAACCTGTGATGGGAATGCTTTAGGGAATGTTGATACATTAAGTTCTAGAGCAGTTTCTTCATCTTCAAACATATATTCATAGAATTCATATAATAATGCGTTAGCAAGCTGAACTGCATTAGGTGCATCTAAACTATTATCAGCATATTCATTATATTTATTTTCTGTATCAGTTGTTTTATCATATGCAAATTTAGGTCTAGATGTTGATGAACCCTTAGCTGCAGCCATAAAGTATGCACCATCTTCATCTACTACAAGTGTATTAGTTACATGTTGTAATACAAATGAATCAAATTCACCATCAGTGATATCAGCGTATAATTCTTTGAGTAATGCATTCATATTATCTGATGCATCTTTAGAATATTTGAAGTAGTTAATGTAACTCGAACCAGATACGCTTGGTTTAGAATATCTAATATGAAGACCTAAGTTCTTATATAAAGCATATTCGCCAGAAGTTCTTGATGCTTTCTTATATTCAGTAACGAAATCTTGCATTGCTTCTACTACATCGTTTGCGTCCTCAGCTTCATTAAATAATGCATAGATAGTATCATATAATCCCTTTAAATGAAGTTCATATTCTTCTTTATTTAAATCTAAACCATATGTAGATGGATTATTAAGTACATCTTCCATATTATCAGGAATATAGTCTCCATTATAATCTGTATATACTACAAGTAGATATGGAGTTAAATCATAATATGAATTATATGCATCTGATAAGAATGATTCCATCTTGCTTGATACATTATCATTAAATTCAGCTTTACCATTTTCATCTACAGTAAGTAGATAATCAAGCATAGAAAGCATATCAAGATCTTCTTTAACGTAAGTATTCTTAACTGCATCTCTTAAATTAGTAGTACCAAAGTATTTATATAAACACTCTTCAGTAGTATCATATTCAGCTTTATGTTGGTCTAAAACCTTTAATGCTGCATCATGATGAGATACAAATCTTAATGCTGCATTCTTATTTAAATCTCTTTCAAGACCATATATTAAACTATATGATTTAAGAGTTTCTTGGATAGAAGTAGTTGCGGCACTAATTAAGTAGTATGCTTCAGATGGATCTTTAGCGTAGGCATATAATTCATCTGCGGTTAATTCTACATCTCCACATTTTAGTAACTTAGATTCATCACCTTTAGGTTCAGTTTTAACATTTGCATCATATGTCTTATATGCATTAGCTAGGTATCTATCATAGAATACTAAGCCATTTTCTTTTCTTAATTCAACAAGAATACTATTTACTGTATCAGCATTTTGTGAAAGAGATACTAAATACTTATTTAATACATTCTCTCTTTCTTCACTTGTTAGGTCATAGTAATCTTTATTACCTTCACTTAATTTATATACAAGTGAATATACTGTTTCATAAGAAGTGGTAGATTTATAAGGAGCATATGTTGAATCATCCTTTGCTAAAGAGAAGAGGAATGATGCGAGAGAACTATTAGATACACTTAGTACATCATAGTTATATAATAAGTGACTATCTTCATTAAGAGATTCTTCATTTAACATAGGTCTATAACTAGAATATACTTTATTATAGATTTCAATGAAGGCAGCTCTTAAAGCGGCTGAATCTAATTTTTCAGTATTAGTATCATTAAGATCAGCTTGAAGAACTTCATTAATTGGAGTAACACCTGTATATTTTCTTAATTCGGAGTTATATGTTACATATCCTAAATCTTCTATTGTAGATTTGTAGTCGCTTGATGACATAAAGTTAATAACAATAGCTCTAGCATCTGTATAATAACTTGATTCATAATATGCCTTTAGAGTTTCATCTTCAACATAGTAATCGCTCTTTTTATCTTCTTGAGCATTTTTTAGTACTTCTAAAGCATATTTTTCTTTACCAGCTAAGAACTTAATATAATCTACGATAGATTCAGAATCAAAACCCATAACCTTCATTTGATTATTATAATCAGCAATATTTTTAGCTTTCTTTTCTTCAGATAATGCATCAAGATGTTCTGTAGAATGAACAACTCTA
Source organism: uncultured Bacilli bacterium (assembly GCA_905235635.1). Lineage (GTDB taxonomy): Bacteria > Bacillota_I > Bacilli_A > Izemoplasmatales > UBA1188 > UBA1188. Next base: position 36,189 of record CAJOMC010000002.1, on the reverse strand, counting down.
TTGTATTTAGATGTATATTCGCTATCTGTGACGCTTGATACATATTCTTTAAGTAACTTAGAATCAAGTGCTTCAAGCACTAGATTTAATCCACCATTATCTAAAATTGAATGGTATAGGTCGGCTTTAGTTACTGAATATTCTAATGAATTATGAGTAGATGTAAGAATAACTTCAGTAGGATTTGAAATATAAGGATGTTTATATTCAGCAACTTCATCTTTAGCGCAAGATGCTAGAGATAAAGAGAGTAATAATAAAAGTAATAAACTAAATAACTTTTTCATTATCCTATCCTCCTATTCACCGAATAAAACGAATTCATAGATATCTCTTAACTTAGTTAGAGATTCTTTCCAAGTTGTATCTTCCCCTGATAGATATCTTAAGTTAATATAACTTGAATGATATGTGCTTGATTCATCTAACATAAGGCTGAACCAATCTTTATAATATAATTCAAATGCTTCAATTAATTCATCTGGCATATTTGGATAATCGAATGCAGCATTCTCTTGAGTATCCGCAGTTGAACCATAGATTTGAGTGTAAGCGTAACGTTCAATATAAAGAGCGAATTGAGCTTTGCTCATCTTATCTCCTTCATTTTCACATCCAAGGCTATAACTATTGGTGCTATCTGTATACTTGAATGTTGGTTTATTGAAGTTAGTGCCAGGAGTTTCAACGATGAAATGTTCACCGAATGATGTACGAGTTAATTTATCTGATAATGTATATCCAAGCACTTGATTATCTGACTTTTGAAGTCTTTCATGTAATTCAATTACGGATTCTTTAAATTCTTTAACATATGATTCGACACTTGATAGTGTAACCTCACCTAGATTTTCATACATGATTTGAATACCTAATGCTTTATATGAAGCATATTCAGTATCATCATGTCTATTAGATTTATTGTATTCAGTGATGAATTCAGATAGAAGTGACATTGAAGATACACCAAATGCGTCATTATCTGCAATCTTATCTAAGATTTTTTGTTCGAGTAATTTTAGGTTAAGTTCCCAATCTTCAAGTTTATATGGATTACCATCCGCATCTTTTAATACACTTGATTCATATGTTTCTTCATCAAATGTAGCAAGGAAGTCTTTATAATCATCTGGGTTTCCGTCTTCATCTAAATCAACATAGAAGAGGATGTGATTAACGTTTACATCGAAATAATCATCATATAACTTGTTAAATTCATCTTGATTAAATAGAGTATTTCCGTATTCAGTTAAATCAAATGTTGATAAATCAGTTATTTCTTTGAATTCTCCAACTATAGCTTTATATAGATATAGGTTTCTCATTGTACCCTTCATTAGTGAATCTACTAAATCATCAAAGCTTCTTGTGTTATATGAATGTAGGAATTCATTTAATGTGTCATAGTAAGATAATCCATATTGAGCATACATTTGTTTATAGAACTCAAAGTAATAGTTATAATTTTGAGTAGTTGTTGCATATTGCTCTAATTTCCAGTTCTTGCTTGTTAAATAATTAGATTTAGCATAAGTAGTACCATGTATTTCTTCAAATTCTTTCATTAATAATAAGATATTAGATAAAGTTGCAGAAGATACATAAGATGCTGATGCGTATTCCATTGAATAATCATATAAGTCATTGGCGGTGATAACGTATTTATCTTTAGAAGATTCAACTACAATCTTATTTTCACTATCATACTTAACATATGTAGGAGTTTTAAGGCTTAATAATTTAGAATTACTATATGCTTTATTCTTGAAGTAGTTTTCAATTTTATCCTCAGATATACCTGCAGGATTATTATCGTCATCACTTGCGAGAGTTGCTTCATAATCCCATGCGAAGAATTGATCATAGAATGCTAATCCAGATTCTTTCTTAAGTTCTGCGATAGCCATATCGACTAGACCTTTTTCTTTTAAGTATTCAGCAATCTTATCTTCTTTATATTCTTTAAGTTGTGCTTCAGTAGGTTCTTGAGTTTTAGAATCAGTTAATTTATATATTAAATAATATGGGGTTTCTGAGTTATTAGCACCTGTGAAGCTTGTCGGTGTATAAAGTAATTGAGCAGCTGTTGAAGTATTATATTCGAATGTTACGAATATTTGTTTAGCAACATCAGATCTCTTAGAAGATAAATCAGCATACTTATAGAGGATGCTTGATGCAGCATCTGCACTATTCTTATATTCATTAGTCCATTCAGTACCAGTTACATCTAAATAAATAGAATAGAATGCACTATATAATTGAAGGTCAGTTGTTGGGATAGTATTTGATAAATCAAATGTAGTTTGATCAGCAATAGCTTTCTTAGATTCATTAGCAACCTTATTGCCATCTCTATCAAGATAGAAGATGAACTCATTCTCAACGTCTAATACTGGTTCGCCATCTTCATCTAATTTAATTTGGTAATTAGGAATCTGTTCAGTATTAACTGAAGATTTCTTGTATGTTGGAAGACCATAACTACCTATAGCATGACCATCTTCATCTAAATCCACTACATACTCTTCATTACCAACATATTTTCTAATTTCTTGGTTACCATTATTATTAACAATAACTAAATCATAAGCTTTTAGTGCGCCATTCATAGTAGCAACATTCTCATCGCTATATAATTCGCCAACTTTAGTAAAACCAAATGCATTAGCGAAATCATCTAATGAAATGGTGTTCTTAATAGAAGAACGTTGTTGCTTATAATATTCGTTATAAAGATTAATATATACCTTTAATAATTGTTCATCAGATAGGTAAGCAGTATTATCGTTAGTGAATGATTCAGCATCCCAAATGCTTACAGAACTTGATACAAATTCTTCGCCAGACAAAACGAATGAATTGCTATTTTGATCCCATACGAAGTTGCCATCTTCATCTTTTTGGATGTTTCCAAATGGAACCTTTTCTTGGCCTGTAGTTTCATCGTTATATGTAACATCAACTAATACAAATGGTAAAGATAAATCATCATTGACATAATAAGAACCACTACTGTTCTTTTGTAATTCAAATTCTCTATCTCCGACATATTGTCTTAATCTGTTTGAAACAGTTACATATCCCATAGATTTTAGGAATGAAGTAGCATCTCCCTCACTATAGAATTTTAATGTGATTGCGTATGTGTCTTTATATGCTTCTTTATATTCTTTAGTTAATGTTTCATCTGATAAATCGAAAGTATATGAACCGATTGGTAGTTCATTTTCAATTCTATATTTAGCATATATGTCTTTCGCAATTAATAGTTTTGCATAATCGTTCCAAGTATGGCCTTCGCTACCATTTTCAAAGTAGCCTAAGATAGCCATTCTCATTTCAAAACTATTCTTTAATTCTTCATCCCTTTCAGGATCCTTTTGATAAGATTCGATAGCCTCAGCATCGTTTGTTGAATAAATAAGATATTCAATCTTCTTATCTATTAATTCATTGTCGCTGATATTAGCAATAATATCTTTAAGTAATAATTTTTCAACCATTTCATTCATAGTAGATAAAGGAGATGAATAAAGGATGTTTTTCCAAACATCAGCCTTAGTAACATCATAAGATGTGCCATTATACTCTCCTTGATAAACAACTTCCTTACTATGTGATATGGTATGTTCTTTGTTACGTTGTTGGAAAGCGTTACCTGCAACAGCTAGTGCGACAACAGCTGCTACAGCAACGAGAACAATTAGAACTCTTTTTCCATAATTCCCCATAAAAAATACACTCCTTAATAAAAAGTCTTTTATATATTATCATTTATATATATAAATGACAACAAATATTTTTTAAAGAAACGAAAAAACCATAAATATTTTACCGAAATATTTAGTAAAATGTGGTGCTATAATTCTAGTATGAAATACGTGGTTATCGCCTCATCCTCAAGTGGGAATTCGGTGCTTTTAATGAATAATGATAAGTATTATTTATTAGATGCAGGCATTGGAATTAGGAAAATAATTAAGAATTTAAGTGAAAAAGGAATTGAATTAAACCATCTCGATGGTATTTTTTTAACTCATGAGCACTCAGACCACGTGAGTGGATTAAGAAGTATTTTTTCAAAAATGGAATGCCCTATATATGTGTCAAAAAATGCGTATAAATATTTATCGGATGATATCAAGGAAAAGATATCTCCAAGGTACTTTCATTTCATTAAAAATGATGACGAATTTGTGGTGGATGATTTAGTGGTTAAGACCTTTATGACACACCATGATTCCGCGGATCCTTTAGGATATAGAATTGAATATAATAATCAATCAATTGTATATATAACTGATACGGGTCACTTAGATGAGAGTGATGTATTAAAGAATGCAACATCATACATAATTGAAGCCAATCATGAGCCAAATATTCTACTTTTAAGTTCTCGTCCATGGCCCTTAAAACAACGTATTATCTCTGATGAAGGACATCTATCTAATGAAGATAGCGCTAAGCTATTTTATAATATTTATGGAGATAAAACAGAGTCCTTAGTGTTATACCATTTATCAAAAGAATGTAACTCTGACGAACTCGCGCTAGGGGCTTATAGGATGTATGCGAAAGAACATAATATTGACTCAAATAATATTAAGATTTATGTAGCGAAAAAGACAGATATTAGTGATATTATAGAATTATAAAAAGTGTCAAATTAATGACACTTTTTATTTTGAATTTTCCCACCAAAATATTGACACTTGCATATTTTTATATCTTTTGGTATCCTATTAAAAGCATTTGACGATAAAGACATATAGTCTTTACTGAATGCTAGGGAGAAGAAAATGAAAAAACATGAGTTTAATAAACTCTTAAAAAGAAAGACTAAAGAGCTTGCCTCTTCTAAGAAAGACTTTGAGGCGCTATTCAAATATTCATTCTACGTTGATGATCACATCTTCGCAGAGACAGATGATGGCATTGAAATATATCCATTAACTTATAAAGATGCAAGACAAAAAGTATATGACTATGCATATTCAATTAATGAGCTATATCCTAAATTAAAAGATGAGTATGTAGGTCTTGCGCTCGAAAACTCAATTGACTGGGTCGTATGCTTCTGGGCAATACTCATGAGTGGGAACAAACCATATCTTGTCAATTTAAGACATCCTAGTCATTTAACTAACTCGATTATTAAGACTCTTAGAATACATTATGTTATTGGATTAAACCAAGGATATGATGCTGAAATTATTCCAGTAGACGCAATTAAACAAAAGGAAGCGCCAGAGACATATAGTCCATCTTTTGCTAATGAAATGGCATTATCTACAAGTGCTACTACATTAAAAGAAAAGATTGTGTTCTATACTGGCCAAGAAATCGCAGCTCAAAACTTAAATAGTGTAAACATTACTAATGCTTGTCACAGAATGAAATCTATTTATAAAGGTAAGATGGCTCAACTTATGTTTTTGCCTTTATACCATGTGTTTGGTTTATTTGCGACATACTTCTGGTTTAGTTTCTTAGGTGCTACATTTGTATTTTTACGTGATTTATCCCCTGAAACTATTCTAGATACTATTAAAATGCATAAGGTAACTCATATATTCGCAGTGCCTTTATTCTTTAGATCTATTGAAAAGACATTATTCAAGAAAGTTAAAAAACTTGGCGATGAACAATATAACGCATTAGTTGAAGGGCTTGATAAAGCTTTAGTCGCAAGAGAAAAACATTCTGAAAGAATTGTAAATAAAGCATTAAAGGATATAAGAAATGAACTATTTGGACCTTCTGTGAAGTTTTGTATAAGTGGTGGTTCATATGTAAAAGAATCTACTCTTAAACTATTTAATGCTTTAGGATATAACTTATATAATGGATTCGGAATGAGCGAAGTTGGTATTACTTCAGTAGAGTTATCAGACAAAATTAAAGATAGACTTTTATCATCAATAGGCAAACCATTTGATGGCATTGAATATAGAATTAATGATGAAGGAATTCTTGAAATCAAGGCTCCGTCTATGTCACATAAGATTTATATTGATGGTGAACTACACGAAGGCTATGAATGGTTTACAACCGAAGATAATGCACACGTTTTAGAGGATAGATACTATATCGATGGTAGAAAAGATGATGTATTCATCTCAGATAATGGTGAAAATGTTAATCCTGATACTGTAGAAAATATGTTCAATGTACCTTACGCATCAAGGATTAGTGTTCTTGGTTTAGAAAACACCTTAACAATGGTTATAGAAATTACTCCATATCTTCCAGCTCACAAAATTGAAGAAATTGTATCTTATGTTAATAATGTTAATAAAGATATTGACTCATCCATGATGGTGAGACAAATACTCTTTACATATGATCACATTCAAAGCGAAGGTGCAATAAAAGTATCTAGACAATTCCTTTTAAAAGAAATCGCTGAAAATAGAGTATCTCTTAAAAAACCTGAAGAGTTAACTAAGAAAACATATGCAGACGTTAACCCGGCAATCTTAAAGAAGATTAAGGAATTAATCGCCGAAGTTCTTGTGATAGATCCTAACACTATTGATGATCATTCTAACTTCTATAATGATTTAGGTGGAAATTCACTTGATTACTTCTCGCTAGTTAATCAATTAGAAAAAGAGTTCCAAATTGAAACTGAGTCTGAATCAGAATCCGTACTCGCTCAAACTCCATATGAGATTGCAGCATTAATTGAAAAATTTATATAGTTAAATAGAAATAATCCGTTAGTTGCGGATTATTTTCTTTAATAGTCTAATAATATAAGGATTGTGATACAATATTATTAGACTCTATTGTCTCAGTAGTATAATGGTCATTACTCCTGCTTCCCAAGCAGAGGATGACGGTTCGATTCCGTTCTGAGGCTCCAACTTAGCTGGTCTATAAGTCTTTTTTTGACTTATTAAAAATAATGGCCAAATCTGGCCAAGAAATGAAATATCACTAGTCTACGGATTGGTGATTTTTTCTTTATTATCGCTCGATTTTTCATTTTTAATAGAAAATAATAAATCGATATATTTTTAAACAATTATATATAAATCAAAAGAAAACTGGTTTATAATAAATCGTAAAATATTAGTTATAAAGGATGGATTATTATGGAAAAAAGATCTAGCGAAATAATAATTAAGTATATTTCTGTTGAAGGAATGTTTGGCATTAAAGAACAACAATTCTATGAAATTAACGAGAATATAGATGACTTTATTAATAAAAACAATGATTTAAATAAATATGTAGATTATTGCTTATTTGATTCTGATGAAGATTTAAAAATATGTGCTGATGATTGTATACCTAACACTCAGCTTGAACTTATGGTTAATTCAAAGGTATTACATATTATTAGAATGCCAAAATATATAAAAACTGATAATGATGGGAAGAAGTTATTAGTCAAGGGATTGTTGTCATATAACTATGATGGAAATGCTATAGACACGGTATCTAACAACAAATTTAAAGATTTTTTGGCAAAAGAGATTGGATTGGAAAAATGATTGTGTTTTCATGAAACGTTTTTCCGATACACCTGTACAAATGAAACATTTTGTCCGACACACGCAATAAATAATTAAGCATCCCAAATGAGTGGGATGCTTTTTATCATAAAGACGTTTGATATATCCTTAAACGTATGCCTTAATTATGTAAGATCTATAGAATATATATTCCATTTGTTTATTTTATTTTTTGCGAGACAAATAAGTGTCCCAATAAGATGCCCCATAAAACTATTAGTGATTTTTCTATAATAAACAAACTATATTATTGTCTTATTAAACTTTTTTATTATAATGAACGCAAGAATTATTGAAATAAAGAGTGGAACGTAAGCCACAATCATCATATATCCCATAATGGCTTCGTTATTAACTATAATAGATATTAAACCAGATATGGTCATTCCAACTCCCCCTATCAATAAAGATAGTCCAATAGATAAACCATATCTCTTTTTATTCTCCTCAGACACATTATATCTATGATATTCATGTAATAGATTAATGTGACCTAAAGATAAAAATATTGATATTATAGATAACGCAAGTCCTGCGACTAACACAATAATTCCATACGCAATCATACCTTATTATATCATTTTTTATCTTCACCTTATCTCAAGATAAAGTATAATTATATTAAATAGGTGATTTATGAAAAAAGTAATTGTTACAGGCGCAGCGGGTGGAATTGGTTATTCCACAATAAGATATCTATCGGAAAATGGTTATTTTGTATATGCGCTTGATATTAAAAATATTGATTATATAAATAATGTTAAATCATTTACCTGCGATCTCACAAAAGAAGAAGAAATAAGAAAGGTATATGAGGAAATAAAATGCGAAGGCACCATAGACGCTATTGTTCATTTAAGTGGCACATATTATATGGATAGCCTAATTGAAATAGAAGAAGAAAAGCTAAAGAAAGTATTCGACATTAACTTTTATAGTGTTTTCTTGGTTAATAAAGTATTTATTGATATTTTAAAGAAAGGTTCAAGAATAGTGATCACATCAAGTGAGGTTGCCCCACTTGATCCACTTCCATTTAATGGAATCTATTCTCTAACAAAAAACACCCTTGAAAACTATGCTTTATCACTTAGACAAGAATTAAACCTATTAGGTATTAATGTTATCATCTTAAGACCTGGTGCTATAAGCACAACTTTATTAGATGAATCTATTAAGAATGTGGAAAGAGTAGAAAATGAAACTATTCTATATAAGGAAAATGCTAAACTGTTTAGGAAAATAGTGGAGAAGAATGAATCTAAAACCATTTCTCCACATAAATTATCTATTTTAATTAAGAAAATACTAGATAAAAAGAACCCTAAATTACTTTATTCAATTAATAGAAATCCTAAACTAATACTTCTTTCTCTTTTACCAAAAAGACTACAATTAAGTATAATCAAGAGTTTAATTACACCCAAGAATAAATGAGTAAGATAGATGGAACTCGACTGAGCTCCATCTATCTTTATATAACTTATTTAATCTTATCTATAATATTCCTTGCGATATATACGCCAGATGCACCAGCTTGGGCTAGTCCTCTTGTGATACCTGCGCCATCACCACCAACGTATAAGTTCTTTATATCTTTTACTTCAAGTTTATTATCAATTTCAGGGTGTGCACTATAATATTTAGCTTCTACACCATATAAAAGAGTGTGTTCTGTCGCAATACCAGGAGTGATTTTATCTAGTACTTCAATCATTTCAATAATAGATTTCATTGTTTTATATGGAAGACATAGTCTTAAATCACCAGGAACCGCTTCTTTGAGTGTAGGTGTAATAAAACCTTCATTAATTCTAGCTACGGTAGATCGTCTTTCTTTTAAGAGATCACCATAACGTTGTACTATTACACTTCCACAAGATAGTTGATTTGCAAGTGATGATACTTTTAGTGCGAATTCATTTGGTTTATTAAATGGTTCATCAAACTTATGTGAAACAAGAAGAGCGAAGTTGGTGTTATTGCTTCCAAGAGAAGAATCATTGTATGAATGTCCGTTTACATTTACTACGCCTTCATAATTTTCAATAACCACATGTCCACTTGGGTTAGCACAGAAAGTCCTAACTGTCGTTCCTGCCTTGGTTTTATATAAGAATTTGCCTTCATATAGATTATCGTTGATTTCTTCCATAACTAGGTTGGTTGTTTCAACTCTTACACCAACATCAACCTGGTTAGAACTCATTTTGATTTTGCGTTTATCAAAGATAGAACCAAGCCATTCGCTTCCTTCACGGCCCACCGAAAGTACTACATAATCTGATTCAATCACTTCACCATTTTTTAATGTGATTCCAGTAACACGACCATTTTCCACATTAATGTCCTTAACTTCACATCTCATCATTAAATCAATCCTTTCTTTTAAATGATTAGAGATTTTAGTTAATATCTTAATGTTTTCTTCAGTACCAAGGTGTCTCACCATTCCTCTTAGAAGTTTAACTCCAACACTCATGGCTCTATGTTCTATCTCTTTTACCTTAGGTGTTTCAGGATTTGTAATGGTCTCAGTAGCACCATATTTTAGATTAATACTATCAACGTAATAAATTAATTCAAGTAACTTACTATCATCCATATAGTCATTTAACCATCCACCATACTCAGTGGTGATATTAAATTTACCATCGGAATATGCGCCAGCTCCTCCGAAACCACTTGTGATAGAACACGCAGGGAAACATTCTCTATATCCTTCTTTATTTTCTGGACATTTACCTAGTTTATGTTCCATAACGGGACAAGACCTTTTCTCTATCTCTCTTCCCTTATCCACAAGAAGTATTTTTAAATTTGGATTTTTCTCAGTTAATTCGTAAGCACAAAAATAACCCGAGGGGCCAGCCCCTACTATAATGACATCATATTTCATAAAGTTAATTCTCCATTATTATCGTGATAGTATTTATGATTCTTCTTTAGACTTTGTATCGTCATTAATAGACTTATCATTATCTTCCTTATCATCTTTTTCTTTTTTAACGTATTTATAATGAGTTCTAATAGTTAGTGCGAGAATAGTAAATGATGGTATATAGAAGAACCAAGGAAGATTAATATTAAAATGATTTAAGAAGATAAAGAATGCTTTATCTGACAAATCAAACATATTTTCTATAAAACCAAGTCCTATTATTAAGTCACATATTGTAAGACATAGTAGGCTTAATGGAAGAAGAGGGTTTTTTCTAAATGTTACAAAAGAGAAAACAAGGGATGTGATAAGAAGTGAGAAATAAATCAGTGCTTCAACATATAATAGTTTTAAATCATTGTATCGTAAGATAACTAACACAATAAATAAAGCTATAAATAAAGCTAATGAAGTTATAAATTTGTATAGCTTAAGTTTTTTGCTTTCCCCAGCTACAACATATAAAGATGTGAATAGTTGCGCCACTATAAATGCACCCATTCCAATTACTCTAGTCTTATATTCGCCAAATCCCTCTATGCCAACACCTAAAGTTATAAATATATCCGCAACCACATCAAATAAAATAATGAGTTTAGGTAAATAAATACGTCCATTTTCTTTGCCCCAGAATAACATAGTAAAGACTAATGCGAGTGCTAAAGTTGAAAATAGCAAGAACTTATTATTAAACTTGAACATAGCGAAAATAAAAAGTAAAGCTTCTATTATGATAAATAAAAGCTTAAAAAACACAATATTGTCGCTCCTTTTATCTTGGTCCGTTTTCTTTTTATTTTTCATACATTTTAATTATAACTTAGATTATAATTAGTTTGTATAAATAAAATCGAATATTGTTAGTATTTTGTGAGGGAGGTTTTGCTATATGAAAAATATAATTGTGGTTACTGGTGCCTCTTCTGGAATGGGAAAAGAATTCGTGGCTCAAATAGATAGAAAAGAAAAAGTAGATGAGATTTGGGTTATCGCAAGAAGGGAAGAAAAACTAAAAGAACTTCAAAGTTTGGTTAATGCTAAAATAGTACCTATCGTACTAGATTTAACCAACAGAGAAAAAATAAAAGATGTATATAAAAAGAAAATAGATGAAGAAAAACCAAACGTTAAAGTACTTGCGTGTATCGCAGGTTGGGGAAGATTCGCTCATTTTGAATCAGTAAGCGCAGATGAAAACATATCTATGATTGATACTAATCTTACATCTACAGTTCTAATGGTTAACTATACTTTAGATTATATGAAAGAAGGATCTAATATAATGATTCTATGTAGCGGTTCATCGGTTCAACCAGTCCCATACATTAATATGTATGGTGCAACCAAAGCCGCCTTACTTTCATTTTCAAGATCTTTAAATAGAGAACTAAAATATAGAGGAATCCATGTACTTGCTGTATCACCCCTTTGGGTTGAGACAGAGTTCTTCAATCGTGCAATTAATAAAAATGAGAAGCCAGTGGTGATTAATTATGGTACAATTGATAGTGCGGAAGGCGTTATTAAAAAAGCAATTAAAGATTTATATTCTAAGAAAGATGTATCAAAATACGCTTTCCACAATAAATTTCAACAGGCTTTAGTGAAAATTCTTCCACATAGTCTTATAATGTCTATATGGATGAAACAACAAAAGCTTGATGGAACACCAAATATAAGGAGGTAGAAAATGGCAAAATCTAGCCAAAAAGCACCAAAACAACACAAAAAGATTAAATTTGAATTTGATTCACGAACCTTGCTCGCTATTGGTCTAATCGCAATGGGTATCTTACTAATAGTAGGCGGAATATCATCAGTTGAATGGCTAATTAAACTCGCAATTACAGTTGTAGGCGCAGTATTTATTGTTCTCGGCCTAATTGATGTAATTAAGAAAGATTATCCACAAGGATTTGTAAGAATCGTTATTGGTATTGTAGTAATACTTTTAGGATGGTTCTTATACTGGGTAGCATTTATCGTTTACGCTGCAATAACTCTAATTGCTGCACTTGGCGCCCTCTTTGATAAGAACGGGGATAAGATAGGCGCAATTGCTCAGATAGTTGTTTCAGTAGTTATGTTACTCTTTGCGTTCGGTTCAAAATTTGTATGGAGTTTTGCGAATATCTTAGCCTATATTGCTGGCGCAGTTATGATAATTGATGGAGTTTATACTCTATATCAATTAACATTTGGATCATACGTTAAGAAAACAAAGTAATGATTTATAAAGTAAAAATGGGCTCAAGCGAGTCCATTTTTACTTTATAATATTAGATTGCGGTACCTTTTGTAAAAGTAATCACAACCTCGTACTGAGTATTATCTCTTATTAAACCTATTGTAACCGATTCACCTACAGATACATTAAGAAGTACATCTTCAACACTATTTAAGTTTAATACTGGATATGTTTCATTATTATAAGTAACATATTTAAGTTCATCACCAATGGCTAGTTTTCCTACCGAATCGCCATCCTTTGATACTTCTTGAACTTGTACCTTTTGTCTAATTTCAAGAGCGCCATTTGCGTTATATACTGGGGCACTTTCCATTACTTCAACCATTACTCCAAGATATACTCTTTCGATTGAGGTTATGGTATCACCATTACATTTTTTTATTATTTGATTTGCGACAGCTTTAGCAATATTAATTGGGATAGCGTAGCATAATCCTTCAGTATTTTCTTGAACATTTTTAGCGTTTGTAATACCAATTAATATTCCTTCACTATTAAATAGCCCGCCTCCAGAGTTACCCGCATTAATCAATGCATCGTTTCTTATAACTCTAATATTTGCGCTTGTTTCATCATCCGCAAGAGTCATAGATATATTATCGTTAGGTACTGAGATAATACCGTTTGTAACGCTTATACCTTTTCCTCTTGCGTTACCTACTGCAATAACGCTAGATCCAGCGATTAACATTGAACTATCACCTAATGTTGCGCTATGGTAAGGATAACCTGATTCACTCTTTAAATAATCTGATTCAACTTTTAATACTGCGATATCGTACTGCATACTTCCGCCTATATATGATGCAGAAATCTTAAACTTCTCATATTCCATTCCATATAGGAATACATAGATTTCATCTGAGATTAAAGGAGCAGATTCTTTGTCATATACTACGTGGTAGTTTGTGATAATGTATGCTGTGCCATCGCCACTCATCTCATATATAACACCACTACCTGTCACGCTCACTTTTTCAGTAGAAGTAGTTTCTCTTCCGAAAATAGTTTGTGCTGTGGTTTTTTGATTAAATGAGCAGTATATAGAAACAATAGATGTGAGGGCATAACTTGTCGCATCAATTAAGTTAGTACTTCCTGTATCACCTTTAAGACTTATAATAAAGTCTTCTATAGTTCCATTAAATACCCCAGATGCAACTGCAAGTTCATATATTGATTCATATTCACCACTCACAAGTAAACTAATTATCCAATCTGTGAATGTGCCATCATATCCTTCTTCAACCGCTATTATATAAGCATTTTTTGCGACATCATTAACCTTAGTTGGTTCAACTGTAGTTGTACCACAAGATGAAAGAGTTAAAGAAATCGCAATAACTAAGAATAAAGACATTATAATTCTAACTATTTTCTTCATAGACTATCCTCCTTGTCTGTTTATATCTTTACATGATAGAATTAATTCTTTTATCGTTTTTTTGTATTATCATCTTATCAAACGAAACTTAATTATAACTTAAAACAAAATTAGATTTTAAAATTTAAATACTTCTACCATCATTTTCTTTGATCTTGTATTAAGTAATACAATAAGCAATTAAAATCATATCACAAAATACTAGATTATTTAATATTTATACTTTTTTAGCTAGATAATACATAAAACCATCAAATATAATCATCCATTATATTCTATAATGAAGCATTAAAAATAGATATGCCTTTGTGCTATAATTAAATAGGCTATTATGAAAATAATTGTTAATAACGAAGAAGAGCTTGCATCTTTTTCTAAAGACTTCGCAAGTAAATTAAAGGGAAATGAATTAATACTCCTAAAAGGTGATTTAGGTGCTGGAAAAACTACTTTTACAAAGTATGTTTCTTTTTACTTGGGAGTTAAGGAAAATGTTATATCTCCTACATTCAATATAGTTAGAATATATAAGTCAAATCTAGGCATGTTATACCATATTGATGCATATAGACTAGAAGATATAGGATACGACCCTATGCTTGATGAATATATCTATGATTATAATTCACTAAGATTTATTGAATGGTATGAATTTATAGATGAACCAATCTTTAAAGATGCGATTAAGATTCACATCAATATAATAGATAATTCAAATAAAAGAGAATTAGAAATTAAAGGAGGCATATATGATTAAATTAGTTCTTGATTCATCAACTGACTATTACTATATAGCTCTTTTAAATGATTTGGATATTCTAAGTGAAAGATATGAATATTCTAAACAATCTAGTTCTGAAACTTTAATGGTTGATTTGGAGAATATGTTAAAAGAAAGCTCTAAATCTTTAAAAGACGTAGAGGAAATATATGTAGGTATCGGTCCTGGATCATACACAGGTATAAGAGTTGCGGTGACAATCGCAAAGATGCTTACGGTCTTGTCAAGTGCCACATTATACTCATTTTCTACTCTTTCATTAATCGCATCATCTTCCTTATGTGAATCATATCCTTTAATAGATGCGAGAAGAGGGAATGCCTATATTTCGCATTTTACTATAGATATGGACAAGCTAATTAGATTAGAAGAAGATAAGGTTGTATCTATTGAAGAGTATTTTAAGGATAAAGAAAATGATAAAGTACTAATAGTAGAAAATGGTAAACCTAATATCACCTTATTATTAAATTCTAATCTTCTAACTAGGGTAGAAGATGTTGATTCACTAACCCCAAACTACCTTCAACTTGTGGAAGCGGAAAGAAAAAGAAGAGGTCTTGAATGAGAGTTCAAGAATTTAACTTAAAAGAAAAAGAAAGCCTTAGATTATGGATTAAAAATAATAAAGGCACTGATTTTATATCTAATGATACTGTAAGAAAAATCTTCTTACTAAAAGATATAGATATTATTATTGGATATATCGCGTTTAATGTAGTTAGTCCTGAGGCAGAAGTTTTATATCTCTTAATTGATGAGGGTTATAGAAATAAAGGATTAGGGTATAGACTACTAAATGAAACACTAAATATCTTAAAAGATAATGGTGTTAGTAAATGTTTCCTTGAAGTTGATACTGATAATTTATATGCATATAAGCTATATAAGAAATTAGACTTCAAAGAAATATCAAGAAGAATAAAATATTACGATAACGGACATGATTCAATTGTTATGGAGAAAGAGTTATAAATGTTAATACTAAGTTTTGAATCATCATGTGATGAAACTAGTTGTGCAGTCACAAAAGATGGTAAATATGTTCTTTCAAATGAAGTTTTATCTCAAATAGATATATTTAAGGAATATGGTGGAGTAGTTCCTGAGATTTCATCACGTGAACACGTAAAAGGAATCACATTAATATATAAAAAAGCACTTGAAGACGCAGGTGTTACTCTTGATCAAATAGATTATATCGCTGTAACTGAAGGACCTGGTTTAATTGGCTCCCTTTTAACTGGCATTAATGCCGCAAAGACAGTTTCGCTCTTTTCATCTAAACCACTTGTTGGGGTAAACCACTTAACTGGACATATTTATGCCTCAATGATAGAACATGATGTATCATTCCCATGTCTTGCACTTATTATCTCTGGGGGTCACACAGAAATAGTTATTATGAATGAAGATTATTTATTTAAAAAGATTGGTTCGACCACTGACGATGCAGTAGGTGAAGCTTTTGATAAAGCCGCCCGCATAATGGGTCTTCCATATCCTGGAGGTCCACTTCTTGATAAAATAGGTAAAGATGGGAAAGATATCTATAATCTTCCTCGCCCTATGATATATTCACCTAACTATGACTTTAGTTTTTCAGGTCTTAAGACCGCAGTCACAAAACTTAAGAAAGATTTAGAAGAATCGGGTGAACCATATAGTGACTCTGATATCGCAAGAAGTTTTGAAGAAGCTGTCACTGATGTATTAATTTATAAGGTTAAAAAAGCTATTAAAGAATATAAAGTAAAAGAAGTTCTTGTTGTCGGAGGGAGTGCCGCAAATAGTGTCATTAGAAATAGATTCTTAAATGAATTAAATAAGGTGATAGTCACATTCCCTAAGACAAAATATTGTGGTGATAATGCCGCAATGATAGGCATCAGTGCCTATTATAAGATAAAGAAAGGACTAATTGACGATATGTCCTTAAAGGCATCATCTAGACTTGATTTATGATTTTTAAGAATAAGGCAATTAAGATAATTTCATATATATTATTCGCTATAATTCTATTAGCGTTTCTTTTCTTTTTCCTAACTTACGACTTTACTCCTAAGAAGAAATATAGAAGAGATAATACTAACTCTTCATATAGTGAAACGTTTGAGGAGATACTTGTAAAAGAAATAGAAAAATCAGTGAGTCTAAATGTAATGTCAATTGAGTTTGATAGTGACACATTAAATGAAATTATATTTAATTCAATTGATTATAATAACGAATATATTTATGAAACCAGCAAGTGGGCATTAAAAGGTGTTACCTTAAGGATCCTAAAAAACTATATCGTCTTTAATTTTCATCTTTCCTATAAACATCTTTTAAATTATTCTATTAAGATATCTGCATATTTCACAATAGATGTCACTGATACAGAATTTATCTTAAAACTATCAAGGGCGAATATTGGGTCTATCCTTATCCCATCCTCATTTACTAAAGCGCTTATTGAAAATGATAACGAAGGTTCGCTTAGACAAATTATTTCACAGGCTCTTGAAACATTAAAATTTGGAAGGGTAGATGCTTCCGATGTTTCAGTTACTATTAGAAAGAAGGACCTGTTTGAGAATATAGGAGATGGAATTATAGGGGATATACTAATAGGTGATTACCCTAAGATGAGAAAGGCTATCTCATCACTCCTCATAATCCTTTCAAACAACAATCTTCTTAAAGTAAATATCGATAGAAAGATTTATTTTAGCTTAGATTACACTAAGCTTCTTATCTCAAGCAATACTAGAAATAATTATTACATAGATGAAATAATAGCGAAGGATATAAATTATAAATCCATAGTAAATTACTTATTAAAAGGTGAGAATATCCCTATAACTAGCGATTTACTAAATAGCGTTATCTATCTTGATATACTTGGTGAAATAAATCCTAATCCCGCTTCATTTAATGAAATCACAATAGAATCCATCTATATTTCAAAAAATAATGATACTTATTTAATGAATATTATCTATCATATTTTTACTAAATATATATCATTAGATTTAGAGTTTAAAGAAGATAATAATATTCTTACACTTAATACTTTATATATTGGGGTGGATCCAACAGAGAGTCCTTATGACTATCTATCGATAAGAGATAAAGAGATGTTTAAATATATAAAGGACATCTTAAGTGAGTATGGGATTAATCTATCCTCTGACTATAATATTGGTTTAGAAAAATTACTTAAAGATTTAAGTATTGAATATAATTCTTTAGAAGATGACACATTAATGGTAAAAGAAAATGAATATTTAGATATTATTACGGAAAACGTAATGTCTAATGTATTTATTAGTGAGATTGAGGAAGCTTTACCTAATGAAATAGATTTTACTGTCATTAATACAATATGTGACTCATTTAATGAACTTAAATACACAAATAAGACCCTATTTTTAACAAAGTTAAAAGAATACTTTAAAGAAATAGATTTAGATGTGTATAATTATATAAGTGGACTACTCAAAGAGGAGGCATAATATGATCTCTAATTTTATAAAAACAATAATGGAAGAAGACCTTAAAAATGGTAAACATGATGAAATAATTACTAGGTTTCCTCCAGAACCAAATGCATATCTTCACATTGGCCACGCAAGAGCGATAATCACTAATTTTGAGCTTGCGGCATCTTTTAATGGAAAAACTATTTTAAGATTTGATGACACTAATCCTGCGAAAGAAGAAAAAAGATTTATTGACGGCATAAAGAATGACTTAGAATGGCTAGGATATCACCCATATAAAATCACTTATGGCAGTGATTATTTTGAAGATGATTATAATAAAGCCGTTAATTTAATCAAAGAAGGCCTCGCATATGTTGATGATTTAACTAAAGAAGAAATGAGAGAATATAGAGGTACTCTTGATACACCAGGGAAGAATTCTCCTTATAGAGATAGAAGTATAGAAGAAAATCTAAAACTATTTGAAGAAATGAAAGATGGTTTATACGAGGAAGGCTCTAAAGTATTAAGACTTAAAATAGATATGGCATCTCCTAACCTTAATATGAGAGACCCCGCAATCTATCGTATTATCAAGAAACCTCACCCACACACAGGATCTAAATGGAATATTTATCCTTTATATGATTACGCTCACCCACTTCAAGATGCGAATGAATTTATAACTCATTCGCTATGTTCTCTTGAATATGATGACCATAGAGTCCTATATGATTGGGTAATAGATCACACCAATCCGCCATCAAAACCAAGACAAATTGAATTTGGAAGACTCAACATTGAAGGTACTATTCTCTCTAAAAGATATTTAAAAGAGATGGTTGATAAGCATCTTGTGAGTGACTATGATGACCCAAGAATGCCTACACTTGTCGGACTTAAAAGAAGAGGATATACTCCTGAATCAATTAAAGAATTTATCCTATCAACCGGATTATCTAGAATTAATTCTGAAGTTCCACTATCTTTGCTTGATCACTTCTATATGGATCTTGAAAAGCTAAGACAAGTTAGAAGAATGGCCGTAATGAATCCAATTAAAGTTACTATCACCAATTATCCTGATGATTTAGTGGAATATTTTGATTTCCCTAATAACCTTGAAAATGAGGAATTAGGTTCAAGAAAGATATCTTTCTCTAAACATCTTTATATTGATAGCGAAGATTTCACAGAAGTCAAACCAAACAATAAATATAAAAGATTATCTTTAGGCGCTGAGGTGCGTCTTATGGGTGCATATTTCATTAAGGCAAATGAAGTAATTAAAGATAGTGAAGGTAGTATCACTGAAATCTTATGCACATATGATAAAGATACATTATCTGGTTCTGGATTTAATGAAAGAAAACCTCAAGGTACTATCCAATATGTGGATGAAAGTACCGCAAAGAAGGCTCAATTCAATTTATTTAATCCTTTACTTAAGGAAGAGGATGATGACTCACTTCCACTAGAGGATAGAATTAATCCTGAATCACTCATGGTATCTTACGGTTTTGTGGAAGAAGCATATGATTCATCTCCACTTGCTAAATGCCAACTTATGAGATATGGATATTTCTCAAATGATTATGATTCTAAAGAAGATAATATTGTGATAAATAGAACTGTTTCTTTAAAATCATCAGTTAAAAAATAAATAATAATAGAGGCTTATGCCTCTTTTAAACTATATAGAGATGAATAATATACTTGATGAACTAAATGAAAAACAAAAAGAAGCGTGTATGGCAATCTTAGGACCATCGCTTGTTATAGCGGGGGCCGGGTCAGGTAAGACCCGTGTTTTAACACATCGTATTGCCTATATGATTTCTGAATACAACATAGCTCCATCATCTATTCTTGCGATTACATTTACTAATAAAGCCGCAAAAGAGATGAGAGATAGACTTGAAGTATTAGTTGGAGAATACGCAAGATATATTCAGGCATCAACTTTCCACTCATTTTGCGCAAAAGTCCTCCGTTCAACTATAGATGCTCTTCCAGATAGATTCACTAATTTTCAAATTATTGATGATGATGACTCAAGAAAATTAATTAGAGAATCAATTATTGAACTTGGGATTGATCCTAAATTTATCACTCCAAAAGATGCCCAATCAGTAATATCACAAGTTAAATCTAAGATGATTACACTTGAGAGTGCCTATGATTTAAACCTCGCAAAGCATTTTACTAATATACTTAATTTATATAATCAAAAACTTATAGATGAGAATCTCCTTGATTTTGATGATTTAATCCTACTTACTATTGAAGTATTCGAAAAGAATCCAAAGATATTATCATACTACCAAAATAAATACCCATATGTATTAGTAGATGAGTTCCAAGATACATCTAACATCCAGTATGACTTAGTTAAAATGATTGCGATAAATAGCCAAAACCTCTTTATTGTAGGGGATGAGGACCAATCAATTTATTCTTTTAGAGGTTCAAACATCAACAACATTAAAAAATTTATGAGAGATTTCTCTACATATGAGAGATTTATTCTAAATGAGAACTATAGATCTACTGAAAACATTCTTGAAGCTGCGAATAAGCTTATCTCCCACAATAAAGATAGAATTCCTAAAGATCTATTTTGTGTGAAAAAAGGTGGAGAAGATGTTAAATTCCAGTCATTTGAATATGACAAATATGAGGCAAGAGCTATAGGAGAAAGAATCAAAGATTTAGTTCAATATCATAACTATGAATATAAAGATATCGCTATCTTATATAGAAATAACTATCTCTCAAGAAATATAGAAAATGAACTAATATATCAAAGAATTAACTATAAGGTATATGCAGGCCTTTCTTTCTATAAGAGAAAAGAAGTAAAAGATATGCTTGCATACCTTAGACTAATCATCTCTTTTGACGACCTATATTCCTTTGAACGTGCAATATCAACCCCATCAAGGCATATTGGTAAACAAACAATTGAAAAACTATTTAAAGCCGCTAAAGATAATAGTCTTAAACTAAGTGATGCGGTAAATATCGCAAATATATCCACCCCCGCTAAAAAGATATTAAATGATTTCTTCTCTATTATTAATTCGCTAGCTCAACTTATAGATAAGATGCCTTTAAAAGAATTCCTTGAAACGGTATATGACAATTCGGGCTATAAAGAATTTATAGATTCAATTGAGGATCTAGATGAAAGATATACAAGAGAAGAAAACGTAAAAGAACTCTTAGGCGCAATAACTGAGACAGAAACACCTGGTTCAAACGTTGATACTATAGTTGATTTTCTAGATAATGTTACTTTAATGACTGACCTTGATATGTCTAGTGATAGCGATAATGCTGTATCACTTATGACTATGCATTCATCAAAGGGCCTTGAATTTAAGGTAGTATTTCTTGTGTCACTCTCAAATGGAGTTATCCCATCATTAAGGGCGGATGATATAGAGGAAGAAAGAAGACTTCTTTATGTTGCAATCACAAGAGCGAAAGAAAGGCTATATTTATCATACGCTAAATCTAGATTTGTATTCGGTTCTACTCAAATAGAGAAAGCATCTCCATTTATCGCAGAAATTGGATCGCTTAAGCCAAAAGAATCTACATACGCAAAAGAGATAGAATCCGATAAAACTATTAAAACTAAAACTAAGTTCCCAGAACCTGACTATAATGTGAAAGACGAAGTATATCATACAATGTTTGGGGCGGGCACTATTAAAGCTATCTTTGAAGGATTCTATATTGTGGAGTTTCCTGAGAAGAAAGTGACTAAAAAAATAATTATAGGGCATCCTTTATTAACTAAAAGATAATGAAAATACTAATTTGCGGATTTGCGGGTTCCGGTAAATCCACTCTCGCTAAAACACTAGGTAATATTTATGATATTGAAGTTTTACATATTGATAAACTTCACTTTTACCCAGGCATGGTTATAAGAGAAAAAGAATTGCTTGAAAAAGATATAGCCGATTTTATGAACTCTCACAGTAGTTGGGTAATTGATGGAAACTACTATAACCACAATATAGAAAGGTTTTACGAGGCAGATAAAATATTATATCTAAAATTTAATAGACTAACTTGTCTTAAAAGAATCTTGAAAAGAGAAGTCGCAAATAAAGGTGTGCAAAGAGATGATATGGCAGAAGGTTGTCCTGATAAGCCTGATTTATCATTTATTATGTGGGCACTATTTGGCCAAAGACGTAAGAAAATAACTAGTAGGTTTGATCAGTTCAAAGTGAAATACCCCGATAAGGTGGTATTACTTAAAAAACAAAAAGATGTTGATGAATATATAAGGAGGATTATAAATGAAAGAGAGAATTGAAGAATTAAAGAAGATAATTAATAAAGCTAATTATGAATATTACACTCTAGATAATCCAACCCTTTCTGATTATGAATACGATATGCTTATGAAAGAGCTAATCGATCTTGAAGAAAGATATCCAGAATTTAAAACTCCTGATTCACCTACTCTAAGAGTGGGAGGCGAGGTTTTAAGTAAGTTCCAAAAGGTTCATCACGATATAGAGATGAAATCACTCTCTGATATCTTCTCTTATGAAGAAGTAGTTTCATATATTAATTCAATAGAAAAACTCACAGGTAAAACTGAATACTCACTTGAACTTAAAATTGATGGATTATCAGTTGATTTAATATATGAAAAAGGATTGCTTAAAGAGGCATCAACTCGTGGTGATGGAGTTATAGGCGAAGATATCACAAATAACGCTAAAACTATCCCGTCTATTCCTTTAAGACTCGCAAAAGATATCGATATCGAAGTTAGAGGTGAGATTTATCTTCCAAAGAAAAACCTTGAAAAGATTAATGAAGAGAAAATAAGAAACGGCGAAGAGCCATTTAAAAATGAAAGAAATGCAGCCGCAGGCACTATTAGACAACTTGACCCCAAAGTGGTCGCAAAAAGAGGCCTTAGTTCATTTATTTATTATTTAGTGGAACCAGAAAAACACGGTATTACAACTCAAAGTGAAGCCCTATCCTTTATGGCATCTCTTGGCTTTAAGGTAAATAAAGAAGGCATTATCGCAAGGAATAAAAAAGAGATAATCGAATATCTAGATGATATTGATTCAAAGAGATTTGATTATGATTATTCTATCGATGGCGTTGTCTTTAAATACAACTATATGAGAGATTACTCTTTAATTGGCGAGACTGTGAAATATCCAAAATGGGCGGTTGCCTATAAGTTCGCACCACTTGAAGTAAAGACACAAATTAAGTCAATAGATTTTCAAGTAGGACGTACTGGAGTTATTACGCCAGTTGCGAATCTTACACCGGTTAATATATCTGGTTCAACTGTATCACGTGCAACTCTAAACAACGAAGACTATATCTTATTAAAAGATATAAGAGTGGGTGATTTTGTCATGGTTAGAAAAGCCGCAGAGATTATCCCAGAGGTTGTATCTGTCGTATTAGATGAAAGAGACAAAACTCTTCCTCCATTTGAAATGATTAATATATGTCCGATATGTCATAGCGAACTTATTAGAAAAGAAGGAGAAGCTGATTGGTACTGCCTAAATCAAGAATGTCCCGCAAGACGTGTTGAATCAATTATCCACTTTGCATCAAGAGATGCATATGATATCACAGGTCTTGGAGATAAAATATCTGAATTCCTATTCCAAGAAGGTATGATTAGAACCATTGATACCATATTTAAACTCTATGAATATAGAGATGAACTTCTTATGAAAGAAGGCTTTAAAGAAAGAAAAGTAGATTCTTTACTCGAATCAATAGAAAGATCTAAAGCACAAAACTTAGATAGATTAATATTTGGTTTAGGAATTAAAAACGTTGGTAAAAAGATTGCGAGAGTATTATGTAAGGTTTATCCAAGTATGGATTTACTAATCGGATCAAAGGAAGAAGATTTATCGAAAATCGCTGATATTGGCGATATCATCGCAAAATCAGTAAGAGATTATTTTGATAATCCATCTAATATAGAGATGATAAATAATCTAAAATCATATGGTCTAAATATGGTTTATACCTCAACATCTAAAGAAGAAGTAACTCCACTCACTGATAAGACTGTAGTATTAACCGGAAGCCTAACTAGATTCACAAGAGATGAAGCATCTAAAATAATAGAAGATTTAGGTGGAAAAGCATCTTCGTCAGTTTCAAAGAAAACTGACTATGTTGTATATGGAGAAGGTGCCGGAAGTAAATTAACTAAGGCTAACGCACTTGGAATTACTCTTTTAACTGAAGATGAATTCCTAGAATTAATAAAGGATTACAATGGATAAGATAATTGTTAAAGGGGCAAGAGAAAATAATTTAAAGAATGTTTCTTGCGAACTACCAAAGAATAAATTAATAGTAGCCACAGGTGTTTCTGGTTCCGGAAAAACCTCTTTTGCCTTTGACACCATCTATAAAGAAGGTCAAAGACGTTATCTTGAATCGCTCTCAAGCTATGCAAGACAATTTGTGGGTGATATGGGTAAACCAGATGTAGATAGTGTTGAAGGACTCTCTCCATCTATTTCAATTGATCAAGGTTCTGGTTCTAAAAACCCAAGATCTACAGTAGGTACTGTAACTGAAATAACTGATTATTTTAGATTACTATTTGCGCGTATTGGTGTGCCGTACTGCCCTCATCATCATATACCTATTGTACCTATGTCAATCGACCAAATGATTGATGAAGTACTAAAAGAAGAAGGTAAAAAAGCTCTAGTATTATCCCCTATTGTAAGAGGAGAAAAAGGTACTTTTGAAAATACCTTTGAGCATTATAGACTTAAAGGCTATGAAAGAGTAATAGTAGATTCTGAGATGCTATCACTTGATGATGAAATTAAGTTAAAGAAGAATATTAAACATACTATCTCTCTTGTGGTAGACAGGATTGTAATTAAAAGAGAGGATAGGGCAAGACTCGCTGACTCAATGGAACTTGCCTTAAACTTATCAGATGGTTTACTTGATATAAAATTAATTGATGAAGATAGAGTACTTTCTTTCTCATCAAAACACTCATGTCCAATATGTGGATTTATTATCCCAGATTTAGAACCAAATCTATTTTCATTTAATGCACCAATTGGCGCATGCCCTGAATGTAGTGGTCTAGGTTTTAAAAGACATATTGATGTAAATCTTTTAATCCCAGACCAACATTTATCAGTCAAAGATGGTTGTCTTAAAAAGTGGGCTAATGAGGATACAATGAGTATGATATCTCTTTTATCCTTCATGAAGGCATTCAATATAAGAGATGATGTACCATTTAAAGATTTAACTGATGATGAAAGAAATAAAATTCTATATGGTTCAGATGATACTTTCTCATATACATATCAAGCAAAATCTACCGCATCTGTGTTTAAAGTCGCATCTTCTAAATTTGAAGGTATAGTAAATAATTTTGAAAGACGTTATAGAGAAACATCCTCAAGATTTATCCGTGAATGGCTTGAAATGTATATGGTTGATGATGAATGTCCTAAATGTCATTCAAAAAGACTAAATGAGGCAGCTCTATCTGTATATATAGACGGCTATAATATCGCTGATTTAATGAGCATGTCTATTGATAAATTATATGTTACTATAGATCATCTAAAATTAAGCGAAAGAGATGAAAAGATAGCCCAAATGATAATTAAAGAAGTTAAGGTAAGACTTAAATTCTTATCTAATGTAGGTCTTGAATATCTTACTTTAAATAGATCAGCCGCAACTTTATCCGGTGGTGAGAGCCAACGTATTAGACTCGCAACTCAGATAGGTTCTAAATTAACCGGCATTACATATGTGCTTGATGAACCATCAATAGGACTTCACCAAAAAGATAATCAAAAGTTAATCAACTCCCTTAAGGAAATGAGAGATTTAGGCAATACACTACTTGTGGTGGAACACGATACTGAGACAATTAGAAGCGCCGATTATATCGTAGACTTTGGCCCAAGAGCCGGAATATATGGTGGTGAAATAGTATTTACTGGTACATACGATGAACTAATTAATAATTCAAATTCCTTAACCGCAAAATATATGAGAGAAGAATTGAAGATTGATGTGCCTAATGAGAGGAAATCGCCAGATAGAGGCTTTATCTCGCTTAATGGCGCAAGGTGTCACAATCTTAAAAATGTGGACGCTAAATTCCCTATTGGTCTTATCACATATGTGACAGGTGTATCTGGATCTGGAAAATCATCACTTGTGAATGATTGTCTTTCAAGAGGTCTTCAAAAAGCCCTATATAATAAAAAGATTGTTCCAGGTGAATATGATAGTCTTGACTATGGAGAAATAAAGAGATTAATTTTGGTTGATCAAAGTCCAATAGGAAGAACTCCAAGGTCTAACCCTGCAACATACATTGGTGTATTTGATGAAATAAGAGCGCTCTTCGCTGAAACTAATGAAGCTAAGGCGAGAGGATATACTAAATCTAGATTTTCGTTTAATGTAAAGGGTGGAAGATGTGAAGCGTGTCAGGGTGATGGTCTTAAACGTATTGAGATGAATTTCCTCCCAGATGTGTACGTTGAATGTCCTGTTTGTAAAGGAAAGAAGTATAACCAAGAAACTCTCGATATCACATTTAAAGGAAAGAATATCTTTGATGTTTTAGAGATGAGTCTTGATGAAGCCCTTGAATTCTTTATAAATCAACCTAAGGTATATAACCAACTTAAGACAATGGCTGAAGTTGGTCTTGGATATATTAAACTAGGTCAATCGTCTACAACCCTATCAGGTGGTGAAGCTCAAAGAGTAAAACTTGCATATGAACTTAATACTCAAATATCTCCTCAATCTATTTATGTTCTTGATGAACCATCCACAGGTCTTCATCAGGACGACGTAAATAAATTACTTAATGTTTTATTCAAGATTAGAGATGTTGGTGCGACTATTGTTGTCATAGAACATAATCTTGATATGATTAAAACTGCAGATTATATTATTGATTTAGGTCCTTATGGTGGTGATAAAGGTGGATACATCATCGCATCTGGTACTCCAGAAGATGTAGCAAAAGAAAAAAGAAGTGATACAGGAAGATATCTAAAAGATATGCTACAATAATAATGCAAATATGATATACTAGGATATGTGATTAAGAGGTATTATGCTATTTAATTTATTAACAGGTCCAATAAACCCAACATATGATACAGGATGGTTTAGCTCGTGGTTCTATTCAGAACTGCTCTTTCCTAATGCCCCTATTGCAATCACCAAATATGCCGTATGCATTCTAACTGGTATTGTTGTTGTGTACTTCATTCAATCAAGAGAAGGACGTAAGATGGGTATTAACTCTGATGACCTATTAACTTGTCTTGCGATTGTTGTGCCTCTTTGTGTCCTTGGCGCAAGAATCGCATATCTTTTAACCGATGGAATTCCACTTGTTTCAACGAAGATAAGTCAATATGGTTTCTTTAAAGGTTTATTTGGCTCATTCATGTATGTATTAGGGTTTGAAAGTGCTCCTAGTAATTATGCTTTCTATGGTTTATCGGGTCTTGCGATTCATGGTGGTATCATTGTCGCAGTAATAATGGTTATTGTGTGCTGTCACTGGAAGAAGTGGAGTATTAAAAATCTTGCTGATTTGACATTCCCTGGTTTTGCCCTCGCTCAAGCATTTGGTAGATGGGGTAACTTCTTTAATAGAGAGGCACATGGAATAGTTGTTGGTGGATGGACTCTTGATGGTAATACCTTAGTTGCGAACCTTACTTTAGAGGAACAATACGCAAGATTAAGATCGTTTGGAATCCCTAAATTTATTGTGAATAATATGTGCTTCAGTAATGAATCATACTACTATGGAACCGTTAATGGTGAACGCATTACCGCAACCTTAAGTGGTTATGCCTACTATCACCCTACATTCCTTTATGAATCACTATTAAACCTTACCGCATTTATTGTTTATCTAGTCTTAAGAAGAAAAGGAAAACATATAAGAAGCGGTATGTTTGGCGCAATGTATTTAATATGGTATGGCGCAATCAGATTCTTAATTGAATTTATTAGAACCGACTCTTTATATCTTAACTTCTTTGGTGTAGCGCTTAAAAATGCTCAGGTATTAGGTGTTATAATGGTTCTTGCGGGCATAGGTATATTAATCTATCTTGCGCTTGATAAGAAACATCCAGAACTGTATCTAGATGCAATTAAGAAGGGCGAGATTAAAAATAAAGAAGCAGAAGAAGATAAAATATTAAACATCAAAATTGATGAGGATAATAAATAATGGAAACATACTCATCGAGAATTAAAAGCGAAATTGAAATAACTTGCGCTTCTAAAGAATTAAAGTTAGGCATGCTAAAAGCGATATATCAACTTTCAAGTCATTTTATCGCAACTCAGTATGGTCTTGTATTAAAAGTCAAAACTAAAAATGAGAATGCCAAAAGCATTGTTGAATATCTTCTTAAAGAACTGTTTGATATAGATGCATTAACCCACATTGAAAAAGAAAAGAAACTTAAAAAAGAAGATTTTTATGTGATAGAGGTTTATCAAAAAACATCTGTTTTATTAAATGAACTTCATATACTAGAATCAAGGTCTAATCCTCAGTACCAATTAAGAAAAGATTTGGATACTGATGATGAGAGAATAGGTTACATTAAAGGTGCTTTTCTCTTTAATGGTTCAGTAAATGATCCAGAATCAAACAACTATCATCTTGAGATTCAAACCTTCAATGACCTTATTGCGAATAACCTAAAAGATTTACTTTTAGTCTACTATATATCATTAAGGGTATCAAAGAATAGAAGAGGATACTTCACATACCTTAAGTCAGCGGAACAGATTTCTGACTTCATAAAAATTCTTGATGTGAGTGACTCATTATTCTATTTTGAAAATATTAGAATTGAAAGAGATCTATTTAACTCAATAAATAGAGTTATGAATTGTGAAATATCAAATCAAAAAAGAGCTATTAGTGCCGCAAGAAGGCAAATAGATGAAATTAATTATATAGAATCACAAAATTATACCCTAAAGAAAGGTTTTAAAGATGTGATTAAACTAAGAAAAGAATACCCAGAAGATTCACTATCTGAATTAAGTGATAAATCTTTAGAATTTATAGGAAAGTACTACTCTAGATCAGTAATTAACCATAAATTAAGAGAACTTCATGTCATTTATCTAACTCTATTAGATAAATAATACTTGAAATAATGTGTCTTCTAGAATAAAATAGAAAAAGCGAGGAATTAAATATGGCTATTAGAATGAAAAAAGAAACAAGAAACCTTATAATACTTGGAGCATCAATTATTGCGCTTGTGGCTCTATCAATTATGCTTGTGTTCTTCTACAATAAATATTGGAAAAAGGCTGAAGCTAGCCTATCAGATCAAAAATACGCTGAATACGTTATATCTGATTATACTAAGCTACTAAGTCAAGAAAAAAAGACTACTGGTGGTAACTATGTTATCTATTGTTATTCATCTACCGCAACAGGTGATGCAAATCTAAATTCAATTATTAGTTATATGGATTTAGTAATAGAAAATAGAGAGAGTATTGAAAATGGTGCTACTGAAGATTATCAAATAGCACTATATGTAATTGATTACGATAAATTTGATTCAACATCAGATGAAACTGAAACTCAAAACGCATCTACAATTGAAAGTGTATTAGGATATAAAATCCAAGGTATTGGAACTCTAATCTATATCTCAGATAATAAATTAGTTAATACCTCTAAACAAGTCATCACTTCTAGTTCAAACGTTAAACAAGCACTTAAGACATTAAAGAAAGAAAACAAATGGCCTTATGAGGTTTAATATAAAAAAGCCCTTGTGGGCCTTTTTATTATAAAGGAGTATAAATATGACTGAATACATCACAGAAGAACTAATAAAAAATATCGCATCAAATTTATCTATTAGAGTTGACCAAGTTAACGCAACACTTAAACTATTAAGTGAAGATTGTACTATTCCATTTATTGCGCGTTATAGAAAAGAAGTCACAGGATTACTTGATGAAGATCAAATAAGAGCGATATCTAAAGAATATGAATACGGTGTAGCTTTAAATAAAAGAAAGGAAGATATCATCAGATTAATTACTGAAAAAGGTATGATGACTGATGAACTTTTAACTGACATTAATAACGCTACTAAATTAATTACTCTTGAAGACATCTATAGACCATATAAAGAAAAGAAGAAAACTCACGCAACCGTTGCGATAAAAAATGGTCTTAAACCACTCGCAGAATATATGATGACACTCCCAGTAAATGGAAGTCTTGAGGATGAAGCACAAAAGTATTTAAACGAAAATGTAAAAACTGTAGAAGATGCAATTCAAGGGGCTAAATATATAATCGCAGAAGAAATCTCAGATAATAAAGACTATAGAACTAATATCCGTGAAAAGACTATGGCAGAAGGTTTAATAGTCACAAAGAAAAAGAAAGATGCAGTAGACGAACTTGCCACCTACCAAGATTACTATGAATATACTGAAAAGCTCTCCTATCTTAAAACATATAAGACTCTTGCGATAAATAGAGCGGAAAGAGAGAAAGTAATCACGGTATCTATTGAACCTGATAGGGAAAAACTACTAAAGTATCTTGAAAGAAAAGTACTAAATAAACGAGAAACATATCTAAAAGATATCTTTTTAGATATTATTGAAGATTCATTTGATAGATTAATTTTCCCATCAATTGAAAGGGAAATAAGATCTATATTAACTGATGATGCGGAAGATAAGGCGATAAAACTATTTGGAGATAATTTAGAAAATCTCCTTCTTCAAGCACCTCTAAAGGATAAAAGAGTACTAGGAATTGATCCTGCCTTTAGGACTGGATGTAAGATTGTTGCGCTTGATGAAACAGGAAAAGTATTAGATAAAAACCTTATTAACCAAAATCAAAAATTCCCAGGCGAAAAAGTACCTGAAGAAAGAATTATAGATGCAGCTAAAAAGATAGTTTATTTTGTTAAAAAATATAATATCGATGTTATTGCAATTGGAAATGGTACCGCATCAAGAGAAACAGAAAGGTTTGTTGCGGAAACAATAAGAAAATATGATTTAAATGTTAAATACATAATTGTGAGTGAATCAGGCGCATCTGTATATAGCGCATCAGAAGTAGCTCAAGAAGAATTCCCAGATTATCACGTAGAAGAAAGAAGTGCTGTATCTATTGGACGTCGTATCCAAGATCCACTATCCGAACTTGTAAAGATTGATCCAAAAGCCATAGGTGTTGGACAATACCAACACGATGTATCTGAATCTAAGCTTTCAGATACCCTAGATTATGTAGTATTAAAAGCCGTTAATGAGGTAGGCGTAAATATCAACACTGCATCTAAATCATTACTACAATATGTATCAGGGTTAAATAAAAATACCGCAAAGAGTATTGTAGATTATAGAGAATCAAATGGTAGTTTTAAGAATAGAAAACAAATCTTAAAAGTACCTAAGATTGGAGATAAAGTATATACTCAGGCTGTAGGTTTCTTGCGTATTAATGATGGCAGTGAACCATTTGATAAGACATCTATCCACCCTGAGTCATATGATGTAGCCTCTAATCTATTAAAGTACCTAGGCTTCACTAAGGAAGACTTAGGTAAAAAAGAATTAAGTGATAAGATAGCTAGCCTAAATATAAAAGAAGTATCTAAAGAATTAGACATTAATGAGATAACATTAACTGATCTCTTAAAGGCATTCGCTCAACCTTTAAGAGACCCAAGAGATGAATATCCACAACCAGCTCTTAAGACAGACATCCTTAATATGGAAGATCTCCATAAAGGAATGGAACTTGAAGGTACAGTTAGAAATATTACTGACTTTGGTGCCTTTATAGATATTGGATTACATGAAAGTGGACTAGTCCATATATCAAAGATGGCTACAAGGCGTATTAATCATCCAAGTGAAATTGTTAAAGTTGGTGAAATAGTAAAGGTATGGGTACTAGATGTTGATATGGAAAGAAAGAGAATCCAACTATCTATGCTACCTATTAATAATTAAGTATATATGATAGATTCACATGCTCACATAAATGATCAAGCTTTTATGCTTGATTATAAAGATACAATTAAAAGAGCGAAAGAGGCTGGTGTATCTACTATTCTAATACCTGGATGGGATATAGAATCATCAAAAAATGCGATAGAAATCGCGAATGAATTTGAAGATGTCTATGCCGCAATAGGTATTCACCCAGAAAACCTTGATAATCTAGATAATAATTATCTATCTATATTAGAGGAGCTATCTAAATCACCTAAAGTAGTTGCGATAGGTGAAATTGGACTTGATTACCACTACACTAAAGAGAACGCTTTACTTCAACTTGAGGTATTTAAAGCGCAATTACATCTTGCGCACAAATTAAATCTACCTGTGGTAATTCATTCAAGAGATTGTACGCTTGATATGCTTACTACCTTAAAAGACTTTGTAAAAGAAGTGGGATATAATGAAAGAATAGGTGTCATGCATTCATATAGTGGTTCAAAAGAATCAATGATGGAATATCTAAAACTTGGATTTTACATTTCATTTAGTGGACCGGTGACTTATAAGAATGCAAATTCTAATAAAGAAAATGCAGTGTTTTGCCCTATAGATAAAATCCTTGTAGAAACAGATTCTCCATATCTAACCCCTGTCCCTCTAAGAGGGAAGAGAAATGAACCTGCATATGTAAGCCATACTGCAAGGGAAATCGCCAGTCTTAGAGATATTAGCCTAGAAAAACTTGATAGATTTACCACAAATAACTTTAATAACCTATTCCTAAAAGGAGGCCAAAAATGAGTTTAAAAGTTGGAATAGTTGGACTTCCAAATGTCGGAAAAACAACATTATTTAATGCGATGACAGGCCTAAATATGCCTGTATCTAATTTTCCATATACTACAATTCAACCAAATATAGGTGCTGTAAATATTCCAGATGAAAGACTAGATAGATTAGTTGAAATCTATAAACCCAAAAAGGTTGTCCCTACATCCATTGAATTCGTAGATATTGCAGGTCTTGGAGTTGGTTCATCAAAGGGTGAAGGCCTCGGAAATGAGTTTTTGGTAAATGTTAGAGAATCTGATGCCCTCCTTGAGGTAGTAAGATGTTTTGAAGACGAAAATGTCTTAAAGGAAGATGGTGTTGACCCAATAAAAGATATTGAGTCTTTGGGGTTAGAATTAATATTTGCGGACATTGCGGTAATAGAAAAACGATTACCACGTCTTGAGACAAAAGCTAAAAGTAAAGCAGATAAAGATGCATTAATAGAATATGATATCTTAAAGAAATGCTACGAGCAATTGCTTAATATGAAACCTCTAAGAGATTTAGGCTTATCTAAGGAAGATCAAAAGGTAATTAGATCATATTCATTTCTAACATTAAAACCAATTTTATATGTATTAAATATAGCTGAGGATGATATCCTATCAGATGATTCAGAAGTAGTCACTAAGATTAAGGAAATGGCTAAAAATGAGGGTTTAACTGCTATCACAATATCTTGTAAAACGGAGTATGAGATATCCGCATTATCAAAAGAAGATAGAGAAGCATTCTTAAGTGATTTTGGTTTAACAAAGAGTGGATTATCATCGGTTGTTATGGCGGCATATGAATTACTTGGACTTGGAACTATGTTTACTTGTGGTGATAAAGATTGTCATGCTTGGACCTTCAAAATCGGAATGAAAGCACCACAGGCAGCTGGCTGTATTCATACAGATTTTGAAAGAGGATTTATAAGAGCCGAGATTATCGCCTATGATGATTTAATTAAAGCTGGTTCAGAGCAAAAAGCTAAAGAATTAAATATGAATAGACTTGAGGGAAAAGAGTATTTAGTAAAGGACGGTGACATTGTTCACTTTAGATTTAATATTTAATGAATATAAAAAAACTTGCTGAAAAACTAATAGAAAAGAATATCACTATATCATTCGCAGAAAGTTGTACTGGAGGTCTTCTTGTATCGACTCTTACACTTAATCCAGGTGTATCAAGTATTCTTAATGAAAGTTATGTTACATATTCTAATGAATCTAAGGTTAGGCTTCTTGGAGTAAAAGAAGAAACTATATCTAAATATGGAGTTGTTTCTAAAGAAGTAGCATATGAAATGGCTAGAGGACTCAAGAATAAAACTTCTGTAAAACTAGCGATTTCCTCAACTGGAAACGCGGGTCCAACAAAGGGCGATGAAAAAGAACCTATAGGTAGAGTATTTGTAGGAATTGCCTATGATAGTATTAATACGTATCAACTCGATTTAGATGGATCGAGAGAAGAAGTAATTAAAAAAGTAGTTGAATTTGTATATTCTAAAATAGAAGAGATTATATAATAAAATGTCTATTGATTATTCAATAGATTTTTTATTTAAGTTCACAATCTTAATTATTTACTATATATAAATATTATGTTATAATAAGCAAGTTTTGGATAAAGTCCAAACTTCTTGCTACTAAAAGTAGCCGAATAAGACCATAAGGAGGAATAAAAATGAACAAGTACGATGCAATGTACATTATCCGCCCAAACGTTGATGAAGAAGGAAGAAAAGCTATTATTGCTGAAGTCAACGAAATATTCACATCTCACGGCGCAGAAAGCCTAAGAGTAAGAGAATGGGGCTTACGTAAGCTTGCTTACAAGATTGATGACGAAACTGAAGGATACTATGTTGACATGGAATTTGAACTTGATAATTCTGATGCATTAAGAGAATATGACCGTGTATTAAACATCAAGAATACTGTTATTCGTCACATCGTAGTTAAACTACCTGCTGACTACAAATTTGAATAGGAGATAATACTATGATAAACAGAGTTGTATTAGTTGGAAGATTAACTAAAGATCCAGAATTAAGATATATGGGTGAAGCACAAGGAACACCAAGAGCAACTTTTACTCTTGCTGTATCAAGACCATTCACTAATCAAACTTCTGGAGAAAGAGAAGCAGATTTCATTCCAATCGTTGTATGGAGAAAGAAAGCTGAAGACGTTAAGAGATATCTTACAAAAGGTTCACTCGTAGGAGTAGAAGGACGTATTCAAACAAGAAGTTATGATGATAATCAAGGTATTAGAAAATTCGTAACTGAAATTGTTTCTGAAAACGTATACTTCCTTGAAAGCAAAGGTGCTCAAGGAGATCAACTAGGCGGTCAACTAAGAGAACAATCATCAGACAGTCAATCAAATGAAGATGAGTTTAAATATGAAAATGTTAAACTCACTGGTGATCTCTCAGATGATCTACCTTTCTAAAATAAGGAGAATATTATGGCAGATAAGAGAATAAGAAAACCAAGAAAAAAGGTATGTTACTTCACAGAAAATAACATTAGCTATATTGACTTCAGAAATGTTGATGTATTAAAAAAGTTCATTAGTGAAACAGGCAAAATCTTACCAAGAAGATTCACTGGTACTAAATCATACTATCAAAAACATTTAGCTCTCGCTATCAAGAGAGCAAGACATATGGCTTTACTACCATTTGTTGATGAGAAGTAAAAAAATCTGTATAAGCACAAGTTCAAAGCTTCACATTGATACAAAAATGTCATGCTTGGTAGCTGGGCTCATGCTTAGCACAAAACAAGTAAATAACAAGAAATAGATCATGCAAGAGACTATGTTCGTTAAAAACGGACTAGTTTAAAAAAGAGAGTTGAGCTAGTGCCCTGAATTCAAGGGGTGCTAGCTCTTTTAGTTTTTCTTGATATCGT
>CAJOMC010000001.1 GCA_905235635.1 uncultured Bacilli bacterium | reverse complement strand
CCCCTTATAATTTAGTCTGGTTAACCAAATTATACTACAGATTCATTTATGGACCTTTATTTTTACGAGGGGTGTTGCGCTTGAAAATAAAATTCCCCTTGATATATAAAATAATATTAAATATTATTTCGATATATGATAAAATATAAAACGCTTATGTAAGCGTTAATAGTGGAGTCAAATAATATATGTTTAAAAGATTAAAAATTTATGCAAAAGTTAGAAAATATTGGCCATTCGCTCTTTTAACACCACTTATGATGGTTTTAGAAGTGTTCTTTGAGCTTGAAATCCCAACAAGAATCTCTACTCTACTTGATTATTTAAATGATCAAACTGAAATTATAATGAGTGAGATTATAAGACAAGGGCTCGTTCTTGTCTTAATATCTATATTCTCTCTAATTACGGGAATACTAGGTGGTGTTTTTGCGTCTATTGCATCTAGTGGATTCGCAAGAAACTTAAAGAGTGATATGTTTAATAAGATATCTAGTTTCTCATTTAAGAATATAGATAAATATTCAACATCATCTTTAATCACAAGAATGACTACTGATACCAACTGGATTCAAATGTCATTCCAATTAACAATTAGGATGCTTTTTAGAGCGCCTATTATGTTTATATATGCACTATATAAAGCTAATTCTATTAATGTGAAAATTTCCGCTATTTTCCTTATTGTAATACCTATATTAGCGCTAGGATTAGCCCTAATTCACGTATTTGCGCATCCATTCTTTAGTAAAGGTATTAAAGAAATTGATGTCTTAAATCAGGTAGTAGAAGAAAATGTAAGAGGCGTAAGGGTAGTTAAATCATTCACAAGAGAAAAAGATGAAATAGCTAAGTTTGATAAGGTTAATAATAACATTTATAACTATTTCTATAAAGCTAATATAGTTGTTGCCTTTAACTCTCCGGTTATGATGCTTTCGATGTATAGTGTACTACTTCTTATAGTAGTATTTGGTTCAAGAATGATAGCCCAAGGTGGAGATTTAACCACAGGTCAACTATTCTCTCTTATCACATATACTATTAATATTCTTACTTCACTTATGATGTTATCAATGATATTTGTGTTCTTTGTAATATCTAAACCAAGTGTAGAAAGAGTAACTGAAGTACTTGAAGATATACCTACTATCACCAATCCAGAAAATCCTATTATGGAAGTTAAAGATGGTAGTATAGATTTTATTAATACCTCATTTAGATATGATAGTAGCAGTGAAAAGAAAGTATTAGATAACATCAATATTAGTATTAAATCTGGAGAAGTAATAGGTATTTTAGGTGCAACTGGTTCATCTAAATCAACTCTTGTGTCACTTATTCCAAGATTATATGATGCAACAGAAGGTGAGGTAAGACTTGGAAGTGTAAATGTCAAAGATTATGACCTTGAAGTACTGCGTGATAATGTATCAATAGTATTACAAAAGAATGTCCTATTTAGTGGTTCTATTAAAGATAACCTGAAGTGGGGTAACAAAGATGCGACAGATGAAGAAATGATTGCGGCATGTAAGATTGCCCAAGCCGATTCATTCATATCTAAAATGAAGGATGGTTATGATTCATACTTAGAACAGGGTGGATCTAACTTATCTGGTGGACAGCGTCAACGTGTATGTATAGCTCGTGCTATCTTAAAAAATCCTAAGGTGCTAATCTTTGATGACTCTATGAGCGCAGTAGATTCTAAGACAGATAAATTAATTAGAGAAGGCTTGAAAGACTATATGCCTCATGTAACTAAACTAATTATTGCACAACGCTGTGCATCAGTTGAAAATGCGGATAGAATTATGATTATTGATGAAGGCAAAATCGTCGATTTCGCACCACACAGCGAACTGCTTAAAACATCCTCTATTTATAAGGAATTATATTACACCCAAAACGAGGAGGCAAAAGTAAATGGCTAGAACTGTTATGATGCCTGAAAAAGGTGTTACTGGAAAATACATTAAAAGAGTAATTAATGAGGTATATAAGAAATCAAAAGTCACCTCAATATTAATAGTTATTCTAATACTTATATCCTCAATGGGTATGGTGTATGGTATATCTAACATAGAATCATTAATTGATAACTATATCCCTCTACTTGAAGAAGGTTATGCATCAGGAAGCGATGAAATATTAAATAACGCATTAAATGAATTCTATAGGTATGTCTTTATCTGGGGATCAATATTATTCTTCGCTAGTGCTGCATCATTTACCGGGAATCTCCTATCTATTAGAGTTTCTCAAAGAGTAATGAGAGATATTAAACACAATACTTTTAGTAGTATGCAATACCTACCAGTTAAATTCTTTGATTCAAATAAATATGGAGATATCATGAGTAGATATACAAATGATATAGATACAATTGATAGATTTGTGACAGAAGTACTTCCAAATTTCATTTCAGTGATATTTACACTCATAGTGTTATTTATCAGTATGTTGATTAACAACTGGTATTTATCACTATTAGTAGTTTTCTTAATATTACTCATGTTATTTACGACAAGTAGTATTATGAAGAATAGTGCTAAGCACTTTAGGGGACGCCAGAAAATAGTAGGTCAATCTAATGGATATATTGAAGAGATGATGGAAGGTGCAAGAGTTGTTCAAGTATTCAATCATCAAAAGAAATCTATTGATGATTTTGAAGAAATTAATGAACGCTTTAGACAAGAAGATATGAAAGCTAATATCTTTGGTAACATCATGCCACCACTTACAGGTAACCTAGTAAGAATTCAATTTGTAATTATGGTTATTGTTGGATCACTTGTAGTAATGGCTACAAAAGATAGCCAAAACCCATATACAATTGGTATGCTTGTATCATTCTTGCTTCTTTCTAATAACTTCTCAAACCCAGTAGGACGACTCTCTCAACAGGTCTCAACAATAGCTCAGGCGGGAGCTGGAGCTATGAGAATATACTCAATGATTGAGACACCTAAAGAGGAAGATAGTGGTTACGTCACTTTGGTGAATGTAAAAGAGGATGAAAAAGGCAACCTTATTGAAACAGAAGAAAAGACTCATAAATGGGCATGGAAACACCCACATAAGGCTGGTGGAATTGACTATGTTCCACTAAAAGGTGATATAGTACTTGATGGTGTAGATTTCTCCTATGTTGAAGGAAAACAAATCCTATATGATATATCAATCTATGCAAATGAGGGCGAACGTGTTGCACTTGTGGGTGAAACTGGTGCTGGTAAAACAACCATAACTAATCTAATTAATAGATTCTATGATATTGAAGATGGAAAGATTAGATATGATGGTATAAATATCAATAAGATTAAAAAAGAAGATCTAAGAAAATCTTTAGGTCTCGTTCTTCAAGATACTAACCTCTTTACAGGTACTATTGAAGAAAACATTAAACTTGGTAAACCAGATGCAACTCATGAAGAGGTTGTTGAAGCAGCTAAAATAGCTAACGCAGACTCATTTATTAGAATGATGCCTGATGGATATAATACTATCCTCACAAGAGCTGGTGAAAAACTCTCTCAAGGTCAACGTCAACTTCTTGCGATAGCACGTGCTGCAATCGCTGATTCACCTGTATTAATCCTAGATGAAGCAACATCATCTATTGATACAAGAACTGAAAAGATAATTCAAGAGGGTATGGATAGATTAATGAATGGTAGAACTACCTTCGTAATAGCCCATAGATTATCAACCATTCAAAACAGTGATGTGATAATGGTTATGGACCATGGCCGTATTATAGAAAGAGGTAATCATAGTCAACTATTAGCCAAAAAAGGAGTATATTACCAACTATATACAGGTAAATTTGAATTAGAATAGTTTAAATAATAAAGAGAAGAATTCGAATAGGAATCCTTCTCTTTTATTTTAAAAATGAATTATTTTCTAAGTACTTTTTATATAAATATGTTGAAAGATTAAACAAATTAACTTGACTAATATATATTGCAATTCTAATTAGCGGCATCGATTTAAATTGCTAATATATGGGAAATTTCTTTATAAAAGACCGTAAAATTGCTAATATATGGGCAATTTGTATATTTACTAAAATTGTTTATTATTAATCTTATGATATAATAAATATGCGACTAAATCGCAAATTGGAGTAAACATGTATAAGACTAAAACAAGAGATAGTATCATTAATTTCTTTAAAGATAATAAACAAGTATCTTTCTCATCAATAGATTTAATAAGTTATTTTAAGGGGAAGATTGATAAAGCTACAATATACCGAAACCTTAAAACGCTTGAAAGTGAACTAATCATCCATAAAGTTTATAATGAGAAAACTAATCTATATGAATATCAACTATCAGATGATTGTTTAAACCACTTTCACTTAAAATGTTTAAAGTGTGGAAAAACAATACATTTAAAATGTAGTGAAGCAAATGAATTCATAAACCATATTTCCATCGAACATTCATTTATAGTTAAAGAATCGATGACAACTATTTATGGAATGTGTGAGTGGTGTAAAAATGCTTGATGTATTACTTGATGCACTATTTGATAGTCTAAAAGTGCTTTTAATAGCTTTTTTATTATATGTATTATTGTCTTTTATAGAAGAAAAAATTTCTAAATTGCTTGAGAAAAATAAGAAAGTATCTCCTTTAATTGGATCATTGTTTGGGGTAATACCACAGTGCGGAATAAGTGTTGTTGCATCAGATTTATATCTTGAGAACAAGATTACACTAGGTACTATATTTGCGATATTTTTTGCTTGTAGTGATGAAGCATTACCAATACTTTTTTCTAGTACTAATAAGATTATTTATGCAATTCCACTATTACTTATAAAAGTAGTATTTGGTTTTATATTTGGTTTTATCGTTGATTTTTTATTCAGAAAGAAAGAATTAGATAAAGAACTAGAGTTAGATCATCATCATGGCTGTTGCAGCCATGACATAGTTAATGATGAATCTAAACTACATAAACATCTTTTGCATCCGCTAATTCATTCACTTAAAATATTCCTATATGTATTAATAATAAATATCATATTTGGAATAATAATATATTTTATTGGAGAAGATAAAATATCTTTATTCTTAACTGGCGTTAAGTGGTTAACGCCATTCTTATCATCATTAATAGGAATGATACCTAACTGTGCATCTAGTGTTTTAATTAGCGAATTATTTATCACATCGGCTATCCCATTTGGTGCACTAGTCTCAGGGCTTTCTATAAACGCTGGTCTTGGAATAATATATTTATTTAAAGATAAAAATAAGATAAAGGATGCTTTATACATAGAATTAATGCTTCTTATCGCATCCAATTTTATTGGTTATATAACGTTAATAATTACTGAAGTAATTATGTAATTATTTAATAAATAGTTTATAATATATTTGACATTATATAATGTGAGGTTTTTTAAATGAATTATATCGATATTGCGATTATTGGTTTACTTGTATTATCCCTACTATTTGGATTAATTGGTAAGCTGCATAAAAAGATTCGTTTCTTAATCGGAACGCTTATTTCATTACCTTTAGCCTATCTTTTGTCAGGATTATTCGCAAAAGCTGACTGGCTAAATGATCTTATTGCACAGCTTCTTGAAAAGGCAAATATTAGCGATTTTGTGGAGAAATCTGAATCTCTTCAACTAATATTTTCATCAACAGTAAGATTTGTTTTATTCTATGTACTATTCTTATTACTAGCGCTTATATTTGTACCAATAATTTTAGCAATACTTAGTGCTATTATAGTACCTAAGAAAAAGAAAGCAAACTCTAAATTCTTTAATAGAAAAGCAGTTATTTCTTTTGGATTAATTCAATTAGTGACAAGCGCCATTATACTTGCATACTTTGTCTTACCTGTAGCTTTAGCAAAACCAGCACTTAAGAATTTTGATGAAAACAGGGCTGAAATAGGTGTAAGTTTTGATACAAGTAAAATTAACGACTTAGTTGAAAATTCATTATTCTTAAATCTTGAAGAAAAAGCTCTATCTAAGAATGCCGTACCATTCTTAGGATATAAAGAAGGTGAAGGAGAAAACGTTCAAAAATATTCATACTATGATGATTTTAATGATATCGCTATTATAGTTGGTGAAATCCCAACTATTAAGAATATTGCATCTAGTTTAAATTTAAGCATGGATTTAAATAGTAGTAGCGCTATTGAAGAAAAGATGAATAGTTTTGGTGTAATCCTTGGTTCTATCGATGATTTAAGAAATAGTTTATCTGATAACTCAAAAATAAAGAGTGCTTTAGCTGAAATTCTTGAATACTATATAATAGAAGAACCTAAAACTAATTCATCTCTATCTTTCCTACAAAATGCTGGTGATTATCTAGATAGTTTTGATTTTGTTAATGATAGCTATAAAGATAAACTTTTACCAATTATTGTACAAT
Organism: uncultured Bacilli bacterium; assembly: GCA_905235635.1. GTDB lineage: Bacteria > Bacillota_I > Bacilli_A > Izemoplasmatales > UBA1188 > UBA1188. The sequence continues at coordinate 104,607 of CAJOMC010000001.1, read as the reverse complement.
CATATATTGATAGTATCGAGGGTGATAATAAGTTTGCAATGTATATTGATGTTACTGAATATAACTTCAATCAACTTAAGACACAATTAGCTAAGTTACCAGAATTAGTAAAAATATTTGGTTCTAAAGAAAACGTATCTAAAGAAGAAATTAAGAGCGTTTTAACTACGTCAGACTTATCAGCTCAAGTTGTCAGTGGATTATTAAATGATTATTATACTGACCATTCTATTACTAGCGCTACACTTGATTATGATAAAGAAGCAGATGCTTTAAGCTTAGTTTTAAATTATACAAATAGTGATGATAATTCTTCATTAGACCAAATTGTATTAGTAAATTCTTTATCTGAATCTGATTTACTCCCTGCAATTTTAGACTTCTATACTAGAACAAATACTCCTCTTACAATTAAAGTTGATACTTTAAAATATACAGCAATTAAAATATTATTAGATGCTAAAAAAGCAAACAATGAATTAACAACTCAACAATACAATACATACTTAGCAATGTTTGTAGAAGAATCTGTATTAGGTGATTAATCATAAGGAGGTTTCATTATGGGAATGTTTGATAAATTATATGAAAATTTGGCTCTAAAGAGAAAAACAATAGTATTTACTGAAGGATTAGATAAAAGAATTCAAGAAGCTGCTTCTAGGCTAATTATTGAAGATATAATGGATGTTATACTTTGTGGCAATAAAGAAGAAGTATTAACAAGTGCTAAATCTAATGGATTCGATGTATCTAAGGCATTAATTATTGATCCTGAATCATATGATGAATTTGATAAGATGGTTGATTTAATGGCTGAGTTAAGAAAAGGAAAAATGACACATGAAGAATGTGAAGAATTATGCAAGAAGAGTAATTACTTCGGCACAATGCTTGTAAAAATGGGCAAAGCTGATGCCCTCCTTGGTGGTGCAACATATTCTACCGCTGATACAGTAAGGCCAGCTCTTCAGATTATTAAAACTAAGAAAGGCGCTAATCTTGTTTCATCATGTTTTATTCTATTTAGAGAAAAAGATGGCAAAGAAGAAAGAATCGCAATGGGTGATTGCGCAATCAACTTATCTTATGAAGATACAGTTAACAAAGAAACTGGTGAAGTTATACTAAGTAGCGCAAGAAAACTTGCTGAAGTGGCAGTTGAAACTGCACATACTGCATCTTTTTTTGGAATTGATCCAAAGGTTGCTATTCTATCATTTTCAACCTACGGCTCTGGTAAGGGTGGCACAGTAAAGCTTTCTCATGATGCTGTATTAGAGGCAAGAGCTATTGATCCAAATCTTACTATCGATGGTGAATTCCAATTTGATGCAGCAGTCTCTGAAGAAGTTGCTAAAACAAAATGCCCAAATTCTAAAGTTGCAGGACATGCTAATACATTCATTTTCCCTCTAATTGAAGCCGGAAACATAGGATATAAAATCGCACAAAGACTTGGCGGATATGAAGCATACGGGCCAATACTTCAGGGCTTAAACGCTCCAATTAACGACTTATCAAGAGGATGTACTGCGGATGAAGTATATAAAATGGCTATCATTACCGCAGGTATGGCTGAATAATCTATTATAATACTCTTACCTCGTATTCCTTAAATACGAGGTTTTTATATATAAAGACAGAAACGTGTGCGTAATTTTTTCATTATATAAAATCTGTTAAACATAATGATATAATATATATGGACCCATTATCTCTTAAAAGAGATAAACGCTTAATGTATAAGGAAGAACTATTTATGAGAAAAGTTATTAATTTAAATAAAGACTGGTTATTTAAAGAAAGATACAGTAAAGAAGATATTAATTCCACTACTAATGAATCATTTGAAAGAGTTGACTTACCTCATACTCAAAAACTTATTCCATATAATGACTTTAATTGGGAAGAATACCAATTCGTTTCCTCATATAAGAAGATATTTGAATTAGAAAAGAATAAAAACAAAAGTTATATTTTATCTTTCCTTGGAATAGCTCAAAAATCATCTATCTATATCAATAAAAAACTTGTTAAGGAAAACAAGTGTGGTTATAACACTATTGATATTGATGCGACAGACTTTCTTAAAAATGGAATAAATGAGATCTATGTAATGGTTTCTAGTAAGGAAGAAAACTTTCCGCCTTTTGGCAATATTGTTGATTATTTAGGATATGGTGGTATATATAGGGAATGCTATCTTTATGAAACCGGAAAGAACTATATCATCAATCCTTTTTTCTATACAAAAGACCTTTTAAATGATAATAGAAAATACCATTTGGAACTAGAAGTTAATAATAAATTTGATGGTAAAATTAACTATTTTGTTATAGATAACCAAAAAGCAATTATTCAAGACTCTTTCCTCTTAGAGGAAAGAAATGTGATTGAAGGAAACCTAGAAAGTGTCAAACTATGGAGTCCTGAAAATCCTTATTTATATGATATTATTATTCAGCTTGAGGATAAGAAAGGGATTATTATAGATGAAATTTCCTTTAAATACGGGTTTAGAGATATTAGAGTTGATAAGAATGGCCTTTATCTAAACGGCAAGAAATATCTCATTAGAGGGCTTAATAGACACCAGTCTTTCCCATACGTAGGATATGCTATGCCTAAATCAATGCAAAAGGAAGACGCAAGAATATTAAAAGAAGAACTAGGTGCAAACTCTGTTAGATGTAGTCATTATATGAACCATCCAGTATTTTTAGATGAATGCGATAGACTAGGTATTATCGTTTATGAAGAGTTCCCTGGCTGGCAATATATTGGAGATGAGGATTGGAAGAAAAAGGCTATGATTAACCTCGATAATATGATATTAAGAGATAGAAACCATCCTTCCATATTCTTTTTTGGAATAAGAATTAATGAATCTCCAGATGATTATAGATTTAATATGGATTCATATAAAAGAGCAAAAGAACTTGACCCAACACGTATTATCACAGGCACAAGAGCTCATACGAGAGGACTAGATTTTGATGATTGTTACTCATACAATAATTTCTTTGTCGAACTAACACCTAAACTTCTATTTAGTAAAAGAGAAGTTACTAAAGGAAAGAATCCTTACTTAATCACAGAATACTGTGGTCATATGCATCCTAATAAGCCATATGATACTGAAAAAAGAAGACTAGATACTTCTTTAATACACAAAAATATAATTTCAAGAGTAGAAAAGACTAAAGGTATAATAGGGGCAATGGGTTGGGCATTTGCGGATTATAATACTCACAAGAACTTTGGGCCTAACGATATGATTTGCTACCACGGTGTTCTTGATATGTTTAGAAATCCAAAACTATCATCATTTGTTTATAGTGTATATAGAGAAAAACCTTTTCTTGAAATATCCACCGCTCTTGCACCTGGTGATTTTGATGGCTCATATTATCTTGCCCCATATATTTATACAAAAATGGATAAAGTTGAAATGTATAACGAATCTGGCTTAATCCACACATATTATTCTAAAGATGGTATAGATAATAAGGTTTTCCCTATCTGTGATTTTTATGGTGATACACTAATAGAGAAATTGGGTAAGAAAAAAGCTAAGAAATACAATAAAGTAATTCAATTTGTCCTAAAATATGGCATGAATTTTGTGAAACTCGCTTTGAGATTTGGCCCTTTCTTCTTACTTAAAAACATTAAGGAACTGACATTTTATTTTACTGATTTTGATAAACATATATATACTCTTAAAGGCTATAAAGATGATAAAGTTGTATTAGAAAAGAAAATAGGGTGTGGTTCATTCTCTTGCCTAGATGTATCTTTATCTAAAGAATATCTAGATGTATCTGAAACCTATGATGTCGTAAAAGTATGCGCTAAGGTATTGGATACAAACGGAAATAATATTAAATATTTAAATGAGATAGTTAATATAAGTGTATCAGAAGGTCTTGAGGTTATAGGCCCCAAAAGTGTCTCAACCCTTGGTGGATATGCCACATTCTATATTAAAAATAAATATTATGAGAAATCTAAAGAAAAGATTATTATATCAATGGATAGATCCTCTATTAAGATTAGTAAATCCATAGAAATAAGGAATTAATATGATACTTGTAACTGCATTTAAACCATTTAATAATAGAAATACTAACGCAAGTGAAGAAGTACTTAAAAGAATAGATGCTTCTTTAAATGTTTATAAAGCCTATTTAGAAGTAGATTTAACTAGGACAATCAAGGATTTTACTAATGCTTTAAAAATTTCTAATCCTGATATGATAATAATGCTTGGTGAAGCAGGAAGAAGTAGCTATATTGAAATAGAAAAAGAAGCCCACAACATTCTTGACTTTAAAATTGAAGATAATATGGGTTTTAAGCCAAAAGGATTAAAAATACAAGAGGATATGCCTGATGTTCTTTATACCACTAAAGATGTATCTATGCTAGTTAAACATCTAGAAACAAGCAATTTTAAGGTTAAAGAATCTAGTGATGCAGGTACTTTTATATGTAACTATCTTTACTTTAATGCTTTACTTAAAAATAGTAATTCTATATTTATTCATCTACCAAGATTATTTAACGAAAATAATGATAATAATGTTAAAACCATGGATTTAGATGAAATGGTTGATACTATAAAGGAGGTAATTAACTATTATGATAATTAAAAAAGCTTCTTTTATTAAATCTGTATATGATGAAAGTGAATTTATCAATGATAATCTTAAAAAGATTGCTTTTATTGGACGTAGTAATGTTGGTAAATCATCTTTGATAAATAGATTAACTAATAATTCTCATCTAGCACGTGTATCCAAAACACCAGGAAAAACAGTTTCAATTAATTATTTTTTAATTAACGATACATTCTATTTTGTAGATATGCCTGGTTATGGATACGCTAAAGGATCTCAGGAAAAAGTATCAACTTTCTCAGATATCTCAGACAAATACATTAAAAGTGGATTGCTGGATTATATTTTCTTGCTTGTTGATTCAAGAAGAGTCACAAGCGATGATATATCTATGATGAACTATCTTAAAGAATATAAGATACCTACTAAAGTAATTCTTACTAAAATAGACACCTTAAAAAGAAATGATATTAAGAAGAGATTATTAGATTCTAAAAACATTCTCGAAGTTGATGAAAAAGATATTATTTTATTCTCATCAAACACAAAAGAGGGTATGGACAACCTTTTATCTAACCTTGAAAATATTCTTAATTTATAATATATTATGAGTACACAATAATTATATTATTGATAAACTATAGTTTTTAATATATAATACAAATATTGTATTTAAAAGGAGTTTTATATTCATGGAAAGAAAAGAAGTTTTTGCTAAAGTTCAAAAATTAATTGCTGACGGATTAAATAAAAAAGTTGAAGATATCAAAGAAGAATCTGCATTTGAAACAGATCTCGGTGCTGATAGTCTTGATGCTATAGAATTATTCTGTTCATTAGAAGATGAATTTGGCTTAACAATTGCTGATGAAGATGCTATGGAACTAAAAACTGTTGGTGCTGTTGTATCTTATATCTGTGAGCATATTGCATAATAATTATATGAAAAGATGCCCACAATGTGGGCTTCTTTTATGAGGTGAAACATGTATACAAAGGTAAAAGGAACATATGATTTATCTCCAGAAGAGGCAAAAAAACTTGCCTCAATTGAACGTTTCTTATCTCAAGTTGTGAGTCTTTACGGCTATGAGGAGTTAAGAGTTCCAATTCTTGAATCTAGTGAATTAATACATAGATCAAGTGGAGATTCATCAGATATAGTCACAAAAGAAACATATGATTTTAAAGATAGAGGAAATAGACTAATTACTCTAAGACCCGAAGGCACTGCGCCAGTTATTAGGTCAGTAATAGAGAATAAACTATACACACGTCATCTACCACTTAAACTCTTTTATTTGGGTGATATGTTTAGATATGAACGCCCTCAAAAAGGTCGCTTTAGAGAATTTAGACAATTTGGAGTTGAATGTATTGGCTCATCAAGTCCTTTAATGGATGCGGAAGTAATACTTATGGCTTCAACAATTTTTGATGCGCTAGGCGTATCAAATTATATAGTTCGTCTAAATACTCTTGGTGATTCACTATCAAGAGATAATTATAGACAAGCTTTAAAAGAATATTTTTCTAAAGTTAAAGATAATTTATCAGATGACTCTAAAGTACGTCTTGAAGTAAATCCTCTAAGAATACTAGATTCTAAGGACCCAAGAGATAAAGAATTTATCAAGGATGCGCCTAAAATTGGTGACTACTTAAGCCCTGAATCTAAGGAGAAATTTGATTCTGTGAAATCATATCTTGATAATATGAATGTTAAATACTATTTGGATGAAAGACTTGTTAGAGGACTTGATTATTATACTGATACTATCTTTGAAATAGAGCTTGAAGGTAATGATAATGTTGGTCAATCTCAAACAATATGTGCAGGTGGAAGATATGATAACCTAGTTAAATCATTAGGAGGTCCTGACCTTAAATCGGTAGGATTTGCATTTGGTCTTGAGAGGTTATTGTCAATTGTTGAAGATAATGCAGACTACTCTAAGAAAGTATTAGTCCAATTTATCCCAATTGGTGAAAAACCAAAAGCTAATCTTATTAAAAAGATGCAAGAAGTTCGTCTTGAAGGTATCACATCTGAAATGGACTATGATGCAGCTAATTTAAAGAATCATTTTAAATCATCTTCCGCAAATAATGCATCATTCCTTGTTATACAAGGAGATAGTGAACTTGAAGATAACACTCTTCAAATAAAGAATAAAATTAATGATAAAGAAGATTATATTGATGAAGATGATTTACTAGATTATCTAATTAGAGAATTATCAGGTGGATGTTCTTGCGGATGTGGAGGACACGATCATAATCATGACCATAAATGTGAATGTGGTTGTGGTGATGATGAACATGAGTGTTCTTGTCATGAAGAAGGACATAAATGCTGTTGTGAGGAAGAAAAATAATGAGAACTGATTATTGTGGTGAATTAACTAGAGAAAATCTAGGTAAAGAAGTTAAATTATATGGTTGGGTTAATAAAGCAAGAGACCTAGGTGGAGTTGTATTTTTTGATTTAAGAGATATATCTGGTTTAGTTCAAGTTGTTGTTAGACCTGATAGCCCTTTATATGAAACTGCAACACAACTCAGGGCTGAGTATTGTCTTGAAGTAAGCGGAAAAGTTATTTTAAGAGAAAATCCCAATCTAAATATAAAAACAGGTGAAATTGAGATTAATCCTTCAAACATCGTCATCTTAAATAAGTCTTTACCGCTTCCTATAGATGCAAAATCTAATGATGAAATGAAGCTTAAATATAGATATCTAGATTTAAGAAGATTAGAACTTCAAGAAATCTTTAAGACTAAGGCTAGAATCGTAAGTGTCGTAAGAAGATATCTTGAAGAGAATCAGTTTATTGACTGCGAGACTCCAATACTCGCAAAATCTACACCTGAAGGCGCAAGAGATTATCTTGTACCATCAAGAATATTTAAAGGTGAATTCTTTGCGCTTCCTCAATCTCCACAAGTAATGAAACAATTACTAATGGTCGCAGGGTTTGACAGATACTATCAAATTGCTAAATGTTTTAGAGACGAGGATTTAAGAGCAGACCGTCAACCAGAATTTAGCCAAATAGATATTGAGACATCATTCCTTAATCAAGATGAAATATTAACTATCCTTGAAGGTATGTTTAAAGTTTTATGGAAAGAAATATTAAATTTAGATCTTGAAACTCCATTTAAGAGACTAGAGTGGAAAGATGCTATGAGATTATATGGTTCTGATAAACCTGATACAAGGTTTAAAATGGAACTTGAACACTATAATGAATTATTCTCTAAAGTAGATTCTCCTCTATTTAATGAAAAGAATATAGTTGGTATTAGATTAATAGATGGAAATCGCGAATTCTCGCGAAAAAAGATTGATTCATTAATTGAATATGCTAAGAAATATGGCGCAGAAAATCTTCTTTATTTAAAGAAAACAGACGGACAAATTGGCGGTTCTATCATTAAGCTCTTAACTGATGATATGATTAATGAATTAGCTTTAAAAGAGAATGAATTATTATTACTCACATCTCATAAGAACTACTTAAAAGCATGTACTATAATGGGTGCGTTAAGAGTTAAACTCGCATCTGATTTAGGCTTATATAGCGATAAAGATTATGACTTTAAATGGGTTGTTAACTTCCCACTATTCGAACTTGCTGATGATGGAAGTATTACATCAAGTCACCATCCATTCACAAGACCTCTAGATAGCGATAAGGATAAGATTTTATCTAATCCACTTGACGTATATAGTGCTGCATATGACCTTGTATGCCAAGGATATGAAGTAGGTGGTGGATCACTTAGAATATATGATTCAGAAGTTCAACAAAATGTATTTAAAACCTTAAACATTAGCGAAGAACAACAAAAGGAGAAATTTGGATACTTATTTGATGCGATGACATATGGTTGTCCTCCTCATGGTGGATGCGCATTCGGCCTTGAAAGACTAACTATGATATTAGTTCACTCAACTAATATAAGAGATGTTGTTTTATTCCCTAAAACTACATCATCTCAAGATTTAATGCTTGATTCACCTAATCCAGTTGATTTAAGTCAATTAGAAGAAGTAAGTATTAAAATTAATCAATAATTATTATTATTGAATTAGTTGATTATATGCTATAATTTAAAAGATATTTAAAAATAAGAGGTTAATTTTATGACAAAAATTAAGAAATTCACAGGGGTCGTACTCACAAGTCTACTAGTGATATTACTAGTATCATGTGATTCAAGTAAGGCCTTATCAAATAAATCCTTAGATAATTACACTATGACCAGAACTGTATCTGGTATATCAATGAATGAATCTGATTTAGTTTATATCGTTGAAAAAGATTTAAATTCATATAAAGTTACAGAAAACGAAGAAACTCATTTCTATATGGACTTTGGATCTGTAACATATGAATACAAGACAGAAGAATTAAAAGTAGAAAAAGAATCAGAACCTGAAGGCGAAGAATCTGATGGCGAAGAAACTAGCGAAGATACAAAGATTACTTATGTTACATCAACGCTTGTTGAAGTTGAATTATCAAACGTAAAAGAAGCTCTTGAATCTTTAACTAAAGGTCAACTTACATTGAAAGAAAAAGGTGTTTATGCGCTTAATTCATTAAAAGAAAATGCTGTTATATCATCTTTAATTAATGGTATTCTTCTCGATGATGTAACTGATTTAAAAGAAGCTTACGATAGAGGTTTAATTGAAGTAGATGATGCAACATTAACTTTAGATAACAATCAAGTTAAAGACATCACAATAAAATTTAGCTATGCAAATCAAAATATTGTTATTAATACTAAATTCTCTAAGATAGGTGAAACAAGTGTTGAAATTGAACCTGAATCTACAGTAGATAAAGCCTATAATAGTTATCTTGCAAGTGAAAAAGCCCCAATAGTTTCTTTAAATTTCAAAGGATATGGAAAAATTCAAGTACAATTATTTGTTGATGAAAATGCTAATTTCCATAACGCAGTAAATTATTTCTTATATTTATTCAAGAATAATTACTATTCAAAAGCAAATGTTACAAGTGCTTCCACATCTTTAGTTAAATTTGGTAAAGCATCTAAAGAACTAACTCAAACTATTTCTACAAATACAACACATGATGTACAAAATAAGAGAGGAACTCTTGCTCTCATCTTCCACGATGATGACGATAAATTATCTTCAGAATTAATATTTAATTTAGGCGATAATTCCAAAGATTTCGAGTCTAAAGGCTATTGTCCAATCGGTGGTATAATTAGTGGTTATTCAGTTCTTGATAGTTTATCAGGAATCTCAGAAGATGAAAACGTTAAAGTTACAATTACTATAAAATATAATGGCTTCACTTATGAAGCACCAAATTTTACTAGCTAGGAGATAGAAAATGAAAAGATTTTTATTATTAATATTATGTTTATGTTTTGCTCTATCTTTAGCCTCTTGTAAGAAAAGAACTGATGCATCAGGAACTTTTGAACTATATTCTCAAAATGAAGAAACTTATGTATTAAGATATGTTGCTAAAGAATTGAAATTCGGTAACTTCTATGTTGTAATTGAAAATGAATGCTTTAAGGAATTCTATACTACATATGATTCTAATGTATACAAATTAGAAGATTATTATTTAAGAGTAGGTGGAAACACTCAAGCATTAAAACTTGTTGAAGAAGAGACTGGTGAACAACATTTCTATCCTGTGGATAAAAATGGCGAAGTTATGACATTTAAACTAATTAAAGAAGTGTCTGAAGAAGGATATGAAACACCTAACACATTCTCTTTAAAAATGTATGTATGCTATGAAGATGTAAATACTGATCATACAACTACTACAACTAATGCAGATAACTTTACAACAAATGCTGAAGGTGATGAAACAACAACTGAAGCACCAAGTGAAGGTACAACAACTGCAGTAGATACTACTACAACTCTTGTTGCTGATTCAAGCATAACAATTACAACAAAACCTGAAGATTTGGTAGTATTTATTAGAAAAGAAAACTTAAATACTAGCGCTAAAGAAGAATAATTCTTAAAAGTAAAAAAGCAGGACTTTTGACAAGTCCTACTTTTTGTTTGGTAGAAGGAGTAACATTGAAGTATGTTTAATATAATCTTTGTAACCTTCTTTTCTTCCTATTTGTCTTTTTTCCATTAATGGTATTGAAATAAACATAAATAGAGAAAGCATTAAAATAAATGTTAATCCTAAATACCATTTACTGATATCGGTTAGAAGAACTAAAACACTTGAACCAAGCCAAATTAGATTTTCTCCTAAGTAGTTAGGATGTCTTGAATATTTCCATAACCCTTTATCGCAGATATCGTCTTTACTAGCGCTTTTCTTGAAAATTCTCATTTGTGAGTCAGCGACTATTTCAAGTATAAAACCAAGTAAGATGATAAAAGATGCTATTAGAGATAAAGGATTTAATCCATACTCCATACTATATATCATTGGAATCATGCATATATATACAAGCACAGTAGGAACCATCATTATTCCAAAGAAATTGATTATTTGGAACATGAATTTAGAATTATTTGCGCGATAATCTTTATATCTCCAGTCTTCCCATTTTATATCATCAAAGTTTAAAATCCAGTTGATGGTTAGTCTCCAACTCCATAATGAGAATGCAGCATATAATACAATAGTATATACATTAATATCTACTTTAAATAATATGTATGTTACTATCACAAATGGTGTCAAACTCCAGTATGGATCATATAAGGAGGAATTGGCTACAAATAGCGATAATACATAAATCACAATGGTAGCAATTAGAGTGAATATTGCACCTTTTAGAATTAGGCCTTCTACTAGTAACGAGGAGAGATATCCAAGTCCATAGGCAACAATATAGAATAATAAAAATATAATTAGTCCAGTAAACTTTTTCATAAAAACATTTTAACATAAATAAATTATAGTCAAAATAGATATTTTTTATTTTTAAAATCTGATAAAAAGTTAGTTCTACATTTTCTTAATAAATATGATGTTTTATTTATCACTTTTATCATTAATTTTTAAATTATGATAAAATAATCTTATGAAAACAAAATGTGAATACAAAATAATTTATAGTCAAGAGGTATTTGAAGCCTTAAAAAAGAATAAGCCAATAGTTGCGCTTGAATCAACTATCATTTCTCATGGTATGCCTTATCCTACTAATAAAGAAGTCTCTTTAGAATTAGAAAGAATAATTAAAGAAAATGGTGCAACACCTGCGACAATCGCAATTATTAATGGTGACATATGTGTGGGTTTAACTGATGAACTACTAGAATATATCGCAAACCCTCAAAATGAAATAATTAAAACCTCAATTAGAGATTTGCCTTATGTTGTTGGAAAAAAGTTATCTGGTGCAACAACTGTCGCAACAACATCTTATATTGCTACACTTGCTGGTATTGAAGTATTTGTGACAGGTGGTCTTGGTGGTGTTCATAGAAATGTATCTGATACACTTGATATCTCAAATGACCTTGAAGAAGTTGCTAAAGATGATTTGATAATAGTCTCATCTGGCGTTAAAAGTATTCTAGATATTCCGAAAACTCTAGAATATTTAGAAACCAAAGGTGTTTTATCTTTGGGATATAAAACCAAAGAAATGCCATCATTTTATTCTAGAGAATCAGGCATAAACCTTGAATATATGGCTGAAAATCCTAAGGATGTCGCAGAAATATATAAGGCTAAAAGGGGTCTCGGATTAAGTGGCTCAGTTCTTGTTTTTAATCCAATAGATGAAAAGTATTCATATCCAAAGAAATCAATAGATGAAGCAATTGATAAGGCGCTTCTTAAAGCTCAAGAGAAGAATATTATAGGTAAAAAGGTTACTCCTTTCTTACTAGCGGAAATAAAAGATACTACAGGAGGAAAGAGTTTAGAGGCCAATATAAACCTAGTAAAATCTAATGCTTTACTAGGCGCATTAATAGCTAAAGAACTTAAGAAATAATATGAAAAGATTAGATTACATAAGCTGGGATGAATATTTTATGGGTGTTGCGATATTATCTTCAAAAAGAAGTAAAGACCCTGCAACTCAAGTAGGATGCTGTATAGTATCTAGTGATAAAAAGATTATAGGTATCGGATATAATGGATTTCCTATGCCAATAGATGATGATGATCTATCTTGGGAAAGAGAAGGAGAATATTTAAATACTAAATACCCTTATGTTGTACATGCAGAAGCTAATGCAATTTTAAATTCCACAAGAAGTCTAAATGGCGCAACAGTGTATGTTACACTATTCCCATGTAATGAATGTACTAAGCTTTTAATACAATCTGGAATCAATAAAATTATTTATATGGATGATTCAAAACATGATGAGAAAGAAACAAAAGCTTCTAGAAAAATGCTGGAACTCGCAAATATTCCTTATGTTCAAATGAAAAAGGAGGAGATTATCCTTAAATAATGAAGAAATTCGCTAAGTTTTACGCAAAACTATTTCTTTTTATCTCTCCATTTTATATACTATTGCTTTTATCACTTTTAATAAGAGTTGATGCATATTTATATACGCCAGGTAATTTAACTGATATAAAAAAAGAAATTATGGTTGATGGTTATAATAAAAAATTAAATGGTAGTGTGTCATCAGTCTATATTATGGAATTTCCGAGACCAAATTTATTCTCTCTCGCTATTTCATCTTTAAATAAGGCTAATGATGTATTTTGGGTTACAAAAACCTCTATGGAAACATATGATAAAGAACTTGACTATGCAACAGGTACATTTAGTTCAAGACAATCCTTTAATAATGCATCTTTAGCCGCTTTTGAAGCGCTAGGCCAAGATATTAATTATAGACAGCTTACCTATATTCAAAGAGCGGATAAAGATATAATATCAAATATTAAATATACATCTATAGTTGGATCATATATTAAAGAATGTAATGGTATAGAATATCCTGTATTAAAAGAGGTTAGTGATTACTTATCTAGTACTAATGAATCTACCTTACTAATAGTTGATAAAAATGGTAAAGAAGAATCTTTAACTATGACAAGAAAAAAAGATGGACTTTTTGGCATAACAATAAGCACTTCATTCTTATTATTAGATGATGAAATGGTTAAGGTGTCTAATGTTTACACTACTGGTGGTTCGGGTGGTGCTATGCAAGCTCTCTATATTTATTGTCTTATGAATGATGAAGACATATTAAAGGGCAGGAAAATCGCTGGAACCGGGACTATTTCATATGAACTTGACTCAAATGGCGACTTAAACACTTTCACAAGAATAGGTGGTATAGGTTGTGTTAAACAGAAATTATACGCAGCTTATATCGATCATGCGGATGTCTTTTATTGTCCTGATTCTAACTATACTGAATGTATGAATGCATATGCGTTATACGGTTTTACAGAAAAAGATATTAGAGTTGTTAAAGTGTCGTATTTAAGTGATATTATTGAAGATTTAAGAGGTGATCAAAATGAATAAACTTCTTAATCAATATAGAAAATATAAAGCACTTATTAAAGAAAAATATAGTAAAGATGAGATAAATAACTCATATTTCATACCTTTATCAGTTACTTTACTTTTCTATTTTCCAGTAGTTCTTGCCCTTGTATATTTCTTTAATTTCTACATTATGAGACCATATTTATGTTTTATTCTATGTGGAATTACAGCCATATTTATAGCGTTATTCTTCACATTTTCAAGGAAAAGATACTTAAAATCTATTAAAACTATAGAAGAAATTGATTATAACTTTATATGTTATTTTGAATTCGTTCATCTTCTAGTTCTAATAACTATATTATGTATAGTTTCGATGCTTATACTTACACCAATATTTATAATTTAAAATGATAATAACCTTTATTATTGCGTTAATCGTTGCGCTTTTAGATCAAATTTCCAAACAAATAATAATGCATACCATTGAATACAGGAGTTACGTTACTGTAATCAAAGGTTTCTTTTCACTGACATATCTTAAGAATGATGGAGTAGCATTCTCCTTTAATTTCACAAGTAATAGGACAATTAATCTAATAATAATGAGTGTAGTATCTTTACTCGCATTAGCTTTATTTATTTTTCTCGCCATAAAATATACTAAATCTAATAAGAAAGTAGGATGGCTTAGAGTAACACTTGGTCTTCTAATCGGCGGAGACTTAGGCAATATAATTGATAGAACCTTTTATTCAGACCATATGGTCACAGATTTCTTATCATTTACTTTATATTATCCTTGGGTAAGAGATGGAAAAGTTGTTATAGAAAGCTTTGATTATGCAGTATTTAACATCGCTGATAGCGCTATTGTTGTTGGGGTGATTATACTTCTAATCTATATGTTATTTATTAATAAGAACTTTCTTTTCGGTTCTGAAGAAAAAACCAAAGATGAAGTTGTTAAGGTAGACCTAGATGAATAGAATCGAATATTTACTTGAAGAATTTTTGAGAATAGATAGTTTTCTAGCGAATGAGCTAGAGAATTTTTCTCGTTCTAAGATTCAAAAGATGATAGAAGATGGCCTTGTAAAAGTTAATGACAAAGCTGTTAAAACTAATTATAAACTAAAAAAAGGCGATGTAATTACATACGAGGAATTAGAAGTTAAAGAAATTGAACTTAAGCCTGAAAATCTAGATATTGAAATTGTTTATGAAGATAATGATGTAGCGGTAATCTATAAACCAAAAGGCATGGTAGTTCATCCTGGCGCAGGTAATAGTGAACATACTTTAGTTAATGGACTTCTTTATTCTTTATCGAATCTATCTGGAATAAATGGTGAATTAAGACCTGGAATAGTTCATAGAATAGACAAAGATACAACAGGATTGCTTCTAGTCGCAAAGACAGATATAGCTCATAATAAACTCTCTCTTGATCTACAAAACAAAGATGTAAAAAGAGTTTATACAGCTCTAGTTGAAGGAATTATTATAGAAGATGATGGTATAATAAATGCTCCTATTGGGCGCGATAAACAAAATAGGCAAAAGATGGCTATAGATAAAGATGGTCGTGAAGCTATTACAACATTCCATGTTCTTGAAAGATTTGAAAATAAAACGCTAGTTGAATGTGTGCTTAAAACCGGTAGAACTCACCAAATTAGGGTTCATTTTGCTTATATTAAACATCCTGTATATGGAGATCCATTATATGCAAGAAAAACAAAAGGTACTATAAATGGTCAATATTTACATGCTGGTTTAATTGGTTTTAATCATCCTATCACAGGCAAATATATGGAGTTCACATACCCTTTGCCAGAGTATTTTAAGGATGAAATAGATAACCTTAGAAGAGGGATAAAATGACTTATAATTTAATCGTTGTAGGTGGTGGGGTATCAGGTGTAACTGCATCTATCTTCTATAAAAGGAAGAACCCTCAAGCTATGGTATTAATAATAGAATCAAAAGATGAACTTCTAAAAAAGCTAAACGCTACTGGCGCTGGTAAAGGAAATTTTACTAATGAATATCTATCTAGTACTATCTATGACAATAGTTCTTTAGCGTCTATCATATTAAAAGATAATCCTAAAAATGAAATATTATCTTTCTTTGATACATTAAACATTAAATATACCAGTGATTCTGAAGGAAGATATTACCCTTTCTCATATGATGCAAAAACCATCTCCCAAGCATTAATTACTGAGCTTAAAAAATTAAATATAGATATAATTCTTAATAAGAAAATAGAATCAATTAAATATGATTCATTATTTATTATTGATAATTATAAATCAAGAAATCTCCTAATATCAGTGGGAGGTATTAATTACCCTTCTCTTGGGTCTGATGGATCTTTATATGATACTATTAAAACGTCTTTAGGACACTCTTTTACCAAACTAGTTCCATCAAATATTTATATAGATGTATTTGAAAAGAATATTACTAAGAAACTTAGTGGTAGAAGAATAATATCAACTCTCAACTTATATAATAACGACGAATTAATTCATACTGAATCGGGTGAAGTCCTCTTTAAAGATGATGCCTTATCTGGGATAGTATCATTTAATATATCTAATTATCTTGCTAGGTTATATAAGAATAATATTGATAAAAACCCATATATAAAAGTAGATTTCACAAATAAAACAAATGTATTAGATAAAATATCCTCAAAAGACGACTTATATGGCGTTTTCTCAAAAATATTAGTGGATACACTCTACAATGAAAATTTATCATTAGAAGAGAATATATTAGCTTTTAAAGGCTATAAATTTACTATTAAAGGCTTATCAGATTTATACAATGCTCAGGCCACAACTGGTGGCATTAAGTCGAGCCAATTAAGCGACAATTTAGAATCTAAATATATTAGTGGTTTATATTTTGCAGGTGATATACTAGATATTTCTGCGCCATCGGGAGGGTATAATCTATCTATCGCCTATATATCTGGCAAGAGAGTTGGCGAGGCTATCAAATGAATGAGAAAGAAACCATAGACTACTTAAATAGTATAGATATTAATAATAAAAAGAATATATTGCTTCACTCTTGCTGTGGTCCGTGTACTAGTGGAGTATATCCCCAACTTGAGAAATATTTTAATATTTCTGTTCTTTACTATGATCCAAATATATATCCAGAAGAAGAATACTATAAAAGACTATTAGAACTTCTCAACAAACATTTTCCATTTAAGATAATAGAAATTGGTTATAATAGAGAAGATTTTCTAAATATTGTTAAGGGACATGAAATGGATAAAGAAGGCGGAGATAGATGCGAGATTTGTTTTAGATTACGCATGAGAGAAACGGCCATTTATGCTAAGGAACATGGGTTTGATTGTTTTACTTCAACTCTCTCAATTTCACCACATAAAAATGCAGTGCTCTTGAATGAAATAGGTAATGAACTTGAAAAGGAAATTGGTATTAAATACTTATATAGTAATTTCAAAAAGAAAGATGGATATAAAATATCTATAGAAAACTCTAAAAAATTCGGCTTATATAGGCAAACATACTGTGGTTGTGAGTTTTCTAAATGTGATAAAGATAATAATTAATAAAATATATATTATTAATTAGTAATTAAAATGATAAACTATTTATAGATAAATAATACTTTATATATTTAAGCTAAGAGGATTAATTATGGAAAGAACTGTACCAGCTGGAAAAAGATTAAAATTTCATAAAATAGAAAACGAAAAGAAAGCATATGATACCGCTAATGAGTTAATGTTAGGTAACCCAGTATGCGTAGATTTTAATGATTGCCCTGATAAAATAGGTGAAATGCTCCTACATTTCCTACAAGGAGTTAATTATGCTACTGATGGCAATTGTATAAAGTTAAAGAATAAAGTATTCCTTTTTGCTACAAAAAAAGACTTAAAAGATCCAGGTCTTGAAAGATTTATTTCTGATTATAAAGAGGTTTAATAGTGATAATGAAAATATTTATCACTATTTTAGTAGGAATACTCATTACTTATGAAGCTTTTGTATTACTCTCGCTATTCCTACCATATATATTCCCTGAAACAAGATATTCTAAGTTTTACTCATTTCTTTTAAAAGTATCTTACCCTTTTAGAAGAGTATTTTGTGGAAAATTAATACTCGGGATGTTCGACCTTGGTGGAACACTTGGCCTTGTATTAATTGGTTCCATGATAAGTTTGTTAGTTTATTTTTATAATTTTTTCTAGGAGGTTCAAATGGAAAAGTTAAACAAATATATTGATCATACCTATCTTAAAGCTTTTGGTGGAGATAGCGTAATTGACAAATTAATTGAAGAAGCTAAAGAGTACAACTTTAAAAGTGTATGCGTAAATCCATATAACGTTAAAAAAGCAAAAGATGCTTTAAAAAACACAGATGTACTCGTATGTACCGTAATAGGTTTTCCTTTAGGACAAAACACTACTGAGGTTAAGGTATATGAAACTTTAGATGCAATCAAAAATGGTGCCGACGAGATTGATATGGTAATAAATGTAGCCGCTCTTAAGGATAAGAAATATGACTATGTTGAAAATGAGATAAAAGAGATAAAACAAGCTTGTTTTAATAGGACATTAAAAGTAATTATTGAAACATGTTATCTTGATAAAGATGAAATAAAGAAAGCGTCAGAATTATCACTTAAAGCAGGTGCAGATTTTGTTAAAACATCGACAGGATTTGGAACAGGCGGAGCAACAAAAGAAGATGTTGCATTAATGAAAAGCGTAGTTGGAAATAACGCTGAAGTTAAGGCATCTGGAGGTGTAAGTACACTAGAAGATGCACTTAAGATGATAGATGCAGGTGCCACAAGAATAGGAACATCAAAGGGCGTAGAAATCGTTAAAGGAGGAATGTAAGATGTCAACACCACATAATAGTGCTAATTTAGGAGAAGTAGCAAAAACAGTATTAATGCCGGGAGATCCATTAAGAGCTAAATTTATAGCTGATACTTATTTAACAGATGTAAAACTAATTAATAGGGTTAGAAATATGTTTGGATATACTGGTAAATACAAAGGAAAAGAAGTATCAGTAATGGGCGGAGGCATGGGTATGCCTTCAGTCGGCATCTATTCATATGAATTATTTAAGTTCTATGGAGTAGAAAATATTATTCGTATTGGTACCGCAGGGTCATATATTCCTGAACTTAATGTATTTGATTTAGTGCTTGCAAAAGATGCATATAGCGAATCATCTTATGCAATTGATATGGCAAATTACACTGAAGATATTCAAAAACCATCTGAATCTTTAAATAATGTTATTATTGAAACTGCAAAAGATTTAAACTTTAATCTTCATGTAGGCACTATTCACTCATCAGATGTTTTCTATCATCTACCGGAATCTAAATATATGGATGGTGTAAAGAAACATAATTGTTCATGTGTTGAAATGGAATCATTTGCCCTATTTGCTAATGCCAGAGCAACAGGTAAAAGAGCCTCATGTATTCTAACTATTTCAGATTCACTAGTAAGCCATCAGG
Source organism: uncultured Bacilli bacterium (assembly GCA_905235635.1). Taxonomy (GTDB): domain Bacteria; phylum Bacillota_I; class Bacilli_A; order Izemoplasmatales; family UBA1188; genus UBA1188. Next base: position 84,967 of record CAJOMC010000001.1, on the reverse strand, counting down.
AAACAACAGCTGAAGAAAGAGAGAAGCTAATGAATAATATGATGCTTCTAGGTCTTGAAGCAGCAATTAAGCTTTAAATATAATAACTGGCATACGCCAGTTTTTTATAATAAGTTCCATAACGTGTGTTTAATTTAAATATTTAAATATGATTATTAATTTTTTAATCGGGGTTGCTGAAATTATTATAACAATATCAATAATTCTTATCTTCGTTTTATTTCTATGGATTTATAACGTTTCTGTAGATTTAAAAGAATTAGATAAGAATATTTCTAATACAATTAAAGAATTAGAAACAAATGGTAATAGTATTTTAAGTTTAATTAATGAAATTAATAATAGATCAAAACCACATATATCCTATGCATTATTGATTCCAAACATTAAACTAGAAGATATTAGAATTAATCTGAATAAATATAATAATAGCATTAAACTAATTGAAGACAAATTAGATTTACTATATACTGAGCTACAACTTCAATTAAACGACACAGATAATGAAAAACTTTATAATAGTTTAAAAGAATGTTGTAGTAATCATTTTTGTATAATTAATAGGTATAATACTATGGCTAATAAGCTTAATATAAGATTATATACATTCCCTAATAATATATTGGGCAAGATACTTAAAATACACACAAAAGAGGAAGTTGAATAAAAGGATGTGAACCAAATCACATCCTTTTATTATTACTTAAAAATATTAAGCAAGAGCTTCGCCTAGTTCTTGTAGGTCAGCTTCTTCAGCTGCGCCTTCTTCATATTCTTCAGCAGCAACGCCATCTTTAACTAGATTTAATCCGAGACCTTGAGCTTCTTCAGTCCAATTTCTCATCCATTCGCCGCCACCCCAGCCATAAGAACCGAATAAACCAACTTTCTTACCGCCGAGAACTTCTTTAACTTCATCCCACATAGGTTGGAATACGTCTTCTTCAAGAACTTCACTACCCATAGCAGGACATCCGAATGCTAATGCATCATATTGTGCAACATCAGCTGCGCTGAAGCCATCAGCTTCTAGTAAATCTACATCAGCGCCAGCTCCTCTTGCAGCTTGAGCTACAAATTCAGCCATAGCTCTAGTGTGGTCGCCACTTGTCCAGAATACTACTGCAACTTTGCTCATATTAATCCTCCATATGTACATATTTTTTGCAATTGCTATATTATTTTATAATAAAAAGGTTTTTTAAGCAATATAAATATAGATAAAGTGGCCAGTTTTAGCCAGTTTAAAAATATAAAAATAATTTCTAAATATTATATTTATATGTTTTTTCTAGAAAATTCTAATTAACTCACTTTTATAATTAACTACCCTTTGTTTCTGTCTTAGAAAATGAGTCGAATTAATACAATTTCGACTCATTTTTATATTTTGAAAATAGCTTTAAAAATATATACAATAGTCGTACAAAACGTTATGGGAGGAATATTTAATGTTTAATCAAGTAATTATCGCAGGTAGACTAGCACACAATCCTGAACTAATTGTAGAGGAAGGCTCAAATAATAAAAGGACCAGAGTAGTACTTGCAGTGCAACGTCCTTTTAAATCTAAAGGATCACAAGATTACGAAACAGATTTTATACCAGTTACTATGTGGGAAGGGATTGCAGAGTCAGTTGCTCAGTACTGTAAAAAAGGTAGTCCAATAATTGTAAGAGGACGCCTTGAGCAAAATACTTATATTGATAAAGAGATGGGCAAAAAGATTTATTCTTTAAATATTATAGGGGAAAAAGTTATATTCCTAGGGTCACAACAGAAGGATGATAAAGAGGCAGAACGTCCTTCCGAATAAAAAAGCACAAATATATTATTCATTTAGTTATTTTATTTTTAAATCTATCACTCGAAAAGAATATTTTTATTAAAATCCTCATTCTTGTTTTTCTACTATATTTGAACAACAATACCTAACAATCCTATCTGACCCTGTTATAAAGGAAAATAAGCTGATTATGTTGGCTTACAGGTTAGTGCTCCTGTAAGCCTTTAATATGTTATAATTAGATAAAATACATTAATATAAAATATATGAGGTTAAAATGAATTTATTAACATCAATGCATTGGCAATGGGATATTTCTATTATTGAGTTCTTTAACGGATGGGCTCAAAATAGTGAATTTGTTGCAACGTTATTTAGACTTATAAGTTACCTTGGCACAGAATATGCTGTAATTATATTTTTTGGAATATTATATTGGGCTTTCGATAAAGAAATTGCACGAAAAATGGGACCAGCTGTATTCTTTGCGATGTTATGTAATAATGTTACAAAATCATTCTTCAATAGAATGCGTCCTTATCAACAATCTCCTGATACTATCAAAATAAAAGATCCAAACATTCTATTAGAAGGTGCTAATGGAGATCCTATCCTGGTACATGGTCATTGGGGCGACTATTATGCATCATCGTCAACCTCGTTCCCATCAGGACATTCATCAGGCGCAAGTGCCTTATATAATTCATATGCAATCGCAAAGAAAGAGAAGATAGTATGGATTATCGCATCAGTTTTATGCAGTTTAGTAATGCTTTCAAGAATGGTATTAGGCGCTCACTTTTTAACGGATGTAGTGGCCGGATACTTACTAGGTTTTTTAGTAGTCCAATTATATTATTTTGCGGAATCTAAGATAAAGAATACTAAATTATTAAGCATTTGTTTAATAGCTGTTTCTGGGTTAATTACACTCTTATCTCCCCTTTGGACTGATCAATCAAGAGATTTATTTACTGCATGGGGAATATATGCTGCAATAGTATTAGGAATGATGCTCGAGAATAAATATGTAAATCTTGAAAACACTAAATCAATATGGAAAGGTATAATACGTATTGCACTAGGTGTTGGAATTGCTTTATTAATTAAAATAGTATTTAAACTTCCATACAAAAATCTAGTTCAAGAAGGAACATATTTATGTAATTTACTTGATATGTTAAGATACTTCATCATGGCATTTGTAGCCGTATTCTTATATCCTATGTTAATTAAAAAGATTAAATTCTTAAATGATACTAAAAAAGGAGAAATTAATGAGAGCTGTTGATTTAATAACTAAAACCCAACATAAAGAACCTCTTTCAAAAGAAGAAATACAATATCTAATTTCATCATATGTAAAAGGCGATGTTCCAGATTATCAAGTTGCCGCATGGTTAATGGCTGTTTATTTTAATGGTTTAACCAAAGAAGAAACATTCTTTTTAACAGATGCAATGCTTAATAGTGGCGATACTATCGATTTATCTATGATAGATGGTATTAAAGTAGATAAGCATTCAACTGGTGGTGTAGGAGACAAAACATCGCTTGTATTAGGTCCTCTTGCGGCTGCGTGTGGCTGCAAAGTGGCTAAATTATCTGGAAGGGGATTAGGTCATACAGGCGGTACTTTAGATAAGCTTGAAAGTATTCCTGGTGTTACAATTTCTCTTACGCTTGATAGATTTATAAAACAAGTAAAGGATATTGGTGTTGCAATTGCTGGTCAAACTGCTAATTTGGTACCCGCAGATAAATTATTATATGCATTAAGAGATGTCACATCTACTGTGGAATCACTACCACTAATCGCATCATCTATTATGTCTAAGAAACTTGCATCAGGTACTGATGTTATATGTATAGATGTAAAATACGGCAGCGGTGCTTTTATGAAGACTATAAAAGATGCGGAAAATCTATCTCACGCAATGATTAGTCTCGCAAAACTCGCAAATAAAAAAGTGGTATGTTTTATTTCTGAAATGAATAACCCTCTAGGTAAGACTATTGGTAATAGACTAGAAGTAAAAGAAGCGGTAGATTGTCTTAAGGGAAAAGGTCCGAAAGACCTTGAAGAACTGTGTCTTAGAGTTTGTGGATATATGTGTTATTTCTCAGGTATAACCAAAACTCAAGAAGAAGGATATAGTTTTGCTAAAGAGAAATTATACGACGGTTCCGCATATAAAAAATTCCTTGAACTGATTAAAGCGCAAGGAGCTCTAGATGTTGATTTCGATAACTTCATAGAAGTAGATGAGGTTTTATCTATTAAGTCAAAAGAAGAGGAATATATTGAGCATATAGATGCCCTAACTCTTGGTCTTGTTTCTATGAGACTTGGCGCAGGAAGAGAAAGAAAAGAAGATCCTGTAGACTTTAATGTAGGAATAGAACTTACTCATATACCTGGTGATAAAGTTAAAGTCGGAGATGAATTATTAAAGATATATAGAAATAAAAAATGGGATGATAGGATTATAGATGACATTTATTCAGCCTATTCTTTCAGTAAAGAAAAAATAGAACCTATCCCAGTAATTTCAGAAATTATTGAGTAGATTCTAATCTTTCAATTATCTTATCAACCTCTTTTAAATAAGGAACACTAACGGGGTAGGATTCTTTAAAACAATATGATGAAGATTTTAATTCATCTATTGAAATAGATTTTCTTCCCCCTTTTTCTGACCTTAAACAAAAGGCTGTAAGGTCTTTTTCTTCAAGTAAATATATTTCACCCAATTTAACAAAATAAATCAAAATAAAGCCAATTCCTCCATGACGAGTAACACTTTGTAGGTGTGTTAGTTGATGTTTGTGAATATTATCAAGACTAAAAGAGGTAGTTGAATTACACTGTTTCGCATCAAAATCAATATAATATCCTTTATATATACCATTATAGTCAGTGGTAGATGGAGTTTTATAATATGCTTCTGTAATTTTAGCCATACTGCGTCTAGGGTAATCTACTTCAACTATTTGGATTGGGGTTGGTTTTTTATGAATAACCGCAATGTCTCTATTAAGGTATATTTCATTTGAAGAATTAATCATTTCTTCAAACTGCATGCCTCTATTAGAAGTAGATATTTTTCTATCAGTGTATGATTTTCTTTTAATAGGATAGTTATATGTCATATTTTAATTTTATAAATATTTTCTTTTTATGTAAACATAAAATATTAAAATATGATAGTATATATGTAGAATTAAATCATTTAATGTTTTTAAGGGGTTAATTATGGAAAATTTAAAGTTCTTTGCGCTAGGTGGACTTGGCGAAGTCGGAAAAAATATGTACGTTATCGAATATAAGGAAAAGATATTTGTATTTGAATGTGGTAGTGCAGAACCAGTCAATGACGTAGATGGATATGATTCAATAATTGCCGATTATTCTTACCTTAAAAATAACATTGATAGAGTACAGGGAGTTTTTCTAACTAGGTTTGGGGAAAGAACTACTGGGGCATTTTTGCGTATAATTAAAGATTTAAAGGTTCCATTTTTTGGTGGAAGATTTACTATAGACGCTATTAAAAGAAGATATCTTGTAAAAACTAATGAGTCTTTAGAGGTAGATTTTAGAGAGATAAAAGCTGGTGATGTATTAAACTTTGATGGTATTGAATTAAATATCTTCGCCTTAACATCTAATATGCCTGATACAATAGGTATTGCGCTTATGGTAGATGTATCTAAAGACCCAAATGTAGTAGAAAACAAAGCAGTAATATTTTTGCCTGATTTTTGTTTTGATCAAAACATATGGGGACACTTTAAAACCAATTTTAAACATATAGCTCAAATAGCTTCTATGGGTACACTTGCGCTATTTTGCCCATCACTTGGCGCAACAAAAATAGGGCATGTGACAACTGATGGTAAACTCGATTTAGCTCTAAGAAAAATAATGAGCCAAAAGGGCAGAATTTTTGCGCTAATGGATGCTGAAAATGTCTCCGGAATCCTCCAAGTAATCGATGCTATTTACTACCAAGGACGTCACGTAACAATCATTGGATATAAGGCAAGGCGTCTTGTAGAACTAGCTATGGAGTTAGGATATACAAGAATTAATAATGAATTATATCTTAAAAAAGAAACACTAAATGATGAAAAAAGAAACTCTGATGAGAGTGTAATTATTATCGCTGGTGACCAAATTGATCCTTATAAATCGATGCAAGATATAGCTTCATACAATGACAAACACTACGCATTAAGGCCTGATGATAATATAGTTTTACTATTAGAAGTTCCTAAAAAATATGAAAAAGAGCTCGCAAAAACTTGGAATTTCGTTTGGTATGTAGAAGCTAATATTATTGATTTTGATTCAAAATTAATGCCACTTGCATGTGCTGGATCAGAAGATTTAAAACTTGTTTATAGTATATTCCAACCAGAATATTTAATTCCAATATCTGGTGATTATCGTATGATACAAGCCCAAAAATCTCTCGCGATTGACTATGGTTTTCATGAAACAAACATAATTGATATAGAAAACGGAGAAGTACTATTGCTTAATGATGAAGGATATAGTTTTGCACCAGAAAAGATTGAAACAAAAGAAATATTGTTCGGTATAGAACTCGAATCAGATATCAATAATTATGTCGCAAGAGAACGTGAATCACTTGCTCAAGAAGGGTTTGCGATAGTCACAGGAATGATAAATCTAAAGGAAAGAAAGATTTGTGATGAGTGTGAAATCAAATCATCAGGATTCATTTCAGACATATCAAAAGAAACAGTTTATGAGGAAATTAGAAAGACTTTTAATGAAGTTGTCAACTCATATTTAAAGCAAAAAAAGATTGATTATAGAGAATTGAGACAGGATCTTAAGATATCAATTTCTAAAACAATTTTAAGAGTTACAAAGAAAAAACCAGTCTTAATTCCGGTAATAATTGATATATCTGCATCACAAGAAGAGGGTTCATTAACAGACGAAATATCTGATGAAGAACTATCAAGATTAGTTACAATTGAGACACCAATTAACTAAATATTTGCAAAAAAAGATGTAATATAGACCTCTTAAATGGGGGGTCTATTTTTCATATATTATATGATACGCTAGGATTTGTGTGTATAAATAATCATAAATATTTCAGATTGAATACAACATAAAGCCATCATAATTATATCAAGCAAGCAATATATAAATATCACTATATTTAACCAAAAAAAGATAGAATTAATCTATCATTTTTTGAATCATTTTTTAATATTTTTACTAGCTTTTGCCTTCTTAAAATAGTCATCTAAATACTCATAATATTTGGCCATTTGAGCTTCATATTTTGAATTAATTCTAGGTTCATAGAACTTCATATCTACTAAATTATCAGGTAAATATTGTTGATATGTAAGACTATTTTCAAAGTCATGTGGGTAAATATAAGAGTCTCTTTTTGTGTATGTTTCTATGTTAATTAGGTGGTCTGGAACATCATCATTTCCCCTCTCTCTAATTACTGATAATGCCTTATCAATAGCTAGATATGCACTGTTGGATTTAGGGCTTAAAGCCATCTCAATAACAATGTTTGCGAGTGGTAATCTTGCTTCTGGAAGCCCTAGTTGCCTACATGCTTCAGAGGCTATTTGTACCTTCATTCCCATGCTTGGATTAGCTAATCCGATATCTTCATAAGCACATGAAATAAGGCGTCTACATATAATCTCAAGGTCTCCTAGTTCTATCAATCTAGCACAATAATATATGGCTGCATGAACGTCTGAACCTCTTATAGATTTTTGTAGTGCAGAGAGTAAATTATAATAATTATCACCATTTTTATCTAGGTGTAAATTAGGTGTTCTTAAGGCTTTAACTGCATCATCTAAGTGTATTACATCACCATCTTTCGATATAGAATCTATTAGTTCTAAATCATTAATTGCAACCCTTAATTCCTTTCCACATTCGTTTGCGATATACTCTAAAACTTCATGATCAAAGGTAATCTTGTGACCTAACTTAGGTACTATATTTTCTAAGTATTTAGTTATATCTTCAACATTAATATCATTAAGTCTAAATATGTTACATCTTGACCTAATCGCAGGATTTACTGAAATATAAGGATTGACAGTTGTAAGGCCAATTACAATAGCTTTTCCAGACTCCATAAATGATAGTAGGTAATCCTGAATATCTTTATTCATTCTATGAATTTCATCAATAACTAATATGATAGATCCATATCCTTTTGAATTATCTATTATCTGTTTTAATGTAGCTTTTGTATCGCTTGATGCACTGAAGAAGAAGGATTGGAACGGATATTTATCTGCAATAATTCTTGCAATAGTTGTTTTACCAACACCTGGATTACCATAAAGAATTAAAGATACCAGATTATCATTTTCTAGCATTTTTGTAATAATACCATCTTTTCCTACTAAGAAATCTTGACCTATGATTTCGTCAAAATTAGAAGGTCTTAATCGTTCAGCAAGTGGTTTGTAGTCCATATAGATCCTCCGTCAAATATATTAATCATCAATTTATTATATACCATTATAGTTCATTTTAAGTGAAATATATAACACACACTCAGCAAAAAAGAAGAAGAAGTGATTTTATCTATATGTTTTAGTTCGTTCTAAGACGCATATTTATAGGTATTTCATCAAAAAAATGCAAAATAGAGCATATTTTGAGCAAAAAGAGGAGAACTGCTAATAACTGGTATCTCAATCTTGATAAACATACTCAAATAGTATAATTTGAGGGTGTTTAGGCTATAAAAATACCTAGAGAAGAGGCTGTTTTTATACTCATATTTTCATTTTAGTTATAATATATTTCATATTCACACTATTTTCGATTTTTCGATTAACTTCCTATAATGTATATTATGTTAACTATAAATATATGTGAGAATTTAGCCATAATTTAAATATATGTGGAAAAGGGGGTAAAACTCAATTTAGTAAAATCCTCTTGTTTTTCTCTAAATTTAGCCATATTTTTTTCAGCATACCCGAAAACCACCAAAAAACTACATTTTCAGATCTATACGATTGCCAGTATATTTAGCCTATTTATATATACCTCTTCTCAGGCGACAATTTTTGCTTTTTGTGACGACTTATGCGTGTTTTTGTCGTTCTACGCGTTATATACATATTTATATCTATATTAGTGTTGCCTTTTTATACCATGTCAAAATGATTAGCTTATGATTACTCTATTGAATCTCCTGTTTCGTATATGTCAAAGCTAATCTTTATGTAAAGACTAAATGATTGCCTGTAGTTGTATATATTGATCTTGGTTGCCTAAGAGTGTTATTTTATGTAAATTTGATGTATTTTAGTCATTTTAGTTTTATATTGATATCTGTCAATTAATATTTACTGCTCTAAAAGGATACATTTTAATTAATTATTGATCTTTTTCTCGCATCAATACGCTTATTAACATCTATTATGAAAAATTTTCTGAAAATATTTTCATAGATAAGACTTATCAAAGATTGGTTGATTAAGTGTATTGTTCTGCTTTATCTTAGTGATTATAGAAAATTAGCTCATAAAAATATGGCTTCTCAGATAACAAAAGATTGATAATTATCTATCCATTTAAAAATAGTGTCGTTCTAGAAGAGTATTAAATCATTGAATTTGACACTTTTCTACTTCTTTTACTACACATATTTTTAACATTTCAAACTAATTTTATAATTCGCTTCTTTATATTATATATTATTAATATTAATATACTCCTATTTGTATCTACCTTTTCAAAACCTAATTATAGTAGGCCTTTGATGATACTTTTTATACACAAAAACATGGTTTTGAAAATCAACTAAAAATCTTCTATTTTGGTATTAATTGCGTTTTTGGCCTCTCTTTTTAGTGTACATAATTCAAAAACAAAGTTCCTGTTTTATGTGATTGTCTTAAACTGTTTTCTGCGTCATCAAATTGATAGATAATTACGGTAACAATCAATAATCATTTTATTAACCTCACTGATTAGATACAATGTGTTTTTTTATTTCAGATTATCAATGTATCATTCGTGTGGTTTTTAATGTTGTCATAAGATCATAGCCCTTCTTTCCTAAGACAACACTATAACTCTAATTCAAGTTCTTTCTTTAGTGTTTATCTAGGCTATGCTTTAGTAAATGTTAGATGAATTTAATCCATAATAAAAGGCAGGAATAATACCTGCCCTTTAAACGCATAAATTTAAGACGTGAGAAGTTTTAATGCATCTCTAATTAATTCATTCACACTCTTCTTAGAATCGAGCTTAGGAAGGATTTTTTGGATGTCTTTTTCATTATATCCTAAAGAGAGTAATGCATCGTGTGTATCTTCAAGTGATAGATAGTTTCCTGTATATCCTTTTGATATTACTTTGCCCTTTAAATCAAGAATGATTTGTTGGGCTGATTTAGTACCTATGCCGGGGAATTTACATAGATATTTTGCATCCCCTCTATTGATAGCTTGTGTTATCACATTAACGCTTCCAGTTGCGAGGATTGCAGTAGCACTTTTTGGTCCAATTCCTGATACACTAATTAGTTTCAAAAATAGTTCTTTTTCTTCTTTATCACTAAATCCATATAAGGTAAAAACTTCATCCTTTACATAAAGATATGTGTAGATGAGTACTTCATCATCTAAATTAAACGCATATGGGTTTGGAGTGTTGATTTTATAACCTACTCCGGATACCTCTAAATCAATAGAATCCTTATATATATTTGTGACTTTACCTTTTAAATAACTAAACATAAATTATCACCTACTCACTAAATTCGAATTCAACATTGCCTATTAAGACAAGATCTCCTTCCTTACAGCCAATCTTTTTAAGTTCTTCTTCGACACCTATTTTTCTAAGTGATCGTGTGACTCTTAATATAGCGTCTTCACTATCAGGATTATATGTCCTCATAATTTCGTCTATCTTAGGTCCTAATACCTCATATTCCATTTTATCCCAGTTTTTCTTTACTTCAAAGCCTCTATCCTTTGGATTAAAGATATATTCTTTCACAGTCTTTACTGGAACAACTTCTTTAGGCCTATTATTTTCCTCCTCTAGCGCGTTTGCGACCTTATATAGTAAATTATCAAGGCCAGTGTGATTCATCGCGCTAATGGCGAAATAGCATGGTTTAACGCCATATAATGCTTCATAGTCATGAACGAATTTAGATTCATTCTCTTTAAAGTTATCTGCATCCATCTTATTTAGGACGATTATTTCCTTTTTATTTAGAATATTTAAGTCATATTCTTCAAGTTCTTTTCTTATTGAGAGATAGTTTTCTAGTAATTTACCATCAACATCACTTGCGTCTAATATATGGAGAATAATTTTTGTTCGCTCAACATGACGCAAGAATTCAAATCCAAGACCTAATCCCTTTGATGCGCCTTCAATTAAGCCTGGAAGGTCTGCGCATACAAAGCTTCTTCCATCTTTTACTTCTACAAGTCCTAAATTAGGTTCAAGAGTAGTGAAATGGTATTCGGCTATTTTTGGCCTTGCCTTAGAGATAGCACTAATTAGGGTAGATTTACCTACTGATGGGTATCCAACAAACCCTACATCCGCTAAAACTCTTAATTCTAGTCTAACAAACAGTTCTTTCCCCCTTTCACCAGCTTCTGCATAATTGGGGGCTTGATTTCTTGAATTGGCAAAGTTTTGATTACCTCTTCCGCCTCTTCCACCCTTAAGGATAATTCGCTCCTCTTTATCTTTTGTGAGATCGGCTAGGAGGATATTTGTATCATCATCGTATATTAAAGTTCCAAGTGGAACATCTATATAGGTATCAGCTCCACAAGCACCTGTCATATTTTTATGTTTTCCGTTTTCACCATTTTCAGCTTTGATTAATCTTTTGTATCTTAAGGCAAGAAGAGTGTTTTCGTGTGATGTAGCACGGAAAATGATTGATCCACCATCTCCACCATCACCGCCTGATGGTCCTCCTTTCGGCATATACTTCTCATGTCTAAAAGCAACGGCACCATCACCGCCTTTTCCAGATGCGATTCTTAGTTTGGTTTCGTCAACAAACATAGTATCCTCCTATATTTATATTATAATACATTAATATTAAGTGATTATTTTTGTTTCAATCATTTCCATCACATAAATTTATGTCAAATTACTTTGATTTTTGTTTGAGAGAAATGTGATGGAAATATGTTGTGATTGATTTGAAATACTTATTGGGTTTTATGCACACGCTTTTTAGCGTATCAGTTTTATACTAGGCACCTTAAAAGTGCCTAGTATAAGAGTTATTCTATAACATATGAAGCTATTTCTTCTATAGTGCTATAGTATTGATTGCCTGAATTTATAGGATAATAAGTAATCCTATATGTATTAGCACTATATGTTGATAAATCTAGAGTATAAGTATGATCTACTGTATTAATAGATAGTTCATTGTATGAAAGCAAATTATCTTCACTATCATATACAATAACAACTAGTTTATTAGATAAATCAGATGCATCAGTAAATACTATATTCTTTTCTATAGATGTGGTATCTAAAGTTATGCCAGTAATATAGATAATATTTCCAAGATCTACTAAGCTATCGTTATAATTAGTCTTTCTTGCGACAACTTTTAGAGTATTTGCGCCTGGTACTAAACTTAAGCTACTTAAATCTAATACATAGTAATCATCTTCTTTTTCTACATTAGCCACTAGGTCTATTAAGTTATAGGTATTACCGTTTAATAATACCCTATAGTTATATGTACTAAGAGACTTATCGAAGTCTAGATTAGTAAAGATAACCTCACCATCTTCATATTCTGCGTCAAAGTCCTTAATTTCGCCTGTATAATCAATATTTTGAGTTGAAGTGTAAGTTGAACTACTATATGAAGAATTATTTGATCTAGCGGTAATTTTATAACTATAAGTATGTCCTTCTTCAAGAATATCCTTAAATGATCTTTTATCATAAGGTGCTTTAACTACTTGAGTGATAGTATTACTATTTTCATCAGTGAAGATAAATTCATATTCATTAGCATTTACTACATTAGTAAATGATATAGACATTTCGTCAGAGTTATATGCTACATCTGTTAAATTAGCTAAAGTACCAGTTACTTCATAAGTTGTTTCATCATAAATACATGGTTTAGTCATTTTAACTAGTGGATAACCTTCTTCAACAAAACCAACTACCTTGATTGTATGCTTTCCTACAGCGTTATTGTCCTTCAAGTACATCAAGTAGTCATATGCGCTTGTTGAGTAGTTGTCATTTGTTGATACGAATTGATAATCAGGATTATTGTCATTATCAACATCATATTGAGTTGCACCATCAATATAAACGAAATACATAATAGCATGAACCGGATTGGATCCACCATAAGTAATTGGATTCCAAGTAATTCTACCGTTATCTGGATCAATTTTAATTTGTCTTTCATTAGGATTACTATCACTTGGGTAAGTATGTGCTACAGTATTATCATATACTTCATTATCTAGAGTATCAGTTAATACATGAATATAAAGATAAGGTTTTGTTTCTGGGGTAGTCATAAACTTTTCACAGTTTGAATCGTTAGATGCTTTTGATGTGAAATAAGTACCAATTCTTGAATCATTTGTTAGGAATGTTCTTATAAATATGGATCTTAAGAAATCAACCCTTGATTCTTTATCTATGTTATCATCATAATCATCATTTGTATTTTTGTTATCATCATCAAGCATAAATAATGTATTTAAGTCAATTGAGAATGAACTCATTTCTTTAACTCCAAGAATATTCAATGCTTTAAAGATATCAAGTATTTCTTGACGACTTATCGCTTCAGAAGATAAATTGTTGTAATCATTTGTATTACTATAGAGTATTTCGTTGTTCTTCATATAATCATTTATACCTGAATTTACATTAGCGTTTGAACTTAATGCTTCATAGAATTTCTCTGAAATATTAGAAACAACGATTGATGAAGCTAGTAATGTACCTAAATCTTTATCAGTTAAAGCTAAAATCTCGTCTTCATGAACGTTATTTAAGTCAATGATAGAAAGAGTCGCAATTAGATTCTTGATTTCTGTACTACTTAATACCTTTTGAGAACCCTTACTTATCTTACCAGTATCTTGATTTAGGTTTCTATAAGTATCATAGAATGCTATTGCGTCAGTATTAGTTAATTCAAATGCTTGTTTAGGTAAGTAGAATTTAGTTGTTGAATTATCGCCTGCACTTTCAATGATCTGACTTGATAATGTATATTTAATAATACTTGATTCAAGGAGATATTGTAACTTTGTTTCATTTAATCCTCTAATTGCGCCAAGAGTATCAGAACCAATATTTGAGAAGTCAATATATGCAAGTGCAACAACAAGTGCTTTTAACTCCTCTGAATCAATTACAATTGAATATTTTTCAGCATATGATAATTCTTTTGTTGAATCATTAATAGTTTCCTTAATAATCTTAGTAGATGTTCCATTATATGCTGAATGTGGTATCACAAGTTCAGTAAAACCAAAACTACTACTCTTATCTACTAAATAATTAGATATTGATGCTTTAAGAATTAAACTATTATTAATATATTCAATTGACATAAGGTTGTTAGATCCTATTCTAACCTTATTTTTAAGTGTCGTAATTGAGCCTTGAGCGTTAGTTTCAAGTTTATTAAGGTCTAAACTACTTGATGCAATAACGAAGGCTGTAATCTCATCTTTTGTTATTAAGCACGCTTTATCCTGTGAACCAGCTACATAATTATATGTGTTTACTAGGTTAGGGAATTCCTTAAGCTCACTATTTTCAAGTATGAATGCATTTTTTGGAAGTTTTAAATCTATTGAATCAACATGAAGTGTTGCGATATAGTTTGCGATAGTTGAATATAGAATATCTGATTCTAGTATTTTATTTATCTTTAAAACATTTCTATCTTTTAATGATACTGGTTTAACTAAGGCTTTTAATGAGTTGAATACATTATCTCCTGTACCGAAATTATCAATATCAAGATAATTTAAAGCGTTAAGCATTGATTTTATTTCATCTGTCCTAATAATTGCGCCATTAAGAGGCGAGTTAGCTATAAAGCCTGAACCAGTATTCTTATATACTAGTGGTGTTTCATCTTCAGGGATTACCGCATTATCTCTAATAATAAGTGATAAAGAACTTAAGTCCATCTTGAATATTACATCTGATATTGTTGCGACAAGTATTTCGGATGACATTACCACATCAATCTTTAAAGTTGAACCATCAGTTGTTTCTTTTGTTAATTTAGAGATTGATGAGAATGATGATGCTGCATTACCTACACTTGTTAAATCAAGGTATGTAAGAGCCTTAATTAAAGCCTTTATTTCATCACGAGTAATAATATATGTATTAGCTTCACTACCCACATGATCAGTTTCCCATACCTTAATAGGATCATTTAAAACACTCATTGGAATGATTAAATTAAGAGAATCAAGGTTCATATTTAGTACTAAATCTGAAATAGTAGCTTGAAGGATTTCAGATTCAAATACGATATCTAATTTTGTTTCACTTCCATTTCCTGTCTTTTGATTTAGTGTCTTAAAGTAATCAAATTGATTAGCTGTAGATGCACCTATATTATCGAGATCAAGATATGTAAGAGAGTTCACAAGTTTCTTCATCTCAGATTTATTAATTATATAAGTATTATCCGTTGATATTACCTTGTTTGTTGTATCATATGTGTTAATTGTTAGTAATACTTTCTTTGTTGAATCTTCAATTTCATTTTCAGGGACAACTAGTTTAAGAGAACTTAGGTTCATCTTAAGAACTAATTTAGAGAATGTTGATTCAAGGATATCTGACTCAAATATTTTATCTAATTTTGATACACCTGGGTTACTACTATCAGCTGGCGCATTTAATTCTTTGAAATAATCAAATTGTGATGAACTTGTTGAATCACCAATCTTGCTTAAATCAAGGTATGTAAGACCTGAAACTAGTTTTGTCATTTCTGTATTAGTTAATACATATGTATCACTTGTTGAGATAGTTTTTAATGTCTTGTCATACGCTTTTACAGTAGTAAGTGTACTTGAAGGTATCACGAGTGAATCAATTGAATCTAGGTTTAAATTTAGGATTAAATTAGAGATAGTACACTTCAATATTTCAGAATCAAATATCACATCAAGTTTTGTCTTTCCTGGAATTTCTGAATCTTGAGTTAAAGTTTTAAAACTATCAAATTGGTTAGAAGATGATTCGCCTATCGCATTAATATCTATATAGTTTAAACCTTTAATCATCTTATAGATTTGAGTACTTGAAATTCTATATACTAATTCTTTTTCTTCTGAACCTTTACCATATGAATATAGTTCTATTTGATTATCTTCTATTGCGCTATTTGGAACGAAGATATAATCATTCACAGAGCCTAAGTCCATATTTAATACAATGTCGGATAAGGTTGTATGAATAATACTTGATTCAAGGAGAGTATCAAGTTTGGATTTAGTTGAACCACTTGGAACTTCGAGTAAGTCTTTTAAGAAGTCAAATGCATCATCGGTGCTTCCAAGTTTGCTAAAATCAAATTCTCCAATAGATTTAAGCAATGATTTAACTTCTGTTTTAGTGATATCTCTATATTTATCATTTACGACAATTTCACCTAATTCTTCATCATATTTATATTTTGGTGAATCACTTGTAACACTAAATGGAATAAGAATTGATTGAGATGAACTATCGCCAAATGCACTATTTAATAGTTCAGATAAAGTGGATACAACTATCTCACTAGATGTGAGTACATTTAAATCATCATCAGATAGATTGCCTAAATTCTTAAAGTTTTCAACGTTAATATTTTCGAAGTTATCAAGCTCAGTTTTATCAAGAATTAGGAATAATGAGTCGAATAGTTTGTTTAATTTTTTTCTATTAATGTAATACATTCCATCACTTTGAAGGAGATTTGAGTCAATTGATGTTACAGGGAATTTAAATGTATTATTGAATGTATCAAACTTATCACCTGTTAAGAAATGAGATAGTGTTGGATATAATACATTTGATTCAAGAAGTACTTCGTATCTCTTCTTTTCTGATGGATTATTATTATCATCTAATGCTCTTTCGCCTTTTGAATCAAGTTCATATCCACCAAGACTTTTAATTGTTTCTACAATATTATTTGAAGATAATAAATCATCTATATCACCTATTTGCCATAAAGCTTTAATAATTGCCTTAAATTCAACTGGTTTTAAAGCGCTAATAGTTGCGAGTTTAGTGATTGTATTTCCATCTTTATCTTTAATTTCTTCATCAATTTGGACGAGATTTGAATCGATTGGGTTTCCTTCCTCATCAACTTTATAATTAGATACTTTTATATCTGATTTTGCAGCATTTAGAATCTTAATGCTGAAACCACTTTCAGATCCTGTTGATTCAAATCCGTCTAATAGATTAGTAATTGTGTATCTAATAGTCGCAGATGAAAATATTTTATCCACTGCATCTAAATCTATGTTCTTAATTGAATTCATCATAGAAGAACTATCTTGTGCACCACTTGAAATAATATCCTTAATAGAATCTGTTTTTGCGACTTCTTCTATTGCTTCTACAAGTTTATATAATTCACCTTTTTCAGTTTCAGTGCTCCACCAAGCACTATCTTCATAGATGTATGGTACTTTGATAGTATCATTTTCAAAAGTACTTAGATAGTTAACCATCGTAGCACTCAATATAGTACTATTTTCTAATTTTGCTGGGTCAAGAGATGCAATAGCGCCTAATAAGATAGATATATTTTCTGTATTAAATATATCTTCAAAAGATGCTGCACCCTCCTCTTTAGCACCTAAAATTAAATCATCTACTATTCCAAGTACTAAAAGTAATTCATCTTTAACTTTATGTCCTGATGTGCCAAAATCATCTCTAAAAGTTATCTGAACAGTTTCGGATAACTTACTTGTGTATGATTCAAGAAGTGGTATTAGGCATGTATCTTCTAAATTAGATAATAAAGTGAGTGAGAATAATGCATTAATAGTAGGTTCAAGTAAACCAGTTAAACCACTATCAGTTTCACTTGTTTTACTCTTTTCCCATAAAGAATCTTTTATCTCAGATACATTTAAAACCATTGATATAACATTAGAATCAATTATCGTATCAACAAGGTTTGGTATCTTTGAACCAAGCTCTTCGTCCCATTTAATGTGAGACGCAAAGATATTTTCTTCAGTTAGATATTCTTTATAGTTATTTTCCTCGTTAGTTTCTAATGTTTCAACCAATATCTTTACACCCACATCCATTCCTGCATTAATAAATGATAGTGATGAAAGCCTTGAAAGAAGTGAATTCATAAGTTCGGATAAATCATCTTTTGTGAATGGAATTAATTCTCCTTCCTCATTTTCTTCTTCCTCAAATAGTTTTGTTAAGTTTTTGTAGTTGTCTTTTAGGTAAGAAATATTATTTGTTGAACCATTAAATTTGGCGACATCAAAAATGATTTTAACAATCTCAGATATATCTCCATTTAAATCAATCGAACGTTTAATTGCGTCAATATATGAATCGTTTTCAATACTATTTAAGTCAACATCATCTAAACTATATTCATCAACTATTGATTTTGTTGTGTAATCAATTATTATTGGTGCAATTACATCGCTAGCCGTTTTAAGTAAATCAAATCCCTTTATTTCATTAATTAATTCATCTCTTAAGGCAGTAGCCCCCTCTTTTGTGGAATCAAAGATTTCAAGGAATAGGAGTGGATCTTTGGTTTCTGAATTCATAAATTTAGAAAGGGTTTCAATTAGACCCATATCCATAAGGGTGCCAACTACTTTACCTAGGTTTTTCACGTCACCTAAGATATCAGTCCTTGAAATCTTATTTATATCATCATTAGATATTTCAACGCCTTCTATTTTGTCTTTAAATGCATCAACTCCAACGGATAAACCTACCGCAAGTGATACTCTAATTAGATCTATTTCAGAAACTGCGTTAAATACGCTTTCAACTGATTCTCTTGTGAGTTTATTTAGATGCATTTTACCTTCACTATCGATTAATCCATCAGCTGTGATTAGATACATTAATGCACCATATAAATCGCCAACTTCTTCAAGAACGTCTACTCTGACAAGGAGGTCTTCTTCATCTTCATTTTCCGATTCTACTCTATACTCCATATAGACTAAGGCATCAAAATTAGCGTCAAGTAAGCCTCTTTTTCTTCCTGTCTTATCTTTTATCTTTAATGCATTTAATCCTTTAATTAGAGGATTTTTATTGTAGAATTCAGCGACAGTATCAATTGTACCTGTCACTTCTTTTACGCTATTATATGTCTCCATAAATGATGAAACATCTATGGTAATTTCTTTAGTTTCATCTTCATCATCTAGATATACATTGATAGTTTCTTTTAAAGATGCATTTTCACTATTATTTTCGTTTTCACTTATTGCTTCTTTTTTAATGTCTTCTATCTTTTTAGTATAAGATACAACATTTAAGAGCCCACCTAGGAAGGTCATATAGATGATTGTCATCATAAGACCATTTAATATGCCAAACATTCCACCAACAAGAGGTGATTTCTTGGCTCTTCTTTCTTTTCTGTCCTTAATTTTAATAACGGATGAATAAACAATACATTTTATTATCCAGAGAATAAAGAATATTACAGTAAAGAAAATTAATCCCCAAGCAATTTTTAACGCAAATACACCTATTGAGTCGATAAGTGATAGGAAATAAGGATTATTTAAAGATTCAGCCATACCTTCATTAGAGACGGTCACAAGTGACATTACGTAGCCTCTTAATACATCCTTTAAAGTGGTAAAGTCTGTGGATGATGCGCCATTCATTAAACGGGCACCAATTTTACCTGCTTGACCAAAAAGACTACTACCATATAGTAGTTTAGCAATAGGATTTAAGGTTAAAATAAATACTAATAAAATAAATAATCTAAAGAAAAAACGTGTTGCACTCTTTCTAAAGCCTTTCATCATACCTACAAGTAACCCGACAACAATAGGCAAGAATATAAGCAAATGGACAGCCCAACTCGATATGTCAACGATTTTTTCTAGTATTTCTGTCATTTCTTCAAAATCGGCTAAAAATATATTTGTCATCTTATGCCTCCTCTAATAATACATTTATGAATAATCTTTTTTTGATATAAATTATTTTTGTGGATCATCCTCTTCCTCCACATCTATAATTTCTATTTTTTTTAATTCTTTCGTTTGAATATACTCTATCGCAGAGTTAATAACGGCTAGTTCTAGTTCTTTTTGAACCTTCATGTTATTATACATATTTTTAGTGTCTTCTTCGTATTGATTTAGAATCATATAAGCATAGGAACTAGTGAATTCACCTTTATCATAGTGATATAAGACATCTCCACATAAAACCATATTGTTGTAGGATGATTTAACTAATGATTCGCCTTCTTTAGATTTAAATAGATATTCATATGTATCACCGGTAAGTATTTTTAAATACATTTGGTGAGATACTATATTTTTAAAATAAACTTTAGGATAATAATATCTATTAGTAAACCTTGGAGTATTGAGCGATAATGCAGAGTAATAATCTTTATTTAAGATATTTTTATAAACTGATAATTGGATGAAAGGATAATCATACGCATACCAAGCTGGTGTAGTTATTCCATCGTTTAAAAGAATATCTTCATCAAAGTCAGCCAATGATTCTTTTTCTTCCATATATGTGTTTAATACTATAGAATTAACCAAAGTCCTTTCAACTTCATAATATTTTTTGGATAGTCTTATATTTAAGGCATCATTATATATACCGCCAATATTTAAAGGAATCGCATTATTTACTAAAAAATAAAGATTACAAAATAAAATAGTAGAGGCATATGGCGATATAAAGTCTCTTTTAAATACTGAAATTATTGATAG
Source organism: uncultured Bacilli bacterium (assembly GCA_905235635.1). Lineage (GTDB taxonomy): Bacteria > Bacillota_I > Bacilli_A > Izemoplasmatales > UBA1188 > UBA1188. The sequence goes on along the minus strand of CAJOMC010000001.1, from coordinate 64,139 downwards.
GATTAAACCTAAAGAAGATAAAACACCATTTAAGATAATACCCCCAGATAAGTAAAGCTTTGTGTTTACTATATCTCTTTTTTCCTTATCAAGGCCTAAAAGACACTGACCCAATGCGACGAAATTACCTCGTTTAAGTTTTATCTTTCCATTAATTTTAATAATCTTTAGACCTAATACCTCAAAACTCAAGAATCTAAAGTGAGATATCAGTCCAAGTATTAAATGACCTGCCTCATGAAAAATAATCGATAAAATGAATACTAATGGTATAGATATTAAAAATTCAGCCAAAATAGCTGGTTTTGAATTAAATAGATCTATACAGAGCGGAATATTGTATCCGAGATAGACTATAAAGACTAAAAAAATAGAAATAGTTGCGAATATAGACCGGTTTTTTGTCTCTACATCTTTAATATTCATTTAATAACCTCATATGTTCAATTATATATTGAAAATATGAGTTATTCAAGATTAAGGGAATAATTAATGCAATATAGAAATAAAAAAACTGCCGAAGCAGTTTGTTTTATTGAACTGGATAAACCGATACTTGTTTCTTAGTTCTTCCAACTCTCTCGTATTTTACAACGCCTGATACTTTTGCGAAGAGTGTATCGTCTCCACCTTTTCCAACATTATTGCCTGGAAGAACCTTAGTTCCTCTTTGACGATAAATGATAGATCCTGCTGAACAGTATTGTCCATCACCTAATTTAGCACCAAGTCTTCTACCAGCACTATCACGGCCGTTCTTAGTAGAACCAACACCTTTATGTGATGCAAGAGCGATTAATAATCTAAACATATCTATACCTCTTATAAACTGATAGACTCAACAGTAAGCTTAGTATAAGCTTGTCTGTGGCCTTTAGTGTTGTGATGTTGTTTCTTTGGTTCATATTTGAAAACAACAACCTTTTTGCCTCTACCTTGTTTTTCAACCTTAGCGACAACTTTAGCCCCTTCAATATAAGGACTACCTAATACGAGTTTTTCGTTTTTAACAGCGAGAACTTTATCAAAAGTATATTTTTTGCCTTCTTCTACATCTAATTTTTCAACGTAGATTGTAGAGCCAACTTCAACTTTTAATTGTTTTCCGCCAGTTTCAATAATTGCGTACATTTTATTCCTCCTAAGTTAAGACTCGCTTTTAAGGTACTCAATTTAATGAGATTTATGACCTTTTCAATGCGGTTACATTACGCACGTAAATTATTTTAACAATTAGTTAAAATTTTCGCAAGTATAATTTATGAAGAATTTTTGAGAATTTTCTTTATACCATATTTGATTGAATAATAACCTTCATCTGTATAGATTAAATGATCAAATAAAATCACATTAAAAAGAGCCAATTTATTTTCAATATCTTTTGTGGTTATTAAATCTTCATTTGACGGTTTTAGGCTTCCATATGGGTGATTATGTATTAAAGCAACAAATCTTGCGTTTAATACAATAGCTTTTCTAATTAATTCATTTTCATCAATTAATAGTTTATTTGAAATGCCCCTACCAACTTCCTTTATAGATAGTATATTCTTTTTATTATCCAGAAATAATGCATATGCTTTTTCTATTATTAATCCCTTGAAATTGCCAGATATAGCATTATAAATAGATTGAGGTGATGATATCTGGTTTGTAGAAATAGATCTATTAATAATTCTTTTATATAGTTCAAATGATGCGACAATTCTAGATGCTTTTGCGTATCCTATTCCTTTTATCTTTAGTAAATCTTCCATATCAAGAGTTGAAATAATTGATATATTTGATATCTCTTCTAATACTATATTTGACAATTCTAATACATTTTGATTCTTAGTACCAGTATTAAGCAATATCGCTAATAATTCTTGATCTGATAAATAATTTATACCTTCTTTTAATAATTTTTCTCTTGGACCATAATTCATAAAAAAGCACCTCAATTATATATACGTTTATGAGGTGCATTTTTTTAATAATTATTCACTTCTTAGTGCTTCAACAGGATCACATTTTGATGCGAATGATGATGGTATTAAGCCACTAATTACTGAAAGTAGGAAGCTTATTGCGACAAGAATAATTCCGACATACCAAGGAAGTGTAGCGATATTCTTAATACTTGCGAGTTTTTCTACTATTAGTGAGATAGGAATATTTAATATAATGCATATTAATATACCTAAAAGACCTGCGATTAAGCCAGTAATAAATGTTTCAGCATTAAAGATGTTTCTAACGTCTCTCTTAGATGCACCCATCGCTCTTAAAATACCTATTTCTTTTGTTCTTTCTAGAACAGAAATGTAGGTAATTATCGCAATCATAATTGATGATACAACAAGAGAGATTGAGACAAAGGCAATTAATACATAGGTTATTGCGTTAATAATCTTTGTGATTGACCCCATTATAGCGCCTAAATAATCATTATATCCTACAGTATCATCGTTTGATTCTCTTGTAGAGTTATATTCATCAATAAACTTGATGACATCATCTTTATTCTCAAATGATTTAGGATAGAAGGATATTGTAGATGGATTATTTCTATCGACATAGCCATAGCTTGAAAGCATTTGTTTTGCACTAAATCTATCAAGTACTGTCTGTGGTTGGCCTAATTGTCTAAGAGTATCATGGATTTCCTCCCATGATTTACCCTTAAAGTTTAAATAGCCTAAGGTGTAGTCACTAATACAATAATCCATTTGTTCATTTTGATATCTAACTACAGCGGATTTATTATTAGTATCAATAATATAATCAGTTAGAAGTGATGTATAACCTATTGTACCTTGTATTGAATGAGTATCACTTGATGAACTAGGCATAACAACACCAACACATTTCATCTTAAGTACACCATTTGATTCATTTTGAACAAGTTCTTTTATTTTATCATTATTCCCTTTAATAGATGAAAATGTGGTTAAAAATGAACCATCTTCTAATTCAATTTTTTCTTCATCTTCTATAAAATAAGATGACTCAGGAACGATATAGAATGATACAGAGTCAACAATCTTCTCATATGACCATTTAAATAATTCGTTATATTTAGGATCAAGCGCAGGATTTGTATATTTATTTCCCTCACTATCAACATCACCATTTACATAGTGGAATAATTGAATAATATATTCATCTCCAATATCTTTGCCTTCTTCATCATCAGTTAGGCCTGTCGCATAGATTACGAAGTCATTTATGGTTTTATCATTTTCAACGACATAAATAAATTCATCCTTAGATGTAGGCCATCTTCCTTCAAGTAAATCATATTGATCTTGAATAATTTTACTTACTGCATTTTCACTATCACCATAAATCTCTCCCCATATATCATAGGTACGCATAAATGTTTCCATAGTGCTTCTACCAACGATACCACCAAGAAGTGATGGAGTAGACTGAGGTAGAGTGAATGGTTCAAGCTGTTTTAAGAGGAAGTTTCCGTCGCTGTCCATTCTTAATGCATCATATGCAGTCAGATTCACAGAATAGGAGTATTTAATATGAGTAACATAAGGTTCAATTTTATCATAGTTCGTTTCAATATATGATTTAAGTTTCGACAAATCATTTGATTGACTTGTTTTTGCGAGAGATCCAAGTAAATCAACCATTACATAAGATGGTATTACTTCTTCTCTTTCACTATCCTTTTTGTCACTCTTCACCATTGAATTAAGTAAAGAAGTCATAATTGCAGACATATCAACATTAGATGATGTTACAGCTACTGGATATGATTGAAGTGCAGATTCCTCTACCTTATCAACATATTTTTGGAATCCATTTGATAAAGATATAACAAGCGCAATACCGATAATACCAATTGATCCAGCGAAACACGTGAGAATAGTTCTACCTATTTTACTCCTAAGGTTAGATAAAGAAAGTTTTAAGGATGTTTTAAAAGGCATACCAACTTTCTCTTTCTTACCTGTTTCATCAAAATATGCTTTTTCTTTATCTCTTTGTTTTTTTATTAAAATTTCTCTTTCTTTAAATGTTGGGTTAAATGGATTTGAATCACCCGTAATTAGTCCATCTTTAAGAGTTATTATTCTTGTAGAATATCTTCTCGCGAGTTCTGCATTATGAGTAACCATGACAACCAAATGGTCTAAAGATAGTTCTTTTAATAAATCTAATACTTGAATTGATGTATTTGAGTCAAGGGCTCCTGTAGGCTCATCTGCGAGAAGTATTTCAGGTTTATTCACAATTGCCCTGGCGATTGCGACTCTTTGCATCTGTCCACCAGATAGTTGTCTTGGGTATTTATAAATCTCATTTTCAAGACCAACTTTAAAAAGTGCTTCTTTTGCAAGCTTGACTCTTTCTTTTTTGTCGATACCACCTATTGTTAATGCGAGAACAACATTAGATAATATCGTTTGATGGGGAATTAGATTATATGATTGAAAAACAAATCCTACTTTTCTATTACGATATCTATCCCAGTCTGAATCATCATATTCTTTAGTTGATACACCATTAATTACTAAATCCCCTTTAGTATATCTATCAAGACCACCAATAATATTTAATGTTGTGGTTTTACCACATCCAGACGGACCTAAAATAGATACAAATTCAGAGTCTCTTAATGAAACACTTATTCCCTTTAGCGCATGTACTTTATTATCTCCAGCTAAATAATCTTTAGTTAATCCTCTAATCTCTAACATACATCACCTACTAATACCTTCCTTGCATCACTCGCAAGATAAAGTGACCCAGTCACTATAATTAATCTATCCTTTCGGATTTTTTTCGCAAACTTAATTGCTTTATTTATATCGCTAAATGCCCATTTGTTCTCTATGTTACAAATTTGATAGAGATGGTTTTCACTTTCAGCGCGTGGATAATCGACTCTTGTGAATATAATATTACTTGTGAATCTAGATATAATTCTTAAAATTAAATCATAATCTTTATCCTTCATTGCGCCATATATGACTATTATATCTTTTTTAGTATATTTTTTTAAGAACCTAAAAAGATTTCTTATCGCATTTGGATTATGGGCACCATCAATAATTACGCCATCTTTATTAAATACTTCAAACCTACAAGGCATCTTAGTCTTTAAAAGACCATTCTCTATCATTTCATCCGTTATTCCAAGATCATACCTAGTGTTTAATAGATTAATAGTTTCAATTACTAAAGAAGCATTTAATACTTGATAATCGCCAAGAAGAGGGATTTTCCAATATTTTCCTCTATACTTAAACTCCATTCCGTTTTCTATTATTTTTGGCTTAGAAAGGTTTTTTATAGGAATGAAATCTGAATTCTTTTTCCGACAAAATTCACTAAATATGCTTAAAATTCTTGGCTTATGTTCAAAAGTTAAAAGAGGTATTCCTTCTTTTACTATACCAAGCTTTTCCATCGCTCTTTTAGCGTTAGTATTGCCTAGTTCTTTAGAATGGTCTCTTGAAATATAAGTAATAATTGAAGTTAGTGGGTTAATAACGTTAGTAGAATCAAGCCTTCCGCCTAGTCCCACCTCTATTATTGCGATATCAACTTTCATATCTTTAAAGTAAAGGAATGCAATAAGAGTTATTAAATCAAAAAATGATAAAGTATCATGTGTTTCTTCGAACTTATCACTAAATGATTTGATAAAGTTTATATATACCAGTAAATCACTTTTACTGATAGGTGTATTATTTAGTTGGATCCTCTCATTAAAAGATAATACATATGGTGAAATATAAAGTCCTACCTTTTCATATTTTTCTTTCATAATACTTGAAAGATATACCGAAGTTGAGCCTTTTCCGTTTGTTCCACCAATATGAATACACTTAAAGGACTCGTGTGGATTACCGAGTTCTTTAAGTGCTTCCCTATAATTATCTAAATTTTCTCTTTTTCTAGACCTTTTCTTGGATTCGATCCAGGCTATCGCATCATTTAAACTTATAAACATTCTGTCTTCTTTATTTCATTTAAGAGTTCAACTCTTTTATTCAAATATATTTTATATTTTTCTTTCTCTTTATCAACTTTCTCTTTTGGTGCTTTTGAAGTAAAGTTAGGGTTAGAAAGAATGGTTTCTGAACGCTTAATCTCATTTTCATTTAGCTCATATTCTTGTCTTAGTTTAGCAAGTTTTTCGTCTTTGTCAATTAATCCACTTAAAGGAATATAAACTTTATATGAATCACCTACTATAGTAAATGAATCACTAATATCTATATCGTTACTAAGAATGTGTAGTGGTTCAGGGTTTAAGAACTTAGTGAGATAAGGCTTAGATTCGTTAAATAAAACTAAATTATCCTCTTTTAAACAAACAATATTCATCTCAAGAGGTTTAGATAATGAAACCTTATAGTCAGCTCTTAAGGTTCTAACCTTCTTAATTAAATCAATAATTAATTCCATGGCTTCTTCATCTTTCTTAAATGAAGGATAAACGACTTCTGGCCATTTCGCTAAAGCGATATCCTCATCATACATTCTTGAATATATGTCATCGGTAATAAATGGGCATATTGGTTGAAGAAGTTTTAAGACTGTAACAAGAGAATATGTTAAAAGCTTTTTAGTTTCTATATTATCTTGATCTATCTTAGATAATTCGACATAAATAGATGCGAGAGAATCATATAAGAAATCATATATCTCTTTAGATGCTTCAACAAAATCATATCTCTCATATGACTTATCAACCTCTTCAATAAGTGTATTAATCTTTGTCAGCATCCATTTATCTAGTATCGAGAGTTTCGCCATATCTAGCGATAACCTATTATAATCTAGGTCTTGAGTTATAGATAAAATGTATCTTGAAACATTCCATATCTTATTAAGGTAATTCCAAGTTGATTTAACTTTTTCTTCATTATAATTTAAGTCTTGGCCAAGAGTAGCTGATGTTGAGATAAAATATCTTAATGTATCGGCACCAAATGTTTCAATAACCTGCATTGGGTCAATACCATTGCCTAAAGATTTAGACATCTTACGACCTAAAGAATCTCTTATAAGACCGTGAATAACAACGTCTTTAAATGGAATTGTTTTAGTAAACTCTTCTGATTGGAAAATCATTCTAGATACCCAGAAAAAGATGATATCATATCCAGTTACAAGACAATCAGTAGGATACCTATCATTGAATAGTTTTGAGTTATTATACCAATCTAGGGTAGAAAATGGCCAAAGCGCGCTACTAAACCAAGTATCTAGTACATCTTCATCTTGTACCCAACCATCACCAGATGGCTTATCACCGCAATATACTTCCTCGCCTCTATAATAAACAGGAATTCTGTGACCCCACCAAAGTTGACGTGAGATACACCAGTCTTCAACATTATCCATCCAAGTCTTCCATGTGTTATAAAATCTTTCAGGCCACCATTTAACATTAGAGTTTTTAAGAGCTTGGTCTGCGAGTGGTCTCATCTTAACGAACCATTGAAGTGATACTCTTGGTTCAATCATAGTGTGAGTTCTTTCACTAAAGCCAACTGCATGTACTATTTCTTCTATTTTTAAAAGATATCCTTTTTCTTTTAACTCTTCTACAGCTTTGTCCCTACATTCAAATCTATCAAGACCTTCGTATTTACCTGCGAGTTTAGTCATCTTGCCAGTTTTATCTATACATTCTGGCATCTCTAGCTTGTGCCTTAATCCAACTTCGTAGTCGTTAGGATCGTGTGCTGGAGTAACTTTAACTGCACCAGTACCATATGATATATCAACATAAGAATCTTCGATAATAGGAATAACTCTATTTGTTAATGGAAGATGCACCATTTTGCCTATAAATGATTTATATCTATCATCTTCTGGGTTTACCATAACTGCCTGGTCAGCAAACATAGTCTCAGGACGAGTCGTTGCGACAACGATTTCACCACTTCCATCAACTAAAGGGTATTTAATATACCAAAGAGAACCTTTTGTATCTATATGTTCTATTTCTATATCAGATAAGGCAGTATTTTCTTCTATATCCCAGATAACCATTCTAGTTCCGTGATATATTAAACCTTTATCATATAAGGCTTTAAATACTTTTTGAACGGTTTTAGATAGATTATCATCAAGAGTAAACCTTTCTTTAGAATAATCAAGAGAAAGACCCAAAGAACCCCATTGTTTTCTAATGGTTTTAGCATATTCTTCTTTCCATTCCCAAGCATATTCTAAGAATTTTTCCCTACCAATTAATGATTTATTTATACCTCTATCTTTTAGTCTCTTATCAACTTTTGCTTGTGTTGCAATACCTGCGTGATCCATACCAGGTAAATATAGGGCATCATAGCCTTGCATTCTTTTTCTTCTAATAATAATATCTTGTAGAGAAAAGTCATATGCGTGTCCTATATGTAAGATACCTGTGACATTTGGTGGTGGTATAACAATTGTATATTTTGGTCCATTTGATACACCAGATTTAAATATATCTTTTTTCAACCATTTATCATATTTACCCTGTTCAACTTCTAAATGGTCATATTTCGGTTTCATTTCTTTCATAGAACACCATCCTTAAAAATAAAATAAGTCCCTAAACAAAAAAAACGTTTAAGGACGAAAATGCTCGTGGTACCACCTTAATTCACATATTAATGTGCACTCAATTCATAGCTATAACGGGCAAACCCGTAAATCTTACTAAACTCAGATTTATAGCTCAATAGCTACCTTCGATACCTATATTCTATAGCTTTCACCAACCGCTATTTCTCTTAAAAGAATATAAAGTATTTACTCCTCTATTTCAACGCTATTATTAGTTTATAATAATTTATTAATTTAATCAATTATTATTCTTATAAATCCATAATAATGGATACAGGGCCATCATTTATGGCCTCTATTTTCATATCTGCCCCAAAAACGCCAGTTTTGGCGATAACCTCATTTTCAAGCTTACTAATAAAATAATTATATAATGGTAATGCATCATTATATGAGAGTGACTTCGTAAAAGATGGTCTATTATTTCCTTTAGTATCACCATATAAAGAGAATGAACTAATGACTAATATCATTCCATTAACATCTTTAACTGAGAGGTTCATTTTATCATTTGAATCACTGAATATTCTAAGTTTTATAAGCTTAGATACTGCCTTATCTATTAATTCTTTATTATCTAAAGATGTAAATGCAACATAAACTAAAAGACCTTCATCAATTGATGAATGAGAGATGCCATCTATAATACAATTTGCCTTTTTAACTCTTTCGATAAGTAGTCTCATTATCTAGATGCCCTAATAATTTGATATACCCCTTTAATTTTTTCTAAATTAGATATGAGTACATCCAAATTCTCTTTATTATATACGCCAATAGTTAATGTGATTAAGCCTTCTTCTCTATTAGTAATTCTTGCGCTCACTTTATCAACTTTAGCATTGCATGTGATTGCGGTATTTAGAATATCCGCAAGAATGTTATCTCTATTAAATACATTAATCTTTAGTCCTACTGGGAAACGTTTATCACCGGATTTAGCCCAATAAACATTGATTAACCTATTCTCATCAAATGCTTTACAGTTCTTACAATTCTTTCTATGTACCGCGATACCGACACCTTTTGTGACAAAACCGATTATTTCATCACCTGGGATTGGCTCGCAACATTTAGATAGTTTTACACTTGGAGTAGTTAATCCTTCGACGATAATATCAATATCATCATGATATATTTGATTCTTATTTCTTGTGTTTATAAGGGCAATTAGTTTTTCATCTTCAGATAAGTTATCAGTTTTAATAGCTTGGACAAAAGCTTGAGCTGAAACAACTTTCTTTGCGATTGCGATATATAAATCCTCAAGATTATTAATCCCTTTATCTTTAATGAATTTTTCTTTTACTAAATCATCTGTGATATTTATATCACATTTTTGTGCCTTTAATTCCTCTTTTAAAAGAGAGCGCCCTTCCTCAAATAGTAAATCATGATTCTTCTTATTCAAGAATTGTTTAATTTTACCCCTTGCGGATGCAGTTTTCGCTATTTTTAGCCAGTTTTCATTAGGGCCAATTGATGATTGAGAAGTCTTAATTTCACAGATATCACCAGTCTTTAACTCATAGCTCATTGGGACAATTTTACCGTTTACTATCGCACCTACGAATTTATCACCTATTTTTGAGTGAATTCTATAAGCGAAATCAATTGGAGTTGAACCTTCTGGCAATGAGATTACTGTATTCTTTGGAGTGAATACATATACATTTGCGTTTAATACATCTTCATCAAATAAAGTTGTAACCTCATCCTTAGTATTATCTGAATGTTTATCGGTAAACTTTTGGAGATCACTATACCATCTAAGTTTAGATGCAGTTTCTATATAAAAATTCTTATTCTGTTTAATACCTTCTTTATATGCCCAGTGAGCTGCGATACCAACCTCAGCTATTTCATCCATTTCATGGGTTCTAATTTGAATTTCATAGGGACGTCCATCAGATACTATAGTTGTGTGAAGAGATTGATACATATTTGGTTTAGGCATAGCGATATAATCCTTTATACGCTTTGGTAGAGGAGTGTATTTAGAATGGACTATACCAATCGCTTTATAACAATCCATTACTGTATCAACTATTATTCTTAATGCTTGAAGGTCATAAATATTTTCAAAAGATGTTCCTTTAGTTATTATTTTGTTTCTTATAGACCATAAATTCTTAACTCTTCCTGATATTTCACATTTGACGCCTTCAGATTCCATCATATTTCTTAAATTAGAAATCATCTTTTCAATATCTTTTTCTCTTTGTTTCTTAGTCTGTTGGAGTTTTTTTGCTAAGTCTTCATACTCATCAGGATAAAGATATTTAAAGGATAAATCTTCAAGCTCTGCTTTTATTCTATTCATACCTAGTTTATGCGCAATTGGTGCATAAACCTTAATTGTTTCATTTGCAATTCTTGCCTGTTTTTCTATAGGCAAATAATCAAGCGTTTGCATATTATTTAACCTATCAGATAATTTTATCCAAATAATTCTTATATCTTTACTCATAGAGAATAACATCTTTTGATAATTGTTTGCGAATTCCTCAAAATTAGCCATTCCCTTGTTTAACTCATCTGTATATTGATGCTTTTCAATCTTGGTTAATCCTTCTACAAGATTTGCAACTCCAATAGAAAAATTCTTTCTAATATCTTCAAAAGTTTTATCAGTATCTTCTATTACATCATGTAAAAGTGCAGCTTCGATAGTTTCTGGATCAGCATAATAATCACATAATGTTTTTGCGACAGCGACAGGATGAATAATATATTCTTCACCTGATGCTCTGGTTTGACCCTTATGAGCATCACGTGCAAAAATATAGGCCTTTTCTATCCTATGCCTTGTATCCTCATTTGTGATATACCCTTTAAATTTATCATATAGGGTTAAAAATAATGCATCCATCTTAATAACTTATTAGAGATTTAATATTATAGTTTCCTATGAATTCTCTTCCTTTTAATTCACTAAGTTCAATGAGTACACCAACACCCATTACTTCTGCGCCAAGCTTTTCGCAGAGATTGATTGCGGCAACAACTGTTCCACCTGTTGCAAGGAGATCATCGATTATTACAACCTTATCACCTTTTTTAAGAGCGTCTTTATGCATACACAAAGTATTAGAACCATATTCTAATTCATATGATTGACTAATGGTTTCTCTTGGTAGTTTACCAGGTTTTCTTACTGGTACAAAACCAGTTTTAAGCGCATATGCGACAGGACATCCTAAAATAAAACCTCTCGCATCTGGCCCAACAACTTTTGTCGCACCTAAAGATGAGGCCCAAGTAGTTAATTCATCAATAGCTTCTCTAAAGGCATCTCCATCTTCAAGAAGTGGGGTGATGTCTTTAAATTGAATTCCATCTTTTGGGAAATTAGGTACATTTTTTATATATTCATTAAGTTTCATATCATTTTCTCCTATTCAAGTGACTCATTTACAAATTTTTTGACCGATTCTATTGGTCCAAGAAGAATATTATATAGTTCTTCTTTTTCTATATATCTACTAAAGGTTTCACTGTTTTCAAGATCAACCTTATAGCCTTTAGAATATGCGACAATCTTAACAGTGCCATTTTCTCTTGTGATTAAATTTAATTCTGTAAAGATATCTAGTATAGTATTTAAAGTATTTCTAGTAATTCTTAATTCCTTTTGGAGTATCATTTCAGAAATTGATACATTTTTTGAAATTATAAAGATTGCTTCTTTTAGTTTTCGCCTATCAGATAACTTATAATATGTTCCTTCAATAGGCATAAGATAGATAATATTTGGAGTTTGTTCCTTAAGAATTAAGGATAAATCTAATATATTATCAAAGTTATCTTTAATTTGTAAGCCAGATGTATTATTGAAATATACCTCAGCTTCTTTTGAATCTTTTCTATATCTATAATCGATAATTTGTATTCTTTTTACCTCATAATCCGTTGCGATAATCTGGAAATAAGTAAAATTATTGTGAGTATTAATATTTAATGTTCCAATAAAGTTTACCTTATCACCATACGAGAGATTATAATTAAGCGCAGGGTCATTAAATACAACTATAGTTACATATTTACCAGTATTAAGCCTTGCCCTTATTCTTGTGTGTTTATTAGCGAGGAGTGTTGATTCCATCACTTCAACATCTTCTATTAAGAACGTAGTATCATCAAGTTCATATTTTTGAAGTTCTTTAAAGAATTCAATATTTATTAGAGAATGATTTAAAGATAGTGATACCTCAACTTCATTTGTTGATGGAATATCACCTTTAACCATATTTTCAAGCCTTGATTTAAGTTCTTTTATCTTTGATGCCATCATATTGACACCGCAAGCTTTTTCATGCCCACCAAACTTTTCAAGAAGATCTTTATTTTTATCAAGCATAGATAAAATATTATATTCACCTACTGTCCTGAAAGAACCTCTTGCGTTATTCTCTGAATCAACATTGAAGATACCAGTTATTTTACCCGTCTTCTTCATTATCTTTTGAGCGATAATTCCAAGGACGCCTTCATAGAAATTAGGAGAATAAATTAGGTTGACACTATCATCTGGATTAATCATCTTATAGGCAAGTTCTGTGTTTTGAATAGTGAGTTCCTTTCTTAAATTATCTGCCTCAAGAATATTTTTAATATATTCTTTAATCTCTTCTTCATTATCGGTTGTAAGGAGGGCTATTGCGATGGTTGCATCACCAATTCTTCCTAAAGAGTTAAGTTTAGGAGCTATATTATAAGATATGTCTTTTATATTAAGTATATTAATATTTAAGGTATTAAGTAATTCTTTTAATCCTTTAACATTACTATTATTAATTTGTTTTAAACCCTCATTTATGATAGCCTTATTTTCACCTATTAAAGGCATCATATCTGCGATAGTCCCAAGCATCGCAAGGTCTATATATTTTCTTACTAGGTCTTTATCCCATGCCTCACAAATTTTATAGGCAATTCCAGCACCACAAAAGTTTACGAATGGATAATCATTAAAGATATAAGAGTGGACTATATAGTTTGTGTGTGGAAGTTCTTCTTTTGGTTCATGATGATCTGTGACTATTACCTGAATATTATTATTAAGTAATTTATCGATTTCATCTACAGATGTTATGCCATTATCAACTGTGATAACGAGGTTATATCCATTCTTAATGATTTGTTCAACCGCATCCTCAGATAAACCATATCCTGTCTGGAATCTATTTGGGACCATATAATATACTTGAGCCCCTTTCTCTTTTAAGAAACGATACATTATTGCGGTTGCGGTAATTCCATCAACGTCATAATCACCATAAATTAGGATTTTCTCATTATTTCTAATCGACATCTTAATCTTTTTTAAGACAATATCCATATTTTTAAAGAGGAGTGGATCGCCAAAATCTTTAAAAGATAGATTAAAGTAATTGATGTAGTCATCAATTCCTTTTTGTTTATATAAAATATCAATTATTTCAGAATCATCATATGGATTCGTATATTTTATTTTCCATCTATCTTTTGAAAGAATCATAAGTTAATCCCCTATTAAAAATATTTATGATCATGGGTGTCATCTATTCTTACCCATGATGCATTACGTCCACTATCAAAAGCCATTATTTTGCCTTCTTGGCTCAGTCTTTGTAGTACTCTATCAATTGTTGAGTCAGAGATATTAGGTGCTTCTTCCCTTATATCACTCTTCTTAAATTGTTTATTTAAAGAATAAATGATAGTTTCAATTATTTTGGCTTTAGATAGTTCATTATCAAATGTTTTTGCACTATAAAGACTATTTAACTCATCTAAAGCTTTAGATTCAATATCAAGAATAATAGTAAGAATAGGAAATAAATTAGGATATCCTATTTCATACATTAGTTTCGCATTATTAATAGAATTATTAAAAACATTTATTCTATCATATAGCATCTTAAAGAATGAAACATATCTAAAAACACTTAAATCACTATTAATTATAAGCATATATAAAATAAGTAAAGCAACTTCCATCGTACCAAAGGTAAATGGTTCACTTGAAAGCATATCCATAAAGAAAGATGTATTTAAATAGCCATATTCAACCATTCCTCTTTTCTTTAATACGTTGTATTTATCGCAAATCTCTTGGAGGGTTTCTCTTGATCTCTTTGTTTCATCATTTCTTTTATCTCTAAACTTTGGCTTAAGTTTAGTATTTGAATATATAGATTGAAGGGTATCGTTGATAAAGTTTGCGTATGGGAGGAACCTGCCATCTGTATCATCTAGTTTATTAAAGAAATCTATCAGGTTTTTTAATATTATTTCATTTTGGTTTTTGAGTTCACAGTTTCCGTTTTTATTGATAATTGTTTCTAGTCTCGCATCAGTTAATGGAGAATCTTTAAAAAGAATCTTATATGCATAGTAAATATCGTCTTTCTTAGAAAGAGTGTGATAAATCTTATCTTCAGCGTGGATATTATCAAATATAGTTTCTGATAAACCGGCTTTTTTATATACATGGATATATTTAATTACTATACCTTGTGGTGTAACGACATCATCTACTTTATCTAGCGCATACATCTTAGAATAGATCCTTCTTTAATTCCTCATCATCTTTTAAATCAATATCATCGATATAATCAAATATCGAAGTCTGTTGCTCGATTATATCTCCTAATTCATCAAGGAGAGAATTAGGGTGCTGTTCTTTCTTTTCTTCAATAGTTTTTTCAAATTCTTTAGACATATCCTTGGTTAATTTAAGATAGTCATCAAGATTTACTATTTGATGGTAAATACCAAGTGGTTTTTCACTATCCGCAAATACAGGGGCTCCATTCTCATATGAGTCTTTAGGGAGGCTTAATCCATCAAATTTCTTAATTTCTTTATCGCTAACTAAATCAATCTGAATTGATTCTTTATATCTAGATGGGTTAGTAACAATCGCATCAATATAAAGATATGGATTTGTTTTAACGGTTTTAAGAGTTGGCGTACCACGTTGAGCTCTTTTTGACCTTTGGAGATTCTTAAGAAGAATTCGCTTTAGTCCACCCCTACTAGTTATAAGAATAATTTCTTCTTTTACATAGTTAGGAACGAGGAATGATTTAATAACTTCATCTCCAGGTTTTAGTGCAGCATTTCTTACACCTAGAGCCTTTTTACCAACGATAGGCACTTCATTCTTAGGATATTTAAGAATAAGTCCATATTTAGTAACTGTCACAACTTCATTATAATCTTTAAACGTAAACGAAACAGATACTACGCTATCATCATCAGTTAAAGAAATTACGCTACCTTTCTTAAATCTCTTTTCAAAAATTTCTTTCGCAGATAATCTTTTGATCTTAGACATTCTTGTTGAAACAACAATCTCCATATCATCACTAGGATTTTCCCTAAAATGATAGATATTGATTACTTTTTCATCTCCCCGTAGGTCAAACATTCCACCAACATATTCGCCTAAATCCTTGTATTTAGCATCTGGAATCTTATAAACAGGAAGATTGATATATGCACCGCTATTTGTAAATAGGATTATTGTATCCATTGTGTTACATTCATCCTCAAATGCGATAAAATCTCCCTCTTTAAGGCCTGGTTGAGAGTTTAAAGATGCCTGATAACTTCTAAGAGATAACTTTTTAACATATCCGTCTCTTGTGATAATAACATGTACGTTTTCATGTATTAAGAGTTCTTCTTCCTTAAACGATAAATCTCTACTAACGCTTGAAATTATAGTACGTCTCTTTGATTCTATTTTTTCATTAATACCTTCTAGTTCCTTAATAATTACATTCTTAAGGGCTAATTCACTAGTTAAAATCTTATTTAATTTAGCGAGTTCTGCTTGAAGATTAGCTTTTTCAATTTCAAATTCCTGAATATCAGTATTAGTTAATCTATACAATTGGAGAGTTACTATAGCTTCAGCTTGAAGTTCAGTAAAGCCATATATATTTACTAAATTCTCTTTTGCATTTGCCTTATTCTTTGAATTTTTAATTGTTTCAACAACTTCATTAATAATTGATGATAGTTTATGGTATCCTTCAACAATATGGAGCCTCTTTTTTGCTTTATCCATTTCAAAGTTAGATCTATTAGTTATAACTTCTTTCTCATGGATAATATATTGGTCAATTACATCAAGTACACCAAGAAGTTTAGGAAGCCTATCAACTATTGCGACCATATTAACTGGGAAATTAACCTGAAGATGAGTTTTCTTAAAAAGATAATTTAAGATAACATCAGTGTTAGCCTCACTCTTAGTTTCTATCACGATACGGAGACCATCTTTATCAGACTCATCTCTTACTTCTATAATTCCTTCAACTTCTTTTCTTTCCCTTTGAAGATCAATACTTTTTACTAAATCAGATTTCTTTTCTCCATAAGGTATTTCAGAAATAATAATATTATTCCCTTCAATTCTTGTCTTAGATCTAAGAATTACTTTACCTTTTCCAGTTTTAAACACCTTATCAAGTTCAGATTCTGATTCAACTATTTCACCACCAGTAGGAAAATCTGGAGCTGGGACTATTGCCATCGCATCTTCAATTGATAAAGATGGATTTTTAATTCTTTCAATAGTTAATTTTATAACTTCAGCCATATTAAATGGTGGAATATTTGTAGCATAACCTGATGCAATACCATCAGAACCATTAATTAGAAGATTCGGAAATTTAGATGGTAAGATGACAGGTTCTATTTCGCTATCATCATAGTTTGGGATAAATGGAACTGTCTTTTTATCTATGTCCTCAAGAAGATACATTGCGGCAGGTGAAAGACGTGCTTCAGTATAACGCATTGCGGCAGCACTATCTCCATCAATAGAACCATTATTCCCGTGCATATCTATTAAAGGAACATTTATTTTAAAATCTTGACTCATTCTAACAAGAGCATCATAAACAGATTGGTCACCATGAGGATGGTATTTACCAATAACCTCGCCAACTATTCTCGCGCTCTTTTTATATGGTGTACCATAGTTCATTCCTACCATATGCATAGCGTATAATATTCTTCTTTGAACAGGCTTAAGACCGTCACGAATATCTGGGATAGCTCTATCTTGGACAACATATTTTGTGTAGGCGCCAAACCTATCACCCATAATTTTTTCAAGGTAGTCAACCTGTATTTTCTCATTGACAAATTGATCTATTAAATCCTTAATCTTCGCCATATTATTCACCACCTTGAATCTTATAATCGTCTATTTCAGCGAATGAAACGTTATTTTCTATCCAAGCTTTACGAGGCTCGGTATCTTCACCCATTAATGTGGATACTGCATTATCCGCATCAAAAAAGTCATCAATTTTAACTTGAATTAAGGTACGGGTTTTAGGGTCCATGGTGGTTTCCCAGAGTTGACTCGCATTCATTTCACCTAAACCTTTATATCTTTGAATAGTGTATCTTTTAAATCCTTTGGTTATTTCATCTCTTTCATGGTCGCTATAAGCATAGATTAATTTAGGTTTTTGAACACCTACTTGTTGGATTTTATATAGAGGAGGAAGAGCGATATATACTTTTCCTTCTTTAATTAAATCAGTCATATATCTAAAGAAGAATGTAAGTAAAAGGATTTGAATGTGTGAACCATCGACATCCGCATCGGTCATAATTATGACCTTATTATAATTAGACTTTTTAACATCAAAAGATGGTCCATATCCAGCACCAATAGTTGCAATCATTGTACGTAGTTCTTCGTTTGATAATACTTCATTCGCAGATGCTTTTTCGGTATTTAATACCTTACCTCTTAAAGGCAAAATCGCTTGGAAGCGTCTATCACGACCTTGTTTCGCACTACCACCCGCAGAATCACCCTCAACTAAGAATAATTCATTTATTTTATTATTTTTGGTTGCTGCTTGGGCAAGCTTTCCGGATAAAGATTGTTCTTGTTTAGTTTTAGTTTTGATGTTTCTTGCTTCATCCCTTGCTTTTCTTGCCTTATCTCTCACATCACGTGCGAATTGAGCCTTTTTTAAAAGGTTGTAGACGATAAGAGGGTTCTCTGTAAAGAAAGTACGCAGTTTATCAGTAGTTACTTGTTCAACGATTGTTTTGATATATGCAGTACCAAGTCTTTCTTTTGTTTGTCCTTCAAATTCAGGTTCTTTCATACGAATAGAGAGAATCGCAAATAAACCTTCTCTTATATCTACGCCCTCAAAAGGTGCATCTTTCTCTTTTAATATAGGATTGTTTTGACCTATTGATTTATAAGCAAACTCATTAAAAATCTTTGTTAAACCTGATTTAAAACCAGCTTCATGGGTACCACCATCCCTAGTTCTAACGTTATTAACAAATGAAGAAATTGATTCGTTATAAGCATCTTTCGCAAAGTTAAGCGCAAACTCTACTTGAGTATCTTCAACCTGTTGGAAGAAATAGATTGGTTTTTCAATTAAAACATTTTTGCCCTCTGTTTCATGTTCGCAGTAAGCTTTAATACCATCTTCAAAACAGAATTCATCCTTTTGTCCCGATCTTTCATCTACCAGTTTTATATGAAGGTCTTTAATAAGATAGGCACTAGACCTAACTCTTTCAAGTATTGTTTGATAGTTAAATAGAGTAGTTGAAAAGATGGTATGATCTGGTTTAAACCATACTTCGGAGCCATGTTTTCTTGTTGGTCCAACATATTCTATTTGTTTGGAAAACCTAGAACCACCATTTTCGAATCTTTGATGATATTGTTTTCCGTCTTTATAACTTGTAATCTCAAGCCAATCAGAAAGCGCATTCACAACGGATGCTCCAACACCATGGAGACCACCAGATACTTTATAGACACCTTCATTTGTAAACTTACCGCCAGCATGAAGTACAGTAAAAATAACATTTAGTACATCATCACCATTTTGGTGTTTACCAACAGGAAGACCACGACCATCATCTTCTATTTTTACTGAATTATCTTGTTTGATTGTAATTAAAATGTTTTTGCAAAAACCAGATAATGCTTCATCAATAGCATTATCCAAAATTTCCCAAACAAGTTGGTGTAATCCACGAGAATCAGTGGATCCTATATACATACCAGGTCTTTTTCTAACGGGTTCTAATCCTTCAAGTATTTGAATACTCGAAGCATCATATGAATTGTTGGCCATATCATCACCTATATAAATAATATAATTACGATAATTATTTTAACACAATAATTAAAAGAAAAAAACCTCATTAAGAGGTTTTTTCTTCAATAAATTATTGGGCATTTTTCATAGAATCCATGACTTGACGAACTTGTTTCTCACTTGGAGTTCTACCCATTTGTTTCATCATAGCTCTTATCATGTTTTCTGTTATTGGAGGATTTTTTTCTTGATATTTCTTGAAATATCTTAAAGAAATAAAGAAACCAAGAACAGCACCAACAAGTAGTGCGCCTATTCCAATTAACAATGCTCCCCACCAAGCTATCATATTTATTCTCCTTTAATTACTATTCAATATTTTATCTTAAACTTAGTTGTTCTTCAAGTTGGCTTGAAGAATATACATTAGTATTGAACCTGCAACACCAACATTTAATGACTCAGTATTAATCATTGGTATTGTCAAATTTATATCAGATAATTTAGTTAAATCAGGTCTTACACCATTACCTTCATTCCCTAAAATGAGACATATTTTATCTTTAGTTTTAGTGTAATCTTTAGGGTTTTTGCCTTTCATTGTAGTGGTAATAATTTCATATCCTAATGATTTAAGTTCATCAATATTATATTTTGGGAAAGATAACTTATATATGGCCCCCAAAGATGATCTGATCGTCTTAGGATTATATAAATCTACTGAGTTATCTAGGATAACAGAGTTAAACCCAAAGGCAACTGCACTTCTTAATATTGTTCCAAGATTTCCTGGATCCTGAATACGATCAAGATAAATAATATTTGGCGACAATTCGCGTTTTTCTGTAAATTTTACTGTTGCGACAATTCCCTCAGGTTGAACTGTATCAGTTATCTTATTGATTATTTCATCAGTTACAAATGTAGCATCTTTATATTTATCTATATACTTTGATGAAGATGAGATAAATATTTCTGATACCATATTGGTATTAAGGGCTTCATCAACTAAATTATATCCTTCAACAATATATAGTCCTTCTTTTCTTCTAAATGAAGAATCTTTATATAATTTAGTTAAATATTTAACCTTATCATTTGTAAGTGATGTGATTATTTTAGTCATCTATTGCCTCGTCTAGATATGTTGCCATTGAATCAGCAATATGTGTCAAAAAGGCAAGTGGATGATTGTAGAACACCTTTGTGATAGATCTATCATCTTTATTTGCTCTTTCATCATATCCACCCATATGCCAATTAATCGCGAGTGCTTCTTCATCCGTTAATTTCATAAATTTCATAATAAGATAGACACTTTTTTCACCGTGGCCAAATGGAAGTGCTTCACTAATTTTATAGTATGGTTTTGATACCCATACTCCGTCTTCTTTAACGTTTCTATAATCTTCTATATAGAAGTTAGCTTTACATAAATCATGTAAGAGACCAATAATTGCGAATGTTTCTTCACTATATGTTTGATATAGTTCAGGTTCCATTAAAGATAACTTCTTTAATCTCTTATATACATTAATAGAATGTTCACATAAACCACCTCTAAAGTGATTATGAAATTTGGAAGATGCAGGCGCTGTAAAGAAATCTGTAGACATAATATAATCTAATAACTCATTAGAACCTTCTCTTTTTATATATTCGCGGTATATAGCGATAAACTCTTCTTTAGCTCCCATTTTGCCTCCTAAAATATACCATATGGTTCGCCATTTTCATCTAAGCCCATATTCTTAGCTGCAGGTATTTTTGGTAAACCTGGCATAGTAATAATTGAACCTGTATATACAACAATAAATCCTGCGCCTAATGATAAAGACAAATCTTTGACATGTAATGTAAACCCAAGTGGCGCATTTAGTAATTTAGAATCATCTGATAATGAATTCTGTGTTTTCGCCACACAAATAAGTAATTTATCATGGCCTAAAGATGTGTATTCTTTAATCTTTTCTTTAACTATATCACTATATTCAACGTTTCCTGCACCGTAGGCTTTCTTCGCTATTTTTTCAATCTTTTCTTCAATAGAATCGTTTAAATCATAAAGATATTTTAAATTAGTATTAGGTTCATTAGTAATGTCGATGATTTTATTTGTAATATCAACCATTCCATTTGAACCATATTCAAATTCAAGTGTTAAAGAATATGGGTGGCCTTTACTATCAAGATAGTCCTCTAACGCTTTAATTTCAGCATCAGTATCTGTATAGAACTTATTAATTGCAACTATATATTTCTTATTAAAATGTTTAATTGTATCTATATGTTTTTCAAGGTTAGCTACACCATTAAGCATGGCTTCTACATTTTCCTCTTTAAGATTCTCAAGTTCTACACCACCGTGCATTTTAAGGGCACGAATTGTTGCGACAATTACTACTACATTAGGATTTAAATCATTCATTCTTGATTTAATATCTAGGAACTTTTCTGCGCCTAGGTCTGCACCAAAACCTGCTTCTGTAACTGTATAGTCCGCTAAGGCCATAGCGTATTTAGTTGCCATTACGCTATTGCATCCATGCGCAATATTTGCGAATGGACCACCATGAATTAAGGCAGGGCCACCTTCTACAGTTTGAACTAGATTAGGCATAAACGCATCTTTTAAAAGAAGCATTAAAGCTCCTGTTATTCCAAGATCTTTGACGTATAGTTCTTTTCCATCTAAACTATATCCAAAAAGGATATTATTAAGCCTATTTTCGAGGTCTTTCATATCGCGGGAAAGGCAGAAAATAGCCATTATCTCAGATGCGACAGTTATTTTAAAGAAATCAGATCTTTCAACACCATTAATTCTTTTGCCCATACCAATTTTAATATCTCTTAAAGATCTATCATTAACATCTAGACATCTAGAAAAGACTATTCTATCTTTATCAATATTAAGTTTATTTCCATAATATAATTCATTATCAATAGTTGCAGCAATTAGATTATTAGCACTGGTAATAGCGTGAAAATCTCCTGTAAAATGAAGATTGATATCTTCCATAGGAACAACCTGTGCATAACCTCCACCTGTTGCGCCACCCTTAAGTCCCATAACTGGTCCCATAGATGGTTCCCTTAATGCGAGGCATACTTTATTTCCTAAGTATCTAAGTCCTTCTGCGATACCAATCGATACAGTTGTTTTTCCTTCACCAGCTTTAGTTGGTGTAATGGCTGTAACTAATATCAACTTAGAATCTGTTTTCTTTTCTTTTAAAACATCTTTTGATATTTTAGCTTTGTATTTACCATAAAGCTCTAAATCATCTTTGTTAAGAGACAATTCAGATGCAACTTCTTCTATTTGCCTAAGTTTTACACTTCTTGAAATTTCAATATCTGACAACATCTTATTCACCATTCATAGCCTTTCTCATCTTATTTAATGCTACTTGTACTCTCTGCCTTACAGCCTCGCCTGTAATATGATAGAGTTTACCTATTTCTTTATTAGTTTGTTTAACAAAACCATTTAAACCAAACGAGCGATTAATCATGTCCTTTTCTTGGTCTGATAATAAATCAAAATATTCATCAATTTCTTCTTTAATTTCTTCATCTATTAGTTGATCTTCAGGTGTCTTAGAGCTTTGATCAACTATATCTGCGAGTAATGTATTCGTGCCATCTTTATTGGACTCATTATAATCTAATATATGGATTGCATAGTTTCTAAAATTTGTTAATTCTTCTTCTGTAATCTTTAAAATGCTAGCGACTTCTTTATTAGAAGGGTTTCTTTTAAGTTCGGCCTTTAGTCTTCTTTCGGCATCTTGAATATCGTTTAAAGTCTTTGTGATATGTTCAGGTATAGTAATTGTTGTTTTTACCTTATTTACATATCTATTTATAGCTGTTTTCATAGACCTATATGCGTATGTCGAAAACTTAGTATCAGAATCAAGATTAAAATGGTTAATCGCTTCAAAAAAAGATAAATAACCCTCCTGCATAAGCTCATCATTTCCTACATTAGTAGAATTAAAAAGGCTCACAACACTAGTGATTAAGCCTTGATTTAGTGACACAAGCTCAACAAACAATTCATTAATCTTATTTATATCATCAGTTTCCTTAATACTTTTAATTAGTTCTCTATTTCTAATATCAATATTGTCGTTTTCCATATTATCTCCTAATAAATTTTGAATGGGTCAGAGTCGAAACTAGATTCAATAACATCAAGTGTATTGTCTAGTTTTAGTAAATCTTCTTTTGCAGCTTTAGTATAGAGGTGTTCAACATAATGAGGAATATTTAAAACATTAAGATGCATTCTTTTTGCTTCAATCGCTCTTGAATAGCTTAAATCACCGGTTAAGAAGATATCAACATTCTTAAGAAACGCATCTACCATCATTGATGAACCGCTTCCTGCGGTTAAACCAACAGTCTCGATTACTACATCTGAATCTCCTACATAGCTAACTTCTTTTAATTCAAATTCTTTTTTTACAAGATTAATAAAATCTTTAAGATTCATTGGATTAATTGTGCCAACTACGCCACAGTTTTCCTTTTCACTTAATAGAGATAAATCTTTTAATCCAAGTTTCTTACCTAAAAAATCATTCATTCTAACTGTATCAAAGTTAGTATGCATTGCATATAAAGGAATATTATGAATAACCAAATCCTTGATAATGGAACCAGGATCATTATCTAAATCAATACTATAAAGAGGATGGAAAAGTAATGGATGATGGGTGATAATCATATCAGCATTGTATTTTAGAGCTTCATTCATCTCTTCTCTTGTTAAATCAAGACAAAGATAAATCCTTTTTACTTCTTTATTTTTTGAACCAATCATTAATCCAACATTATCATAAGATGCCTTAAGATATTGTGGATAGAGTTGATCTAAATAGTTCATCACATCACTTGATTTCATTTAATGCCTCCTTATAGAAGTTAATTTTATTAGTTAAAGCGATATTATTTGCGGTATTTTTAGATTCTAGGATCGATATTTTTCTTTCTAGATATCCTTTTAGTTCTTTGGATTTAGTTTTAATGAGAATTGGACCAAAATTTAATTCGGTGAAAGAATAGTTAGGTAATATGCTCTCTTTTCTTGCCACGATAATGGGATAATAAACATTTGAGTCAAGCACCATAACTTCATTAATAATACTATATGAAAGTGAAACAAGTGCTTCTCTTACAGCGTAAGCGTTAATATTAGGTTCAAGTATTAATGTTACATCATCTTTAATTGTGTCTCTTTTTAGGATATTTGCGATTAATTCTCCACCGAGTCCCGCCATTACAATGTGTGTGTAATCATGAACATTAACATTCATTAACCCATCGCTTAAAATAGGGATTATTTTTGATTCTAGATTAAAATCTTTAATATTCTTTTTTGCCTCAAGAAGAGGCGCTTCTTTATTATCTATTGCGTATACTTTAGTTGATTTATGTGAATTTATTAAATCAATTGAAAGATAGGCGTGGTCACACCCTATATCTAAAACTATAGAATCTTTGTCTATTAAACCGCTTATTGCCTTTAATCTTTTAGATAATCTCATTGTTTAATAAAATCTTTTAGTTTATTTGATTTAGATGGATGTCTAAGTTTTCTTAAAGCTTTAGCTTCAATTTGTCTTATACGTTCTCTTGTGATTCCATATTCTCTTCCGACTTCTTCAAGGGTTCTAGTACGTCCATCAATTAAACCAAATCTAAGCTTAATAACTCTTTCTTCCCTATCAGATAGGTTTCCAAGAAGATTATCAAGTTCAGCTTTTAAAGCTTCATTCATTGTGTATTCTTCCGGATTTGGGTTATCCATATCAGGAATAAAATCACCATATGTTGAATCTTCTTCTTCACCTACAGTATCTTCTAAAGATTTAGTCTTTTGAGATACACGCTTAATCATTGAAATCTTATCAGGTTTAATGTCCATAGCTTCAGCTAATTCTTCAATTGTAGGACGACGACCAAGAGATTGAGTTAATTCCCTTTCTTTTTTATTTAGTTTATTGATAGTTTCATTCATATGAACAGGGATACGTATAGTTCTTGCCTGATCGGCAATCGCTCTCGTGATAGCTTGTTTGATCCAGCCTGTTGCATAGGTTGAGAACTTATTACCTCTTGTATAGTCAAATTTATCCACAGCTTTCATTAAACCTTGTGAGCCTTCTTGAATTAAGTCTGCGAAATCCATACTGGTGGTGTTGAAGTTTTTAGCGATATGAATAACAAGTCTTAAATTTGATTCAGTTAAAATCATTTTAGCTTGATCGCCTTCAAATCTAATTCTATTAATTTCTTCAATTTCTTCTTGAGTTGGAACGTAGCCGTTTAAGGTTTTTTCGTTAAATTCATCCTCTTTTACCTTTGCTTCATAAATAGTTTTCGCAATTTCACGCTCTCTTTCAACAGATAAAAGTGGAATTTGACCTATTTCTTTTAGATACATTCTTACTGAGTTTTCATCAGTAATTTTTTGTTTAGATGAAGTATGCACATTAAGAAAATCATCTAAACTGTCATCATCAAAATCAAGATCTTCTTCAAGTTCATAGTAAGAAGAATCGTCTTCATCCATTTCGATTAATCTTCTTTCTTCTTCCTCGTCTTCTTCGGCTTCTAGATCAATATAGTCCACTATATCTTCAGATGATTCATCTTCTTCATCTTCACCTCTTTTATCCAAATCATCTTCATCATCAAATAAAGAATTTTTAGATTCCGTCTTTCTTGGACGACCTCTTTTTCTTTTTGGTGAGGCTTCAGTATTAAGAAATGATAAATCTACTTTTTTCGATTCCTCCCCTTCTTTTATAACATCGGTATCAAGACTCACATCAATTACTGGTTCATCAAAAGGTGAATCGCCCATAGTTCTAATCTCGATATTGTTTTTTGCGAGAGTTTTTTGAAGTTCAATTCTAATTTTATCTGATGAATCAAAGGCTTGATCTAATTCGAATAGATCAATATATCCCTGATTTTTCGCTTTATTTAATAATTCCTTAGCGAGAGTTTTTTTCTCGTCAATATTTCCTTTCATTCTAGGCATACTTTCCTCCTACTTTCTCTTTGATTCTTTAAGAGTTTTTTTCTCTTTAAGTAAGTCCATCTGACGTTTGATTATTTCATCCTTATTGATATCTTTCGATGGACTCTTTAATAGTTCTTTTAGTTCTTCTAATTCTTCATCTATTTCATATTCATGATACGTCTTTAAAACATTATCAACTAAATCAAGTGTTGAAAATTCAGTTTTATTTGATGGAATTATCGGATAATTCTTAAGACTTAATTCCTTAAGAATTTCGTCTTTTGTGATATTTTTATTTATTGTGTATAGGTCACCGATAAATATAAATTCTTCTCTTAAATCTTTTGATTTAAGGAATAATTTTGATGACATTTTATATACAATCAAATCATAAAATTCTTTAGATTCAATTGAATAAGAGATAACGAGTTCTTCTGCACTTCTAATCTTTGACTTAACAATAAAAGGATTATCCCTTCTAGATTGATCATATTTTTTACTTGTTCCACCATTATTTTCCTGATAGATAAAAGTTTTAAAATCTTGTGAGAGAGATTCAAATGATACTTTTAAATCCATAGATAATCTTCTAAGATAGGCCTCAAGGGCAGTTTTACTATTAATATCTTTAATTTGTCTAAAGATATCTTGTTTAAAGGTATCAATATTAAATATATTCAATTCTCCATATCTTCTTTTGGTTAGTTCATAGTAATAGCCAATTTTATCTAATTTTTTGTTTTCGATTAAATCTAGATAGAAATCCTTACCATGTTTTCTCAAAACTTCATCTGGATCCATATCATTTGGAAGGATAGTAATTGTGTATTCTATTTTTGCGAGGTCAAATTCTCTAATAATAGCTTTAACACCTTCCATACCAGGCATATCACCATCAAGACATATTGCGACTTTATTAGTATATTTCTTGATTGTTTGTACTTGTTCCTTAGTGATTGATGTACCCATTAGAGCTATCGCGTTATCTATACCGTGTGATGCTGATTGAATAACGTCCATATAACCCTCATTTAAGATAAGGTAATTCTTCGACCTATCTTTTGATGCTCTATCAATGTTAAAGACAACTTCCCCTTTCTTAAATATAGGTGTTTCCTTTGAGTTAATATACTTAGCTTGAGTAGAATCCTTCTTATAAATTCTTCCACCAAAGGCAATTGCTCTTCCCATTTCATCTTTTATTGGAACCATTACTCTATCAACAAATATGTCTTTATCGGAACTTGTAAGTCCTAAAATTGATAAGTCTGTATCAAGGAAGTTTTTAGAAAGCATAGTCTTTCTTAAACCTTCTCCATCTCTTGGAGATAAACCTATATTAAAATCTTTAATTATATTATCATTTATGCCTCTATTAGATAGATACTCCCTTGCCTCTTTAGAATACTCTACATTATTCATAAGATAGGAATAGAATCTTTGCGTTGTAGACATTAAATCATAATATCTTTTTGTGGATGTTTTTTCTCCACTATTATTTACAAATTCACTAACATCTATATGATATTGTCTTGCGAGGAAGAGTGCTGCATCATATGGTGACATATGTTTATATTCTTGAATGAATTTAATAGCATTGCCACCCATCTTACAGGTAAAGCAATAAAAGATGCCTTTTTCTCTTGATACACTCATGGATGGGTTGTTGTCATCATGGAATGGACAAATACCAAAAAGGTTTTTGCCTTTTTGTTCCAAGGTGACGTATTCTCTTACTACGTCTACAATATCAACATTTTCATTTACTTTTTCAAAAATGTTAGTAGCCATTAATACTTTAATTTACCTCTTAGATAGTCTTTTAATTCTGATACTTTTACTACATCTTGTAGCATTGTATCTCTATTTCTTATAGTTACATTGCCATTTTCTAAAGTGTCGTCATCTATAGTAACCGCAAAAGGTGTACCAATCGCATCCGCTCTTCTATAACGTTTACCTATAGCTTGAGTGTCATCATATGACACAATAAATTCCTCAGATAATAGTTTGAATATTTCAAGAGCTTTTTCACTATGTGTTTTTTTAATTAATGGAAGTACTACAGCCTTATAAGGCGCAAGATATGGATGAATATGAAGTACTTCTCTTGTATCACCATTTAAAAGTGTTTCATTCTCATATGCATTAAGTAAAAAAGCAAGGAAGAGTCTACCTACTCCGACAGATGGTTCAACAACATATGGTACATATCTTTCGTTTGTTTCAGGGTCAAGATAGGTTAAATCTTGTTTACTATATTCTATATGCTTAGATAAATCATAGTCACTTCTTGAAGCTATTCCCCATAATTCATCAAATCCCCAAGGATAATTAAAGAGGATGTCGGTTGTACCTTTTGAATAGAAAGCAAGTTTCTCTTTTGGATGATCATATAACTTTAAATTTTCATCTTTTAAACCTAATTCTTTAAGGAAGTTAACACAAAAATCTTTATAATACTCAAACCATTCATTTTCTGTACCTGGTTTGCAGAAAAACTCAAGTTCACATTGATCAAATTCTCTTACTCTAAAAAGGAAGTTGCCAGGAGTAATCTCGTTTCTAAAAGCTTTTCCGTTTTGACCTATTCCAAAAGGAATCTTCTTGCGCATAGCACGTTGAACATTTTTAAAATCAATATAGATGCCTTGGCAAGTTTCAGGTCTTAAGTAAACAGTTGATGAAGAGTCTTCAACTACACCTTGAGATGTTTTATACATTAAACTAAATGTCCTTGCCTTTGTAAAATCATGTGCACCACATGATGGACACTTAATATTATTATCTTCAATTAGTTTATCGATTTGATCAAGTGTCATACCATCCGCATCAATACCTAGTGAATCTTCAATAAGTTTATCTGCCCTAAATCTATTCTTACAAGCTACACAGTCAACCTTTGGGTCATTGAAACTCTTTAGATGGCCAGATGCCTCCCAAACGCGTGGATTTACTATAATTGGTGAATCGAGTCTTACATTATTTTTTGATTCATCAATAAATTTCTTAAACCATGCCTTTCTAATGTTTTCACACATTAGTGTTCCAAGAGGACCATAATCCCATGAATTTGCGAGTCCACCATATATTTCACTTCCAGGGAAGACGAAACCATATCTATTCGCATAGCTTACTAATTCTTCTAATGTCATAATACTTTCTCCTACTCACTATAAATATTTAAATAAAAATCAAAGCTTTTAGGCTTTACGCCCATTTCTTTATCAAAATAGGCTCTTAAAAATAATCTTAAATCTTTTCGATATCTAGGCTTTTCTCCACTAAATATATCGTTAATAGATTCCATACACTCGTTTGATAAATTGTATGTTTCAATAATATAGTCTTTTTTAAGGCTTATACCTAATACCTTTGTGAGAAGAATTAGGTACCTAAAAAGGCTATCTTCCGGGTCTTTTGATTCATCGATTAACGAAAGACTAAGTAGCACTAAATCATAGTAAGATTTCTTATTTGTAATCGCATCATTTAAGAGATAAGAATACTCTAGTACCACATTTGATAAGCAAATTCTATTTAATTCTTCCTTAGTATTCTTATAAGGATTTATTAACTCTCCACTTTTTAAATAATAGAAATCACCTGATTTAGTTGCAATATATGATATTTCAGTTAATGGCTCCGTTAAAGGCAAATACTGTTTATTACTTTTTTTTACATATTTAGCCATTACACTTTCTATACCTTTTTCAGTTAAGATAGACATAATGATAGATGATTCTTCATAGTCATGTCTTTTAAGCACAATACCATTAGTCATCGCCGTTATATAATCCGTATAATTTTAAATAATTTTCTTTGTTACGCCAATCTTCCTTAACTTTCACAAATAAATCAAGAAAAACTTTAACTCCAAGAAGTTCTTCTATATCACGTCTTGCCTCAGTTCCAATGGTTTTAATCATTTTTCCACCTTTGCCTATTATGATAGCTTTTTGGCCATTTTTTTCACAAATGATGGATGCGCCTATTTTTACTAAGTTATCAGTTTCTTCCCAGGTTTCTACCAAACAAGTGATAGAATGAGGTATTTCTTCTTCGGTATGTTCGATCACTTTTTCTCTTACATACTCCTGAATAAGAAATCTTGTGGGTTCTGTGGTAAAGAGTTCTTCATCATATAAAGCATCTCCATCACTCATATAGGATTTAATATCCTCTATGATATTATCGATAAAAGTTCCATGAAGGGAACTAATGCAAACTGCATCCACAAAAGGATAATAATCCTTATATTCCTTTATTCTTGACCTAAAATCATCTTCATCAGTTATTAAATCACTCTTATTTACCACAAGCATAACTTTAAGATTTTGTCTTTTAAAGTTATCCATGATATCTCTATCTATCTTATTTAATCTATCGTATGAATTAATGATAAATAGAACTAAATCAGCGTTAGAGAGACACCTTCTTGTGGCTTTAGCCATTTCTTTATTCATCATATTAAATGATTTAAAGATACCAGGAGTATCATAGATAACTATTTGAGCTTCATCATCATTGTATATACCAGTAATCAAATTCCTTGTGGTTTGAACTTTAGCTGATGTGATAGATAACTTTATCTTAAGGATCTGATTAATAAAGGTGGATTTGCCTACTGAGCACTTGCCTATTAGTGCAACAGTTCCATACTTCATTGTTTAAGCTCCCAACTAAAAGGCATAAAATCAGAAACTTTATGTTCTTCTATTAAATCATCATTTGCGATATAGATAGTACTATCCATATTCATAAGTTCTACCATCACTTGCCTACATGCACCACAAGGATATGGTTTAGAGTCTTTAATAGGTGTATAAATAAGAAGCGAAACAATATCATCATTTTTATATCCCATACTACGTGATTTAAAGAGGGCAATGCGCTCAGCGCACATTGTTAAACCATATGAAGCATTCTCAATATTTTGCCCGCTTATGATGGTTCCATCCTTATGGAGAATAGATGCACTCACAATATAGTGAGAATATGGAGAATATGAATTAATAGAATCCTTCTTCGCTTTATCAAATAATAATTCTTTTTCAGTCATTTCTTGTGATACCTGCCTTTTCTAATATTTTTTCTTGAAGATTAAACATTATAGTTTCTTCTTCTTTTGTTGAATGGTCATAACCCATACAATGGAGTATTCCATGAATTAATAAGAATGATATCTCTCTTTTAAGGGAGTGGTTGTATTCCTTAGCTTGAGAGCGAGCCTTTTCGATAGAGATGATGATGTCACCTAGTTCTCTTTTTTCATCTGAAGGGAAAGATAATACATCAGTTTCTGAATCGATATTTCTATATTTAAGGTTATAGTCGTGTATAGTGTTGTTACTAGTAAATAAAACATTTAGAAATAACTTTTCTCTTATTGAGAGTTCAAAAGATGCAGTTTTCGCAATTTTCTTTAGCAATTTAGCATCTATGACATAATCAGTTTCATTAATAATATTCAGTTTAATCATCAGATAACCTCATAATAATCTTTTCGACAAGTGGATTTCTAACCACGTCTCTTAAAGTGAACGGAAAGATCTTGATTTGTTCTATTCCGTCTAGCCTATCAATGGCATACTTAAGCCCAGATTTATTTGGGTTTATTAAATCTATCTGTGTGATATCACCAGTTATAACCATTTTAGAATTAAAGCCTAATCTTGTGAGGAAAAGTTTAATCTGAGAGATTGTGGCATTTTGTGCCTCGTCTAGTATTACATATGATGATTCAAGAGTTCTACCTCTCATATAAGCGAGTGGTGCAATTTCTATTACGCCTTCTTCAATTAAACTAGTAGCTGTCTTTTTGCCCATAACATCATATAAGACATCATATAATGGAACAAGATATGGATCAATCTTCTCTTTTAAATCGCCGGGAAGATAGCCAAGAGATTCTCCGGCCTCAACTACAGGTCTTGAAAGAATAATCTTTTTATAGTGTCCAGCTTTAAATTCTTTAATCGCGTCACATAGTGCGATAAATGTTTTTCCTACACCCGCAACACCATATGTGATAATAATTTCATTCTTATTTAGTTCTTCAAGAAGTTTTACTTGAGATATTGTTTTAGGATAAATTGGTTTACCAAGATATGTCCTCACAATTTCTTCTCTTTTAGAAACATAGAAATTGTAAATTGAGTCCTTATCAACTTCATCAAATGACCTCAATATATAAACTATATCTCTTGTTGTAAGAACTACACCCGAATTACTAATTTCAAATAATAGATCTAGAAGATTCTCTATTTTGTCTGAAAGTTCAGCATCGTCTGTCTCAATAAATAATGAGCTAGGAGTAAGGGATGCCTTTATACCATAAAAAGAGGATATAACCTTTAGGTTTCTATCCTTTGCGCCAAAAATATTATTAATATTGAATGATTCAGAATAGTTTGGATATTTATCTAGTTTGATTTCTCTCATTTCCCTAATAATGATAACTTATTTTTTAAGAAAAACAAATTAAAAGCTGATTTTTTTATAAAAAAATAAAAAAATTGTGTGCGCATATGCGTGTGTGAAAAGAAAATGTAGCTCGCGCTACATTCTTATCTTTACCTATGAGAGTATTTTCTCTTATGGCTTTCTCTATCTTTTTCTTTTCTTTTTTTAGAAGGAGATAGGTAAAATTCTCTTTTCTTTGCTTCTTGAAGTGTACCAGCTCTAGTTACATCTCTTTTGAAACGACGTACTAGATCATCAAACTTCTCGTTTTCTTTTAAGATTGTTTTAGGCATTAATTTCACCCCCTCTTTCTTAAGATTACTAAACAATTTTAACATATTATTCTAAAAAACAATAATATTTATCGTAAAAATTTGATAAAATATTGTTGAAGGTATTATTATGGGACTAGTTATATTTGTAGGAATACTACTTGTAATTGCAATATTATTAATAATGTTGGGCCTTTCAAACGAAAGGAGAATCGAAAGAATTAAAGGCTTTCATAAGGATAACACTGGTAACCCAGGAGCAAGTAGTGTCACAAAAAAGAATAGAAGAAACAAAAAAGATATAGGTTAA
Organism: uncultured Bacilli bacterium; assembly: GCA_905235635.1. Lineage (GTDB taxonomy): Bacteria > Bacillota_I > Bacilli_A > Izemoplasmatales > UBA1188 > UBA1188. The sequence goes on along the minus strand of CAJOMC010000001.1, from coordinate 30,380 downwards.
TTGTAATAATCGTTTTTTAAACTTTCAATTAAACTATATCTTTTTTCTAATAAACTGGGGTTTTTTATTAAATCTTCTGGTTTATCACTATAACCACCAAACATAATGATTTTTTTGTTTTTATCCATTAAATATGATAAATGAATACTGCCTAATTGAGTAGTTTCAAATTCAAGAAGAGATGAAGATTTGGAAAGTTGGGATTTTAATAATAGAACATCATTCCTATGTTTATAAGAAATAGTTTTAAACAATTCCTCTTTGCCTTTATTGTAAGATAAGTAGTATTTCCCATCAACTTTGTTCAGTTTTAAAGATATTAAATCAATCGGTTTAATTATTTTAGAAAATGATTCATTTCCTTTTATCGTAACATCCATTTTAGAGGCATTAAAGACCTCTTTTTTTATTAATTCAATATCAATTTCCATATCAGATGAATTGATAAAAAAAGTAGAGTAAAGCGTGATTTTATTATCTACTTTAATTAAATAGAAATATTCACCACTAACCCCTGATTCTTTAATAAATTGTGCACACGTAATGCCACTTATTATTCTTTTTATACAATCATTTGCGACAAATTTGGAATGAAAATAATCAGTAAATAATAATACATTTCCTGCTTTATTAAATAATTCAACTCTATAATCATTTAAATGAGTTTTTATAATAACAAAGGAACTATATATAGGATCATTACTATTAAATTTTATTTCGTTTTTATATAATGTTTTAATCTTCTTTATTTTCTCTGGGTGCTTTTTAAAATATATAACTAAAGAAATGTAGGAGATTAATCCTACAAGTAGAGATGAAGATATTAGTATAATAAAAACTATAGAGTTTCTTGATAGTAGTAAATTCATATAATTAAACTTTTATGGTAAATGTTCCCCCAAAATCAGTGACAATTTTTTCAACTATGGTACTTTGAGCACTTGATATAATATGTAATTTCTTAGTGATATTTCCACCTCTATATATAACCTTATAGAAATCTACATTTTGTGGTAATAATTTTCTTTCTTTTAAAAGATTTAGTGTTATAACATCATCTTCGGTAAAGTTATCATTTAGCACATCAAGATATATGACATCTTTTACACCATTTAATGGCACCTTAATGATCTGTTCTACCTCTTTAAATTCGTTGTTTTCATCGATAGATAAAACGTATTCACTTACTTCTTTATAAACATTAAAATTAATATTTTTCTTATCATCCTGATTCTTTTGCATTATCATTGGTACATCAGGATCGCCAAATTTAGCATAAACTTTAATTAAGCCTTTATTTTTTAATTCCTCATCATTCTCAAATACTTTTGAGTAATCATGATCTTCTTTTAAGAAACCTTCTTCAAGAAGGAATCTTCTTCTTAAATCTTCTATTAAATCTAAGGCAAATTCTAATCTTGTATCATCTTTAATACGCAATGTTACGGGCGTATCTTTAAACAAATCATATTTAGATGAATCCTCAAGTCTTCTTTCTTTAGGATATTTTTTTAGATCAAGTGCTAGATATAAAACAAGAAATCTTCCTCTTATTTGTAGTTTAGCTAGTTTTACTTTATTAATAGTGAAAGATTCGTATTTCCAAGAAATCTTAGATTTAACTTTAGTGAAAGATAGTAGTCTGTTTTTAATAACATTGTAGTAATTTTGAGTTTCTTTGCTAGACTGGATTAACTTTGCCTCGAAACTCTTCCTTTCTTTAATAAATACTTTTGAACCATCAACAAATATCACTTGGAGATTATTATTTTCTTCAAATAAATAATCATCATCTTCTCTTACTTTTGTATCAACAGGTATTTGTACCTTAGGTCTATAGGTGTATCTTGTTGGTTCAACTATCTCAATTAGTCCTCTTTTAACAAGTGGTTCTTCATCTTCATATTTGAGATAATAGTCCTCATTTGGTAGAGCACCTTTAGTTAATGAAAATTTATTTATACAATCATCAATTAATTTAAATGCATACTTGATGGTTCTATTACTTTTAACATGAATTTTAAAAGATGTGTCCTTGTATCTTCTTCTATCTGACACATCTTCTTGATGATAAATATTTTCAGGATAGTCTTTAGTGTCAAGATTTAAGTATAAGGCAACATATTTGCCTCTAATAGATAACTTAGCAAAGTTTAATCTTCCAATATTAAAGGCATCATAAAACCAACTTATCCTTGATTTCATGCCTTCAATTTGGAGTAATCTATTTTTTAAAATAGTATAAACTTCTTTTACTCTATCATCAGATAAAATATATTTTGCTAAAAAACTTTTTCTATAAGTTATAGGTACATCTCTTGACATAATAAAACCTCGTAATTCTACTATTATTGTATAAAATTACGAGGTAAAAGTAAACAATTCGATATCAAAAAACCTTAATATGCGTGCTTTATTTTAGGATTTATCCACAATTATGCCTATTGCAGCATCTTTATCATCATTAATTAATTTAACCTGGAGAAGTTTGTTTAAATCACCAATTTCTCCCCTAGCTTTAATATAGATGTAGTTACCTGAATGTCCATAAATATAACCATCTTTATAAACTTCAAATATAACATCTAATGTATTACCAATATTTCTTTCAACAAGATTCTTATATCCTATCTTAGATAAATCTCTAACAAGCTTAGATCTTTCTTTTTTCACTATAGGATCTACGTCTTTCATCTTAGCTGCTGGAGTCCCTTCTCTTTTTGAGAATGGAAATGTGTGAATCATATCAAATTTTATTTCCTTTAATGTTTCAATAGATTCAGCAAAATCTTCATCAGTTTCAGTAGGGAATCCTACTATATAATCAGTGGTTAAAGAGATATCCGGGAGTACTTCTCTAATCTTTTTAACTCTATCTAAGAATTCCTTCTTAGTATAATGCCTATTCATAAGTTTCAAGATTCTTTCGCTTCCTGCCTGAAGCGGAATATGAAAGTGTTTAACTAATTTAGAAGAGTTTTTGACAAGTTCAAGAATATCATCAGTAATTTGATTAATCTCAATTGATGAAATTCTAATTCTTTCAAGACCATCAATTTTATCTAATTCTTTCAAAAGGTCATACATCGTAATTCCTAAATCTTGACCATATGCGCCTGTATGTATTCCAGAAAGAATTATCTCTTTATGTCCATTTTTGACCAATTCTTTAGTTTCTTCTATACATGTATCAAGTGGTTTTGATCTAACACTTCCTCTAGCATAAGGAATTATACAGTAGCTACAGAAAATATTACAACCATCTTCTATCTTTAAAAATGCCCTTGTATGTGCTTCAAATCTATAAACGGTATAATTATCATATTTTTCTTTAAAAATTGCATATTTATCATCTTTTACTATGTTGATTTTTTCACCAGTTTCAACAAATTGATTAATTAATTCAAGAACTCTACCTTTAGAAAAAGTGCCCATCACAATATCAACACCAGGAATATCTTTAATCTTTCTATCAATTTGAGAAAGGCACCCCATTACAACACACAGTTCAGATGGGTTTCCCTTAATAGTTCGTCTAATCATTTGCCTAGATTTACGTGATGCTTCTTCAGTAACCGCACAGGTATTAATTATAGAAATATCCGCAGCCTCATCATCGCTAACTTCTATATATCCATTATCTTTGAGTAAAGATGAAAGATATTCTCTCTCATAGTAATTAACCTTGCATCCTAAAGATATTATTTTAAAAGTTTTTAAATTATTATCTTTTTTCACAAGCAAAGTATAACATAATAAAGACATATTTGTGATATTATAATGATGTATGCAACAATATTTTCTTATTAAAGATTCAAACAAATATAAATTAAATGATAATGACTTATACCATCTAAAGGTGGTATTAAGGGCGAAAGATGGATATCAGTTTATCGGTGTATTAGACGATAAACTATATCTTTCTTCATATAGAATAAAGGAATCGGATTATTATATAGAACTCATTTGTGAAATGGATAGAGACAGTGAACTCCCTATATATATAAAAGTATATCAAGCACTGATTAGAAACGAAAACTTTGATTTAACTATTCAAAAAGTTACGGAATTAGGCGCAAAAGAAATATTCCCAACTATATTTGAGAGAAACGTTGTGAAAATAGATAAATCTAAGGAAGAATCTAAAATTAATAGATATCAATCTATTGTAAATATGGCTGTAAACCAATCTAAAAGGGATTTTATTCCTAAGGTTTCGAATCCTATTAAAGTGAAAGATATTGTGCTTGAGGATGATGAAATCGGGCTAGTTGCATATGAAAATAATAAAGATACTAAGTCATTATCAGAGTTAAAAAAAGATATTAAAAATGCAGAGAAGATATCGATAGTAATAGGCCCTGAGGGTGGTATTACTAAAGATGAATACGATACACTTATTAATAAGGGCTTTAAAAGTATATCGCTTGGTAAAAGAATATTAAGGAGCGAGACTGCAACCATATCTCTTATGGCGATGCTTGCATATATAATCGAATGTGAAGAAAGCTGACCAATGGTCAGCTTTCTTCTTCTGTTTCTATTGATTTTATACTTACATCATTTCCTATATATAAATAAGTATCAGTTGAAGCACAGTGAGGACATGTTTTACCGTTCTTAACCGTTTCAAAAGTTTGATTGCAGTTATTACAATAACTAAAGGCTTTGATAGTTATATAATTTAAATCGCAGCCTTTAGTATATTCATTTTTTTCTTTTGCCCAAGTAAAACATTCTTCAAAATAATGTTTAACAATGGTAGATACTTCTCCTACTTCAAGCGTAATTCTTGAAATATGTTTAACGTTGTTAGCTTTCGCTGCTTCCTCTGCTTCCTTTATCACATAGAAAACAACTCCTAACTCATGCATCTATTTCTACGCCATATCCAGTATGAGGATTTTCTTTTCTGAATTCTTTAGTTGATTTAAGATATGCTTTGCGTCTAGCTCTCATAATCTTAGCTTCTTTAGAGCCACTGTTAAAGAGAATCTTAACTCCACGTTTTAATGCATATCCTAAAAGACCTGTTATCTTATCTTCAGCCATTCTCATATTTGTCATTTCTGGATGATCTCTATATAGGTGAATTGCATCGAATTCACAACGTGTTGTACAAAGACCACAACCTATACACTTATTAGGATCAACAATTGATGCACCACAAGATAAGCATCTTGAAGTTTCAATCTTAACTTGCTCTTCGGTTAAAGTCTTATGAGCATCTTTAAATGACATCTTATAATCGAATGAAGTATCCATACCAGCTTCTTGACGACCAGCTTTATCATATGAATCTTCAAGAACGATATCATGTTTATTGAATTCGATAAATCTTCTTCTATCTCTACCAATAGTTAATGAAGCATTGCGATGTACGTGTCTATTTAAAGACTCAGCAGCTTCATGGCCTTGAGCAATCGCATCAATAACAAACTTAGGTCCAGTATTCACATCACCACCAACGAAGATATCTGGGTCAGCAGTTTGATATGTGAACTTATCAGATATAGGATAGTTGCCATGCCAGTATGTAACTTTGGTGCCTTTTAATAAATCTCCCCAAACAATTTCTTGACCGATTGCAAAGATAATTTTCTTGCAAGAAACTTCAATAGTATTATTTTCGTCATACTTAGGGCTAAATTTCTTAGTTTCAGGATCAATAGTTTGGATACATTTCATTAATACGATGCCTGAAACATTACCATCTTCATCAACGATAACTTCTTTAGGTCCCCAAGAGTTTTCGATTTTTACATCTTCCTCAAGAGCTTCAGCGATTTCTTCATTAGAAGCAGGCATTGTATCTCTTGTTTCAAGACAATACATCGAAACACTATTTGCATGTAATCTATGTGCTACTCTAGCACAGTCGATAGCAACATTACCACCACCAATGACTACAACATCACCATCAATATCCTGTATATTTTCGAAAGAATTTCTTAAGAAATTAACAGCAATATCTGTGCCATTTGCATTATCATTTTTAACACCAGGGCGTTTGCCACCTTGGCAACCTATTGCAACATAGAATGCCTTATAACCTTGATCTTTTAATTCCTGGATAGTGATATCTTTTCCAACTTCAGTATTGCATTTTATTTCAACACCAAGTTCTCTCATAACATCGATTTCAGCATCAATTACATCTTTTTCAAGTTTATATGAAGGAATACCATATACAAGCATACCACCAGGTCTAGCATTTTTCTCAAATACAGTAGGTCTATAACCCATACATGCAAGATAATATGCACATGAAAGTCCAGCAGGACCTGCACCAATAATAGCTATCTTTTCATCAAATTCGCCATTAACTTTAGATATTACCTTTTCAGGAACATATTTAGTTTTACTATTTAAATCTAAATCAGCAACGAACTTTTTAACCGCATCGATAGATACTGCTTTATCAATTGTGCCTCTAGTACAAGCATCTTCACATCTCTTATTACATACCCTACCGCATACAGCTGGGAATGGATTTTCTCTCTTAATTAATGCAAGAGCTTCTCTATACCTTCCTTGGTTTGCCATTTTAAGATAGCCTTGTACTGGAACATGGGCAGGACATGCAGTCTTACAAGGTGCAGTACCTGTAGGATATGTATTGATTCTTGCAGTGTCACGATAGTTCTCATCCCACGCATATTTGCCCCATCTAATTTTATCTGGGAGAATTGCTTTAGGATATTCAACTGGACCTTTAGAAGTACAAAGTTTTTGACCTAATTTAACTGCACCAGCAGGACATACTTCAACACATCTACCACAAGCAACACAGTTTTTAGGATCAACTTTTGCAGTATAGGCACTTCTACTCATATGAGGAGTATTGAATAAAAGCGATGTTCTTAATGCATTACATATTTCAACATTACAGTTACAAATATCAAATATATGGTCTTCACCATCAATATTAGTGATTTGATGAACATAACCATTATCCTCAGCTTTCTTGAGAATTGCGAGTGCTTCTTCTTTAGTTATATAGTGAGCTCTACCTGTTTCAACAGTGTAGTCAGCCATATCACCAACTTGGATACACCAATCATTAGGATCATCAGCACAGCCATCGCCTAGAACAGTTCTAGAATATCTACAAGAACAAATACCCGCAGATAAATGACCTTCATACTTCTTTAACCAGTAAGAAATTTTTTCAAGTTTTACTGCTTCATTAGACATTTGAACTTCTTTTTCAACTGGGATAACATGCATACCAATACCCATTCCACCTGGCATTACATTTGCGGTAATATGCTCTAAAGGTAAGAACGTCATTCTTTCAAAGAAAGATGCAACTGCTGGGTTTTTATCTACTCTATCAATTGATGAGTTAAATAGTTCTGCAGAACCAGGTACATAGTATGAAACACGATATCTTTTGATTTTAGGAGCATCTTTAATTGGTCCATCATCATTGTAATGATCGCCATAATCATATTCTAGGATTCCATGTACAGCCATTAAATCGAGTAGTTTTTGAAATTCCTGTGCATTCCACCTTTTATTAAACTTTTTGTATAAGTCTTCAAAAAGATACCACTTTCTTTGTTTCATCTTTAAAAGAACATCAACTTCATCTTCAATTAATATTTCTTTTAATCCCCAGTATTCTGGAGATGTACTTTTAGCGCCACCTAAAATGGTTGTAACGTTATCAGTTAATTTTCTACCTAATTTTAGGTACTTCTTATTGGGATTTTCTTCACCTTCAAACTTTGATATAGTATCCGGATTCTTGCGATAAATCTCTGGCATTATTCATTCCTCCACTTATGAATTTCTTCTTTAAAATAATTTATTAATGAATCCATCCCCATTCCGGTTTTAGCGGAAATAGGAATAATTTTTGATATAGGGTTTCTTGAGTGTATATTATCAATACATCGATTGAGATTAAATTCCTCAAAATAATCAATTGTATCCATTTTGCTTATAATGACTAAATCAGTTACAGTAAACATTAATGGATACTTAAGTGGTTTATCATCTCCCTCAGGGACTGATAAAATCATTATATTTTTAGATGCTCCTGTATCAAATTCCGCAGGGCATACAAGATTTCCAATGTTTTCAAGAATTATCAAATCATAATGTTGATCTGCCAATAGATCAAGTGCTTTTTTTGTCATAAATGAGTCTGTATGGCACTGACCATCATTATTAATCTGTATAGATGTAACACCAGTATTATCACTTATTTTAATCGCATCAACACTACTACTACAGTCAGCCTCAATAATCGCTATCTTGTATTCGTCTTTAAGGCTATTAACAAGTGATGTAAGCATCGTAGTTTTTCCAGCACCTGGTGACGCCATAAGATTAACAAAAAGAGTTTTCTTTCTTTTATTTTCTAGTCTTATTTCATTACCTTGATTAGCATTTGAACCAAATACTGATTTTTTGATTTCAATGACCTTAATGTTTGACATTTTTAACCTCAACTAAAAGTATATCATGCTTTTTGTCAAATAAAGTATGTATATTGAAGAAATCAAAGGATTTTTTATATCATTTAAAATAAAAAACGCCATTTCCATTGATATATTTAAAACAGTGTTGAACTCATATAAGTTAAATATTCTAAGAATAATATGCGTTTTATAATTGATTGTATAAATATGTTTAAATGAAATATAGAAAATAGATTTAGCATTGGGCCTAGGTTTTCTTTAATCTATAGTTAGGTATAGCATCGCTGTTATTGAGTCTAGATTCTTGCTTTTTAGCAGGTGAATCATATCTTCCTTGTCCGCTTTGTTTATCAACTTTTCGTTCTTTAGTCCTTTTCCTTCATTCTCTTGTTGAAAGTTTCTCTTAGCTCCTTCATAGTCATCGATTCTATATTCTTTTCCATTATATTCCTTCCTAGTTTTCATACTTTTATTAACCATTAATGAATTAAACTAGTTCTATTATTATCAAAGCAAAATTAATAATTTAAAATTGTATTAAATGTAAACTTAATCTTTTAAAAAGATTAACAATCTATTTGGTTATCTATAACAAAATTTACTTTCTGTTTGATAAAACTGTAATACTTCTACCACTATATCCACATGTAGCAGGGAAACTTAGTTCAACATATTCGCCATCAACATCCCAACTTTTTTCTTCAGTTAGGATTTGTAATAAAGATCCTTCAACTACTTCAATTCTTTTTGAAAGATAAGCAGCTTTGACACCGAAGGCGAATAAGTATGCAATATTAGTTAATCCTTTTAGAGGGCCTCTTTTAACAATACAAGCATAGTATTTCCCTTCATCTTGTTTATGAGCTCTATTTATTACAAAAGATGCGACTTCTTTTGAATTAGAGATTATAACCATTGGAGTTATGTACTTAACACCATTAAGATAAACAACAAATTCCTTTGCATGCATAAACGCTAAAAGAAGGTAATATACATATGCAAGTGGACCCCATTTTTTCTTTTCAGCCTTAGGTGTAATGTGAATTGCGTTTATATATGAAGAAAGATCTGCTACATAGATAAATTTAGTGCTGCCAATATATCCAACATCATACTTCTTAGGTTTTGCATTTAGTAAATCACGCACACCTTTCCTGACATTTCTTCTACTTATGTTTAAGTTATAACTCATATCGTTTGTAGTGCCACCTGGTAAAAAACCGAAAATAGGTAACTTATCAATATCAGGGATCGCATTCACAACCATGTTGAAAGTGCCATCTCCACCCGAAAAGAAAAGGTAATCGTACTTATAGCATGATTCCCTTACTGATTCCTTAAGATGTTCTGGTGACATAGTTCTAATTACGTCACACATTCCATATTTAGCAGATATTTCACTTATGATGAAATCTAGGTTCTTTTCAACCCTTCCCCTACCACTAGTTGGATTATAGATAAATATGACTTTGTATTTTTTCTTCATAACCTTCTTATAAATAAAGTAGTCTTATTGTATTAGTTTGGCCATGCTCTACGCCAAAACCAGACGCAAGGATGATAACATCTCCTTTCTTAAAACCCAATTTAAAAGCTTCTTCTTTTGCGATATCGTCAAACTCTAGGAAAGCTCTTGCTTTTCTAACCATTATCGGTTCAATACCCCAATAGTATTGAAGTTTCTTACAAGTTCTTTCGTATTCAGTACATGCATAAATTGGAAGAGCAGGTCTAAAACGTGAGATACGTTTTGCAGTACCACCGGTTTCTGTAAATGCAAAAATTGCTTTTGCGCCTTTAATAGTTAAACAGCATGACGCGATAGAAACTCCTATTGCATCATTAATTCCATCGCCTGAATGTTTAATTAATCTCTCAAACTTCTTTTCATAATCAACACATGTTTCTATTTTTGTAATGATTGATGACATTGTTAAAACTGATTCTTCAGGATAATCACCCATTGCAGATTCACCTGATAACATAGTTGCATCTGTACCATCAAGAACAGCATTTGCAACATCGCCAGCCTCTGCCCTTGTTGGTCTAGGACAATGGATCATAGATTCAAGCATATGTGTAGCAGTAATAACAGGTTTTCCTGCTTCATTGCATGCTCTAATTATCATTTTTTGATAAAGAGGAACGTCCTCAAGAGGAAGTTCAACACCCATATCCCCTCTTGCGACCATTATTCCATCAGCAACTTGGATAATGCTTTTAACATTATCAATGCCTTCTTGATTTTCTATTTTAGCAACTATTTCAATATCTTTTCCGCCATTATCATCAAGAATCTTTCTAATTTCCATAACATCTTGTGCTCTTCTTACAAATGAACAAGCGACAATGTTTACATTTTTTCTGATTCCGAATAGTAAATCATTTTTATCCTTCTCACTAACAAAAGGCATAGATAAAACAACACCAGGAGCATTTATACCTTTATTATCAGATATATCTCCATCATTTAAAACTTCAAGCTCCATTTTTTCGGGGTATGCTTTTAATATCTTTAGGATAACTTTACCGTCATCAACAAGGAGTTTATCTCCATCGTGAACGTCAGCAAATAATTCTTTTTGTCTAATAGTAAAACGTTCTTTATTGCCAAGAACTTCTTCCATTAAAGCGGTAGTTTTATCGCCTTTTTTAAAGTGAACAATTTTATTTTCAAATTGGCCAACCCTAATCTTTGGTCCTTTTAAGTCCATCAAGATTCCTACATATTTTCCAAGTGTTTTAGCACACTGGTTTACAAGATCTATTTGTCTACCATTATCTTCGTGTGTACCGTGAGAAAAATTAATTCTCGCAACATTCATACCAGCGTTTATTAGTTTCCTAACTACTAGTGCATCAGTTGTTGCTGGGCCCATTGTACATACTATTTTTGCTCTTCTATCCATTTTGAATACCTCTTAGTTAATTATATTATACAACATTTAATTTATATAATTAAATAGAATCTTTGTTTAAGAGGATAAACATATTAATGAGAAAGAGAAGTGATATCAAGAACATTATATGAAAGTTACCATAATAGTATTGTCCTTTATCATCAAATGTAACTACAACTAGTGAAATTATATTAAGTTTTTGTATTATCAAGTGTGATAAAGTCTCCTAACCAATAAATAGCTAGAGAAAATAATCCAGATAAATGGCTTCCAGTAATTATCATAAAAAGAGATGAAAGCATTAGCACATAAAGACCTAAAAGATATAAAGAAATGTATTTTGTTAGATGCTTAAATGGAACACTATAATATGGGGTTAGGCCTTTTATAAACTCTCTCATATAAAATAGAATCAAAAATTCTATTAAATCGAATATAATAACCGCAAAATACTTAGATAAATAAAATAATATTTTGCTTTTATAATCCCTAATGAAATAAAGTGAATAATTAGAATAGTCTCCTGTAAAGTAAGACATATTGATAAACACTACAAATATGGCATATAAAAACTTAATAAATTGAAAAACGTTGGTTTCAAAATATTCATCTGATAGAAATCTAAATGAATCTAAATAAGAAACACCTTTTAGTACTGAAGAGTTTAAAATGATCACAAATAAAGATAAAACATTAATTATAAACAATAGTATTAAGTTCTTTTTAGTAAGTAAATAATATAGATTGCTTCTAATAAAATTCAGAAACAAACTTAAACCCGTTCTCTTTAAGTTCAATGATTTTAAACCCATTTTCTTTAAGTTCTTTTATTGTGTGACTTATAACTATTATTAATCTATTATCTTTCTTTAAATAATCAATCAAAGTCTTTTTAGAATTATAATCTAATGCATTAAATGGTTCATCAAGAAGCAGTATTTCCGATTTTGTGAGTAGTGCTTGAATAATATTAATTTTTTGTCTTTGGCCATTAGAAAGTGAGCCAAGTTGGGCATTTAGATATTCTCCTATCTCAAACATATTAAGCATTTCTTTTATTTCTTCATCAATATGGGGGTTTTTATATATTAATGATGAAAAGGTGCTTAGAAAACATGAAACACTCATATAAGGAGGAAAAATTGAGTCTTCGGGTTTATAGGCAATATCGCCATTTACTTCAATATAGCCATCATATTTAATCTGATTTAGTATTGCTTTAAATAGTGTTGTTTTACCTATTCCATTCTCACCCTTAATGCAATAATGATTAGAATCCTTAAACTCATAAGTTATTTTATTTAATACAGGTTTTTTCTTATACTTCTTTGATAAATTAACTATAATTATACTCATAAATATTTATTCCATCTCTTGAATAGAACTTATTTCTATTCATAAACAAAAAATCATTCATGATATATTCACCATCAATGCCATCTCTTGTATATGAAATATAGATAGGAAATGATTCTAGATTCTTTATACTTCCTATGTATCTAATAGGAATAAATATTTCAAGGCTTTCACCGCCAGGTAGCACTTTATCAATACCTTTAGAATCAATTGATGTGGATACATAGGAATAATCAGTATATAAATTTAATAGATTATATCTTCTTTCAAGAGTAGTGTTTATTGCTAAAGAGTTGTCTAAATCATAGAATTTGTTTTTTATCTTAATATTATTTATCTTAAGATTACTTGCATTTGACCTTATAGTAATATTTATACCTACAATTGTGTCTATATTATCTATCACATTACATACCGTAGATAAATCAGTAATAGTTAAAACAGGGTCATATAAATCACTATTAAAAAATATACACATATTGCCTATATCAAACGATAATTTTTCACTATTGTTATATAAGATATTAAATTTGGCATTTTCAATAAAGATAGGTTCTCCAAAAGAATCATATGATAAAAATGATATTACATAGTCATACTCGTAATATTTAGAATCATTATAAATTACATAATCTTCTTTACTAATGTCCTTTAACTTTCCTTTAAATATATACTCATCATTTGAGATAGACACGCTTGAAACCTCTTTTAAGCTTGAGATAAACGAATTAGTTTTTTCAAGGTATAGTGGAATAGATAATGTATCATTTTCATCCTCTACAACGAGGTTATATTCTTTCTTAATTGAAAGAATTGAAAAGGACTTGTATTTATTAAATAAAAGAATAGAGAAGACTATAGAACATGAAATTATAAGGGTAAGAGCAATACCTAATAGTTTTGTCTTCATCTCGTGCTCCTAATACCTTTTAGATGAATAGCGTAATGCTCAGTTGTTACGATCACATATTCAAAAGCACCATATTGTGTTTTGACCCAAAAGAAATGATTCTGGGCAATTCCTTGATAAAAATACCCCTCTCCTTCCTTTGTGACAGTAAGATAACTATATGGTGCAACAACAATCTTAATTTGATCAGTTTCAGTTTCACTTATCTTTATAGATTCTTCATTTTTTATCTCAAGTTTTGAATCAAGTCCTAATTTGTATTTTTCTTTTCCGCCTCCAACTGAACCAGATAAAGATATAGTTCCTTTACTACTTTTCTCAATAGCCCTAGTTTCACTTTGGACATACTTATAGGTTTGTACAATCTCACTTGATCCTGTATTAGTTATCTTATAAAGTGTATCTGAGATAAATGTAAAGTGTTGTCTCCTATAAAGATAATGGATATCCCATCCCATAAATTTAGGGGATGATACATATCTTTTATAAGAGTTTAATTTATCTGTTGACCATGTATCGATTAAGTCAACTTTTTCGCCATCAAAGTTCATTGATTGGAAATATTTGTATGACTCTGCATATATGTTTTTAGTATCTAAAACAAGAGCCATACCCAAAATAATGGATAATAAAAATATAGCAATTACTTTTTTCATAGTTTCACCTCACTATAATAAAACGTAATTGCTATAGATTTTTTTAATATTTTTTTAAAAATTTTTTAATTTTCCCTTATAATACACTTCTTTTATGATTCCACCACCCATACATTCATCTTCATTATAGAAGACAAGTATTTGCCCAGGAGTCACAGATTTAACATTGTTATAAGTAATTCTTGCCTCATTATTATCTAAGAATTCCACGTGGATATTTTCATCTTTTGCCCTATATCTAAACTTTGCTTTAAGATTCTTATTTAGGATAGGGTTTATTAGATTTATATCTTCTATTATGCACATATCTGAAAGTAGGTCGTTTTCATCTTGAGATACTACTAATGTGTTAGTAGATAAATCCTTTCCTATAACGAACCAAGGGTCGTTATTAGTATTTTTAATGCCACCTATCCCAAGACCTTTTCTTTGACCTATTGTATAGTTCATAAGTCCAAAGTGTTTACCAAGTGCTTTTCCATCTTTAGATTTAATAACTCCTTCTTTCGCAGGAAGGTAATTTCTTAAGAATTCATTAAATTTTCTCTCACCTATAAAACAGATTCCAGTAGAATCTTTTTTATTATATACATGGAGATTATTTTCTTTAGCGATTTCTCTTATCTCTTTCTTAGTTAATTCACCTACAGGAAAGATGGTACCTTTTAATTGATCATTAGAAAGAAGGGCTAGAAAATAAGTTTGATCCTTAGATAAATCTTTAGCTTTATAAAGATGGGCTCTACCATCAATTTCTTTAATTCTTGCGAAATGGCCCATTGCGATATAGTCGGCACCTAATTTATAAGCTTCTTTCTTAAATACGCTAAACTTGATGTATTTATTGCACATAACATCTGGATTAGGGGTACGCCCTTTCTTGTATTCATTTAAAAAATAGGTGAATACATCATTCCAATATTCTTCCACAAAATCAACCCTTTCAACCTTTATACCTAGTGCTTCACCAACTTTTAACGCATCTAGATAATCTTTTTCTTGTGGACATACATCAAATAAATCATTAGGATTTCCGAGCACATCATTGTTTAATAAAGAATCCCAGTTACGCATAAAAAGGCCTATGACATCATAGCCCTTATCAAGTAATAATTTTGCGCTAACGCTTGAATCTACCCCACCGGATAATCCAAGTACTACTCTTTTCTTATCTTTTGACATCGCTTCTAATCTTAAAATTTGTATTTGAATCTAGTGAATATGGAGTTACCTTTGGTGAATCAGGTGACGTATTTCTTTTAAATTGAGAATTGATTAATCTCTTATAGAAATTATTAAATACTGATTCAGCTTTTAAGTTGTCCATATCAAAGTTATCTATAAGAAGATTAATGATTTGGTCTTTATTATCTTTCATCTTAAACATTCTATAGATAATAAAGTCTATATATTCATATTTTCCGACTTCATTTTCCGTGAATTGGCCTTCATTTAATTCCGCAGAAATTGGCGTTTTCACGATATCTAAGAGTGCTTCTTTAAGTAAATTATTATCTGTATTATTACTTAAGTGGATAAGCATTGACTGCATCATTGTTTTAGAGATAGATGAGTTCACATTATACATGCTCATTTGGTCTCCATTAAAGGTTGAATAACCAAGTGCAATTTCAGATAAATCTGATGTTCCAAGCATAAGGCCATTATACTTATTCGCAAGTTCCATTAAATATAGAGTTCTAATTCTTGCCTGGGCATTTTCATACGTTACATCTTTTTCCTTATGATTAATATTTAATAATACACTATTAAGTTCATTATTTATTGGAACAATAAGAGGTGTAAGGCCAAGCGCATCAGTCAACTTCTTTGCGTTATTTTTAGTATTTAATGAAGAGTTTGTGGAAGGCAAAAATACAGGAAGAATAAACTCCTTAGGATCCTTATTTAAGATAAGTGCTGCCCTATACGCCACAAGAAGACTTAAAGTTGAATCAAGTCCACCTGAAACACCAATTATTACCTTATTTGAACCTATATGAGAGAGTCTTTTTGATAACGCTAAGGATTGAAGAGTTAAGACTCTTTCTGTTTTATAATACTCCAAATCCTTAAACCAAAAAGGGTGTTTTTCTACCTCTAATTTATAATCAGTATCTTTTGTCTCAAAGATAACCCTCTTAAAGCTATCGCTATATCTTCTTTTAGTCTCTATAAAGACATTATCGCATCTTCTTTTAGCGTTGATTTGAGATAAATCAATTAAGCATTCTTTTATTACATTGTCTAGACTAGGTTCATTCGAATATACAAGTTCTTCACCTAGTGTTGCGCCTATTATAGTAGATGTAAATATTGCGGGTGCACTAGTCTCAGTTAAACTAGATGAAACATATAAATATGCACCTCTATTTCTTCTTGAAGTTTCAAGAATCATGTTGTATCTAATTTTATCTTTGAATAAATATTCAGTTGATGCGCTTAAATTCAACATTACATTTGCGCCAGAAAGGCTCATATATGTTGAATTAGGAATAGGTGACCAAACATCTTCACAGATTTCTACCCCAAGTATTAATGAAGAATCCTGATTTGAGAAAAGAATTTTTCCGAATGGTACCATTTCTCCTAAGAATAATACTTTATCTTTTGATGCTTTACTACCTGATGTAAAATACCTAGTTTCATTGAATTCATCATAGTCAGGAAGATTATATTTAGGGATAATACCTAATACTTTTTTGCCACTTATTACATATGCACAGTTATATAATTCTTGTAACTCATCATCTAAATATAATCCGCCTATTATTAATAAGCCTTCATATGGATTATTATCTAAAATATATTTAATAGCATCATTATTTTCTTTAATTAGATCACTTGAAAAGAATAAATCATCACATGAATAGGATGTGATTGAAAGCTCAGGAAAAAGTGCTAAATCACTCTTTAGTGTTTTAAGTAACTCAAGTGCTGTTTTCGCATTTTCCATAGGTTTTGCGTTTATCGTTTTTGGAGAGACGAGAGATGCCTTTACAAAATTATTTTTCATTTGAACCTCCATATAAGTGGTTTGTTTTTATATATTCTAAAACTTCATTTGGAATAATAGATTCATTTTTATTACATCTATAATCTGATGATGAAACACTCATATCAAAATCATTAAATATAATGAAGTTTTCTTTATTCTTTTTTAATAATACATCTTTTTCTATTAGATCTTCTGAATTATCAGAATCCCTTTCGATAACTATGAACTTAAATTCGCTCAGTAGTTTATCACAATTAATCCAGGAACTAATGGTTTTTAGGTTATCACTACCCATCACAAATAAAGTATCTTTGGACTGAGTTTTAAGGTAGTTATAAGTCCCAAGATAAGTAAGATCATTAAATTCATCTCTTGACACTTGAGCTTTAGGCATATCTTTAATTAGAAGATTTAACATATTAAATCTATCTTCATTAGATTCAAGATTAGCCTTTGAGTATTTGGTAGATACTGGTAGATAAATAAACTCGTCAAATGAGAGTTTATCATCTAAAAAATAATACATTCTTTTATGAGCTATTGTGGGTGGATTAAAAGAACCACCATATATTATACGCATCTTATTTATCTTTATTTCTTAGACGTCTTTGTTGGCGACGTTGTTTAAGTTCTGCCTGTCTTTTAGCGATTCGCTTAGTTACATCTGACCTAAGTGTTTTAGTTAAAAGTACTGTAACCTGTAGTGGTACACCAATTACCACAATCATAAAGTAGACATTTTCATAATTAGACGATACCAAGAATTGTAGGAATAGTGATACAAGTAAAGTCCAAATAAATAGGGATACGATTAGATATATGTATTTTCTAAACCATATTGAACTAAATACTATAAGCACTAAAAGACTTATAGGCACAGCCCATACAAAAGCCATCCATGAGCCCATAGATTTTCCATCATATTTAATTAAAAAGAGGGAGAAAATACATGCGGCAATAAACCAAACACTAGTAACACAAAGAAGAGCTACTGTTATTTTAGATATATTTCTTACTTCTTCTTCGCCAATTACGCTTTCAGACTCTATTCTTGTGGTTAATAATTCATCTATAGATACATTATAGAGTTCTGCTAAGTTTAATAAAGTCTCAAGATTAGGGAGAGCTTCACCAGTTTCCCATTTTGAGACAGACTTATCTGAATAATTTAATATTTCACCAAGTTGAACTTGGGTGTATCCTCTACTTTTTCTTAATGTATATAAATTTTCGCTTAAATTCTCATATATATTTTGTTCCATACGCCTATTATAACAAAAAACATCATATAAATCAAAATGATTTAATGATGTTCATTGTTTTATACTATTGTGTTTAAGATATCAATTAATCGTTCTTTTTAGCAGCTTCTACAATTGCTGATGTTAGCGATGTAACATCTTGTAAATTTGATGGAACAATTAATTTTGTTGCTTTGCCATCTGCAACTTTTTCTAGCGCTTCAAAGCTCTTGAGTGTTAATACTTTTTGGTCTACACCAACTTTCTTTAATAAATCTAAACCTTTAGCCTCAGCTTCTCTTTTAGCAATGATTGCTCTAGCTTCACCTTCAGCCACTTGAATTCTAGCTTCTTTTTCAGCTTCTGCTTTAAGGATTAATGATTGTTTTTCACCTTCAGCTTTTAAGATTTGAGATTGTTTTTCACCTTCAGCACGAAGAATGTTAGACTGACGTTCACCTTCAGCGAGTAAGATCTTTTCTCTCTTCTCTCTTTCAGCTCTCATCTGACGTTCCATTGCTTCTCTTATATCTTTTGGTGGAAGAATATTCTTAACTTCAACTCTATTAACCTTAATTCCCCAAGGGTCAGTTGCTTCATCAAGGATAGATCTCATCTTAGTATTAATGATATCTCTTGAAGTTAATGTCTCATCTAAATCTAGTTCACCAATGATATTTCTTAGTGTTGTAGCACTAAGTGATTCAATAGCACTGATAGGATTAACTACACCATAAGTGTATAGTTTAGAATCAGTTACTGAAAAGAATACTACAGTATCAATTTGCATTGTAACGTTATCTTTTGTAATAACTGGTTGCGGATCGAAGTCACGGATTTGTTCCTTCATTGTTACTCTTCTTGCGATTTTGTCGAAGAATGGTACTAAGTAATGGAAACCAGTTTTCCAAGTTGTCTTGTATTTACCAAGAAATTCAATAATGTATTCATCTGTTTGTTTTACTACTCTAACACCAGATGCAAGAATGATTATAATTGCAATACCTAAAATTGCTAATGCAACAATTCCGCCTGTACTAATTAATGCATTCATTATTCTTGTTCCTCCTTATATTTAATAACTTTTAGTTTATTGCCATTTACAGCTTTAATAACTACTTTCTCACCCTTTTTAATTGGTTCATCATCAAGACCAATTTCTGCGGTCCAATATAGACCATTGATTTTAACAGATCCACACGCTAATGGTTCAATATCTTCATTTACTATGCCTACTTTGTCTATTAAAGAATCAACATTAGTCTTGAGTTCATTAGGCCTACGCTTTAATACTAGTGGTCTTAAAACAATAATCGCACCTATGCTACAAGCAATAAATAAAAGTACTTGAAGCCATATTACATTATTTTTTACGAAAAAAGCAAGAAATAGTGGTGGTATAGATCCAATTGAGAACCAAATGGATACTAAACCTGGTACAACAATTTCAACAACTATTGTCACAAAAAATATGAATAACCATAAATAAATCATAATATTATCCATAGAAATCCTCCTCATTTCTTACACATCTGTGTAAAATTTAGTATTTTTAATACCAGTAATATTATAAACGTTTATTTATCTATAATCAATAAAAATCGATATAGATGCCTTGGGCTATATCTATCTCAAATATAAATAGATATTATCTCTATATTTCTTTCTTTTATTTATCTTTTTGTCAATTTAAGCATATAATTTCAATATAGGAGGCTTAATTATGAAAAAAGTAGAAATTGAAGATATTTATAAATATAAATTCTTATCATCACCTAAAATATCACCAAATGGTTTAAATAAAGCATTTGTTGTATCTAATGCAGATAAAGAGTCAAATGGATACAAATCTTATATTTATATTTTAAGAGATGAAAAACCTTATAAATTAACATCATTCGGGAAAGAATCTTCCTTCTTCTTTAAGGATGATAATACTATAATCTTTTCTGGAAATAGAGAAGAAAACAAGGACAAGGAAGAATATGAAACTAAATTCTATGAAATTAGTTTATTGGGTGGTGAGGCAGAACTATCTTTTACATTACCTTTTGTGTGTATGAGTTTAGTAAACCTTAAAGATAATAAATATTTAGCTTATGGCTCTTTTAACATTAAATACCCCGACTTATATAAAGCAAGTAAGGAAGAAAAGGAAAACATTCTTAAAGAAATAAAGAAAAATGAGGACTATCACGAGATAGAACAGATTCCATTTGTGTTTAATGGTCAAGGCTATATAGAAAACATGAGGTCTGGTTTGTTTATTGTCGATATAGATAAAAAAGAATATAAGCGCATCACTCCATATAATTTTGAAGTAGTGGACTTTGACGTTAATGAAAATAAAAATGATATATTATTTTGTGCCCTCACTGATGAACACTATCTCAACTATGGTCATAGCACGCTTTTCCACCTTGACCTATCAAAAGAGGAATATGAGTCAATAGAAATACCTAAGGGCTTTACACTTACTGAGGCAAGGTATTCGGGAGATGATGTGTTTATGTATCTAGCTGAAGATAAGAGAATGGGCGAAAACTCTAATGGAAACTTCTTCTTAATGGATAAGAGCTTTAATATAAAACAAATTAAGGAATATAACCTGTCTTTAGGTGGTTTGGTGTTGACAGATATTGAATATGGTGGAGGTAACACCACAAAGGTAGATAATGGCTACTTTTACTTTAATACTACTGAAGGAGAAAAAACAAATTTATATAGAATTGACAAGAGAGGAAATCTTGAATTAGTATATGAACCTAAAAATGGTGGAGTTTGTTTCTTTGATGTAAAAAACAGTGAACTTCTAATGGTAAATATTGAAGGAGATGACCTTCAAGAACTATATTCAATAGATTCTAAGCTTACAAGTTTTAATGATGAAGCTATAAAAGACTGTTATATCGCTAAAAGAGAACAAATTTCATTCCTAAATGAAAACAACGATGAAATACATGGTTGTATATTAAAACCTATAGATTTTAATGAAAATAATAAGTATCCTGTAATATTAGACGTTCACGGCGGACCAAAATGTGCATATCACGATTGTTTCTTCCATGAAATGCAAGTATGGGCATCACTAGGATACTTTGTAATCTGGTGCAATCCTACTGGTTCAGATGGAAGGGGAGACGACTTTGCGAATATTACAGGTAAATATGGTACAGTTGACTTTAATGACATAATGAAATTTGTAGACATTTGTCTTGAAAAATGGCCACAAATGGATAAAAACAACTTATTTGAAACTGGTGGTTCGTATGGTGGATTTATGTCGAATTGGATAATTGGTCATACCGATAGGTTTAAAGCTGTAGCGTCACAAAGATCAATCTCAAACTGGTCAATCATGTATGGAGTAACAGATATTGGCGCAACATTTACATATGACCAAAACCTTGCAGATCCATTCAATAACCCTGAAGCTATGTGGTGGCATTCACCTCTTAAATACGCAAAGAATGTTAAAACACCAACTCTATTTATTCATAGTGATCAGGATTTTAGATGTCCTCTTCAAGAAGGCTTATCAATGTTTACCGCTCTAATTCAAAATGGAGTAGAGTCAAGAATAGTTGTGTTTAAAGGTGAAAACCACGAATTATCTAGAACCGGTAAGCCAGAACATAGGATTAAACGACTGACTGAAATAACTAATTGGTTTGAAAAGCATAGATCATAAAAAATAGGTGCCCGCACCTATTTTTTTATGATAAACATCCAATTATAGAATATACTTCCTGACCACCATCAATTTCTGTAATTTCCATATTAGGATAATATTTTTTAATTAGATCTGTAATTCTTTTTTTCTCTGAAGATTTGACATCTGCGCCATAAACTAAAAGAATATTTTCATAATCACTAATATCATCAGCATGTTTTAAAGTATCAACTAAACAATATATTTTATTATTGTTATCTTCAACTAGTTTTCCACCGATTAAGCCAATGTAGTCTTCCTTCTTAACATTGATTCCAAATATTTGTGTATTCTTAGAAGCTTTAGTTAATTCGAATGATTTAATATATGATAATTGATCATTAATTTCTTCAACTAACTCTTCACCATTAGTATCATTTAAAGAGATTAGATTTGATACAACGTATCCTACAGCAATAGATTTAGTTTTTAAGACAAATACATTTACATTTGGGTGTTCTTCAACATACATATCTCTTGCCTGTTGAGCAGCTAGGAATATATTTGAATTATTTGGAAGAATATAGACATATTCAGCTTCGAAATTCTTAAATACTTCTAAGAAGTCTTCACTTGATGGGTTCATGGTTTGCCCACCATCAATAATAAAATCTACACCAGCTTCTTCAAAAGCTTCAGCCATACCTTCACCTTGGCATACAGCAACAATTACTTTATTTTTCTTAATCTTGTAATGCTTCTTCTCTTTCTTTGCGACTACATTATTATGTTGTAGCGACATATTCTCGCACTTTAATGTTAAGAATTCACCCCATTGTCTTACATGTGTGTAAACAGTACCAGGATCTTTTGTATGAACATGTACTTTAATTACAGAGCCTTCTTTAAAACATACAATAGAATCGCCTTGGCTCTTAAGGTAATCAATAACAAGTTGTTCGTCAAACGATTCTACATCAACTTTAGATGCAGATAATTGAAGAATAAATTCGGTACAATATCCATAGTCTAAAACTGAATGTTCATTGAATAATGATAGGTCAAGCATATCAGGCTTCTTATGGTGCATTTGATCATATAAAGAAATATTGCTTTCATATTCATCGTCTATTGGTGTTTCTTCAAAATACATATAGAAGCCTTCAAAGATATAAAGTAATCCGGCTCCACCAGAGTCAACTACACCTGCTTCTTTAAGTACTGGAAGCATACTTTTAGTCTTAGGTAGAGTAGATTTTGCTTTTTTATAAAGTACTTCAATGTATTTATTAATTTCTAACTTTGAGATTCTAGAATTTGCAAACTTAACAGCTTCTCTTAACACAGTTAGAATAGTTCCTTCAACAGGGTTAACTACTGATGTATAAGCCTTTCTTACTGCTTGATTGAATGCGAGTGTTAAACCGATGATTGTTACATATTTTTTATTTTGGAAACCTTCTGCAAGTCCTCTAAAAATTTGAGAAAGAATTACACCAGAGTTACCACGTGCACCAAGAAGCATGCCTCTTGATAAATCTTGTGATAATTTTGAGATGCTATCATCTGTTGAATCCTTAATAACATCATATCCAGTTTCTATAGTTCTTCTCATATTTATACCAGTATCTCCGTCAGGTACTGGGAAAACATTTAAATCATTAACTTCTTTATAGTGTTTTTTCAAATTTAGTACGCCATACTCAACCATTTTCTTAAAATGTTGGGCGTTTAATACTTTAACTTGCTTCAAAATAATTACCTCTTAATTAATTTGTTTACACAAATTATGCTTATTTTACTAAACTTGTGACTTTTTTTCAATATTTAATTATTTAGGCGTTATTTTCTACATAAAATAAGCAATACAATATGTTTTTAAATAAAAAAAAGCAAATGAGCACACAACATGTGAACGATGCTCATTAAAGGCTATTGAAGACTACTTAGAGTATAATCTAGGTAGTTTTTTTATATAAATAGGCCATCTACACAATTTCATAGATGACCTATCTTCCTACCTAATTTTTTGAAGCATTGAATTTACTCTTTCAAGTTCGCCTTCAAGTTCCTTCTTATCCTTACTATTATCAGCTGATTCGATGAGTTCTTTTAAATCTTGTTGTTCAACTAAAAGTATTCCTTTCAAAGTATTAGCTTCTTTACTAGACAAGTCTAAAACTGGCATTCTTCCACCACCTTTCAAATTCCTATTTTCAAATTATATGAGCTTAATTTTTGATGAATTTACCATAATTTACACCCATACTTTTTATATGTCAAATCAGCCTTTTAATCTTAGATTAACTTTTTGATAAAATTCTTTTTAAAAGGTTATTTTATTTTTCTAAAGAGGCTCATATTTAGCTAATTTTTATAAAAAAGCATCTTCAACACATATGTAAACATTTTCATTAAAAAATTATTTTTGAATAAAAAAAGCACTACATTTTTAGTAAGTGCTTCCTTATATAACTATATATTATTTAAATAATCAAGAAAATCCTTATGACTCTTTTTGCTTAGCAATTCACAAAGTTGATCAATACTAATGCATAATAATTTTTGACCATTTTGCGTAGCTATAGTTTTCATTGTTGTGTTTACTCTATCATGCATTTTTGGTGCTGAAAATACTCCAACAACCGACTCAGATGGATGCTCTGTAGAATAAATTTTAATATGATCTGGAACTGATGCTCCTTCCGCAGAGTACTGTAAGGATTTACTAGCAATGGTTGTTAATTCAAAAATGAATGTGATTTCACCTGTTTTAACAACTAAATCTGGTATACCATATTTTCCCCCAGGCGCTTGAATAGGCAATCCATATTTTCCAATCTTGCCATTCCAGATGACATCATCAATTATAGAGTTCTTTTTTAGCAACTCAATTGATTTATAAACAAGCATTTCTAAGTATGCTCCTCTTAAAGATTTGTCGGTTTCTCTATCAACGCCAAATACTTTATTGATTAGTTTCAATTTCTTTTCCATTTTTAGAGAGAAATATTGTCTGCTACAGTGATCTTTTATTTCATCAATTAAGTCGCTAAGATTCTCTGTGCTTGTACCATTATTTTCGTTTAAATTAATTATAGGGTTATCAGATTTAGCAATATAGTTTATATCGCGAATTTTGTTTCCTGTAGTGGGGTTATAAATAGAGATAACAATATTATCGTTTTCAAACGCAGGAAAAGTAAAGCTGGATTTTGCTTTAATTTCATCAGATGCTATTTCTTTGTTACCACATGCAATTTGAATCAAAAAAGAATAATTGCTTAAATTATTGATTGTATTTATAAAAGGTGGATACTTATGTTTCGGATTCCCTATATAATCTATCCATAAATGCAAGTCGTTTTTAAAATCAAAAGTTTCAATATTTTTGTATTCGTCAACAATTGACTTTGCTAATTCAATGGAGTCATCCTTTATTTTGATTGCATTTATGCTATCTTCTTTATTTTCTGGCTTGATATTGATCTTAGAAATAATACCTGATGTTTCACATAAAGAGATATAATAACTTGAAGTAGGTGCCTGAACCAATGTTATATTTCCGTGATGCGTTTCTTTATATAGTTCCATAATGTGATTTCTTTCTAGTTGTGAAAGCTTTCTAAAATTTTTAATTTCTTGAATAATTAATGGAATCTCATTTTGCTCTTTACATCTAAGTAGAAAATAGGCTATTTCTTCTTTATCTAAATACTTCAAATCCAGTAGAAGATTTAATGTGAATACAAACGGAAACACATAAACATTTTCACAATCTTTTAGTAGTATTGGATTTGTTATTTGCAATTTTTTTAATTGTTTTAATACAATAGAAGACGTTTTTACTGTTTTGTCATCATCATCAACAAGATTTCGAATCTTAACTAAATCCTTTGTATGAAAAGACAATAATTCTTTGCCTGCATCAGTAACATTAATAGTACTTGGGGTTGTTTTTGTATCAATATAAACAAAGCCTAAATACTGGGGTATTGATGCTATCAATGTTCTAATTGCCTGTGGAGATATATTTTTACCACTCTTTGTTGCTCCCCAGTTTTTTAAATTAACTCCTAAAGTATTTTGTTTATTTGGA
Organism: uncultured Bacilli bacterium; assembly: GCA_905235635.1. Taxonomy (GTDB): domain Bacteria; phylum Bacillota_I; class Bacilli_A; order Izemoplasmatales; family UBA1188; genus UBA1188. The sequence continues at coordinate 4,136 of CAJOMC010000001.1, read as the reverse complement.
TTCCATGTAGTTCCATCATAATTTCTTGCAATTATACCCTCAACAACACATATTGATTGATGAAGATTAACTCGTTTTGGAATAAGCCATAGTTCTTTACTTCTATCTTTTTGAGCCATTATTTTACCCTCCTTAAGCAGATGACATTATCATACTTAACCTGCCCACCTTTTCCATTTCTAGGTATACGTATATATGGGTTTTTTATCAAATATGAGTAATAACAATCTAATTCAAAGCCAATGCTTGTTGCTAAGTCAGTTAATATTTCACTTGTTTTTACTACTTCTTTGCAAATTTCATTATCACCGACTACTATTCCGTAGATAGAACCTATCTTCAAATGCTTTTTAATAGTTTTAAGATTTGCAAACATATCAGAGAAATATTTAGCAACAACATCTGCCCTTTTCTTATCTATTTTTTGTATATTAATATAATTATCAAATAATCTTTGACTTAATGTAAAAATTTCGCTATCAATTTTTAGTTGTTTTTGATTAATTTTTTCAGTGCCAACATAATTGGCCTTTGATTTTAACAGCGAAGATTCATCATGAAAACCTAACCATAAATTTTCCAATCTCATTGTCCTTACATAATCAAAAGCATTTATATAAGGCGGAGATGTGAAAGCTAAATCAAACTCTCCATCAAATTGAAAACTTAAAGCGTCACCTTTAAGGATTGTAAATGAGCCCAATTGAGAAAGAGTAGATAATTCGCTTGTTTCCTTAATATATCGATCAAAATTTGATGAAAACTCTTCGAATACATTTTTTGGCTCTTTTTTAATTTTAGTAGAAACATAGGGTTTTGGAGATGCATTGTCACAATATGAACAAGGTTTAATTATTGATACAAAAATAACTTTAAAATAATTTCTAATTCGTTCATCTTCAATTTTATTAATTGTTGAAATCAATTTTCCTAAGTCATCAATAGCATCTTCTGGGAACCAGTGCTCAATGTTTTTAATGTCGGGCCTATAAATATTCGAAGTATTATAAGTGTTTTTTATAAAAAGATAAGTTTTTTTAATATTATCAATTTCAGCACTATTAAAGCTATAACACTTTACTTTTGAAATTAGTTTTGCAACTTTATCTATTTCAACACCATAAGAGGCAAACCCATTTATCACAGCTTCTAAAGAAGTGGTTCCACTTCCATTAAACGGATCAAGAATCATACTATCTTTTTTATGTATATATTTTTTCATTGCCCATAATGGAAGTTCAGGAATAAATTTGCATGGGTATTTAAAAAAATTATGAGTGAATCTGTTTGGAGTTGATTGATCAATCTCATATACAGCACCATTTTGAATATCTATAGGCAATTCATCTACAATTATTGTTTTCTTAGACATACAATACTCTCCCTCAAATACTTTCTATATGGCAATGTTTTTTCATATTGCTGTGAACTTGTGATTAAATATCTGTCAATAATTATTTTTTCAACAAGAAAACCATATTTTTTGGCAATTTTAGCTATAAATAAATCAGTTGGAAAAACTATCCCACCATATGCTGAATTACCAACAACTACATCTATAAATCCATTTGATGTCAATGCTTTTTCAAGTTTTCCTAACAATTCTTCAAAATCAGCAAAGTAATCATTAAGCATCATTTTGATTTTCTTATCCCACAATAAATTATCGTCCATACTATTTAGAAGTTTTGCGAAGGAATCATCATTAAATACTCGACCATTTATACTATTTAAATTAGAACTAAACGATTTTTTTCTGAGCTGTTTTAATTCTTCATAGTCTTTTACAAAATCCCCGTACCATAGTTCTAGTTTATATATTTCCATATAGTCAAAGCAATTTGCATATGGCGGAGAAAAAATAATTCCATCAAAATACCCATTAAAATCTTCTAGATTTATATTCAAACATGAATCGTTTATTACTTCACTGAGGCCATTAACTAAAACTTTATTAATATCCGAATAAATAATCTCAAGCTTATTTATATAAGTGGTAATTATGTTTTCGGCTTTTATAGAGTTTTTCTTAGTTTTTTTAATTTTCAATCCGTTTCCAGCTTTTCGATAATTTGAAACATCTTCAAGAATAGATAGCCATGCTAGTTTCAACAAGTCAAAAACTTTCTGATTATTAGTTATAGTATATATAACACTTTTTAATCTTAAAAATATATCTTTTACATCTTCATCAAACACTTTTTTAGCAAAAGAAAGTTTAGGGTCAGGAAAGACATCATAATTATATATATTTAAAACTCTTATCGAGTCTATGCATCTTTTTAATTCTTCTTTATCAGCGCTTGAATAAGAAGATAGTTTACATTTTGACACAAAACTTGAAAATGGATTTATCTCAAAACCAACGCTTTTTCGTAAAAGAGAATCAGCAACTAAACAGGTTGTTCCTGAACCTAGAAATGGATCCAAAATCTTTCCTTCATTATTCTTAGATTGTTTTTCAATTAATTCTTTTATAAGTGAGTAAGAAAACCCCTCTTTATATCTGTACCATCTTTGAAAAGGAGTTTCACTCTCTAATGAATAATTTGTGGATGTCGTATATTTAGCAGTTTGTTCTGAATTATCAATGTAATTGATATCTGTCTCTAGTTTTTTATATATATTTGTCAGTTCATCACTATAGTTCATTTTACTGCTCCTCTACTTCAATTTTATATTTTTCAAAATAAGGCATTAACATTCTTTTGATTTTCATGGTAGGCTCAAATGTCCCTGCCTCCCATCTATTAACAGTGCCAAATGTCACACCAAAAAGAGCTCCGAACTCTGATTGAGTTAAGCACATTTTTAATCGAACTTTTTTTATTGCATCACTGTATTTCATATAAAAATGCCCCGCCTTTTTTAATATGTTATAATTATATCACTTTTTAATCGTTTTTACTATTGTATAACTTATTTTTTTATATGTTTTTTACGATTATTATCTTAAGCAAATTATTTTTTATTTTGAATAGGCATACAATAAGCTTGCCTGCATAGAAAATCACAAAATTTTTGGAGGAAAGAAAAATGACAAAGACAACAATTCTATCACAATTATCAGAAAAAGAAATCAAAGGATACACCGATACTATCGTAGATAACATTATATTATTAAATAAGGATGAACATACTATTAACTGCTATTTTAAAAACAATGATGTTCAATTTAATAAAAACGTACTTATTGAAGATGCTGGCGAAGTATATGAAGCAGTTATTTATAATAATATAGGTGGATTAGCTATCTATAATGTGGAAACAAAGAAATTAAAGAACGTAGCTTCATTAGAAAACACATTAGTATTAGGAATTTTTATTGGCAAATTAGACTTAGAAATATCGTTGAATCAATTTATAAAATAAATACAAAATCGCAGGCAAATAAATCTTAAATGCTCACTGGATTAAATTCTGGTGAGCTTTTTAATTTTATACCCCCGTCAAAATAACCTTATTTTCTCCATACAGTGGGAAAAGAAAAAAAGCATATTTTAAAAACATTGTCCTTTATCTATTGAAGATATAGAAATGACCCCGACCAAAACAGCTTCTATTTCTCCATATAGTGAGCAAAGGAACTTTATAAATCTTTGGTCGATTGCATCTCACTTTCGCATGGGGTAGTGGAAAAGGAAAAGAAAGTCAAAATAGACACTCAACGAAAAAGCATCTTTTTCTCCATATGTTGAGGAAATCTAAAAATGAGGGACCTCAAAAGGGCACCGAAATCTCCATATAGTGGAAGAAAAATTTTAAAAACCCGAACTTTTGCTTAATTAGTGCCGACTAAGACTTAGGAGGAAAGAAAGCATGGAAAAATTTCACTTTTTAGCAGATATTTGTCCCTTTTCCTATGAAGAAGTTAAAAAGTTTCAAATTATAGATATTCAATTTTAACTTTTTCTTCAAAAAGGTTATCAAAATGCTAAAACTTGTCCCTTATCTATTGAAAGGAAAAATAAAAAAGTTTGGGACAAAAGCAATTAAATGTTCTCTATCCCTATGGAGCAAGAAAAAACAAAATTTTAGGAGGACTTAACTATAAATAATCAAGAATAATTTTTAGTAATTTTAAAATAATGCATGTTTAAACACCACAATATTTTGTGGTAAAAAGATATTAACTA